>JAZKBN010000092.1:0-14291 GCA_040388605.1 Bacteroidota bacterium | reverse complement strand
ATTCACAACTGGACACTCTGGAAAGAACGCGTTAGCGCCGAAGTGCTTGATATTGCCGCCAAATACCGCCCCGTACTTTTCTGGTTCGACGGCGACCTTGAGCAGCAGCCCGACAGCACATGGGCCACCGCCCTGCACGAAAAGCTGGTTGCCAAAATTCCCGATGTGCTGATTAATAACCGCCTGCTCCTGCGAGGCAGCACCACCGTCGGCGATTTTCAAACGCCTGAATTGCAGGTCCCGTCTGAAGCCCCGAAACATGCCGACGGCACACCTGCTCCTTTCGAGGTGCTTAAAACCTTCAGCAACACCCGCACACTCGGTTACGATGCCGATGAAGAAAATTATATCAGCAGCCGCGAACTGATACGCGACCTTGCAGATGCTGCCGGTAAAGGCGGCAACATTTTGCTGAACACCGCCCTTTCTCCGCAGGGTGATATTCCCGATGAATATAAAATCAGGATGAATACTGTTGGCCGCTGGCTTAGCCGTTATGGCGAAAGCATTTACAACACAAGCCCCGGCCTGTTTGAGCGTCTGCCATTTTACGGGCGCAGCACATTGAAAGGCAACAGTATTTACCTGCATGTGTTCACCTTCCCGACCGACGGCATTCTGCGCATACCCGCCATTGAGAACAACATACAGAATATTAAGCTGCTCGGCCCCAAGGGTCAGAGCCTTACCTACAGCCTGCGCAATAACCAGATTGTAATAAAGCTGCCCGTTGAAAACCCCGAGGCCGATGCCGCAGTTATACGTATAGATTGCGAAGGCATTCCCAAGCTGAAAAGCATGGTGCCGGTTTACGCCCCCATAGATACTGTAATAGAGCTCACGGCGCCCTTCGCCGAGCTTTTACCATCGGCAGACGGCTTTAAGCTGAAGCAGTATTATAAGCACGTAATGCTTGAAAACTGGACAGATCGCGAGCAAATGCCCCAATGGAAATTCGCACTGCGGGAAGAAGGCAATTACCAGATACAGGTTTACAGCAGCGGCGTTGAAGGCTGCCGCCCTGCCGCATGCCTGGTAGAAATTGACGGAAGCCGCTTCCTGAAGGGTAAGGCCGAAAGAAAATCGACAACCTTGCCCGAGCCGACCATGGTGGGCGCGGTGCACCTTGGCCCCGGTGAACATACCTTGCACCTGAGCGTGATTGATAAGCCCGATGCACAGGTAATGAAGCTGGAAAAGGTAGTTCTTCGCAAGCTTTAGTCGGGCTAAGAACTTATTTACATAATCACCGTTTACATTAACATCATAATCATTCAACTTAACCATGCATAACGATCCGGAACTTAATGCCAAGTACATGGGCAGCATCAGCTCCGACTTCGTAAAGGTGGCCGATGCCCTTAAGGAAGCCAGCTACGCCCTGCGGAGCCGCGGTATTTCAGATTTCCCTGTTTTCCCGGTAAGTCTTGGGCAACAGCCAATAGGGGCCATGTTCAGGGCCAGGAAAGAAGGACTGGAAGAAAACATGCGGAATTATTACATCAGCTTCCTCGATGAATTTGTGCAGCGCGAGCTCGTGGCCGATGAAGCCGCCTTCAAAAACGCCTATCTCGACCCCGATGAATACTGCTGCCTCTTTATTGTGGAGCCTGATTTTACCAATTTTGTATTTATTCCTTATCCGGAAGATTGAGACGGAAAACAGGTTGCTAAATTGCCATTAGTCGGGTTACGATGAAGTTTAGATCCTGCGTGCTCAATTGGTTTGGTATGTGCTGTTAACATGGCTTTTGTTGATTACAAGACAACCTAATCTGCCCTAAGCGTTAAATCTAAGGTGATGGAATGCGGCTTTAAAGCGTCCTCACAAATAATAAAACGTGCTCGCATTTTACCATGCTCATCCTTGTCCTGAGCTATCCTGACCGATTGCCAACAGGAACCCGAATCATTTGCATATTCAACTGCACCATAGGCCGTGTTTTCCAATTCATCTGTATCAAACTCGTACCCCAGGAAGAAAAAACCTAAATTGGCAATACCTCCCTTGCTGAAAATAAGCTTGCCTTTTTCTGAAACTTCAAATGAATATCTAATGGTAGTAAGCAGGGTTCTGTTTACTGTTAGCTTATACTTGCGAGCTCCTTTAATTCCTTTAAAGCAATACTCTTTATTAAGCTCCGGAGTTTCAGGGAATTTTTCAGTAGACCCATCTACTGTAATAAGGTTATCTATAAGTTTTACAGAAGGGTATGGACTGTCTTTAAGGGCTCTAATAAATGATTCAGAATAAAGTGAAGAGTCATTTATGAACATTGTTTTTGGAAGGCGGACTGTATCATTACTTGTTTTTGAATCAGGCATACCTGCAGCTCCCCTCTCCTTTTGAACAGACATGCAGGGACTTGCGGGATCGGCGAGGCGCAAATCTGCTTTGGTCCGCTTATTATAGTTCTTGGTTTTTTCGTTTCCGCACCCTGCCAACAAAAGTATTAAACCCAGTATTGTCGGTATTTTCCACATAACGCATAGTTTCTGCAAAGGTCAAAATAATTAAAGCGCAAGGTGCAAAAACGTCCGTCTATAATCATATTTAAATCAAATTTTCACTCTTCCAATTGCCGTCTTTAGTCGTACCTGCACCGGTTACATAAAATTCTGAAATTATAAACCTGCCCTGACGCATAAAAATGTAACAGGGCAGGCTTTTTGCTTTGTTTAGCGCGGTATTACCGGTACCTTTATATTACATGGCGTAAATATGCGCAATTGCATTTTTTCGCGTTAAGTACTTAAATACTCTTTCTTTGCATGACCTGGTCTGCCTGCCAAACCCCAAATTACACCGCCCCATGAATCCTGATCTCGTACTTTCCGAACTCAAAGACCGTGTGCTTAGGCTCACGCTCAATAACCCTGAAAAACGCAATCCCTTAAGCGCTGCCATGGTAAGCGCATTGCGACGTCATTTGCGTGCCGCATCGCTTAACCATGATGTAAAGGTTATTATTATAACCGGCAACGGACCCGCCTTTTGCGCCGGGGCAGATCTTGATGCCCTGCGCAATATGCAGCAGGCAGATTTCGACGACAACCTTGCTGATTCGAAGCACCTTTCCGGGCTGTTTTCTGAAATTTACGAGCATCCTAAAGTTACTATATCGCGTATTAACGGGCATGCCTTAGCAGGTGGCTGCGGCCTGGCCGCCCTCTGCGATTTCAGCTATGCAATAAGCGGAGCCAAGCTGGGCTATACCGAGGTAAGAATTGGTTTTATTCCGGCACTGGTATCGGCGTTTTTGGTCAGGAAGATTGGCGAAGGCAAGGCCCGCGAATTATTGCTTTCGGGCAGGCTGATCACAGCTGAGCGCGCCGCCGAAATTGGCCTCATTAATTACGCCGTTGACGATACCGAGGAGCTTGACGAAAAAGTAAACGAGCTGGCTGAAGAGCTTTGCAGGCTTAACAGCAGCCAGGCCATGGCCGCCACCAAAGACCTGTTGGCCCGCCTGAGCGAGCTCCCCCTGAGCGATGCCCTGAAAGCCGCCGCTGAAGCCAACGCCCGCGCCCGCGAATCGAACGATTGCAGGGTAGGTATAAACAGCTTTTTGAATAAAGAGAAAATGGTTTGGTAATTACCCCGCTTTTCATAAAATACAAATCTGAATATACAGAAAGCCCCCGAAAGCATAAATGCTTCGGGGGCTTTCCTATTTAATTGGCTCATAATACCTCGAAATTATAGAGGTAAATTATTTCCTCGAAACATTGCCTGCGCCTGAAACATCGGTAACAACTTTGCCGGGGTTGCCGCTGTAGCGCACACTGCCTGCCCCTGATGCATCAGCTGTAAGGCTTTCCTTAACGTTTAAATCAGCTTTACCTGCTCCGCTTACATCTATGGCGCATGATTTGGTGAGCAGGTTATCTGCTTCAAGCTTGCCTGCACCGCTTATGTCTATAATGAACTTATCGGCACGGCCGGCAAGAATCACATGGGCAGCTCCGCTGGTTTCAAGGGCGAGCTTATCAGTATCTATCTGCAAATCGGCTTTGGCAGCTCCGCTGAGCTCTATACCCATTTTATCGGTTGCAGGGGCAGCTTTAGCCTGGTGCAGCTTAGCCGCGCCCGATGCTTCAATGGCTATAAGCTCCTTAAAATAAACAGTTGCCTTCATTTTACCATTGAAGTTTTTGTAGTTCTTATAGGAGTTGCTGCGAATACCAATTTCAAGGGTGCTGCCGTTTACTTCGGTTTTAATGCTGCTGATGTATTTTTCATCGGCCTCAATAATTACAGATTCATGGTCGCTTGGTATTAGCTCCACTTCAAAAGCGCCGCCAACCTCAAGGCCTTTAAAGCCTGATACTTTGCGGGTTTCGGTAGCGGTTTTACCGCTGCCGGTCATTTCCTGTGCGCAGGCGCTGAACGCCATGCAGCAGCCAAAAATTAAAAGTATGCTGAGTAAATGTTTCATTAGATTCCTGTGGTTTTTGTTATTTAAGAGGTCTGTTTCATATTGAGTGAAGCCCGGCCGGGGAGCAGTAAAATTGCCGACGAACGGGAAAAGTTTTGCTTTCAGCTGCGCCTTCCAAAATCCTGTGAATTATTTGCGCCGAAAGCACATTTAAATCATGTTCAGAACAGTGTTTAACAAACCCGATTTATCGGCCGACGGCTTTCCTTAAGCTGCCAAATGTATATATTTGCGATTACCATAAAGCGCGTTTTTTGCCGGCCGGAAGCAGGATTATTTAAACGGTGAAAAACAGATACAATGCAATTTTAAAAACCGGAATAAAACCGCCTTGTTTGGGCTTATAGCAAAGCTTTTGTTTATTTATAAGCTTAGTCCCCGTATATTTACAGCCGAATTAATATAGGAAAAATAATAATTCAGGAATTGGTTATCTAAAGCGAAGGCTGCATTTTCCGGTGTGTTTTCACTGCATTAACAAAGGCGGTTTTTCCAATACCTAAACCCCGGCCTTACTCGGGGAAATTTATAATAAATTATTTATCAGCGAGCATTATATGGATAATCAACAGGTTACAAGCTTGTTCAGGGCCTTGGGTGAGCCCGTTGAATTTTTGGACATTGCATTGGTTGGCGGCCACGCCAAAAGGTTGGGAATAGATTACCAGGCGCTTGGCTTCCAAAAGCTTGGTGAGTTTTTCAGGGCCTACCCCCAGCATTTTTCATGGCGCTACGATGAAACAGTAAGCCCGCCAAGGTTTTTGGTACGTTTTAACCTGGGCGGCGATTTGCCCGAAGATTACGACACGCAGATAAGACCCCCGGTAGCTTACGAGCGCCGCCCGAATATTCCTTATCGCCCGAGAACCGACGATGGCGGCTTTAACCGTGCCCCCGGCTATAACCACGATGGCAGGCCCGATTCGCCGTACATGCAACAAGGGCAGCAACCCGGCTATTACAACCCCCAGGCCTACAATAACAACCCTAACCAGGCCAACGACAGGAGACCTTATGAGCCCCGGCAATATAACCGCCGGCCTGATAACGGCGGGCCTTGGGAATCCCGCACCTTTGCGCCCGACGGAACATTAATTAACACACCGGCCAGGCAAACCGACGGCTACAGGCAAACGCAACAAGGTCAATCTGCCGGCAACCACAACCAACTGCCCGGGAATGATCATGAGCAGGAACATGAGCCTGACAATTTCAACTACGGCCATGCCGGCAGCGAACAGGAAGACCATGCCGCTCACGGCTATGCCCCGGAAGAAGGCGCCGAAAACCTGGGTGAGCATAATGCCGATGACATTTTCGACGGCCCTGCCCGCATAGCAGGCGATGATGAGCAGTACGAAGACGGCGCCCAATACCTGGATGCCCAAGGCAATGCAGACCCCTCGGCTCAGCACAACCCCCAAGGCCAACAAATTGACGGACATGAGCAAAACCGCCCCTTTACCCGTTACGAAGGCAGGCAGACAGGCCCATATCCGCCGCGCCCTTATACCCGCCCGGTGCATGGTGCCGATGGCTTAGCCGGCGGTGAAAACAACCCTTACCCTGCCCCGTATAACGATGGCAGGAACGACGGCAGAGGTTTTAACAGGACAGAGGGCAGAACCGATGGCATGCCTTTCGGAAACAGTCAATCCCAGGACAACAGGCCCTATAATCGTTTCGACCCAAGACCATATACCAATAACTTTGGTCAGCGCCGATCAGATGGTTATCCACAGGATAACCGCCAAAACAACCAATACCCCCAGGGCGATTACAGGCAGGGCAACTACAGACCTGATGGTTACAGCCGCGAACGTATCGACGGCCATGATAAAAGGCAGCCATTCCAGAATCAGCCTTCAAGCTATCAGCAGGACGGCAGGCAACACGACGGAAGGCCCTTTGACGGTCAAAGATTTGATGGCAGGCCGTCAGGTCCGGAAAACCGTTACAACCACCGCGACGGCACAGACGGGGTCGAATACCGGGGGGGCTACCGCGCACCGCAAACCACGCATGACTTTTTCAGCCAGGATTACCCGCCTATTCCTTTTGCCGGTAAAACCCTGTTCTCATGGGCTTTCTGGCCTGATTTTGATGCCATTGTCCAAAGTCTTCGTGAAATGTGCCTGCCTGAAAGCTGGAGCTTCGGCGATGCTGAGCCTGGTTGCCGCATCCTGAAAAATTACCTGAATTATACCCTTTACAAGCACACCCGCGACGGCAGCGTGGCCGTAGGCGAGCGTTTTGCCGCCTGGAACACGGGCCTTGTAAACCGCGATTATAATTTCATTTACTGCATTTTCTACAAGAACCCCGGCACACGCTCCAGGTTCTCTTATAAATTCGCTGATTTCTGCATAGCCGGCGAAGGGCAGTTCGGTAAGGAGCTCATGCGCGAGTTTCACCCGCTGCCGCAGCGCATCAACTATTTCAAGGGTCATAACGAGCTTGTGTACAATTACATGCAGGGCTTCCCCATAGTTGATATAGACCATATAATTCTTGAGCGCACCTCGCGTTTACCGGCGGCCCTGCTTACTGAATACTTTGCAGATCGTGATTACACACAGGTATCTGCCATGCCATCTGAAGAGCGCAAAGCATTCTTTATGGAAATAGGGCAGGCGCTCAGGCAGGATGCAGTGGCTTTCAGCAAAATAAAAAGCAGGCTTGAGTACGCCATTGCCACCGCTGTTAAAAAAGCCGCTTTCGATTATAAGGCTGCCATACCTATGTATTACCCGCCTTTCAACATACTCAGCTTCCTGCTGCCTTTGGCTATTGTGAACCCTGATGTGGTAGACTGCGCTCTTGTTGTTGAAAAAACCCGCAGCGGTGCTTACCAGGGGCATACCATACTTCCGCTTGATATGGCTTACCTGAATGCCCGCCTGATTAGTCGCCCTGATTGCGGCTGGCTGCTGCTGAACGAAATAGCCGGGAATACCCCCGGCGAGGTATATGAGCAATAGCCGGTGTTCGGCTAATTTATAAAATTTGCAGGGTATAGACCGGAAGGTTTATGCCCTGTTTTAGTTTTAAGGGCTTACTGGGCCAGGGCTAGGCGTTGTTGCTTATATGATTTGCAACATTCATAATCAATGTATATTCTAATGCACCGTATAAAAACAGTGTTTATTGAGATAGAACACATCACTATAGTAGATTGTTCGGTTATCTAATTCAGCCACTACGGTTATAACAATGCTGTTGGCAATAATGTCTTCATCGGACGTATAATAAAAATAATATGATACCAAATCATTTCCCAGTTTGGTATATAGTTCATTTTCAAGCAATTCAGAAAAGTTTTTAACCCGGTATTTTGAATCAGACTGTTTATAATTCATAAAATCATACGGAACCATTTTAACCTCACTTTCAGTTAATTCCTGTCCGTTATCTGTTTGCACTTTTACCAAAATACTGTTTATTTTTTCCTTTTTGGTTTTATCACCAATATATAAACTGATGTGAAACTCCTTGTGATCAGAAATTGTAAGAGAACCGGATAGACCCAGTCCGTTGTGCAAATAGGAATATTTGACAGCATTATTACGATCATGCAGCTCGTAAGAGCTTATGCAGACCCTGCAACCCTGGCAGATTAATAACGCCAGGCAAAATGTATAGAAATTTAAAATTTCATATCTCATTTTTAGTTTTAAAAATTTAGTAAATATAAACAATCACCGAATCACGACCGTTTCCGCCCAGGGAGTTCCTTTCAGCGTTTCAGCTCGCGCCTCTTCAAGCAACTGCGAGTAATCAGGACGAAAAGGTTCTACCAAGCCGATTTCAAGCTGACCTAAAATTCTTAAGAATACAACATTATCAGCCGGGCCTGGCTTTAAGAACTCCATTTTATCGTCTTGGAAATAATAATGAAGCAGGTCGGAAAGAACCAAAGCTTCGGCATGGCTCAGCTTTAATATAAAAGTGTTATCCGGGGTTTTTGATTTACCCCAACCTGTTAATTTTCGGAAAATGGATGCAATGGACATAGGAAATGTGATATTTGAGTGATCAGTATAGAACCTGCCATGTTGTTCTTTAAGAGAATTCCCCTAATTCTCGAATTGGAGGGGCCTTAACCTGCTTTATAAAACATATCAATTGCCTGGTAACTTTGCCAATCGCCACCGAGCTTAATTACTTTATTGCCTTTCGTGCATAAATCAACAATCAGATTTATATTAACAGCAGCAAAACAATTCCTTTTTTCTCGATTAACGTAGTTATCAACAATATACATTAAAAACTCAGCAGTAAAATTCGCTTCAGGACCAATCAGGTAAAACCAATGTGCATTTATGTATATTCCTGTAAACACCTCTGAATCAAGGTTTTTCATATTGATTAATCCGCAAAAAAAGGTCAGATTATCTTTAAGCGGTAACTCGTATGAAATTACTGCATTATCGCTGATTATTCCCTTTTTAATCCAACCCCTGTAAGTTCTGATCCTGCTTTTATATTCAGCCCATTCCTCAATAAAAACGGCCGTACAAGATGAACCGGGCTCAGGCTTTAACAAAACGTTCAATTTGCGGGTTAATAATTCCTCGGCTTCATCATGTGAATTATTGAACTCCTGCCAAGGGTAGTAATACCTTGTACAGCGAATGTTGCCTATATCCTTTATTGTGTTATCTGTCAGTTCAGAAGGTGGGTAATATTCATTACCGCGGAAATATAACGGGAGCTGATCATCGGTTATGTCTTCTATTTCTATGATTTGCTCTTTCATAAAAGCTTAAATGCTAAGTAGGTAAATTCGGCGGATATTTTACAAGGAGAAGGGATGAGATTTTTATAGTTTGGACTAACCGGAAGCGCCTAAAGTAATTACCTCGGTACTTCTAATCAAAAAACTAAAGCTACCTGTTATTTGCCTTTGGGGTTCAAAAATACGGTCTCAGCCTTAAGCTGTTTCATTCAGGCATGAAAAATGTGTAACTTGTACTTATACTGAATGGAAAAGACCAACCCCATGCAGGCCTCCGTTTTGCGGGCCTACCTGCGCCGACTAACCAATCTTGAAACCGGGAACAAGGCTATTTTACTGCCCCGCCTTTCGGCAGAGCAGGACCTGGATATTTGCGACCTCGATTTCCTGAACGGCAAACCCGCTTTCGATACCATTGCCCGGCTGCTGGCCGATGCCCGCCCCGTTAAGCTCATAGATATTCACGACCCAAGGGACGAGAATGTGAACAAGGTATCGGCCAGGCTGAAGAAAATAAGCCGACGCGCGGCCATGATTGAGGAAGAAACCGGCAGCCGCGATTTAATGCTGGCATGGCCCTTTGTACGAGGCCGTTTCCCCGATGGCACCGCTGTGCATGCGCCCCTTTTGTTTTTCCCGGTAGACTTAAGTGTCGATAACGGAAAATGGCAGATTACCCGCAGGGCACAAGACCCTGCCGCCTTTAACAAGAGCTTTGTTTTGGCTTATGCCCATTACGGCGGAGCCGCATCGCCGGCAGAAGACCTGCTTGAATATGCCTACGACGGCGCAGAGCGCGATGCTACCGCATTGCTCACGACCCTCTACCGCATGCTTGAGGAAAGCAGCATCAACCTGAACTTCAACAGCGCTACTTTTGAGAACAAGCTGGCGCCGTTTACCGCCAAAACCCGGGCCGAGATAGAGGAAGAATACGCTCCCGGCATACTGAAGCTTGATTCAGAAGCTGTACTCGGCATTTTTCCGCAAACCGACAGCTATATGCTGCCCGACTACGAATACCTGCTCAATGCCGAAAACGGCGACGATGTGGAAGGCATCTTCGGTTCGCTGGTCCCGGAGTTCCCCTTGCCGGTTAGGGAAGAAGATACTTATACGGTTTTGCCCCTGGATGCCGCGCAGGAAAAAGCGCTGAACAGCGTAAAGGCAGGTGATTCGCCGGTGGTGCAGGGTCCGCCCGGCACCGGTAAATCGCAGCTGATAGCCAACCTCATTGCCGATTTTGCCGCCCGGGGCAAGCGCGTGCTGCTTGTATGCCAGAAGCGCGCCGCGCTCGATGTGGTGCATGAACGCCTCGGCCGCCTGGGCATGGGCGATTTTATGGCACTTATACACGATTTCCGGGCCGACCGCAAGGATCTGTACGAGCGCCTCGCCCGGCAAATAGCCGGCATAGATGAAGCCAAAATGGCCAACAGCAGCCTGAACAGCATTCACCTCGACCGGGATTTTAACCGCCTCAGCCGGCAGATTGAATCTTCGGCAGAGAACCTTGAGCGGTATAAAGCTGCACTGTTCGATGATTCTGTATGCGGTATTTCTGCTAAGGAATTGTACCTGAACAGCAACCCGGCTGCTCCGCATGGCAATTTCAGCCCTGTGAGCCAAAGTTTCCGCCCGGCAGAAAGCAGCGATTTCCTCCGCCGACTCGGGTATTATTATGACTACAGCATTTTGCTTAATAAGCCCGAAAGGCTATGGCATGTAAGCAATTTCGACAAGGTAAACTCAACAGCGCCGCTTAAGCAGGCCCTCAATGTTACCCTGCCTGAACTGAAAGCTGCATTAGAACCTTTTGGCAGCCGGGAAGAAGCCTTTGAAATTCACAAGTCGGCAGAACTGCTCAGCAGGCTTTTGGAAGTCAGCAATGCAGGTTACCTCGTTTTTCAAACGCAGATTCCGCAGGTAAAAACAGCCAGGGCAGCCCACGATGCACTCAGCATCATTGATGCCGCAGAAGCGCAAATAAACCTTGCCTTCAGCGAACCGGGGGTAGATTGGCAGAGCAATAAAGAAAACCTGCCCATCCTGCTGAAACAGGTAAAAAATGCCGCCGCAGTTGATAAAGGTTTTTTAGCCCAAACCTTTTACTACACCTTCAATGCCGAAAGCAAATTTGTGAAGCAGCAATTAGGTATGCGGGGTATGGGCACCAAAGAAGTCGACACCCTTTTGGCTATGCTTGAAAACAGGCACAGGCTGGAAGTGGCTATTGCAGATGTAAGCAATATGCCCGGTTTTCCGCAAGGTGAATTTACACTTGCCCAGTTTACCGATTGGGCCGACACCATGCGTCAGGCCCTGCAACTATCCATAAGGAACATGCAGGCGCCGAAGGCATTAGTCCCCCTGCTGAACTATAAAGAGTTGAGCCTGCACGAGGCCCGAAAGCACCTGCAATTCCTGCTCGGCAGCGCCCAAAAGGCATCAGGGCTGTTCAACGCCTTAAAAGAAAATTTCAACTACAATCAAATTGAATACCTGCTGAGGGGGCCCGTTGACCCTGCTGCAGAAATAAGCTTTTTGGAATTGCATTCCGACAGCTTTTTTGCCTTCAACCGCCTGATTAAAGATTTCAGCAGCGAGGAGGCCGATGCCGTTTACGAATTGGAAGCGCTTATTCCCGGTAAACCAAACATAGAACTTCAAGGCACCCACAGCGAGCAGCACTTCTATGGTCAGGCCACAACCAAAGCTGGGTATCTTGCCGCATTTACCAACAGCCTGAACCTTGCCTGGCTGAACCATATAGAAGAGCAATACCCGGTATTGCGCTCATCGGGCAGCATGCAGCTTGAGCAGTGGCAAAGCGAGTTGCAACAGAGCATACTTGAAAAACGCGGCCTCAGCAGCCGCATGCTCTTAATGCGCCTGCGCGAGCGCAGCTATGCCAATCTTGAATACAACCGCCTGCAAAACCGCACCACCTTCCGCGATTTAGAGCACCAGGTTACCAAGAAGCGCCGCATTTGGCCCATCAGGAAACTGGTGAGCGAACTGGGCGAGGAGGTTTTCAGACTGGTACCCTGCTGGATGGCTTCGCCCGAAGCCGTATCGGCCCTGTTCCCGATGGAGAAAATTTTCGATCTCGTGATTTTCGATGAGGCCAGCCAGTGCTATGCGGAAAAAGGCATACCCGCCATTTTCCGGGGCAGGCAGGTGCTCATTGCCGGCGACGATAAGCAATTACAACCCAACAACCTCTACACCGCCCGTTTCGAAGACCCCGGCGACGACAGCCCCGATGCCGAAGCCGACAGTCTTTTAAAGCTCGCCGGCAGGTACCTGCCCCGCACCATGCTGCAGGGCCACTACCGCAGCCGCCTGCCCGAGCTTATTGGTTTCAGCAACAAGCATTTCTACCGGGGACGCCTGCGCGTATTGCCTGATTATGAAGATATGAACCGCCACGGCACAGCTATAACTTACCTGAAAACCAATGGAATCTGGGAGCAGAACTGCAATGTCGCCGAGGCCGATGCTGTGCTGAACCTGCTGAAAAGCTTAAAGGCAAGGCCCGAAACGGCCAATAAATCAGTAGGCATTGTAACCTTTAATGCGCCGCAGCAATACCTGATAATGGAGCTGCTCGAAGAAAACGGTTTCAGCCCCAATGTATCTGATATAGGCCTAGCAGAAAGTGATCCGCAGCAGGAATACCTCTTTGTAAAAAACATAGAAAACGTGCAGGGCGATGAGCGCGACATTATCATATTCTCAATTGCTTATGCACCTGATATAAAGGGTAAATTGTCGGCGCGGTTCGGGAGCCTGAATATGCCCGGCGGTGAAAACAGGCTGAATGTGGCTGTTACGCGGGCAAGGGAGAAAATATTCGTGATTACATCTATTCTGCCGCATCAGCTGAGCACCGAGGGGGCAAAGCACAGTGGTCCGCAGATGCTGAAAGAGTATCTGGCTTATGCCCTTGCCGTGAGCGAAGGCCAAAGGGAAACATCGGAAAGCAGCGATAATGCGCGGAGTCATACGGTATTGCTAAAAGACCTGCTCGCCGACCAACACCCCGAGCTAAGCCCCCTGCTCCCCTTTGCAGATCTTACCTTAACCGACACAGGAGATTACAAAGGCCTTGTGCTCACCGACGATGAATTGTATCACCACAGCCTTTCAGCGCGTGATGCACATGCTTATACGCCCTTTGCATTGGCAGCCAAACGCTGGCCGTTTTTGCAGCTGCACAGCCGCGAGCAGTGGGCGAGGCCGGCCGTTTTGCGTGAGAAAACAGAGGCTTTCATTAAAAAGAATATGGGTTTGTGATGTATTGAAAAATTTCTACCTTTGCAGTCCGCAAATAAAGCGGGTGCCTTAGATGGCAAATTTTCGGGGTGTGGCGCAGTTGGTAGCGCGCTAGCATGGGGTGCTAGAGGTCGTGAGTTCGAATCTCGCCACTCCGACATTGAATGACCGCCTGAAGAGATTCGGGCGGTTTTTTTGTGGGTTTATGCTAAAGGAATGTGGTAAAGATTTCAGGTCGCAGGCGGAGTGTGAAAGCTTTTAAACGTGCTCATTATTTCTTTTTGGCACAATCTCTGCCTTACATGAAGCCATAAACAAAACCACCATGGCACATATATACAGTGATTTCAGCAACCATGCCCGCAAACCGGGCTACCTAAAAAAACATGCCCTCCTCTTGGTTACGCTTGGCCTGTTTACGTTAATCATAGCCGGACAATTAATATTCGGATAGCAGCATTACGTGAACGAATGTACACAACAGGACCACAGGTTAACGAGTCCTTAAGCCAATTCCTCGATGCTGTTTTCGGGAACCGGTAAAGCGAGTTTATGCAGTTTATACGGCAGGTAGCCGGGCTAAAGCTGCTATGGCTTACAGGCTCGCCGCAAAGTATAAAACAGGAAGAACGCAGCTGTTTAATGTTGGAATATATTGTGAAAAAGCTTGGTAAGGAGGAGGGTGAAGAGTACCTGCAAAAGCTTTGGGTGAGGTATATCCTAAAAACTGAATTACCCGGTAGCAGCTAATCATGGAAAGGGTAAGCAAATCATCGCCCGATGTGAGTAAAAAAATTGATTTTGGCAATAGCAATGCCTGCTCCGGGTTTCCGCTT
>JAZKBN010000091.1:13569-20672 GCA_040388605.1 Bacteroidota bacterium | reverse complement strand
CTTTCTTTTTTAAATTTTTCCATGAGTACAGCCATAAAGATTTGCAGGATGTGCTCATGTGGGAAGCCGCCCGCAGCTCAACCGCAGGTCCTACTTTTTTTGAGCCGTATAAAGTAAAGGTAAACGATGAAATTGGCTACCGCGTTCTTATTGACGGTGGAGTGTTTGCCAATAACCCCGCCATGTGTGCCTATAGCGAAGCACGAAGGCGTTATGCCGATAATGAGTTCCTGGTGGTATCATTGGGTACCGGTCGTATTAAAGTGCCTTACAGGTATGAGGAAATTAAGGATTTGCGGTTGTTTATGTGGCCTTATCGTATTACTGATATCATGATGAACGGTATGAACGATATAGTGGACTACCAGATGCAGCAAATGATGAATCTTAATGAAAACTATTTCCGGTTCCAGGCTGAAATGGGACGTGTGCGCGACGATTGGGACAATGCAAAGCCTGAGCATGTAAACATGCTGCAAAGCAAAGCCGCAGATATGGTTGCACACTATTCTGATGAATTAGATACTTTGGTAACCCTCCTTAAAGGCAAACATGTTTTACCACCGCCTGATACCAAGGGAAAAGTGCAGCCATCTGACAAATAGCAGCGCCTGGTTATTTACTTAAAAAAGGCTGATTCAGTATGCCGGTTTGTTCTTTTCTGCGTTTTGGCAAACGCTATAAGTAACCAGGTTTTAGCTCGTGTATAAGCACAAAAAACCGCTTCGGATAACCAGGTATGGTTTACCAAAGCGGTTTAAATTCCGGTGCAGCCCTCCGGCCGCATGGAAATTTAATTTAACAGGCTTTTTACCTTAACAAGAAGCTCTTTAAGCTCATACGGCTTACATATATAATCATTAGCCCTTGAAGTGGTATTGTCAAAAATGTCCTTATCCATACCCGTGCTGATCAGGATAGGAACTTCCTTCATAGGAGATACATCACGAACATGGTCAATTACCTCGAAGCCGCCTAAGTGGGGCAGCATAATATCGGTAATAACAAGGTCGCAACCTCCTTTGTCAATTTCTTCCTTGGCTTCTGCGCGGCTCATGGCTTTACGCACTGTGTAACCTTCGCGCACCAAGAGGCGCTCTATAGAATCAAGGGCAAATTTTTCGTCCTCAATTACCAATATTGTTTTGTTCTTAGATTCAGTAGTCGGTTGGTTTGTCATAGCGCTGCTGCTTTTTCGGCTACCTCCTGGGTGCTCAAATTAAAGTTGATGTGGAATTTTGTACCCTTTCCTATTTCACTTTCAATATCGATTGTGCCTTTATGGGTACTTACAATGTTTTGTGTTGTTGTTAATCCAAGACCCATGCCGTTTTTCTTCCCGGTAAAGAAAGCGTCGAATAATTTGCCCAGGTTTTCTTTAGGAATACCTAAGCCATTGTCTTCAATGGTAATGGTTACAATATTATCATGAAGCCTGGAGCTCACGTTAAGCACTCCTTCATCTCCCGGCATTGCCTCAAGCGCATTAATAATAATGTTCAGAAGAGCCAGTTTCATCTTGTCTTTATCGAAGCTGAAATTAGGAACGTTGTTGTCAAAATCTTTTATGAGCCTGATGTTCAGTAACTTCATGCGGTCTCCTGCAAGTGCTGTTGCTTCCTCTATAGCGTCATTTATATTGTTTTGCTTGAGCAGCAGTTCAGCCGGCTTGGCGCTGTCGAGGAGCTCTGTTATGAGCTGGTTTATGCGTTTACAGTTATTCGAAATAATATCGATATAAAAAGTATAACTGTCATTATCCGGCGGTAATTCATATTTTAACTGCTCTACAGATAAAATCACATTGGTGAGCGGATTCCGCACTTCGTGTGCAATACTGCGGGCAATGCGGCCTGTCATACCCAGTTTTTCAGCAAACATAAGCTCGCGCTCTGCTTTTTTGCGTTGGGTAATATCATGCACAATTCCCTGGAAACCTTTAAGCTTTCCGTTACTGTCGGTAAGCATATCGGTGGTAAGCAGGCAGTTTATCTTATGGCCGGTTTTTGATTTTAATATTACCTCCATGGGGCTGCCGGCCGTTGCAGGGTCAGTAATATGCTCACGGAATTCGCGGTAGTCTGTAGGGTCGGCAAAAAGGTCGGCCATTTTCATGCCTACGAATTCATCCTGTTCGGTTCTGAAAAGACGGCAGGCGGCTTCGTTAACTTCAATAAAGTAATCATTTACGTCTGCTGCGAAAATGGCATCGCTGCTTTTACGAAAAAGGGTACGCGCCCGCTGATCTTTCTCGAAAAGCTCTTCAAGCACCCGTGTTCTTTCGAGTGCGTAAACAATGGCTCTTTCAAGGTTATAGGTGTCAAGCCTTCCTTTTATTAGGTAGTCTGTGGCGCCGGCTTTTAAGGCATCAAGGTCAATGCCGCCCGCATCTTCCTGGCCTGTAAGTACTATATAGGGCATTACGTTGCCCATTTGAATGGCACGATTCACCAGCTCTATTCCGCTGTGTTCACCAAGCCTGTAATCAATCAGGAACAAGTCGTAATTGCCGGTCATAATACGCGTAAGGGCCTGCCCGTAATCAGGTTCCCAATCGAGCGTAATATTTACCCGGCGAATATCGCGAACAAGATCATTGGTTATAAAATAATCATCTTCGTCATCATCTACCAGCAGAACGCGTATAGACTGTACATTAGGATTTATTCGAGTTGTCATTTTGTTTCTATAGGGTGGGTTTTCCCGGTATTTCAGAAAGGTCGAACCAATAATGTTCAATGCCTTTCACAATGGTAACAAGTTCAGCGAACGAGTTTGGTTTGGCAATAAATGAATTAACACCGCTTTGGTAGGCGCGCAAAACCTCATCGGGTGTGGTAGCCCCGGTAAAAACCAGCGTCGGAATGTTCTTCAGCTCCGGGTCTGATTTAAGCTCCCTGAGAATCAACCTGCCATCAGGATCTGGCATATTCAAATCGAGGAGCAAAATTGAAGGTCTGGGGTTTTCGTCCCTGAATATCCTGTTCTTGTTCCTCAGATAAGCTAACAATGCATTTCCGTCGTTAACAAAACGCAGGTTCAAAGGCCTGGCATTTTCTTCAAAGGCGTTCCTGATAAGCAGCCTGTCATCTGCATCGTCTTCAGCTACCAAAACTGTCGGCAATTGCTTTTTCATCAATTAGTTCTTTGGTTGGAATTATGTTATTCATAGTACCGGGTATGTATAGAGTAAATACGGCGCCTTCACCGGGCTTACCTTCGGCAATTAATATACCGCCGTGATTTTCAGCTACTTTCCTACAAATGGCCAGCCCTATGCCGGTACCTTCATAGTCGCTCCTGTTGTGCAGGCGCTGAAAAATAGTGAAAATTCTGTCAGCATACTTATTATCGAAGCCAATACCGTAATCACGGAATTGTACAGTACAGTAACCGAAGTCTGATTTAAGGTCCATAAATACCATTTCTTCTTCTGAAGCCGGCCTTGCCGATATGCTCAACCTTGGCGATTCGCCGGTTTTGGTGAACTTAACGGCATTGCTTATAAGGTTCCTGAATAACTGCTCAAGCCTTGTTTCATCGCCGGAAACTACCGGTAAATTTGTAAACTCAATTTGGGCATTTGCTTTATTAATTACCGATTCAAGATCGCTCAATGCGTTTTCAAGTACATTGTCAAGCTTAACTTCGGTAAATTCGTGCATATTCCGGCGGCCAACCCGGCTGTACTGGAGTAAATCGCTTATGAGTACGTTCATGCGCATGGCGGCATTTTGCATGCGACGTAAATAATCAAGTCCTTCCGGGCTTAGGGTTTCACCGGCCTTATCTGCAAGCCTTCCGCCGAGTGTATTAATTTTACGCAGGGGCTCCTGTAAATCATGGCTGGCAATGTAGGCAAACTGTTCAAGTTCAGTATTGCTCCGGTTCAGCTCGGCAACCATGCTTTCAAGCTCTTTTCGGCGATTTACATTTTCGGTATCGTTGCTTACTTTTAGCATACCGTAAATTACCACACCGTTTTCATCGCGAACGGGTAAAAAGTTAATACAATAATACAGGCCTGAACTGCTGCGTTCGAAACTATGCTCTGAGCCGTTTAAAACGCTTTTCAGAAGGTCTTCTGTTTGATTGCCTGCAGGTAGTTCGCCTGAAAGTAATAATTCAGTAATGGGCCTTATATCGGTGCCCTCGGTTTCACCGGGGTTAAAGCCGGGCAATTGAGGCAGAACGCCTTCTGAAAGGGTACAGGTCAGATTGGTGTCAAAAAGCAGTACCCAAGTTTTGGGAATGTTTTGTGCAAGGCTCCTGTAAAGCGAGCTGCTTTTCAGGAGCCTGTCAGTAAATTCGCGTTGTTCAGATACATCATGGGTTGTTCCCATCATGGAAAGAGGGGCACCATTATCATCTCTTACAACCAAGCCCCTTGTAAAAATTGTCCTGTACCTGCCGTCCCGCTTGCCTTGGCATCGAAATTCCACTTCATAGTTTTCCCCGTTTTCAAGCGCCGTATTTATTGCGGAAAGCACATAATCCCGGTTTTCAGGCACAATTGTATGCATCCAGCTATCAAAATCAGGTTTGTCTTTTTCAGAATCAAAGCCGTGAATCTGATATACTTCTTCTGACCAATACAGGCTGTTGGTTTTTACATTCCATTCCCAGCTACCTAACTTAGCCAGCTTTTGAGCCTGGGCAAGGAATCTTTCGCTGCGTTCGACTTTTTCTGCTGAACGAGCATTTTCGGTTATATCATGTGCTTCCGGCAGAAGCTGAACCACCTTACCATTTATATCCCTGATGGGTTTAATTGAAAAATCGGTAATGGCAATGCTGCCGTTTGGCTTTGTAATTTCCAGCCTGGTATGGTCGGTGAAGCCTGCTGCTGCTTTGTGTACCGCGTTTTTTAGCTTTTCCCTTGATGCCGGGAAAACATCAAAGCAGGCCAGGTCCCAGGCATACAACCCTCTTACTGCTTCCATTTCTATTTGGAGCAGGTTTAGGCCGCTTTGGTTGATTTTCAAAATTCTGCCTTCGGTATCAAAAAGGCCAATAAACTGGAAAGTTTGGTTGAAAATGGCTTCAAATTGCTTCTTGCTTGCATCAAGCTGCTCCTGTGTTTGCTTCAGTGCAGTAATATCGAATGCACCGCCAAGTATTTGACTCGGCAGGCCCTGTTCATCACGTGCAAAAACAACTTCCCGGCAGCTGAGCCACCTGAGTTCGCCCGACGCATCTAAAACCCTGAATTCAAATTCATAAACCTGCTCGTCTTTCAGTTTGAGCACATCGGCCATGTGAGCTTCTATAACCTGCTTGTCTTCCGGGGCAACAATTTTACTGAATGGCCTTTGACCCAGGCTGTCAGATACGCTTTCATCATAACCCAGAATTGAAAGAATGTTTCGGTTAGAATACATAAGGTCACCATGCGGCATGCTGAACAGGTATATGGCATTGGGTGCCGAACCCGTTAATCGGGTTATAAAGTATTCCCGTTCGGTGAGTTTTTTCAGGAGGCTTTCTTCACTTTTCTGGTTCTGCATATAGTTCAGCGAAAGCCCGAGGAAAGGAACCAAATAAGAAAATGCCTTGAGGCCCTTTGAAACTATGTATCCGTTATCATAAAACTCATGGGAGGACATGGCATAAGCCTGGCAAACTATTGCAGGTATCATGCTTAAAAGCAGCGCGAATGAAAAAATATTGCTGAATCGCCCGAAGAAAAAAGGCAGAACTACAAACAGGTTTATGGCAAAAAGCAATAAAGGAAGGCCATCGCAGGGGCGGTTGGTAATGGGGCAGGTAAAATTAATTTGGGGCAGCGCCTTCAGGTTCAGCAGGGTAACTATCAGCAGGAACGTTACTGCAGCAAATGCAAATGCAACCGGGCTTATAAATCTGCCCGAAAATCTTCCTTTGGGTTCTGAGTCGTTACGATTGAGAATAATGAGGGGGATTAAAAAAATTACAGCCGCATTATAGGTTCTGCTGATAAGCCATGTAAGCGTGCTGAATTTTGTTGAATCAGATTCAAGGCCAATAAACCTATCGGTTACCAGAACATGAACACCATCTAACATAGCTGAACAGAGCAGGGCAGTGGCAATAACGGGCGTTACATGGTCTTTTCTGATGCTGAAGTGCAGGTAAGACATGTAAATTGTTGCCGCTGCAATGCAAAAAGAGCAGCATTCAAAAAAAGTAGCCAGGTAACTACCCCTGAGCTTTTCGGTAGCTGATATATTGGGGCTTTTGTGCAGAACAGTTTCATTTAAAACGCTGAAACTTATGCCCAAAAAGTTTAGTAAAATCGGCAGCATGCTTACAGCAAGCACAAAAAGCAGGAGGTTTCTATAGCCTGGCTCTTTGGCCGCTATATAGTTTGCCGGCTTTGAGTAGGCTAAACGTAAGCTTGATGCTGAAAACATTTACAAAGGCTTGATTACTAAGTCTGAAGGCAGGTTGAAAAGCAGTGCATTTCAATTCATTACGCTTACAATATATCTGTAATTATGCTTTTACGCATCCATTAAAAGCCTGTGCTTAATCGTTCGTTACTGTGCAATAACTTACAGGTTACGCCTCCCCTACCGGGTTTTCTGTTTTGTTTTCGCTTTTGTCTGCAAGGCTGCTTAAGGTGCTTTTAATTAATGAGAGATTAAAAGGTTTGGGAATAAAGTAATCTACCTCATCCTTTTTCAGCCTGTTTTTCTCCACATAATTATCGTAAGCACTTATTACTATTATTCGGGTAGCAGGAAAGTTCCTTTTAACAAAAGGAACAAGGCTCATACCTGAACCATCGGGCAGATTTAGGTCCAGGAATAAAATATCCGGCTTAAAATCTTCCAGTTGCTCCCTTCCTTCCTGTAAAGTATTGGCATATTTAACATCGTAACTCAGGGTACGCAGGAACCCGCTGACCAGCTTGCAGATATCAACCTCATCATCAATTATAAGAATCCTGCTTTTGCTCATATTATCGTATTTGAAGAAGTGGTCTGTACCCTGAATCTGGTTACCGAATGAAATTCCTGAGTGTTCCATGGTGTTACAAAGTTTGAGGAAATTAATCCACAAAATATATGCCCCTGCCTTGCCGATACCTTGTTTTAAAGCCGACAACGCACTAAATGTTG
>JAZKBN010000091.1:9046-13559 GCA_040388605.1 Bacteroidota bacterium | reverse complement strand
AGGATAAGCTGGAAAGTAATGTAGAAACTGTACTGTACCGGGTGATACAAGAAACGGTTAACAATGTTATTAAACACGCGCAAGCTACTACGCTTTCCATAAACTTAAACCGCGATGCCGAAGGTATTTATGCTGATGTTGGTTTTTATAAAGCCCCGAATTAACCTTAACCGGGGTTTAAATAGGAAGTACAAATAAAAGGCCGGTATATTTTTTAATAAAGGAGATATGGCTGTCGGCCGGGTAAAAAAGCCTAATAAAGTTCAGCAAACAATTAAACCCCGTATATTGAAGCATACGAATTTTTTTTATTCCGGGTAAACTAACCCGGGATAACCGGGATATTAGTGTTAAAAGGAGAGTATTTAAATTCCCTGTTTTATTTCGGTATTCTGAAATACAGTCGTTTACGATTGGTTTATCCGTTTTGTTTGATTTTGTATTTTTTCAATTAACTCAGCTTCAACATATACTTAACTGATTCGGGATTATTTTTTTTATAAACCCGGCTGTTATGCCTGGTTTTTTGACCTGCAATTTGATGTATGCATTGTTGAGTAAGATTGTCTACATATTTGTCGGGCACTTGTGGCAATTCATATAACATGCTTTAACAAATTAAACAGGACCAAGGCTTTATGGCAGTATTTGGCTGTTAGTTTTAGCCGGCACGAGTTTCAACAGTTAAATGTCGGGAGAAATAATTTCTTTCATCATATAACCCCAACCCAATGAAACGCATAAATATATCATTAATTGCCTGCATGTTTTTTTGCAGCAGCATAGCCCTCGTATCTTGTAGCAAAGGAACTAAAGCGCCTGATACAGTTGAAAATGCCGAAGAGCGTAACGACAGTGTTGCCCCTACTTCTGAAGCAAAAGATGATGCCGAATTCCTTGTAAAAGCTGCCCACGGCAGCATGCTTGAGGTAGAGCTGGCAAAAGTGGCACAAGCGCGCGCACTGAGTGCCGACGTAAAAAAATACGGCTCTGTGTTGCAGGAGCAGCATTCTAAAATGCTGACAGATATTAAGGCTGTTGCCGCCAAACGCAATGTTGCTGTGCCTGAGAGCCTGAACCAGGATGGCTTGGATAAAGTTAAAAAGTTCCAGGAAAAACCGACCAATGAATTCGATAAGGATTATATCAAATGCATGGTTGATGATCATGAAACCGACATAAAAGACTTCCAGGAGGAAGCGCAAAGCGGCAGCAACGAAGAAGTGAGAAAACTCGCCACCGATGCTTTACCTCATTTACAGGCACACCTGACTGAAGCAAAAAAATGGAAAGAAATGATGAAGTAATTCATTTCTGCCGGAGTTAATTATTATCAGCAGCAGGGTAGGGTAGTTTTCCCCGGCCCTGCTGCTTAGCTTTTTGTAAAGCTAACTAATGTGAAATGTTCCTATTTTTGCCATACATTTCATAAAGGCTGAACAAGCCTGCGGTTTTGATGCAGATAAAGAAACATTTAAATTGTATTTATAATTCAGCGCTTGCTGTTCTTTCCGTTTTTTCGGGAATCTGGCTGATATCATGCAATGCAGATGTTTCTTCGAAACAAGCCGACAAAATAATAACCCGGGCAAAACCCCGGATCCAACATTTCAGTACACGTGATTCTGCATTTATAACAAAGGCAGCTGCAGAATCTGTTATTCTGATTGCCATTGGCAAGTATGCTGAAACGAATATTGAAAACCCCATAAGCAGCAAATTCGGGCAAATGGTGAGCGTGCATCATATTAAAATGCTGGATGAATTCAGGCTGCTTGCAAATTCACGGCATTTAAGTTTAAAAGAGAAGCCGGATTCCGTTGCTGCTGCCACAATTTTAAAGTATCAAAGCCTGTATAACAAAGGGTGTCATAAAGAAGTTGCGGAGTTTTGCACCCGTGAACATATTCGAATAATTAAAGACTACATAAATGAGTATGAAAACGGCAATGATTCTGAACTGCGCAAAATTGCCGGCGACGATGTGCCTCATTTAAAGGCTCATATTACCGAAGGCAGAAAATGCCTGGCGGCGCTTGCCGACAGAACAGGTAAGTTGAATTACTAGGAATTTTGAAAATAATGCCTGCTGTAATTCCTGCTCATAGCTAATGCATCTTCAGTATTTCGTACTTTTACTTTCATAATGCACATTAGAGGCCTGTTTTTGTTTTGCTATTTTTTAGCTGCAGCGCTGCTGCTGACCTCATTACAGGTTGTTGCACAAACCTATGTGCCCAAATACAGCAATGAATTCCTTTCTGTTGGCGTAAGCGCCCGAGGACAAGCCATGGGCGGCGCCATGACTGCTATATCTAATGATGTAACCTCCGGTTATTGGAACCCTGCCGGGTTGTCTTTAATTCCGAATCCAAGAAAGTCTGAGCTAAGCAAGGGCATTTTATCATCTGGCCTGCATTCTGACCTTCCAGACAGTATTAGTAACAAGTACCAGTTCAGCCTGATGCATGCTTCTTTTTTTGCAGGTGTTGCCAATTATGATTATGCCGGTTTTGCCACAGCCCCTGATACCAATAGTGTGCTGGCCATTAATTTCATCCGTTTCGGGGTAGATGATATTGCCGATACAAGGTTCCTGATTGTGGCAGATAATATTGATTACAGCCGAATCCGCCGTTTCAGCGCATCAGATAATGCCTTGCTTTTAAGCTACTCCCGCAAGAACATTTGGCTCAGGGGTCTCAATTTTGGCGGTACCTTTAAAATTATATACCGGAACGCGGGCAACTTTGCTAATGCCTGGGGCTTCGGGCTCGACGCCGGTTTGCAATATCGCCGCAAACGCTTGCTGCTTGGCTTAATGGCACGCGATGTAACAAGTACCTTTAATGCATGGAGCTATAACACCGCCGAGCTTTCATCAATCTTCAGCCGAACAAATAACAGCATACCGAGCAGCAGTACGGAAATCACATTGCCTAAATGGGTTTTAGGTATAGGTTATAATATTATTACCACCCAACATATTGGCCTGCTCGCCGCACTGGACTTAAACGCCACTTTCGACGGTAAAAGAAATGTGCCCATTAGCGGCTCTTTTATGAGCATAGACCCAAGCTTAGGCCTTGAAGCTTCATATAACAAGGTTGTGTATGCCCGTTTCGGGATTAACAACATTCAAAAAATAAAAAATTTCGACGGCTCAGAGCACAGCGTTTTTCAACCCAATTTCGGTTTGGGCCTGCGCCTTGCCAACCGGGTAAATATAGATTATGCCCTAAGCAACCTGGGTACAACCACAGAATCGGTTTACACAAATGTGTTTTCTCTCAAAGCTGATTTTTGGTGATCCGGCAGTTCTGATTAAATCACAGCTTAAGAAATTCCTGCTTTTCAAATTCAACAAAAGTAAAATCGCCGCCCGAAATTGCTTTCGGACGGCGATTTTACTTTTGTTGAAATGTGATTTATCGGCTTTGTACTTCTGAAAGTAATTGCCGGTTTTTTATGGCTTTGTTATGGTTTAGGAAATTATTCAATCTCTTCAACTTCTTCCTCAACAGTTGTTTCTTCGGGCACCGGGGCCTTACTGTTCAATCGCTTCTCTTTTTCTTTCTTCAGCTTGTTTTTTAACGATTCCACGGCGGCATCTGTAGCAGCTTCAAAGCTGGCGGCCTGCTCCTTCAGGAAAAGTGTGGTACCGGGTATATGAATTTTAAACTCTACAACTTTGTTGTCTTTACTCTCGCTGTCTTTATTCAGCCGCAGGTAAACTTCCGCGCTCTGAATCCGATCATAAAAGGTTTCGAGCTTATCGGCTTTACGTTGAATGAATTCCAACAGCTTTTGGTCGGCATCGAAGTGGATGGATTGAATCTGAATTTTCATAATACGTGAATTAATGTGAATGATTGCCGGCAGCCTTATTAAAGGGGCCTGCATGTGAATTAGCTATTATAACGCAATGGTATAAAACAAACATGATGCCCCTAATTTCCTGAAATTGCATTTTATTCATTTCCGGGTAAATTAAGGGAAATAAGCGCACATTTTATGCTTTCGGATGTGCCAATCGATAAGCTTCCTTCAGTTTTTCATAAGAGTTGTGGGTGTAAACCTGTGTAGCGGTAAGGCTGCTGTGCCCCAGCAGGTCTTTAATGGCGTTTATATCGGCGCCCCGGTTTAGCAGGTGTGTTGCAAATGTATGACGAAGAACGTGCGGGCTTTTCTTTTCTAAGGTGGTAATACCACTCAGGTACTTTTTAACCAAACGTTGCACAAAAACGGGGTAGCAAGGTTTCAGATTATCTGTGAGCAGCAGGCGGCCTTCTGAGGCGCTTAAGTCTTCCCGGTTACGCAGGTCCAGGTAATCGGTTATAAGCGCGGTAAGGCCTTCGTGGAGGGGTACAAGGCGCTGCTTGTTTCGCTTACCTAAAACTTTAATGGTATTGCCGCCAAAATTCACATCGTTGTCTTGCAGGCCTATGAGCTCGCTCAGGCGAATGCCTGTTCCATACAGCAATTCCATCACAAGCCTGTCGCGCAGGCCTGT
>JAZKBN010000091.1:0-9036 GCA_040388605.1 Bacteroidota bacterium | reverse complement strand
CAGGCCTGTAAATCCTTCAGGGTAGTCAGGAGTAATGCTTAGCTGTTCCATAGCGGCCTCCGGCACAAAGGCGGGGGTGCGCTTACGCAGCCTCGGCGTTTTTATATTATCCATGGGGCTTTCCTTTATTTGGCCCTGCCTGAGCAGGAATTTATAAAGAGAACGCAGCGAAGCCATTTTTCTTGCAACAGAGGCCGGATTATGGCCTGATTGTGAAAGCTCAAGAATCCAGCTGCGAATGGCAGCATGGGTGGCAAGGCCAAGATGCGCTATGCCTGATGCGGCAATATGAGATTGGCAGGCGTAAAGGTCAGCTCTATAGGCTTTTAGCGTATGCGGGCTGCATCGCTTTTCAAATTCCAAATAGCTTAAAAAAGAATCAACCATATCAGCCCCTCGGTAATTGTTGTACCGAACTGCTAATATGGTTGAAAATATTTCGAAAATCCAATGGCTACCCGAAAAAAAACAAGAGCCGGATTATATGTTGCTTCTGAGAAGCCCGGAATTATTTATCCAGGTGTCCGTAGGTTGCCTGCTTGTAAGCGGCACGAATTCTCATTTGGCGCTCAGTAACTGAAGGCTTTTCGAAGTAAGAGCGTTTACGGAGGGCCTTAAGCACACCGGTGCGTTCAAATTTCTTCTTAAAGCGTTTCAGTGCTTTGTCAATTGATTCGTTTTCCTTAACGTTGATGATGATCATGGAACGGTAATTTCTCTGTTAATTTTTGTGTGATTCGTCTGGGGCTCGAACCCAGGACCCTTACATTAAAAGTGTAATGCTCTACCAGCTGAGCTAACGAATCGGATTTTACAATGCGGTTTTGTTTTCCGTTATTGCGGGTGCAAAGGTATGAATCATATTTCTAAATGCCAACTACACTCGGTAAAATAATCATAATGTTTTTTTTGGCGCTCTTTTCAGCCCCCGTTTTTGCAGATGAAAACAAGGCGCCGGTACAGGAACAAAACCTGCCTGCCAAGCTGCTTTTAAAGCAGGCCGACAGCCTGTACAGCAAGCATAAGTACCGCGAGGCTTTAGGCATATATAATAAGGTGCTTACAGCCAAAAAAGCCTACAGCCCGCAAATGCTGCTTAAGATGGCTGCTGTTGCCGAACCTGCCGAAGACTATACCACCACACTTTACTGCCTGAGTCTCTATTACTTGCAAAACCCGGGTACGCAGGTAAAGCGCCGCCTGGAAGACCTGGCAGAGCGCCTGAAACTTTATGGCTATGAAGGCGAAACCGATTATTTTCTGTATATATATTTGCAGCATTATGCCTTAATTCTGGCAGCTATAATTTCACCTGCAGCTGCGTTATTGGTGTTTATGATACGCAGGCGGGTACTTAAAATGGGACTTGATTACTTCCCGTTTTTTTTTCCGGCTTTGGTGATATTGGGCTTCACTCTGGCTAATTTAAACTCATTGTACAGCACCGGAATAGTTTCCGGTGAAAAGATTTACCTTATGGAAGCACCTGCCTCCGGCTCAAAACCGGTTGAAATAATTGGCCCGGGGCACAAGGTTACCATAAGCGGGCAAAGTGATATGTGGTACAGGATTAGCTGGAAAGGCAAAGACGCTTATATTAATGCTAATAATTTACTGGTACTTGAAAACTGAGCCGGCTTCGCTCCCGGTCGGGAATGATTTTTAAAGGTTAAGAAAATTGGCGGTACACTAAAACCTGCGCTGCCCCTGGTATATAAATCTTAATTTGTGAACCTGTAAGTATAATGCCTGTTAATTTTGAGCTGTATATGCAGCCTTAATAAATTCCCTGCAGTCTTTCCATATAAGTCAACCTTCAGTTATGAACGATCCTTTGCGCAACAGCTACATTTCCGCTATACCGGATTTACAGAATAACCTGCGATATCGGTTTCATCATAAAGGTTGGGAGGCGCTCAGCGATGCCGAGGTACTGTGCTTTGCATTAGGCGGAACTGAAAAAACATTTTTGATTGCCCGGCGTATTCTTGAAGTGGCCGGCAACAGCCTGCCCGATTTGGCGCGTTTATCTTTGCCCGAGTTGCAATCAATAGACGGAGTAGGCGAAACCAGGGCATTAATTGTGTCAGCAATTATGGAGTTTGCCCGCAGAAGAACCGAAGCGGATACCGAGCAAAAGCCGGGTATTCGTGATGCCAAAGATATTTATACGCTTATGAAAGCCGACCTTATGGACAGGCTTACCGAAGAATTTTGGGTGGTTTTGCTGAATCGCGCCAATGTGGTCATTAAAAAGGTATTTATAAGCAGCGGGGGGGTAAGCGGTACAGTGGCCGACCCGAAAGTTATTTTTAGGGCAGCTTTAGAAAGCCTGGCAGCAGGAATTATTTTGGTCCATAACCATCCCAGCGGAAGTACCACCCCCAGCCAGGCCGATATTCAACTGACGCGCAAGCTGCAAAACGCAGGCAGAATGCTGGATATACCTGTGGTTGACCATGTCATCTTTGGAAATTCAGGCTATTTGAGCATGTCAGATGAGGGGTTAATGTAAATTTTGTACTTTAAAATTCGCTCTTTGCGTGTGGCGAACACTTTAAATATTGAACAAAAGCCCTTTGGAATTCATTCGGCAGGGGAGTGCCCCGCATTTTTTTCTTTAGCTTTGCATTTATGAGCCCCGGCCTTTTGCAGGGCTTTACTAAACCTGTTAACACCCTTGCCAAACACCGAGCAAATTACCCGTTCCGAAATCGGCATAGCTGACCTGAAAGCCACGGCTTTGCAGGTTCGCAGAGATATAGTTCGTATGGTGCATGCCTGCCAAAGCGGGCATCCCGGCGGCTCTCTCGGCTGCACCGAATTTATGGTTGCCCTTTACTTCCGCATTTTGAAGCATAATACCAACTTCAGTATGAACGGTGAGGGCGAAGACCTTTTCTTTTTAAGCAACGGGCATATATCGCCGGTATGGTATAGTGTGCTTGCCCGCTCAGGCTATTTCCCAGTATCGGAGCTAAGCACATTCCGGAAAATAGACAGCAGGCTGCAGGGCCACCCAACCACTGCCGAGCATTTACCCGGCGTGCGTATTGCCTCCGGCTCATTGGGCCAGGGCCTGTCTGTTGCCATTGGCGCCGCTTCGGCAAAAAAACTTAATGCTGACAGCAGCCTTGTATTCACCCTCATGGGTGATGGAGAACTGCAGGAAGGCCAGGTATGGGAAGCTGCCATGTATGCCGCCCACAACAAGGTAGATAACCTTATTGCCACTATAGATTATAACGGGCAGCAGATAGACGGCCCCGTAGATAAGGTTCTGAGCCTGCTTAACCTGCGTGCCAAATGGGAAGCCTTCGGCTGGCAGGTGCTTGAGCTTGATGCCGGTAACGATATTGAAAAAGTAATTCTTACCCTTGAGCAGGCCATTGCCCTGAGCGGCAACAGCAAGCCTACCGTTATACTGATGCATACCGTAATGGGTTACGGGGTCGATTATATGATGGGTACCCACAAATGGCATGGCAGCGCGCCCGATGATGCACAGCTTGCCACCGCCCTTGCCCAACTCGATTCAACCCTTTCCGACTTTTGATTATGACCAAATTCACCGTTACAGGTAATAAAGATACACGCTCCGGCTTCGGGGCCGGCATGCTTGAGTTAGGCCGCAATAACCCCAATGTGGTTGCCCTCTGCGCCGATTTAATAGGATCGCTTAAGCTCGGTGATTTTCAAAAGGAATTCCCTGAGCGCTTTTTCCAGGTAGGCATTGCCGAAGCCAATATGATGGGCATTGCTGCCGGACTCACTATAGGCGGTAAGATACCCTTCACAGGCACATTCGCCAATTTCAGCACAGGTCGTGTGTACGACCAGATTCGCCAAAGCATAGCCTACAGCGGTAAGAATGTTAAAATTTGCGCATCACATGCCGGCCTTACCCTGGGCGAAGATGGTGCCACCCACCAGATCCTGGAAGACATCGGCCTGATGAAAATGCTGCCCGGTATGGCTGTTATAAATCCATGTGATTACAACCAGACAAAGGCCGCAACCATTGCCATTGCCGATTACCAAGGCCCTGTTTACTTGCGCTTCGGCCGCCCGGTGATGCCCATATTTACACCCGCAGACCAAATTTTTACCGTTGGTAAAGCAGTCATGCTCAGCGAAGGTACCGATGTCAGCATTTTTGCTACCGGGCACCTGGTATGGGAAGCCATTAAAGCCCTCGAAATTCTTGAAGCTAAAGGCATCAGTGCCGAGCTTGTGAATATACATACCATCAAGCCCCTCGATAACGATGCCATAGCTGCCTCTGTGCGAAAAACCGGCTGCGTGGTTACTGCAGAGGAGCACCAGTTAAACGGCGGTCTCGGCGACAGCATTGCACAGCTCCTCAGCCGAACAACTCCTGCCCCAATTGAATATATTGGCGTGCACGACAGTTTTGGCGAAAGCGGCCCGCCGGATCAGCTGATGAAAAAGTTTGGCCTGACCGCAGAGAAAATTGCTGAGGCTGCAGAGAAGGCCATTGCAAGGAAAGGCAGGTAACCGTATTGGATTTTATTCAAGCCGATAACGTATTACTTATTTGCTTATCGGCTTATTTTTTACTTTTAATTAATAGTGCACGCACGTTGTAATCACCGTGATCTGTTATTTCAGTATTCCATTTAGCCTGCACTGAATCGGCAGGCTTGTCTTCAGATAAAATTACAATATCTCCCGGTTGCAACGAGTGGTAAGCACCCGGACCTGTAGTGCTACCTATTAGGCATACCGGTTTACTTATTCCGTGTATATCAATTTTGGGGGCGAAGAGCAGTAATTCTCTCTTTTCAGCCAGGACCTCGGCATAGAACTGAAGCGGGGCATTATAATCTTCGTATAAAACCACCAGCCGATTTTTACCCGGATGCGCTTCAGCAAACCCATTCATATACATGGCTATACGGGTTCTTGGATCTCCGTCGTCTATTATGTCAGCTGTTTGTAAAATTCGCTTGTAGTTTTTTGAAACAACCGCATATAAAGCCACTAATATAACTGCGAAGGAAAATCCTGTGGCTATTCTCTTTTTTAAATACCCTGCTTGGCCGGCCTCCATTTTACCAAAGGGCCATAGCAGCAACAGAACCCGGTTTGCAGCCATCCCTAATATCAAACTGCCAATAGGAAAATAGGGTGTGGCATACCAATCAATTTTTGTAGCAGAAAAAGATATGGTTAATAAAAACAGCAGCAAATTAAGCAGTATAAAAAGCGTAAAGCGCAGGTAACGCTTGTCTGCTTTATAAAGCAGGCAAATTGCTGCCGGAATGAGCATGTATATATAAGGATTCCACTGCCAATTTATGGCCCTGTCGTAATAAAAGGTAAAGGGTCCCGAATGACCTTCCTGTACCTTTCCGAAACGATCAATTATATCATACTTCCAAAAAAGATCGAAATAGCCGGGTTGGTAAAACTCACGCGCAATAAGGTAAAATGAAATAAGGCCTGCTACAGATGCAATAGCAAAAAGCATGTTTTTGCCAATCAGTTTTTTTCCATTACCTGTTGCCAGGGTAAAAATGAATAATGCCGGAAGAAACAGGCAGCCGGCTATGCTTTTTGTAAGTATAGCAGCAATTAACGCAGCGGCAAATATTCGGAGGGCGACATTTGAGGAGTGTATAAGCCATTCATAAAAGGCTATAAGGTACAGTGTTATCCACAATGTTAGCATTGCATCAAAATCTGCAGACCGGGCGGCATGAATTTCTATAAAGCCCCGTGAGCTGACTAAAAATAAGGCAGCTAAAAACCCGGTGCTCTCGCTCCCAAGCCTTTTTCGGGCATAAAAAACAAGCAGGAGAACAGTAGCCAGGCCGGCTAATGCCGAAGGCAGCCTTGCAGCAAACGCATTTTTACCGAATACCCTAATGAGACTGCCTGGAACCAGGTGAGCATCGGTGGCTTTGTGGTATAAGTATCCGGCTCACCGGCGTATGTGCTTAATAAGGGATTATGGTGATGCGTGAGCTCAAGTGAATTTACAGCAACCCGGGCTTCATCCCAACAGGTAAGGGGTTTGTTACCCAGCTTATAAAAAAAAAGGAAACAAGATTAGCAACAGCATGGCCACCCGAATTGCATAAAGCAAGATGCCGCTTTTAACCCGAAAATTGGCTGAACTGCTTTTCGGCATGGCTGTTTACAAAGTCTTATGTTGTTTTAAAATTATAAATAGAGCTATTGTTTAACTTCGGCCAATCTCCATCTTGCTCTTTGGCTGAAATAGCTTTGGTTTTGTATATTAATGTACCAATTGTTCTGCCTGTATGGTATCAAGGCTGCGTGTAAGGCTGAATTTATCTATGCTCAAAGATACGGCAGCATTAGTGTGGTAATACCTCAGGCGAATAACCTTTGGGCTATCGGTAATAGTGAATACAAGGTCATTGCCGGAGTTAGCAGAATTAATCAAGTTAGAGCTTAAGTCTTTTTGGTAAATCAACTCTGTGAGGCTGGCAGCAATTGCCTGTATCTGGCCGGCCGGCTGATCACCGTTACTGTTGCATTGCCAATCAAAATGGATTGTATAAGTACCCGGCGTAAGCTCAAACTCATCAGTAAAAAACAGCGCGTTACCACTAGGATGCGGTTTGCTGAAAATCTCTGGATTTACCCTGCGAATTTTTTTTCCTGAACCGGGTTCTGTATAAGCTAAATCTTCAGCATTTTGCCAATCAGTATGCATGGCTTCAGCCTCCCATGTATTTATTACTTTCTCTTTACCGCTGCTGATAATTCGCTTCAAGCCCTCTGCAACTGAAATTTTTAATTTGCTTAAAGCGTCTGCACTTATGCCCGCATTGGTAAGTGAAACCGAGCCCAATCTCAAAATGTTTTCAAGTTCAACACCTTGTTCCTTTTGAGCTAATTCTGATACCCGGTTCGCAAGAATATCAATTGAAATATCAGTAATGCACGGAATGGTGTTCCCCATTCCTGCTTTCAGGATTAGAAGTGTAACAGCATCACCCGGACTTAACCTGTTTAGTTCTATAGTACCCTCCGGCAAAGGGTTATGTTTTTTATTCACTTTGTAAATGCGGTGCTTGGCTGCATAATAATTGGTAAAATATGGAGCCAACATATTGTCGTGCGAAAGTTTTATATATGCTTCTTCGGGTTTATAAGGGAATTTAATTTTGAAAATACGAAGCTTGTTTTCTTCATTTGCCTTGAATAATACATAATCGGGATGGTCGAATTTATTATTCATTAAAGCTGCAGCAAAAGCAATCCTGTCTTTTAGAACAGAGAGCTTTTCAAGAAACTCGGTACGTTGTTTATACAATGCCGCCGGATTCGAATAGCTGCTGTTCCAATAAAGAAAAGTATAAACAGGGAAAAAGGTTGTTATGCTGTCATTTGAAGTAATAATCACTTTTCCGCGCAGGCTGTCAACCGGGTCAATTTCCCGAAGGTCACGCGCAACCAATTCCGGGGTTTGGCTCCCTGCCGCCTCACCGCCCCAGTGCCAAAGATTGTGCGCATAATTCCAGCTCAGGTACAAAAATACCGATGCCGTTGCGAGTGCCGTTACCCGGAAGTATTCTCTGCTTTGGCTATATACCTGCTTTGCAATACTCCAAATGGCATGCAAGGCCATTAATGAAAGCAGGTATTCAAGCAGGTAATAAGCCTTAAAAAAGAGAATGGGTACTTTTATTAATACCCCGAAAAAGCCAAGTAATGAGTAAGCGTAAATGCCTGCCACCATAAATATCAAAGCTCTTGATAACGCAGAGCTGCCAATACTGTAAATACTGTATAGCAGGCCGAAAAGCCATAAGAAACTCCATAAAGTTGGTTGGAAGAAAGGGAACTGCCACCAACCCATATCTGTGCGATAATAAAGGTTTTGAGTTGGTTCAGTGCCTATAGTGAGCATATCGCTCAAATATGGAATGAGATATGGGCTTGCAACAAATGCCGATCCTAAGGCTATAATTATAATGCTATTGAATTGAGGCCTTACAGGTTCGTCAAATTTAAGAAAGCCAAACCTTTCAGCAATCAGCCTAATTCCTAACCCCAATGATGCAGGTAACAACCAAAAAAACTGAAGCTGAATAATTATTCCGCCGGTAACAGAAGCAATTACCAATTGCCTGGTTGTAAAGTTTGTACGCCTGGTATTTTCAATAAAGTATAACCACCAAGGCACAAACAATGTGAAGCTCAGTAAAGGTGCTGCTTTTTCTAAAGCTAAGTTGAAAAGGAATGCAAAGGCAAAAATTGCGGCTTGGGGTTTCCCTGTTATTCGGCCCCAACCAAGCCAGGTTAATATTGGCAGCAGGTACATCGATAAAATAAAACCGCACTTATGTGCTTCATGAGGCTTTATACTGAAAATTACAGATGCTTTGGCGCAAAGCCAATAGTATAAAGGCGGGTAAAACGATGAAAGACCTTTATAGTAATTATCTGCATATCCGCCTGTGTAGGCCATTTTTACTATGAGGGCGTTAATAAACCCAATATCGCCTCCCGCAGCCCCTATTCCGAATTCTGAATTTTTAAAAGTAAAGGCTGCTGCGCCTGAAAGCATTATTCCCAAAATATAAACAATAGCTTCAGATTTGGCATTGCTGCCTGTTCGCTTATTGTAAAATACCGCGATAATTCCAATGAGGGAGAAGCCTGAAAGCAAGCTTAGCATTACAGGTACTATAGGTTCTGAATTGAACCTATAAGGCGTAGATGTAAAAATCAGGAAAAACACCACCGCGGCAATGCTAAAAGCTAAAATTGATTTCGAAAAAATTAAATCAAATTTTGCCGAAAGAATTTGATTTGGGCGGGCATTTTCCTTTTCAGGGAAGTCTGACATTTTTATAAATAAACAGTTAAATCTCGAAATCAATTATAGCCCGCAATATAGGTATTCCGGCATCAGGTTCCCATTTGCGTAGTTATGATGTTAAAAGGCATATACATTTTCTAAAATATCCATTATCAAAATTTGGTAATGTGGTCAAAAGTAGTTGGTGTTTTTAGCCGAGAAGTTCATTAAGT
>JAZKBN010000090.1:0-15975 GCA_040388605.1 Bacteroidota bacterium | reverse complement strand
TTCATAATCCTGTTATTCACCATGTATTTGTAATTCCTATACAGCATGAACTTTACAGGCTTTATTCAAATACAGGGCATCATAAAGCAAAAAAAATCCGGCTTCTCCTTTCAGAAAAACCGGATTCAAAATATGTAAAGCAAAACTCAATTACTCACTCAATTCTTTTCCGTCGGTGGGAGCCGGGGCGGGCGCGTCACCTTCTGAAGCAGGTTTTTTTGTTAAATCAATTCCTGCTGCCTCTTTTTTAACAGTAACGGTTAGTTCCTCTTTACCTTCCAAAAGGTCGGCAAGCAGTGTATCTCCCTGTTGAATTTCACCTTGCAAAATTTCTTCGGCAACAGGATCTTCAAGGTATTTCTGTATTGCCCTGTTCAAAGGGCGAGCGCCGTACTGGCTGTCGTAACCTTTATCGCTGAGGAAGTCCTTGGCTTTTTCAGTAAGCTCCACTTTATAGCCGAGGGCTGTAATGCGGGTGAAAAGCTTGCCCAGGCTAAGGTCAATAATGCGGTGAATATGTGAACGTTGCAGGCTGTTAAATACAATAACATCGTCTAAACGGTTCAGGAATTCAGGTGAGAATGCTTTGCGAAGCGCGCTTTGAATGGTGCTCTTCATTACATCGTCAACGTTCTCGGGGCGTGCCTTGTTCACGAAACCTATACCGGCCCCGAAATCTTTAAGGTCACGCACACCAATGTTTGATGTCATTATTATGATGGTGTTCCTGAAATCTACACGACGGCCAAGGCCATCGGTAAGAATACCGTCATCGAGCACCTGCAGCAGTATGTTGAATACATCCGGGTGAGCTTTCTCTATTTCATCGAGCAATACAACGCTGTAAGGTTTACGACGAATTTTTTCAGTCAGCTGCCCGCCTTCTTCATAACCCACGTATCCCGGAGGCGCTCCAACAAGGCGCGATACAGAGAATTTCTCCATATACTCGCTCATGTCTATGCGTACCAATGCATCTTCCTTATCGAAAAGATAGTTGGCAAGAACTTTGGCAAGCTCGGTTTTACCAACACCTGTCGGGCCCAGGAATACAAAGCTGCCAATAGGCTTATGCGGATCTTTAAGACCAACACGTGTACGCTGTATGGCTTTTACCAGTTTAGCTATTGCCTCTTCCTGGCCAATAACCTTCCCCTTAAGTTCCTCGCCCATTTTCAGGAGCTTGTTGCCTTCGGTTTGGGCTATGCGGTTGGTTGGTATACCGGTCATCATGGCCACAACTTCAGCCACGTTTTCCTCGGTTACATTGTAACGCTTGCTCTTGGTTTCTTCTTCCCAGCGAACCTTTGCAGTTTCAAGCTGTTCAAGGAGGCGTTTTTCCTTATCGCGCAGCTGAGCAGCCTCTTCGTACTTCTGGCTCTTTACTACGCGGTTTTTCTCTTTCTTGATGTTTTCAATCTGCTCTTCAAGAACCACTATATCCTGTGGCACATGTATATTATTTATGTGCACACGTGCGCCGGCTTCATCAAGCACATCAATTGCTTTATCAGGCAGGAAACGGTCGCTGATATAGCGGTCGCTCAGCTTTACGCAGGCATCTATGGCCTGCTGGCTGTAGTTTACGTGGTGGTGGGTTTCATACTTATCCTTAATGTTGTTAAGAATCTGTACGGTTTCCTCGGGAGTTGTGGCATCAACCATTACTACCTGGAACCTGCGAGCCAATGCACCATCTTTTTCAATATACTGGCGATACTCGTCAAGAGTTGTTGCGCCAATGCATTGGATATCGCCGCGTGCAAGGGCAGGCTTAAACATATTGCTGGCATCAAGCGAGCCGGAGGCACCACCTGCACCTACAATGGTATGCAGCTCATCTATGAACAGGATAACCTCGGGGGTTTTCTCAAGCTCATTCATAACAGCTTTCATACGCTCCTCGAACTGGCCACGGTATTTGGTACCGGCTACGAGCGATGCAAGATCAAGGGTAACAACGCGCTTGTTAAACAATACGCGGCTCACCTTTTTCTGCACAATGCGTAGGGCAAGCCCTTCGGCAATAGCGGTTTTACCAACACCGGGCTCTCCTATGAGAATCGGGTTGTTTTTCTTGCGGCGGCTCAGAATTTGGGCCACGCGCTCAATTTCTTTTTCACGACCCACAATAGGGTCCAGCTTACCTTCCTCGGCGAAACGGGTAAGATCGCGGCCAAAGTTATCAAGAACGGGGGTACGGCTTTTTTCGCTGCTGCCCTTGCTTTCTTTTCCGCTGCCGCCCGAGGGGCTTTGGCCGAAACTGCGGCTGCTTTCTTCGTCGTTGTCGTCGGTATCAGGACCTGCGGTGGGCGAGTTGGTCTGGTATTCGTTCATTTCTTTCACCATATCATAGGTTACATCGAATTTGCTAAGAATTTGCGTAGCCAGGTTGTCTTTATCTCGCAGAATGGCGAGCAAAAGGTGTTCGGTACCAATAAGCTCGCTCTTGAAGTTTTTGGCTTCCAGGTGGGTTACTTTCAGCACTTTTTCACTCTGGCGTGTAAGCGGAATATTGGCAAGGTTCTGCACATTGCCGGTGGCTGTGCCAATTATGGCACGCTCAACCTCGCGGCGAAGCTCATCGAGCCCGACGCCAAGCTTTTTCAGGATGCTGATGGCAATGCCCTCACCTTCCCGAATCATACCAAGCAGCAGGTGCTCGGTACCTATGTATTCGTGGCCAAGGCGCAAGGCTTCCTCACGGCTCAGCGTAATTACTTCCTTAACGCGGTTTGAGAATTTTGCTTCCATTTGTGCATTAAAAATGGGTATGTATTACTGTGTTTCTGTATAGTGATAGTCTGAATAAAGTTACCGAAAAATATTGAAATTCAAATCATCGGCAACATTATTTAAGCAATATAAATGGAACGAAAGGCAGCGCTTTTTGTTTTGGCAATTGCGCAATTGCGTTCTTCTCTTTGTTACTGAAAGCCACATCTCAGGTATGTAACAAACCTGAATTCCTGTTTGCTTCGGCTGTATGGGCAATTAATTTGCCTGAATCGGGGCCGAGGCAGAACAAGAGGTCAGCTGCTCCGGTACCGGGTACAAATTCTTTGCCGAAGACCTGTTTATACGGAATAAACGGTAACTGAAGTGCCTGTTTTTTAGGATGAAGTATTCCCCTTCGGTCGGCAAGCTTATTTTCAGCAGCTTCTGAAGCACTTACAAAAGCGGTGCTGAAATTCATTTTAGTCTTTATTCCGAAGGCTTTCAGACAGAATGTCAGCAAACAGGCGTTTAGTTCGGCCAGATTATCAGGCGCATCAAGCAGTATCTGCTTCAATTCGTCTGCATAATACAAATAATAAGGAGACCTGCCATAAGCGGCCTGTAAAGATCGCCAAATTCGTATGTTCCAATTGCCTGAATTATCAATTTTAACCATGTTAACCGGCTGTTTATCACCGGTATGCAGCACCGGGACCACCAACGCTTCAGGGCCGTTTGCGGTGTTAATTATGCTGCGGTTTCGGTAGCTTTGCTTAACGTAATTTTCATGCACATCCAAAACAACCTCGCTGTAGCCGGAAATAAGGGCGAACCATGCGGCTGAGGGCAGGAAATGAAGCTCGGTAATAGCGGTTTTGCCTGCTGTATCCTGATCAGAATTCATAAGTACTGTTAATTGTAACCCGATGTTGCTTAGGCGGGAAAGGGCATATAAAGCACAATTAAGGTATTAATTTTATAAGCCCTATTAATTTTAGGCAGGTGTTAAAAAAACAGCTACATTGGCGACATATATTTTTAAGCGTTCTGATTTAGTGCTTTAAACTGTTTTATATGAATTATGCAATTTCACCTGTTTGCATGCGTGCAAACCAAATTTATAGGGCTTGCTGTTTGGCGGCTGCCTTGTTCTTATTTTCTATACCCGGTCAAGCTCAATGGCTTAGGGTTATCAGCCTTGATTATGCAGCATCTGTGCATGCACCTCTTGGTGTGGGCATTACCTTGATCGATGTATCTAAAACATCACTTTACTTAAGCATTCGTGCAAGCCCTAAATGGCTAAAAACACCTGACGTAACTGAAACTTATTTTTATGAGCCACTTAACCCTTCAAATAATTTCAGCCTCACAGGTAAAACCCAACGTGTTTACCTTTCAAGAACGGCAGGCTTATCTCATTCCATTACTCTGAACGCTAAAAAAGAACTTAAGCTGAGACTTTCGGCCGGCGCAGGGTATGGATATAATTATTTTATGGTAGAAATACTGGATTCGCCAACAATGGGAAACTTTGCGGGTTCAGGTAACAATTTGAGTTTTCTTCCTGTAAAGGACAAAAGCTATAAAGGATTCGTTAGTGAAGCATCTATAGGTATTGATTATAAAAGATTCGGAGCCGGTATAGGTTTCAGCAACATAGCATTCAACAGTAATACTTTTGACTTTCTCCTAAGGCTCAGCTTCGTTTACCCAACTGTGTGGTCTGATGTTGAAACTGTTGAACCTGAATAACCTATAAAAACCATTACAAACCCCTGCTTAATAACCTTGATTACCTTTTCACAGCTTTTAACGCCTGTATTAAACATTAAATCACTTGCACAAAACATCCAAATTATGAGCTTTGATTATGCAGCATCAGCTTTGGCACCCACCGGTTTGGGCATTACCTTTTATGATTTTCATAACACATCTGTTTATGTAAATTTTCGCCTGAATACACACGGATTTAAAGTTTTGCATGATGGAACTTCTGCGGGCTCAGAAGCTGATCTTTTAAGCAATAAAAATATGACTCTCACAGGCGACAATTTCAGGCATGCAAAAGCAGTGAAGGCTTTGTGGTTGAAGCTTCTGCAGGCCTTAATTACCAAAGGTTTGGCTCCGGTATTGGGGTGAGCAATATAGATGCAGACAGCTATGGTTTTGATTTGCTATTCAGGCTCAGCTATATTTTCCCAAAAAAGGATAAGCATTCCGCAACCGAATAACCTTATAAATTTCTTTACTTTAACCTAAAACACTCACCATTCTTACACATACGTAATCATGAAACTAATAGTTAAAACAGCGCTTTTTATAGCAATACTCAACTTATTACCGGCTTTTATAAACTCAGCAGCCGCCCAATGGAAAAGACTTGTGAGTATAGATTACACAGGGTCAACTCAATCACCTCTTGGTATTGGCCTTACTTTTCTTGACGTAAAAAACACCTCGGTGTATATATCCGGCCGGTACCATTCAGGCAAACCTCCGGTAAACATACCTAAATCGTTCGACGGACATACCTTTGACAAAGGAAACGGAAACTACGGATACGCCACAATAGGATACCTTGACAATGGTTATGAAGTAATGCTTACCAATAACAGCTATTACAAAACTGCTGCTGTTTCAATGGGCTTATCGCATTGCACCTACCTAACGAAACACCATGATTTTAGCTTGGTAAGCAGGCTTGGGTTCGGTTATGCATATTACAATTACTTTTCAAGCTTCAATAACTATTATCAGCCGGTGTCTCCGGTTGTTCCTAAACCGGTGGCAGGCTATGCAAAAATCAGCAATGAAAGCGCCTCAGGGCTGATGGCAGAAGCATCATTGGGCCTGAATTACAAACACATTGGTATAGGTGTCGGCACTTCAAACATTGCCTTTAAAAACAATATGTTCGACTTAATTTACAGGCTCAGCTGGGTAATAAAAATCAGAAATGCCGATGAGAATCGTTTAAAACCCTTCGAAGAAGGAGGGCTTTAATGAGCAAGTCGCATACGACCGGATATTTTTCAGAATTGGTACATGGCTACCAACCCCATGTACCAATTCTGCTTAATCATTCCCATTATGGAACCAAAACAGGCCGATACTTATATTTGAAACAGATAAAACAGTGCATTTTTAACCTGCCGAAATACAAAAAACCAAAACTCCGGAAGGCGCTTTGAATCATAGCTTCAAAAAAACGGAGTCGATAATGCGCGGTATATAACCTATATATACCTGATATACAGACCAGTATTAATCTGACAGCTTGGCTTTATAGGTAATTATAGGTTAAGCCCTTATGGGCTCCTGTTTCAAAAGCTTGTAAGCAATGGCTTTTCGGTGCTATATTGCCACCTTATAAAATCCGCGTGTAAGAAACCGGCACTATTTTGTCGGTATCGGATTACTTGTTGTATCACCGGCCTGGCAACCCGCACAATAACCGAGACAATAAAACACCTTCTGAAAATGAAATTCGCTTCAATAATTAAATCAGGTATATTAGGTATGGGCCTGCTCTCTTTGGCAGCCTGTCATCCGGACGATGCCGGGGTTAGCGGACCTGCAGGCAATATTCCTGAAAGCTTTGACTATAAAACTACACGCCACGTATCGCTGAACCTCTCGGCTTTCACGCCTAAAGGTGTGGCCATGAAAGGTGCCGATATAATTATCAGCTCACAGCCTGTATCAGAAAGCGGAAAAATAGCAGATACCCTTGCACACGGCGCCATTGACCCTTTCGGCAAAATGAACGTGACCCTGCAGGTGCCTACTTCTGTTCAAACCATATACGCTATACCCCGCTTCCCCGGCATGCTGAAGGAGCTTGCATTAACTGTTGGCCAGGGCGTCGAAATAAGCGGCAGCCTTGTTCCTGAAAAAGTATCGAACAAGCGTGTTGCACCAACATCTAATGTAGCTAACGCTAACGGATACCGTGTTCTTGGCGGTTGGGATGCACTTGGCACCCCTACCAATGTCATGGACCCCAGCGACGACGTTACACCACTGTTCCTGCACATGATTAATGCTATTTTGCCTGAATATGCATCGGTACCGGCTAACCCCTCACGTTCTTACCTTGTGGATGGTACCCACCAAACCGACCTTGTTTTACAGGACTCTACAGATATGTGGGTAACTTTTGTAAGCGAAGGAGCCACAAAGCGTAACGCATTGGGTTACTATACTTACAACAAGAACAACCCGCCTTCAAGCCCTAACGATATTACCAAGATTATCACCAAGAAAACAATTGTTTTCCCAAACTGCTCAGTACCTGATAACAATGCCAACCAAAACGGGGCAATGATTGCAGGCGACAAAGTTTATATTGGTAAATTCCCTGCAGGCACAGCAATAGGATGGTTCCTTGTAGATAACGGTTACACCGTTGATGCCGGCAACGCCGGAACAACAAGCGTTCTTAACCCCGGTTCTCCTTTCTACAGCAATGCCAACTGGAACCCTGAAACACCCCAGGCTAAAAAAGCCCACATGGTGCTAATGAAGCATGATCCGCTTGAAAGAGTGGTAGTAGGCTTTGAAGACGTTAACCGCAACAACCAAAACTGCGATAATGACTTTAACGATTTACTATTCTACGTTCACCTGAACCCTTATATCATAGAGAACGGTGCAGATATTGCCAACCTTGTACCTGTAGTAGATACCGACGGTGACGGCGTGTACGATAACGCAGAAGAATACCCTAACGACCCTGACAGGGCTTACAACAACTACACCCCTGCCCCTAACGTTTACGGAACGCTTGCATTCGAAGACCTTTGGCCTGCTGCGGGTGATTACGATATGAATGATATGGTTATTAACTATAACTATAACACCGTAACAAACGCAAGCAATAAAGTAGTTGAAATGAAAGCCGGTTACAAAGTTCGTGCACTTGGAGCCAGCTATAACAACGGCTTCGGTCTGCAGTTTGATGTTGCTCCAAATAAAGTAACGTCTGTGGTAAGCAGCAACCAGGGCGCCCGTAACGGCAATGAAACAGTTAGGGCCAATAACGGTACCGAAACTGCTGTAACTAACAAAGCAACTGTAATAGTATTCAACAGGGCATCTAATTTTGCACCTGTGTATGATCAATACCTGAATACGCTGATGTCTAACCCTAAGTACGCACCAAAAACGCTGAGCTTAACGGTTAACTTCACAAGAAATTCATTAAATATGTCTGACTTGGGTGCATTACCGTTCAATCCGTTTATATTTGTGAACCATGTACGCTCAACGGAAGTTCACCTTCCCGGTTATGCGCCTACAACTTTGGCCAACCAGAGTTTGTTCAGCACCATGACAGACCGTACCAACCTCGGCCTTGGCCGTTACTATAAATCAAGCACAGGCATGCCTTTCGCATTGCACCTGCCCGTAGAATTCCAATACCCTGTTGAGAAAGCCCCTATTACAAATGCCTACCTGAAGTTCGCTTCATGGGCACAGTCTGCCGGCTCAACAAATACCGATTGGTACACCGGAACAAGCACTGCATACCGCAACACGAACTATATATATACCAAATAGTTCGCAGGTATAACAATATACTCTAATCCTATACTTTGTTGAAAAGCCGGCTCAATGCCGGCTTTTCGCTTTTATGCCCTGAACAGCTTTATTGAAATAATTGGGGGGCTTAAGGTTAAGTGAATTAAGCACAAAATGATACAACTGCTTTTGCGGATATAAATAGCTATATACTAAAAACAGTACATCGCAAAACACATGACATTTTACTCGGTTTCTATATATGCAGCTGAAAAACTTAATTAATAACATAATATTAACAACATTTTAAAGGTATAGCATTTAAAAAGTAAGAGCTCTTTTCTGCCGAACCAAATATTCGCCAGGTTACACAATCGGCACAAAAAATAAAATATAACACACTGTAAATCATTAAGTTATTTTTTAAAATTAATTCCTTTCGGCTGTAAATAAGCATGGGTAACTGTAGTTACAACTAATGGTTAAGCGTAATAAATATGCCGCCTGTAATCAGGCAATTGGTTTTGATTGATTTTCGTCGAAATTATCACATTAAAAATTCGTACTTTTCCGCCCGTTTTGCGCGTAATGAGATAATGCGCAATACAGTCTGTTGATAAAAACCCTTAACTACATGCCATTATCTTTTCTCAGAAAGCTTCTGCCGTTTTCGGCGGCCTGGCTTCTTGTTCTTTTTACGGCTTTCAATGCCAATTCACAAACAATAACCATTACATCACCGGCCGGTGGCGAGATATGGCAAATATGTACGCAGAAAACCATCAGCTGGTCTTTCAGCAATACAACAGCACAAAAGCAATTCAATATTGATTACAGTTTCGACGGCAGCGGTAACTGGTCGTCCATTGCCAGCTTTTATGCCGCAACCGGCACCAACACGGGCAGCTTTACCTGGACAGTGCCCAACACACCCAGCAGCAATGTGCATGTTCGTGTAACTGATGCCAACAACAGCGCAACCTATGGCATTAGTAATGTTTTCACAATCCAGACTCCCCTTGTGCTTACTTCGCCTGTAGGCGGTGAGCAATGGCAGGTTGGCGGACCTGTAAGGCAGGTTACCTGGACATCAAGCACAGGAAGCACTTATAACCTTGATTACAGCACCGATAACGGTGTAAACTGGATAAACTTTGCATCCAACGTATCGGGCAGCAGCTATAGCTGGACCATACCTAACAACCCAACCCAGACTGCGCGGGTACGTATAACAGACCGCACAAGCAGCTGTATCAGCAACAGCAGTCCTGCGCCATTCGCTATCCTGGCCCCGACTCCTGCACTAACCCTTGCCGGCCCATCCAATGCAGAAATTGTTTACAGGCAAAATAATTATACGGTCAGCTGGACATCGGCTTACGTTACCAATACACAATTAAAAATTGAGCTCAGCACCGACGGCGGCAGCAACTGGCAAACCCTAACGAGCACAGCCTTTAACGGCACCGGCGGCGGTAATTATACATGGTCTGTAACCCAGGCCCCAAGCACATCAGCCAGACTGCGCATCAGCGACCCAATAACAGGGACAACCGGCCAAAGCGGCCTTTTTACAATAGCTGAGCCTTTTTTACGCATAACCTACCCTAACGGTGGTGAAACACTGAACGGCTGCGATCTTAAAAACGTATTGGTTTTATCAGGCGGAACAACAGGCCCGTACTGGTATGAATACAGCCTTGATGCCGGCTCAACATGGACCACCATAACAACATCGACCTCGCTTACAACCTATAATATACAGGTACCTAACTCAGCCACAAACCAGGCAAGAATCAGGGTTACTGATAACAGCGGCAAAGCTGCTACCGATGCAAGCGATGCCAACTTTACAATATTAAGAAACACTAAAATTATTGGCACAAGCCCGATTGGCGGTGAGGTATGGCAGATTGGCGGCCCCAACCAAACCATTTCATGGGTAGCCAACGGCACCACAGGTTTCGGTTATTTCCTTGATTACAGCACAAACGGTGGTTTGAGTTATGTAACTGTTGCTTCCAACTATTCAGGTCTTGCAACCGGAAACAATACCTATAACTGGACCATTCCTAATACGCCAACAACGCATGCTGTTTTTAGAATAAGGGACAGGAACGATAACTGCATAAACTATATATCGCCTGAGTTTACACTGGCTAACCCGGTGCCTTATATAACTGTAAGCAGCCCCGTTGCAGCTGAAACGCTGTATAACCAAAACAGCTACACAATAAGCTGGAGCAATGCTTACCTGAGCGGCACCCTTGTTAAGATTGAATACAGCACCGACAACGGTACAACATGGGCCAATGTGATAACGGCCACCACTACGGGCACAACATCGGGCCAGTACACCTGGGCGGTGCCGGCAGGTATTAATACCTCAACCGCAAGGTTCAGGCTCAGCGATTTTGTAAATCCGTCAACAACGGTAACAAGCGCTGCTTTTTCAATTCTGAACCCGTTCATAACCCTGAGCACTCCTAACGGGGGCCAAATCTGGACAGGCTGCGATACCAGAACTTTAACTGTAAACGGCTCAGGCACAACAGGGCCTTACAAGTACGAGCTCACAACCGACGATGGCAGCACCTGGACCACAATCAGTTCAGGCAATCTTTCCTCATGGTCATGGTTAGTTACAAACCCTGCAGCTACAACCACACAGGCCCGAATTCGTGTAACTGATAACAGCGGTAAAGCAGCTTCTGCCGATGAAAGCAATGCGAATTTTACCATACTGCCCAACACGCAGCTAATCAGCAATGCACCTTCGGCAGGTACAAGTTGGACCGTAGGAACCACCCAAACCATTTCATGGGTTGCATCAGGCACTTCGGGCAACTTTACCCTGTATTATTCAACCAATGCAGGTACAAACTGGACACTGATATCAAGCTCCTATTTCGGAAGTTCAACAGGTAACAATTCTTATTCCTGGACACTGCCGAATACGCCTACAACCCAAGCCCAAATACAGATTATCGACAGGAATAATTCCTGCATAAGAACCTATAGCCCTATTTTTACAATTGCAGGCCCAACTCCTTATATAAATCTTACCTACCCTACTGCCGGCAGCGTATTATATAACCAAAACACATACTATGTATCATGGGACAATGCCTACCTGGCAGGTACCATAGTAAAGGTTGAGCTTTCTACCGATGGCGGAACTACGTATTCTGTTTTGGCAAACGCAACATCTACAGGTACAGGCAACGGTTCTTACACATGGAATATTCCTGTAGGTTTTGTAACCAACAATGCAGTTCTGCGCGTTACTGATTTCCTGAACAATGCCACTGTCGGCATATCGGGCGTTTTCAGTGTAGCTAACCCGGGCATTTCAGTAGTAACAGCCAACGGCGGCGAAAGCTGGACAGGCTGTATTAACAACAACCTGCGCGTTTCGGCAAGCGGTACTTCAGGCCCGTACAAATGGGAACTAAGTACAGATGACGGAAGTACATGGACAACCATTATATCAAGCACATCTTCAACAACAACCAGCTGGCAGGTTACAAACAGGCCAACAACACAGGCCCGTGTTCGGGTAACAGATTTAAGTGCCAAAGCACCTTCTGATATCAGCGACAATGCTTTTACCATTATCAGGAACTCACAGCTGATTATAACCAGCCCTTCAGGCGGCGAGGTTTGGCAAATAGGCGGCTCTGTTCAGCCAATTATATGGGTTGTAAACAACACTTCAGGCAATTTTGCCATTGATTACAGCACCAATGGCGGTACCAGTTGGCTGGCAATCACCTCATCATATTTCGGCAGCAGCACCGGAAACAACTCTTACAACTGGACCATACCAAACACGCCCACAACAAACGCCGTGGTTCGTGTTTACGACAGGAGCACAACCTGTATTTTATACCAAAGCCCAACCTTTACTATTTCGGCTCCGGTTCCGTTTATCAGCATCCAGGGGCCGGTTGCGGGTAATACGCTTTACAACCAAAATTCATATTCTATATATTGGAATAACGGTTACCTGAGCGGAAGCCTTGTTAAAATTGAGTACAGCACCAATAACGGTGCAAACTGGGTTGTAATTTCAACCGCAACCGCAACAAACTCAACAAACGGAAGCTTTACCTGGAGCATTCCGGCAAACTTTACAGCGCCGCAAGCCTATATACGCGTATCTGACTTTGCAAATCCTTCCACTTCAGATACTACCGGCCCTATAACCATTTCCAACCCCTCGCTTACAATGACTTCGCCTAACGGGGGCGAAGTTTATACAGGCTGCGACAATCGTACAATAACATTCAGCCCCAGGGGAACTACCGGCAACTACACAATTGCATTCAGCGCCGACAGCGGCCTTAGCTGGTCAAACCTGGCAACATCATCCGGCAGCAGCTTTACCGTTTCAATCCCGAACAAGCCTACAACCAAGGCCTTAATGCGTGTAACTGATAACAGCGGCCTTGCTGCTCCTGATATCTCGAACGCAACTTTCACAGTTTTAGCAAACAGGCAGCTGGTAATTACATCGCCTGTTAACGGCGATGCATGGCAGGTTGGTACAGGTGTTAAAAACATCAATTGGGTAAGCTCAGCAACAAGCGGGAGCTTTATTATTGAGTACAGCACCAATAACGGAACAAGCTGGATTTTGATTTCCTCCAGTGTATTCGGTAATTCAACAGGCAATAACTCTTATGCCTGGACTGTGCCAAACACACCTACTTCACAGGCAAAAATCAGGATTACAGACAGGAGCACTACCTGTATCACAACCACCGGCGAAACATTTGTAATTCAGGCGCCTGACCCTGTTATATCAATCAGCAGCCCAACGGCGGGCGATATGTTGTACTTTAACCAAAGCACATATATCTACTGGACCAGCACTTATGTTACAGCCACTGTTGTAAACCTTGATTACAGCAGCAATGGCGGTACAACCTGGCAGCGCATTGCTTTAAGCGCGAACAGCTCTTCCAATTCGTACCTCTGGACAGTGCCGGCAGTTGAAACAGATCGTGGCTTCATTCGTGTAAGCGACCCTAACAATGCTTCAATAAGCAACATTGCCGGTCCGTTTACTATAAGCCCACCTAAAATAAAGCTGGTAACTCCGGTTGGCGGCGAGGTATTTATGGGCTGCGTAGCGCAGACCTATACTTTTACCCAAGGCGGAACAAGCCAGGCTTACAAGATGGAGCTGAGCACCAACGGCGGCACAACCTGGACCACCCAAAGTGCCAACTTCTCATCTACCAATTTCAGCTTTGCGCTGCCCAACTTTACATCTGTAATCACCAATGCGCTTATCCGCATTTCAGATTATAACAACCCTGCCACATTCGCGGTAACTGATTACATTACTTTGGTGCCTAATAACCAGGTAATAATTTCAAGCCCCGGCAACGGAGATACACTTACTGTAGGCAACACCATAAACATAAACTGGATAAACAATGCGAGCTTAACCGGCTTCAGGGTAGATTACAGCACAAACGGCGGAGCATCTTATAACTTATTAGGGACTACCTCCGGCACAACTTATCCTTTTACAGTTCCGAATTCACCAACCACAAACGGAATTATACGGGTTCGTGATAACAACAACAATTGTGTTCAAAGCATTTCAAACGTAATTATTGCACAACCTGTACCGAAAATTACAGTAACAAGCCCGAACACGACTTCTGATGTATTGTACGGATTAAGCGTAAACACCATTTATTGGACATCCCAGTATCTTACATCGCCTTTCGTGGCCATTGAATACAGTTTAGATGCCGGTTCAACCTGGCAAAGTGTAACCACAGCAACATCAAATTCCGGTTCATACAACTGGTCTGTTCCTGCTAATTATACCAATGCCGCAGTAATCAGGATCAGTGAATTCGGCAACCCTGCCCTGTTCGATGTAAGCAACAATACATTCAGCATATCGCCGCCGATTGTAATTACAGAACCTAACGGCGACGAAATTATTGGTGGCTGTACAGTAACCACCATACAGTGGAAAGCCGGCGGAAACTCAGGTACTTATGTGCTTGAATACAGCAACGATAACGGAAGCACATGGATAACAGTTGTTTCTGCTTACAGCGCAGCATCCACAGGCACCTGCAGCTATAACTGGACAGCGCCCAACGACCCGACCTTAAAAGGTAAGTTCCGCGTTTCTGATTATTACACGCCGACGCATACTGCCATAAATACCGGCAACTTCAGCATTACTCCAACCATTACCCTGCTCGACCCTAAAACCGGAGGATGGCTCATTGCAAACCAGCCTTATACCATCAAATGGACGGCACAGTCGGTAAGCAACCTGTATAATATTGAATACAGCACTAACGGGGGAACAACATGGATAGTAATAGTTGGCAACCAGAGTATTCCGGGCAACCAGTACACCTGGACCGTGCCTAACATAAGCACAACCAATGCCCTTGTTCGCGTTACTGATGCTATTAATACCTGTAAGCGCGATGTAAGCAGCCGTTCATTCACCATCAGCTCGCTTTCTTCAACCTTAAATCTTACGGCACCAACCGGCACCTCATCTTGGGCATCTTGCACAAACCAGGATATAACCTGGACCTCATCTGCGGGTGTATCAGGCAGGTACACCATTGAATACAGCATCAACGGCGGTACAAACTGGAATGCAATTGTAACAGACCAAACCATTTCCTCGAATACTTACTCATGGACCATACCAAGCCTGAGTACTTCCAAAGCTGTGGTTCGCGTTCGTGATGCCGTTAACGCATTAATTACAACGCAAAACGCGGTTATGTTCGCAATCACCGGCCCGGTTGCTAACGCCGGCGCTGACGATACAGTTTGCGCAGGCCAGCCAAAAGTACTTAGCGGTGGCACAAGTACAGGTACCAACCTCACTTATTCCTGGAGCCCGACCACAGGACTGAGCAATGCAGGAATTGCCAACCCGACAGCAACTCCGACTGCCACCACCACCTATACCCTGACTGTTCGTGATGCCAACGGTTGTACTTCAACCGATGCAATGACCCTTATTATTGCTCCGTTCCCGACCATGACCATAAATTCACCTGCGGCCATTTGCCCGGGCGGAAGCACGGTACTTACAGCAACAGGCGCGCAAAGCTATTCATGGTCCCCATCAACAGGCCTCAGCGGAACCACAACTGCTTCAGTTACTGCTAACCCTGCCGTTACCACCACATATACTGTAAGCGGGTATTCTGCCGGTTGTATGAGCATTAAGAATGTAACGGTTACAGTTAACCCTGCCGTTACAGCTGCAGCCTCTTCAGGTGTAACATCTTTATGTGCAGGCGCGAGCACCACTTTATCTGCACCAAGTAACCGCCCGGATGCCACATTCACATGGTCACCGGCAACCGGTTTGAGCAATGCCAACATTGCCGCTCCTACGGCAACCCCGACTACCACGACCACGTATACAGTAACCGCGTCTTCAGGAGGCTGTATTGCAAAATCAACTGTAACTATTTCAGTTAATACCAAGCCGACAATTTCAATAAGCCCGGGCACTGCATCTATTTGTGCCGGTGGTTCTGTAACGCTGAAAGCAAGCGGGGCAACAAGCTATACCTGGTCACCATCAGCAGGCCTGAATACAAATACCGGCCTTACAGTAGTTGCCAGTCCTGCCGTAACAACCACATATACAGTTACCGGCACTCAAAACGGTTGCAGCTCTACTGATACCGTGGTTGTAACTGTTAACCCTGCCAT
>JAZKBN010000089.1:0-32490 GCA_040388605.1 Bacteroidota bacterium | reverse complement strand
CAAATATAAGAAATTAAGACTTAATGAATCTTTACCCGGAACTGCCCCTTGATTGTAAAACCGGGCCAGGGTATTGGCCCGGTTATGTATGCACCTATCTATCAGGCCGCTGCACAAAGCTGATAACAAGTTCATGCTTATCACCGTCTTTATCTGTCAGGGCAACAACAAGGAAGGGATTATCGCGGTTATTGGTGGGAGTAAGGCCTGTTATACTATAATCCGGCAGGTGGGCGGCCAGCTCAGTTGCCATGCCTTGCAGGGCTTCACAAAAATCAGTTTCAATTTTACTCGGGTTATATTGGGTGGTTTTCAAAGCTATACGCTTGGGTTTTTATTTTTGGTGTTGTGCCTATGCGCTCAAATATATGAATTTGTGAATTTTAAATTCATCTCATTCTTAGTAGTTTCGCACTCAATGGGTTGTTAAGCTGCCCTGCACCGCCAATACTTAAGTTTCGAACCCAGATGTTACCCTGCCCGACCCGCCTTTCAGCACCGGGGGAGGGCAATTATGCCGCTATGCAAAGAACATTTACCGTACTTATTTTTGTGTTTCTGATGCTGACCGGCGCCGGGGCATGGGCCCAAACGGGCATAGTTCGCGGAACCGTGCGCGACCAGGTTACCAACGAATCTTTACCGGGCGCAACCGTGTTGGTAGAATTCAGCACCCAGGGCGCCGCCGCCGATGTGAACGGTAACTTTATTATGCGCAAGGTTCCGGCCGGAGAGCAAACCATGAACATCAGCTTCATGGGCTATAAAACCAAAAAAATGCAGATACGTGTTGCACCCGGCAAGGTAACAGTTGTTAACGTATTGCTGAAAGAGAATGCCGAAAGGTTGGAGGACGTTGAAATATCGGCCAAAAGACTCAAGGATACGGATATTTCTGTAATTACCGATATAAAGAAAGAGGACCAGGTGGCGAGCGGCATGTCGGGCGATCAGATTTCAAGATCGCATGATGTGGATGCCGGCAATATACTGCGCCGCATGGGCAGCGTACAGCTTATTGACGAGCGCTTTATTAATATCAGGGGCATGGGAGAACGTTATAACAACGTAATGATGAACGATGTGCTCACCCCCAGCATGGAGCCCGACAGCCGTGCTTTCAGCTTCGATGTAGTGCCTGCTAACGTTCTTGACCGCGTTATGATTTACAAAACCGGCGGCCCCGAAATGCCGGCAGAATTTGCAGGAGGCATGGTAAAGCTTTATACCAAAGATGTGCCCGATGAAGACCGCCTTTATTTCAGTATAACCGGCGGCATGCGTAACAACAGCACCTTTAACCCAAGTATAAATTATACCGGCAGCAATACTGATATTCTTGGTTATGACGATGGTTTCCGCTCAATTCCGCAAGGCTGGCCGGCAATATTGCCTGACGAAAACAAAAGGCTTCCGGGTCAAAATGGTGCATTCCAGTTCCCGAACAACTGGGGCCTGAGCGTAGGCAAAATGGTGCAGCCCGATTTCAGGGCACAGCTTGGCCTTGCCGAAAATTTCCATATTGGTAAAATGCTGTTCGGCAATATTACATCGTTAAGCTACAGTAATATCAACCAGCTTACTGGCCCCCGCAGGTTCAGGTATTACCCCGGCGTTGTTGGCAGCCACGATACCATGTACCATTACCGTGAAGGGCTGGCTACAAATGATGTACGCCTGGGCCTTATACATAACTGGGCCGTGGTAATTAACCGAAAAAACAAAATTGAATTCAATAACCTATTTAACCAATTGGGCCACAAAGCAACCCTTGTGCGCGATGGCAATGAATATGGCCCTCCGAACTCCGGCATTCCTTTCACAGTTGTAAAAAGCCTGGCTTACCAATATGAAACCCGCAGCATTTACAGCGGCCAACTGCAGGGCACGCACAATGTAAGCGATAACTGGCTTGTAAAATGGACCGGCGGCTACGGCCTCACTAACCGTGATGAACCGGATTACAGGCGCGTACGAATTATAGACAACGGCGACGGATTAGGCCGTCACCCGGATTTGGATACGAATTCAACAATTTCACCATTGCTTCGGGCCTCGCACTATTTTTCGACAATGAAGGAAAAAGCGCTTACCGGGGCAGTAGATATTGAGCATACATTAACACCTCTAAAGGAGGAAGAACAGCAGGTAAAACTTAAAGCCGGTTTCTACCTGGAAAATAAAAACCGCGATTTCAGCGCGCGTTGGTTTTATTATGCACCATCAAGGCTGCACAGCCAACGTGCGGGTGGACAAGGTTTTACAAGGGAATATTTAATTAACCCCGGAGATGACCCCTCTCACGCATTCACCAATAACCACTTCGACGACACTGTAGGCTTCGTTGTTCGTGAAGGCACCCGACCTACCGATCATTACTCTGCCACCAATAAATTACAGGCTGCTTATGCCGGGCTCTATATGCCCATTGCAAACGGTAAATGGGTAGCATCTGTAGGCGCAAGGGCAGAGTCTAATAACATGACAGTTACATCGGTACCCAGTGACCAGACTGTAGCCAGGGCTGCCACCATCAATAAAACAGATATATTCCCTTCCGCAAATGTTACTTATAACATAGATGAAAAACGTATGCTGCGCATGTCTTACTCCGAAAGCATTAACCGCCCTGCTTTCCGCGAAATGGCATCGTTTGAATATTATGATTTCTTCTACAATATAAACGTAGTGGGTAACCCCAACCTGCAAAACTGCTATATCCATAATTTCGACCTGCGTTATGATATATACCCTAACAGGGAAGATATTATTACTTTCGGGGCATTCGGGAAGTACTTTAAAAACCCGATTGAGCGCGTTTTTGCCCAGGACAGCATACAATTCACCTATCGCAATGCAGAATCTGCTTACAGCACAGGCATTGAGGCTGAAATACGCAAACAGCTTTCAGATATCAGCAACAATATTTTCCTGAAGCATGTTACCCTGGTGGGTAATGCATCTTACATTTTAAGCCGTGTAAAACTGGGCAATGCCAATGCTTCGGGCCTCGATAATAATGTGCGCCCACTCATGGGGCAAGCCCCCTGGATGATTAACGGCGGCATGTATTTCGCCAGCGCCGACGGGCATACCACTTTTAACCTCATGTATAACGTATTCGGCCCGCGCGTGTATTCAGTAGGCGATAAAAACAACCCTCCCCAGTATGAGCTGCCCCGGCATGTTGTTGATATTAATGTAAACAAATACATCAGCTCGCACTTCGAGGCCCGCATGAGCCTGCAGGATATACTAAACAACAAATACCAGATTTACGAAGATACCGATGGCAACGGGAAGATTGATAAAGCCAAAGATCGCCCCATTGCATTCTACAGCCGCGGCCAATGGTTTAACCTGGCATTTACCTATAAAATTTTCTAGGTTACCTGGTTTTGCCTGCAGCTGCAGAACTAAAAAACTCCGTCATGATTTTATGGCGGAGTTTTTTTATTGACCATTGGGCCATGAACCTGCTTTAAAAATCCCGATCAGTGCCTGTAAATCCTTTTAAACCCGTCTTTAATGCCGGGCCCTATGGGTATAATCAGGGCAGTATCGTATGGAATTGAAACAGCTGGAAGCGGCGTGTTCCAAACCTGTGTATTCGGGTGACGGGTACCGCCAACCCTGTAATGCAAGGGAATGCCCTTTCGCAAAACCACGCCTGTTTCAACACCCGGAAGGCTACCCGGTATAGTCCAATAGCCGGCTTTCATTTCCCCTAAAAAAGTACCGGCCGACCACCTGAGTGAACTAAAAAGCCCAATGCCAAGCAAGCCGAAAACCAGGTAAATTAAAACTGTTTTCCCGGCTTTGCGTGTAAGTACAAACAAGCTTATAAGGAATACAAAGGCATGCATGCCAATAGCAAATCGCCAGCCGGGGGCGGCAGTAAACCAAACCGCGAATGAAACCAAGAGCCAAAGTATAAACACCAGGCATTGCAGTGCGTATTCATTAAAGCGTTTTTGTGTTCGTATTTCTGCCCAAAAATAAGAAAGGGCTATACTGAAGAACAGCGGTATTCCGTAAAGAAAAAAACCTGCCTTGGCATGCTCCGGCGTTCTCAGGTAATGAGGCAGCCAATAAAATTTCCCCAAGCCCGGTACCCTGAAAATATGCTCAATCTGGGAAGGGAAATTACGGGAAAACTGAACCCTGTATTCGGAATCAAGCTTTACGCTGCTCTCAATTATATCAAGCTGACGCAGCACATAATCATGCGGCACTTTCCAGTCAGGGCTGAAAAAATCGAGGCTGAGCATGGGGTATAAGATGTACCCGCTCAGGTAATAGTTTCGCAGCATCCAGGTACCCGCAACTAAAAACGCAGTAATACCAAATAAGGCTGTTGCCCTTGGCTTCCCACGAAAAAACAATATTAAATACAGCGCCAGCACACCGAAACCGACAGCCGATGCCTTTATAATACAGCTGTAAATTACAATTACAGTAAGCGCTGCCATACCCGAACTATTTGGCCTCCCTGACTCATGCATCTGAAGCAGGCTTGAGAGAACGAAGATTGTAAAACAGGCTACTGCCATATCAGGTGCAGGCGAGCTGAAATAGTAGCCGTTAAATACAAAAGGCTGCAATAAGAAGAATAAACCAAGCCATGCCGTTGGTTTACTTTCACCCGAAATAAGCCTTTGGGCCGAACTTAAACCCATTGGCAGCAGTGCAAGGAGCAGCCATGCATTTAAATCATGAAAGGGTTTGCCGGGTAAAAAATTAAAAGCGGCAAGAGTAATATGCCAAACAGAGTTAAAACCTAATTGATCTATTAAGTTGGCAAGGCCGGGCACTACAGGGTATTGTTGCAGCCACCGTACAGTCTGCACGTAATAGAGGCCGTCGTCGTACCAGTCAGGTACGCTTACAGCGTTCACAAGGGCTATGAAGACTATTGCAGCTGCAATAAGCTTAAGGCCCAAATGCAGGCTTATTGCGCTTAGGCGAAGCTTTGTAAATACTCCGGGGTTTTCCTTTCGGAAAAGGTAGAGCAGTGCGGTTGCAGAACCAAACCATGCCCAACCCACAAAAACATTCAAAGGGGTAAATAAGCTCAGGCACATTGAAACAATGCCGATAAAAGTTAAGCCGCTAAGAAGCAAAAAACTGAAGCCGGCATCAAACTCAACTTTAAAAAGCCCGGCGAAAAACACATTTATGCCCAAGCCCCATTGCAGGCAAATAAAACCGATAAGCAAAAAATGAAACAGGGTTAGCAGCATGCGGTTAATTCAAAAAAGCGCCGCCTCATGAATCGGCAGCGCCTGAATATTATACTCTTTAAAGTTTATAACCGGCTTAGCGGAAGCATAAAACAATGCCTCTGCCAATCCCTTTAAAACACAGACCTTATTTCATCTTTAATATACCTTAACGCATAATCAGCGGGATTCTCACTGCGTCGGCTTTGAAATTCGAGCAGGGCTTTGGCAAGTTCGCTGCCGGGAGCCTCGGGGTTCAGGTTTTGAGATGATATGTTCACAAGCCCTATTATATCTTCCATGGCATTGCGGGCAACGGCCCAAGCCTCGTTGCTCATGTATAATTGCTGGCTGAGGTTATGGTTAAACTCTTCACGCACCTCCTGTAAAAGGAAATGGTGCATACCGGCCACATTTAGTCCCGGGCGCTCGGCGCTTATGCGCAGCACCAGATTATTGGGCGAAATGCGCTCAAGCAAGAGTATAATGCGCTCATAAGCCTGTAAACGAATAGGTAAAACTATTTCGGCGTTGCGCTGGCGCAGTTCTAATACACGGCGCTCGAACTCTTTGTTCAGGAAGGCGCGAACGGTAAGAAAAAGCATATAGCTGATAAGGGCAGCCGGCAGCAGGATTTTTAATAAATCAGCGAGTAGTTCCATGGCAGGGGTTTAGCGATTCCGATTTTGCAAAAGTATAGATATTGAACCGGATTTGGTGCAAAATGTAAACCCGGATTATGATGCATGGCAATATTTTTAAAAGCCCGGGCGGGTATAGTGAGCAAATCAGTAATACCCCCAAGCAAAACGGACGCCCCTTTCGGGAGCGTCCGCTGCATTTGATGTATGTAGTTCGGTGATCTTCGGGCTGTGAACTATTAATAGTTACGACCTGCCTGGATCATGGCGCAACGGAAGCCAATTGTGCTGCTGCTGCTGTCCTGTTGCCAGAACCTGCGGGTACCGGGTGAACACCAGTAAGCCACATCGGCCCAGCTGCCGCCTTTGTAAACGCGGGGGTGCTTGTTCAGCTTGCTGGTTTCTTTGCTCATCGGGTCAGGGTTACCGGTGGTAAACTGGCCAATCAAAGAGTTACCTGCATCGTATTTAGATTTGGTAACTTCATCTTTGTAAGCGTTACGGCGAACAGGGTTAAGGTCTTCAAAATCCTGGAAAGATTTAGGACGATACACGTCAAGTACCCATTCGTTTACGTTGCCGGCCATGTTGTAAAGACCAAAGTCATTAGGCGGATATTCGTAAACCTGTGCAGTAATCATTGCGCCGTCGTTCAGTTTACCGGCTATACCGGCGTAGTCACCACGACCACGTTTGAAGTTGGCAAGGAACATACCCATTTGTCCTCCGTAAGGGTTACGCATTGCGTGACCATCCCAAGGGTACAAACGGCGGTTGTTATGGTTTTCATCGTTATACTGCTGACCGATAAGGGCCTGCGCAGCATATTCCCATTCAGCCTCAGAAGGCAGACGGTAATCAGGCACAACCACGCCGCTTTCCAAAGGAATACGGCCGCCCTGCGGAACCTGCTCAACATCAAGACCTGCCTGGCGGGCAAGCTCCATGTTTACTTTAGCAGAACGCCATTTGCAGTAATCTGCAGCCTGGTTCCAGTTTACACCCACAAGCGGGTAGTAACGGAAACCGGGATAGCGGAAATAGTGGTCGCGGTAAGGGTCGTTAAATGCAAGCTGCTTTACCCATACGTTTGTATCAGGCATTGCAGATGCTTTCAGCTGGGGGTTCTGTGCAGAATCTACGCCCAGGTAGTGAATATATTCCAACCAGTGGATGTTAGCCACCTCTGTTTCGTCCATATAGAACGACTGAATGGTAACGGTACGTTCCACGTTATCGAAAGTGTGCATAATATCCTCTTCAGAAGAACCGATAACGGTACGTCCGCCCTGGATATAAATCATACCATTGGTACCGCCCGGTGCGTTGGGCTGCCCTTTGTAGTCGCTCACTATAAAGGCGCCGCTTTCGTCTTCACCGCTTTTTCCGTAGGTGAGACCGGTGGCGGTGCTCTTGGTGCCGGGGTTTATGCTGGTAGGGTTTTTCTTCTGGCACCCCGCCAACATTACCAGGCTTAGGCCCAGCACGGCTGCTGTTTTAAGCACATTTAAACTTTTCATCATAACCTGTTTTAAATAGTCCGTTCGGAAATTCAAGCTAAAATTATAGATAAACCGGTTCGCAGCAAAACAATTGGCAAATTTTATTTTCGGGAGCCATATAATATGCCTGCCAAAATGCTAAAGAACAGCCTGTTATTTTGCAATGCGGGGTGTACCCATAATGCCAAAAGTGCAATACTTTCAGCGGAAACGCACCAGGCAAATAAATACCTGAATGCCATGTATGGCATTGGCCGACAGCGTAAAAACCATCGGCCAATGTTATAATACAGTAAATTAAGGCTTTAAGCTGTATTGCTTAAATACAATTAAAGCTGTACGCTTTCGGCCAAAACCGTTACTTTATTTTTAAGCACTTCGGTAAGTCCGCCGCCAATATGAATTTGCTCTTCTTTACCGGCGTTACGAATATAAACAGTACCGGCAGCCAGTGCGCTTATCATGGGCGCGTGGTTGTTCAGCACTTCAAATGAGCCATCGGCTCCCGGGAAACGAACCGAGGTTGCTTCGCCTGAGAAAATCTGCTTATCGGGGGTTATAACTTCTACGAACATACGCTGTCTTTATTATATGAGTGTAATGCCCGTTTATTAACGAACTTCAGCAAGCAGCTTTTCGCCTTTAGCCATTGCATCTTCAATGGTACCAACCAGGTTGAAGGCAGACTCAGGCAGGCCGTCGTGCTTACCGTCCATAATTTCGTTGAAACCGCGGATGGTATCTTTAATATCTACCAGTACGCCTTTCAGGCCGGTGAACTGCTCTGCCACGTGGAAGGGCTGGCTCAGGAAACGCTGCACACGACGTGCGCGGCTAACCACAAGCTTATCCTCCTCAGAAAGCTCGTCCATACCAAGGATGGCGATAATATCCTGTAATTCTTTGTAGCGTTGCAGCAGCTCTTTTACGCGCTGCGCGGTGCGGTAATGCTCAGCGCCAAGGGTGGCTTCGTTAAGAATGCGGCTTGTGCTGTCAAGCGGATCCACGGCAGGGTAAATACCAAGCTCGGCTATTTTACGGCTGAGTACGGTGGTGGCATCCAAGTGGCTGAAAGTTGTGGCCGGCGCCGGGTCGGTCAAGTCATCTGCAGGTACGTAAACAGCCTGAACCGATGTGATTGAACCGCGTTTTGTAGATGTGATACGCTCCTGCATGGCGCCCATTTCGGTAGCCAGTGTTGGTTGGTAACCCACCGCCGAAGGCATACGACCCAAAAGGGCCGATACTTCGGAACCCGCCTGTGTAAAGCGGAAAATGTTGTCGATGAAGAAAAGGATGTCGCGGCCCTGGCCGGTTCCGTCTCCGTCGCGGAAGTATTCAGCAATGGTAAGACCGCTGAGCGCCACACGTGCGCGTGCTCCCGGCGGCTCGTTCATCTGTCCGAACACGAAGGTTGCTTTAGAGTCTTTCATGGCCTCATGGTCAACCGATTTCAGGTCCCATCCGCCTTTTTCCATGCTGTGTTTGAAAGCGTCGCCGTATTTTACAATATCGGCTTCAATCATTTCACGCATAAGGTCATTGCCTTCGCGGGTACGTTCGCCCACGCCTGCAAATACCGATATACCGGCATAAGCCTTTGCAATGTTGTTAATCAGCTCCTGGATAAGTACGGTTTTACCAACTCCCGCACCACCGAAAAGCCCGATTTTACCGCCCTTTACATAAGGCTCCAGCAAATCAATCACTTTAATACCGGTGAAAAGAACCTCAGACGATGTGCTCAGGTCTTCGAAACGGGGTGCTGCACGGTGAATAGGCATTTTGGTTTTGCCCGAAGGTGCGGCAATACCGTCGATAGCCTCGCCCACCACGTTAAACAGGCGACCTTTAATATCTTCGCCAACAGGCATTTGTATGGGGGTACCCAGGTCAGTAACAGTCATACCGCGCATCAGGCCGTCGGTGCTGTCCATGCTTATGGTACGCACACGGTATTCGCCCAGGTGCTGCTGGCATTCCAGGATTATTTTCTGTCCGTTATCTTTAGTAATTTCAAGGGCATCGTAAATATTAGGAAGTTTTCCTGAGGCGCTGCCTTCGAAACTAACGTCCACTACGGGGCCGATGATCTGGGTAATTTTACCTATATTAGCCATATTAGCAGTTTAGGAGGGGGTATTTTGTTGGGATAGGCAGGCGGCAAAGAACAAAGGCGCACCCGCAATTCGGGCGCAAAATTAAGAGTAAACCGGCGGTAAACCAAATCTTAAAACAGATATTGGCTTTGCAGGCATAAGCCCCGCTCCTAAGCCATATATACCGGCAAGCCCAATGCCGCTTTAAACTGAATATATGAGCATACCCGGCATTTGTTTAATTTTACGCCTGCCCGCTATTGCCGAATTTTATTTAATCGGGGAAAATTACGAGCGTCGGAATTTATTCATGCTAAAGATCCTTTCAAAAAACAGGCTCGTAATTATATACGGTATTAGCTTCGGCAGCCTGGTTCTGCTGCTGAAATGGCTTGAATACAGGTTCCTGATTATTGACTATGCCTTCGAGGTTTATGTTGGCGCCATTGCGCTCCTGTTTACAGGCCTGGGCGTTTGGCTCACATTAAAGCTTTCATCCCCCAAAACCGAAACAGTATTTGTAGAAAAGCAGGTGTACATTACCAAACCGGAAACCGGTTTCCTGCCCGATGAAAAAGCCCTCGTCGAACTCGGCATCAGTCGGCGTGAGCTCGAAGTTTTGGAATTAATGTCGGCAGGGCTGAGCAATGGCGAGATTGCTGAAAGACTGTTCCTTTCGCTGAATACCATTAAAAGCCATTCATCTAACCTGTTTGAAAAGCTGGATGTAAAGCGACGCACACAGGCCGTTGAAAAAGGTAAAAGGCTGGGCCTGCTTGCCTGAAACGCTCATACTTTAGGGCGAAACAGGGGGTAAATTTGTAAATCACCCGAAAGTATGAGGGCTGAACCGCCGGTAAAGCTGAGTTTTACGGCATCAATCAACAAAAACAATACAATGAAAAAAACAATACTCCTTTGCGGCCTTATAGCCGGGCTTATCAGCACATCGTTCTTTATAGGCCTAATGATCCTGGGCAAGTCAGGCGATATGGATTTCCATAATGGTATGGCCCTCGGCTTTACTCTTATGTTCCTTGGCTTCTCTATGATATTTGTAGGCACCAAAATAACCCGCGACAAGCATAATGGCGGAACCATCACTTTCGGAAAAGCATTCCTTGTGGGTCTGTATATATCTTTAATAGCATCTACGGTATATGTTGGCGTATGGCTTATAGATTACTACGTTTTCATACCCGATTTCATGGAAAAATATTGCGCGCATGTAATCAGTGATATGAAAGCCAAAGGAGCATCGGCAACTGAGATTGCAGCCCAACAGGCAGAATCTGCCAATATGAAGGAAATGTATAAGAACCCCGTGTTTGTAATACTCTTTACTTATATGGAGATTTTACCGGTAGGTATTTTGGTATCGCTGATAAGCGCAGTGGCGCTGAAGAAGAAAAGGGCGGAAGATATTCCGGCGGGGGTATAAGATTAAAAAAAGAGCTCCGGTTTAAATAGCAGGAGCTCTTTTTTTAGTGCTTCACAAATACCAATTCAGCAGTTGCAGGCACCTCCGATGATTTAAGCTTTGTGTACTTATCGGTCCAGACACCTGCACCTAATTTTTCCTTTGTAAAGGCCGAGAAATAATTCAGTACCTGTAATGCCTTATTTATATCCTTTGCTACCTGCTCGTTCGATACAAATCCGAATATGCTGTCTTCCTCGTAATAAGCCAGCATATGGGCAGTTTTGTAATTTTCTTCAGAACTAAGGTCAGGATAATAGGGAACCAGCGTATCTGTCAGGTACTTTATACTATGCGAAAAATCAAAATCAGCTTCGTTCCAAATACAAAGAGCTGTTAACCATTTTTCAACCGCCTGTTGAACATGAAACAAAACAGGTTCCCATAATATACTGCTGTCAGATTCAAGCAGTCTCCTGCATGCTTCAAAATCCATGTTGGCAATGCGTACCCAATGCTCGGTCAGGAGTTTTTTATCATCTAAAGTCATATACGTAAATTTTACAGGTTTCTGCTAAAATTGGTATGTCGCAATCTCGCAAAAGTCATTTGAACGGCAAAATTTGACTCCCTACTTCCCCAACCCCACCTTCAGCACCTGCTCATAAAGACTGTCCCAGCCGGCCCATTCATTGCTTCCCCCGGCCGATTCATTATGGAACACCACCGAAAAGCAGCCTTCAACCGCCCGTACTTTTGCTGCCAGCTCGCGGGCATTGGCAAGGGCCTGCTCAGGCGTGCTTTTTAATACAAACCTGTGCGTGGAGTCTTTAAAGCAAAAAGGGTGCAGGCGAAGACTGGTAGCTGTTTCGCCCGGCAAATGGTACCAAAAAAACGGTCGGCTGATAGATGCCCTGAAACCGGGTTGGGTGGCATAGCCCATGCTGTAATCATTGGTAATGCCCTGGTCCATGAGCATGCGGTAAGTTTTGGGCATGCGAATGCAGGTATAATGCTGCCTGCTGTGATGCACCGGCACGTTAATAATAGAACGCAGTCTGCCAATCTCGGTTTTCAGGCGCTGCGGTTCCTGGTTCGATGCATAAGATGGGTGCAGGCCGACTTTATTGGTTTTTAATATTCCTGTTATAAGGGCGCGCATGGCCGGGTTTTCGGGGCTCAGGTTCCTGTCGAACAGGCCGGGATCGCTGAGGAGGAAGAACCAAAGGGGCTTTATGCCGTACCGGCTGTTGATTTCGTGCAGCTTATCATAAGTATCATAGGGGTCTTCCGAGTTTCCTCGTAAAACGCTTAGCCGGTCTTTGGCTGCCGCCTTATCTCCTTTAAAGAAAGATTTAAGGCCCTCGCCTATGTTATGCATTACGCCTTTGTGCTTGTAGGCATAAGCCTTATCCACATTTATAGTCGGCTCGAAGGCGTATACATCGGGTTTTATACGCACATCCGGATAACGCTCTTTTATGAATTCGCGCAGGGCAAGGCCCCATTCTTCAACCAGGGGGCGATGCAGGAAATTATGCTTATAGGCCAGTGAATACTTTGCCTCGAAACGCCCGTGCTCATCGGCGCTGAAGGGCAGGTATTCTTCGTATCGGCTGAGGAGGTAAAAAGATGCGGCAAAAATATCGAAGGGAATGGCGCCTTCGGTCTGAAAGAAAACGGGCATGCCCTGCCATTCGCTCATTTCAACCTTATGCGGGTTTATGCCCTTTTCGCGAAGCAAACCATGCGGAATTATATTGGCCACATCTTTAAGCGGGGCCTTGGCGGCATAGCTTAAACGGGGGCCTTTGTGGTGCTCAAGCTCGTTAATTTTGCGCGTTACCCTGAAATTATGCCCTATGATTTCTTCCAATACGGTTACCACGTACTGTAATCTTTTAGACGGTATGTCGGCATACAGCATCAGCATATCGGCAGCCGGGGGGAGTAAATGATAACAGGTTTAATTTTATCAGGGTTGGAACGTACACACAGTACCGACAAAAGCGCAGATGCTGTTTTGCCCTTAAAGCAAATAAAGGGCCGAAAAACCCAAAAAACAGCATATTCGGCTCTTTTTATAGTATTAAGACCTAATTCTGCCAATTATGTTTTTAAAAGGCCGCTTTTTCACCATTCGAAGGCAGGATTCGTCAGCATACGGCAGGTTTTGCCGCAAAAAGATAACATGCTGTTAATATGTGTCGGCCGTTCTGCAACGGGGTTACGGGACTGAAAACCCCATTGGAACACCATAATACCACACAGGCAAAGGCAAAAAAGGCCTGCGTATGTTTACTCAACATACGCAGGCCAAGTGTTTCCCGCTTATTCAACGGCTCCCTTTCAGGCCGGATACAGGTTCACCAATGCATCGCGGTTGGCCTGCAAAATGTGGTTCACTTCATCGTCACCAATTGATGCGCTGATGAACAGGCTCTCGAACTGCGAAGGCGCGCAATAAACCCCGGCATTCAGCATGCTTCGGAACCAACGCCCGAAAGCAGGCAAATCGCTGCCCTTGGCTTCATCGAAGTTGCGAACCGGGCCTTCTTTAAAAAAGATGGTAAACATAGAGCCAACCCTGTTAATGGTGAAGCTCAGCCCGGCCGCAGCAAAATCGGCTTTAAGGCCTGCTTCAAGCCTTGCCCCGCATTCATCGAGGCGGTTGTAAATTTGGGAGTAATCGTTCAGCTCGTGAAGCATAGCCATTCCGGCGGCCATGGCAACAGGGTTGCCGCTTAAGGTACCTGCCTGGTACACCGGCCCGAGGGGCGATACCGTATTCATAATATCTGCACGGCCGCAGTAAGCGCCTACGGGCATGCCGCCGCCAATTATTTTCCCGAGGGTGGTCATATCCGGCGTAACCCCGAAAAGCTCCTGGGCTCCGCCTTTTGCGAGGCGGAAGCCGGTCATTACTTCATCGAAAATGTAAACAATGCCGTTAGCGGTACACATTTCGCGCAGGCCTTCCAGGAAACCGGGCTCCGGGAGCACAAGGCCCATATTGCCGGCAACCGGCTCTATTATGAGCGCGGCAATTTTGCCGGGGTTGGCATCTATTAATTCCTGCACGGCCTGCAGGTTATTGTAAGGTGCTGTAAGGGTATCGTTGGCAACGCCCTGGGTTACACCGGGGCTGTCGGGCACACCCAGGGTGGCGGCGCCGCTGCCTGCGGCAATTAGAAAGCTGTCGCCGTGGCCGTGGTAGCAGCCTTCAAATTTTATTATTTTCTCACGGCCGGTAAAGCCACGGGCCACGCGTATGGCAGCCATGGTGGCCTCGGTGCCGCTGTTCACCATGCGCACCTTTTCGGCCGAAGGTACCATTTCGCAAATAAGCTCGGCTATTTCCACTTCGCGGCGACCCGGTGCGCCAAAGCTGAGCGATGATTTTACGGCCTCGGTAACGGCATGCTCTATCATTGGGTTGGCATGGCCCAGCAGCATGGGCCCCCATGAATTTATGAGGTCAATATACTTGTTGCCGTCTTCATCTTTCAGGTAAGCGCCCCTTGCCGATTTAATGAAAAGCGGGTTGCCGCCAACCGCCCTGAATGCGCGTACAGGACTGTTTACCCCGCCGGGAATTACCTTTAAGGCACGGGCAAACAAATCGGCTGATTTTGATGTATCGGTCATGGGTAGAAATTGCGTTCTGTTGGAATGTTTGTTTAGCGGGAAGAATAAAGCCGGCGCAAATATCATGTTTTGCAACGAGGTTTGCTCTCAAAGCTTCTGAATTTGATTTTGGAAAGACATTAATCAGTAAAACCGGCAAATTTTAGCTGTATTTAATCATAATGGATGAGGCCATATTCCTGATATTTTAATATTATTCCCGTGCATACTTCGGTAATCGGCAAAAAATCCTTTTTTTTACATTCCACTTGGGTTACAGCCCGCTACGTTGGGTTTTCGGCATTGCCGGGCCCCCGACCACTACATGAAGCAAAGGTTTTTACACACACTGCCGTCCGCACTTTCGGCTATGCTGATATTTTTCAGCCTGCTTCCGATTCGCCTGCCCGCCGACGACCTGAACCGTGCCCGCAAAGCCCTGGAAAAGCATGACTGGGCCAAAGCTTCCAAATTCCTGCGTAAGGCAGATGCATCTCAGCCTCAAAACCCTGCCGTACATTACAAGTTCTCTTTCTTCTTCTCGCGCAACCTGAACCCATCGGCCGATCCCGACAGTGCATGGAACCGCATTCTTCGGGCCGAGTACCTGATGATAAAAGGGGTATCTGAAAAACTGAAGAAAAAGCTTGATAAGGAACAGATTAACCTTGAATCTATTACACGGCAAAAAATGCTGGCCGACAGCCTTACGTGGAGTCGTGCCCTTGTTGCAAACACGGAGACCGGCTTCCAGGTATTTATAGATAAGCACCCCGGCTCAGTTTATATAAGCCGGGCGGTTACCCTGCGCAACGGCATTGCCTTTGCCGAAGCCAAACGCATTAATACCTATGAAAGCTTTAAGGCCTTCATGGAAAAATACCCCGATGCCGTGGAAGCCGGCAATGCCCATGAAATTGCAGAGGTTTTACTTTATGAAAATGAAACCAAAAGCGGTAAGCTTGATGATTTAATCGCTTTTGTAATTAAGAACCCTAAAAACCCTTATTCGAGCAGGGTTGAGCAATTGGTTTGGGTAACCATGAGCGCAGCGCATACCGCGCAGGCATATCATAATTATATACTTGCCCTGCCCGAAAGCAAGTTCAACGAGCAGGCCTGGAAAACCATTTTTTACCTGGATAAGCCCGGACTTACCGACACCGCATTTATTCGCAAATACCCGGCATTCCCTTACACGGACATGCTTAAAATGCCCGATGCCCCGCTGTTCGCCATACCTGCCGGTCAGGGTTTTGCATTCATGAGCTATGCTGCAACAGATACCTTATCCGGTCTTTTCGATTCAATACCGTCGCCATACTTATGCGCCGGGCAAACCACCGAGTTCCTGAAAGGCTGGCGACAAAAACGCCTGTTTGTTGCCAACCGCGCAGGCACCCTTTTTTCAGATGAAACCTGGGATTCTGTATCGGCATTCAGCCCCGGTATTATTAAAGTTTGGATTAAAGGCAAGGCAGGGCTATGGCATATCGGCGGTTTCGATATTCTTGCCGCAGATTATGAGAACCTTGAACCTTTCGGCAACCTGGTTATGTTTACTGTTAAAGGTAAAAAGGGCCTTATGACCTATTCGCGCAGGCAGCGGGCAGAGCCTGTTTATTCTGAAATAACCCGCGAAGGCAAGCTTGTTATTTTTGAACGCGGCGAAAAATACGGCTTCATCAGGGCCGAAAAGCTGGATGCACCCTTATTGCCAAGCTATGCCACCGACACCATAGCCGTACCCGCCATTTGGGACGACATTAATACCACCAATAACGATAACCTGCTTATTCGCCTGGGTGAAAGAAACGGCTTAATCAACGCCGACGGAAAAACGCTGGCTTCGGCCGTTTACAGCAACCTGAGCCAAAGCCCGCATGGCTGGGTGGCACAGGCCAACGGCACTTACTTGCTGCTCGGCCAAAACGGCAAGCCCCTCAGCGAGGAAACTTATGAGAAGGTATTTTTCAACAACCTGTTTTACGGAGTAAAGCAAAACGGCAAATGGGGCGTACTGAACCCTGCCGGGAAACGCCTGCAGCCCTGCCAATATGATACCCTGCGTTTCTATGGTAAAGATGCCGTAATGCTCACCATGGGCAGCAACATTTTCCTGAGCGTTAAAGAAGATGAATGGATAGATTTCAGCGGATACAGCCGCGTTGAGCTTCTTACCAATATGCCGGAGCCGGGCAAAAGGCAGGTATCGTTTATTTCTGTTACCGATGCCAAGGGAATGAAGGGGCTATACAGCATGCACGGTGCACAGATTCTGATGCCGGTTTATCAAAACATATCTATGAGCGCTCCCAACCTGCTTACGCTCATGCAGAAAGGTAAAACCGCCCTGGCAGATTCAACCGGGAAAATACTCTTACCCTTCCAGTACGACGGGGCAGGCAATTTTACAGGCTCATGGGTAAATATTTTGAAGAACCACAAATTCGGGCTCTTTAACCCGGCAACAAAAGCCATCCTGAAACCCGACTATGATGCCAGCCTCAGGCAGCTTTCGGCAGGGCGGAGCCAATTTACAGCGCTTAAAAAGGGGAAATACGGCCTTGTTGATTTAGCAGGTAAGGCCCTGGTGCCCTTTAGCTACGATGAAGTTAAGGCCTGGAACGAAAACAAGGTGCTTGTTCGCCTTGCCGACCTTTGGTACCTATACGACATAACAGCCAAAAAACAGGAAACACTTGCCTATAAAAACCCGCGTGAGCTGCCGGCGGCCTCAGCAAATGCCGGTGAGCTGCTTTTGCAGTTTTCGCAGGAAGGCCTGGAAGGTATTATAAGCAACAGGCATGGTATTATTGTACCCTTCCTGTACGAGGAGCTGATAAATATAGGCACTGCCGATTTGCCATTCTATTTCTGCGGACGAAAGCTTGCATCCGGAACTTATGAGCTTAGTTACCTTGATGGTACCGGGAAGCAGTTACGCACCGGTGAATTAAGCGCAGATGAGTTTGAAAAAGTGATCTGTTCCGGGGAGGCAGAGGAGTAATTTTTTTTAGGCCGGGCCGTCATTTACTTTCAAATAAATCAGGCCGGCCGGTTCTGTGCATCCAGCTTCAGTATAAAATCAGCGGCGCGAGCCAGGCTGTCGGTAACAATATCGGCAAAGGGGCTGTGGGTTTCTTTTAAAGTGGGTATAAGTATGGTTGAAATACCGCACTTTTTACCTGCAATTAAATCTCTTTCGGCATCGCCAATCATCCATGATTGTGCCGGGTCTATATTGAACCTGGCTATGCCTTTTTCAATCATCAATGAATCGGGCTTGCTCATTAAAGATTTTGTAAAGCTTCTGTGGCGGCGGGCGTAATAGACTTTATCAATTATACCTCCGGTAGCAGCATCCAGTATATCCATCATTTCCCTGAAATGATCGTCGGTAAAAAGGCCTTTGTCTATACCGCCCTGGTTGGTAACCACAATTAAGTAATACCCGCTATCCTTTAGTTTTCGCAGGGCTTCCGGTACGCCGGGCAGTACTTCGAAAGTATCAGGGGTAAAAACGTAGTCACCAATTTCCCGGTTCAGGACCCCGTCACGGTCAAGAAAAACTGCCTTGTTCATTTGTCTGATGCTGAGTGTGCAATAATTATAGCATAGCAAATTTCGGGTTTTTAATTTTAAAATGCTCAGACGATTGCTAAGGAATTATAAAATTTCAGCTTCATAATTATACGTAATAATGCAGCCTGTTCAAGCCCGCTAATCTTTCACCAGCACATACCCGTAGCTGAAGGGGTAAGATTTAAAGCCCCTTGCCTGCCACCCCCCTTTTAAAAATTCATCCCAGCCGGCGCCTTCTTTTACAAGAACGCTTTCCTCCAGGTTTTTACTTACAATAATGGTATTCACTTGGTGAGCTGCTAAAAAGGCATCAACAGGTTCGGGCTTTACAAAATCCCAGACCCAGAATTTATTGCTGCCGAGGTAAACGGCATATCCGCCGTCGGCATCTAATATATGCCTGCTGCCCTGCAAATTCAGGTTACGGAGTTCCTGCACCCGGCTGAGCACCGGCCTTGAAAGCAGATCAGGGCTTAAAAACCAAACGGGACCGGGCAATAAAACTATCCAGAGGGCCAGGGCTAAGCCGGTTTGTCTTTGGCTAAGGACAACAGGTATATTAATGCTGCCTATAAGCCATGCCGCCAACAGGGCAAAAACAGGAGTAAGCAAAACCAAATAATGGCCGCGGGGGTAAACAATGGTGGTGCTCAGGGCAATTGGGAACAATAGGCACAGCACAATAAGTAAATTACCCGGACCGGCCTTTTTTAAATTCCCTGCGTAACGGAAAGTGATTTTGAACCTTTTATGAACCAGGAATAAAGCCAGGGCAACAATTAAAATAAGTCCTGCCTTTATAGCCACTGCCGAATCTCCGGCAGGCAGGGGGCTAATGTTTGGAACTAAAAGACCAATAACCTTGGCAAAGCATTTGGCAGTAAGGTTCTGCACGTTCATAAAAACATGCCCGAAAAATGCTGCCGGGTTAGCAGCTAATGCTTCGCCAACTGTTTGGGCATTGCCAAAAGCTTCATGCACTACTTTATTATAGCTCAGCCAGGGATTAAGGGCCGAATGTGTTTTTGCAAGGTGGTTTTTAGCAAAATGCTGGGAGAACGCAATATAGCCGCGGCTTTGTCCGCAATAGAGGCAGCCCTGCAGGTATATAACTATAGATGATGGCACTAAAAAGACCGCAAATTCACGCAATGCAGCAGCCGGGCTTACACCCGGTCCGAAGATTGCCGGTTTGAATTTCAGTAATTCGGCAATGGAGAATGCAAGGGCCAATACTGTGCAAAGCACAAAAGCCGAATAAAATTCGGGGCGGGCCATAGAGGAGAGCAAGGCGGTAAAGGCAATAATGTACCATTTATGCCGCATGCTTTCCTGCCTGAACGCAGCGCTGAGCCCTATAAGTAAAATGCACAGGGTAAAATGCGATACCTTGGGCCATACCGGCAGGTTGGCATTAGATACCATAAAGCCTGCCGCAATAAAAAACGAAAGGTTTACCCTGTTGGTGGCTGTCAGCAGGAATGAGTACAGCAGAACGGAGCAGAGGCTGCCCAAAACCATGATATTCAGGAAATACAGGTTTTGCGGATCAGGTTCCCAAAAACTAAGCAGCTTATACCAAACAAAATACAATGGCCCGTCTGAAGGCGACACGCTGAAAAAATCGAGATGCAGGCCGCGGTAGAGGCTTATGGTTTCATCGAACAGCGCTAAATCCCATTCATCCGGTATTTTGCGGAAGGCAAGCCAGGCAAAAACAAGCAGCAAAGCAAAACCCCCGATAGATTTGGAAAAGGCACGAGATTCAGACATTCGGCAAATATAGCATTAGCTGTGCATTACAGCATGAATAGCCGGTTCAGGGACGCGCCGGTAAGGTTACCCAAAAAGTTGTACCCTTCCCAACTGTACTTTCAACACGAATGGTACCTCGGTTGCGCTCCAACAAATCTTTGCAAAGCTTCAGGCCCAGGCCGGTACCGGTTTCACCCTTGGTTCCGGGTGTGCTGTGCTTGGCATCAAGCCGGAAAAGGTTCGGCAAAGTTTGGGCAGGTATGCCCATACCTGTATCGCTTATGGCAATGGTAATTTGGTAATCTTCCTCCCTGGCTGAAACATGCACTGTGCCGCCTTCGCCGGTAAACTTAAGGGCGTTGCTGATGAGGTTACGCAAAACAGTATCAGCCATATCGCGGTCAGCAAAGCATTTCATAGCATCCGGAATATCGCTGCTTACAATAATACCTTTTTCTATGCCTTTGGGCGCAAAAAGCTCTATGTTAAAACCAACAGCTTCAGACAGCAGCCAAATTGATGGCAGCGTGCGGATATCGTTCATTTGCAGGCGTGCCCACATCATTAAGTTATCGAGCAGCTTGTAAACATTTTTAACCGAGCTGTCGAGGTAATTAAGGGCAAGGGCCAGTTTGCCGTTTTCGGTATCTCGGTTTTGGTTCAGGGCCATACCGGTTAAGCCCATTATGCTGCTCAGGGGGCTGCGCAAATCATGCGCAATAATTGAGAAGAAGCGGTTCTTACTCTCGTTCAGCTGTTTAAGCGTGAACTCAAGGCGCTTACGTTCGGTAATGCTTGTAAACATAACCGATACCCCTGCATCACGGTTCGGGAAAACGTGGATATCATACCAGGCATTGGTGGGTGCGTAAAATTCCTCGAAGGTGAAGGGCACACCCTCGTCAACAGCTTTGCGGAGATTTCGGCCAATATTACCGGCGTTCCAGGCTGGCATTACCTCGCTGAATTTAGCCAACCCGGAAGATGAGCCGGCAGATACTTCATCTAAGCTGTCGCTGCCCATAAGCTCTAAGGCCGGGCGGTTTGCAAATACTATTGTACCATCTGAATCCAGTGAGAAGAAGGGTGTTGGTATGCTCCTGAGCAGGTTATCCATGCGCTCGCCGGCGCCCCTGATTTCTTCCTCACGTTGGTGCGCTTCCGTAACATCCTGGAGAATGCCGAATGCCCGAACAATAACCTTTTGCTCATTGGTAAACATATCACCATACATGCGGGCATATTTGGGCGTGCTCGTATACTTGGGATTAATGCGGAAGGAGCAACTGAACGGCCTGCCTTCTCGCACCGCTTTGTTGGCTTCGTTGCGCACGCCATCCCTGTCATCGGGGTGAATGGGCTCCATATTTCCCATTACCGTAGGGTTGTAAGTTTCCGGCGTAACATTAAGAATGTTATACAAACCCCGGCTCCATTTGGTTTCTTCGGTATTGATATCTGTTTCCCAAAAGCCAAGGTTACCGGCTTCAGAAGCCTTTTCTGCCAAAACCCTGAAGCGCTCAAGCTCGCGTTGGGGCTGAATTTTATCGGTAATATCAATACCTATCACATGCACGGCAGCTATACCATCGGCTGTATGCGCATGGGGTACCGGGCTGAAATAGAATTCTATATGCCTGTTTGGGAAGCTTACCGCAGCCTGTGAAAATTCACCGGTTAATGCCCGCTGAAAACCCTGCATGAGTGCGGGTGCAGGTACAAAGCGATTTAAAAAATATTCACCAATACGCGGCTCCCCGGTTTCAGGGTGAACCAAAGGGTAAGATTTAACCCCTTTTGTCTGCAATAAAATACCCGAAGCATTTAAAAGGAACGTTCTTACCGGCAAATGCCGAAGCAGTAAATCGGCTTCGGTGCCCGGCGCGTAATCATCTGAAACAGGCCAAAGCCTTTCCATTGCCGATTCGCGATGAAGCCGCCGATTTTCATCCTCAAGTTCCTTAATCCGCAGAAGGGCGTCCTGTAAAGCTGATTCGATATCGGTTTCTTTTTGAAGTACGTTTGTAATGGCTGTAGCTCGCATGCTAAAATAAAGAGCTTAGTAAACCCGGGCCCGCATGGTGTTTTATTTAGACGTCAATCAGGGTAAGAAGGTTTAAAATTACTTCATTACTATTTTATAGTTTTTCATGCTTTTGCAATGAAAAGGGTTCTTGGAGCCCTGAATTTAATAAAGCCTCTTGGTAAACACCAAAATTCTGAATTTGTTAATCTGATTTATAGGTAAGGTTTTACATAATTATTAAACATTTTTAAACCCTGGTTGGTTCTACCCAAGTACCTTTTTGCAAAATGACCGAAGCTGAATTAAAGGAAAAAGTGGTTGAGGCCATTAAAACCGTATTCGACCCTGAAATACCCGTAGATATTTACGAATTAGGCCTCATCTACGAAATTAAGATATTCCCGGTAAATAACGTGTACATATCTATGACACTTACAAGCCCCGCATGCCCCTCTGCCGGCTCGCTTCCCGGTGAAGCCGAGGCTGCGGTAAGGGCTGTGCCGGAAGTGAATGATGTGCAGCTTGAACTCACTTTCGACCCGCCTTATACGCAGGAAATGATGAGCGAGGTGGCCCGCCTTGAGCTTGGCTTCATGTAAGAACCGGCTCTAAATAAAATTTAAATTGGTATGCGTTTGTATGGTTGTAATTTATTAATAGCCGAAATTTGCATATTGACATTTAAGTTCATACAGAAATTAATATCCTAATATGAAATTCGGCGTAATTTTGCCGACAGTAATAGGGTTTATATATAAACAAACTCCACAATAAGAAATGTATCCTGAACACTTAGTAGCCCCCATGCGCCAGGAATTGGTAAATGCAGGCTTTAAAGAACTTAAAACGGCCGACGATGTCGATAAAGTACTTACCCCTGACAGCGGTAACGTATTACTGGTATTTAACTCGGTATGCGGCTGCGCAGCCGGTACTGCACGCCCCGGCGTAAAGCTTGCCCTGCAACGCACGCCTGAAGGCGAACGCCCCGATACGCTTGTAACCGCTTTCGCAGGTGTTGATACCGCTGCTGTAATTCGCGCCCGCGAGCTTACCGCACCTTACCCGCCTTCTTCACCGGCTATAGCCCTTTTCCAAAACGGGGAGTTGGTTCACTTTGTTGAGCGCCACCACATAGAAGGCCGCAGCGCCGAGGTAATAGCCCAACACCTGAGCGGCGTTTTCGAAGAGTTCTGCGGTAAGGCGGCATAATTTATTGCATTACAGCTAATTGCTTACAAAAATATAAAGGGAGCTCCGGCAAGGGGTTCCCTTTTTTGCTGCTTTCTTCTTTTAAAGTAAAGTGTTATTATAGGTTTTTGCCTGTTTCCCCTGAAATACTTTTTCTTTCAAATAAGCATAAGCCCCTGCAGACCAAAGAGCCGCGAAAATAAGCACCGGCTGAAAAAACAACCGTATAAGCCGGGCCCGGTCTGTGTCGAGGCCAAATGCATCGGTACCGTTCAGGTACTGGGCAATATTGCCGGGAAAAACCAGGATGTAAAACATAGCCAGGGCAATGCCTACCCTGACTTTTTCCCTGGTCCAAAATATCATTCCCAAGCCCAACAATATTTCTGCCCCGCCCGATAAAAGCACTGTAAGGTCTTTGTCAATGGGTACCCAGTTGGGCACCTGCGCCCTGAACTCGGTTCTTTGGAATGTAAAATGCCCTATAGCAGCTGCAACCATAAACAGGCCAAGGCCGATCCTGATTACGTTTTGAAATGTGTTTGTCTTTATATTTTGCATTTAAACCTTTGAATTAAAATTAGGCAGGGGTCTGTTTAACTCATATCCCGCAACAATTGCCGTACCGGCAGTTGGCAGGAAAAGCGTATGCACGTTTAGAAGCATTTCCCGGGCAGCAATTGCCACCAATATAAATCCCCCAATTAACCACAGGTAATACAGCCTTAACATAGTAATCAATTAAACAGCCCTTGTGTTAAGCAGGTATTAATTATTGGTTATGCTCTTGTTTATGGCAGTTGAAGCATTTTCTGCAGATGTAATTTCGCGGCTGAAATCTTCAATCTGCTATCATGAGAAAACTCTTTACACTGCTGTTTTGTCTTACTTTTTGTTATTCAGGGCTTAATGCACAAAGCATCCGAATAGCGGTAAATGAGCTGTATAACGGCAACGGGCAAACAAGTGAATATATTGAATTGCTTGTTTTGGAAGATGACCTGGACATTCGCGGTTGGAGAATTGGCGATAATAATGCAACAACCACCGCCTGGCAGCCAAAAATGACATTTGACCCCTCACAGGCAATATGGTCGCATTTGCGTAAAGGAACGTGGATAGTTGTTACAAGTACCGAGATACCTGAGAAAATTAAACCGGAAGAAGGTATTATAATAGTTCATAGGGGTGGTGCATATATTAACGGCGGCAACCAGGTAGACCTGGCCATAGACGGGGATTTTGTACAGGTTACCAATGCAAACGGAAATCATGTGCATAGCTTAGGATATGATTCGGGCCCGGGGTCTTCAGTTTGTTCGGGCACCGGCTGCCTGCCGGTTACTTCTACAGTATGGTCTGCCGGCGGTGCTTTGGGAGGGTCCCCACCTGAAGACAATTTCTCATTACGCACAACAAAGCTGAATAACTCTGAAGCTGTTCAGCTGCTTGCAGGCAGTGTTGCAGATTACAACCTGCATATCAGGGCAGCGGGTGATTCAAAAATACAGGTTGCGCCTGCAATTCCTTTGTCTTTTGCCACAATGGGCAGGGGTAATAAAGGAGCGAACGATACAAGCATGGCCAATACCAAATTTGCGCTCAGCCTCCGTCGACCTGTTTGGAGCAGGCAGCTAAGCTGCGTATCGAACAGGCCCGGTCAGGTCAGCTTTACTTTTTCAGGTGTCACCGATGGGTTAACTACAGATACCTTCACCCACTACCTTGTTTTAAGAAGTCTTACCAACAGCTTTACCGCCCCTGTATCCGGCAATGTTTACCCGACGGGCAGTAATTTGGGGGGCGCAACCTTAGTCGGAAAAATTCGTCATACAGGTGGCAGCAACGCTTTACAAACTTTCACCGACAACAACCCCGTTCCCGGCGCATCTTACAGGGTTTATGCTTCACGGTTTTCAGGCTCCGGCGGTTCTTTTATTGATAACGGTACCGCATACACCGATACAGCATACGTAAGCACCAGGGGCGCCGCCCCGGTTGTACTTACCTCACGCCAACCCGGACAGGTATGTACCCCCGGCACTTATTCATTAAAATTCAAAAACGCGGTTTTCCTGCCGGGCATGCATTGGCAGTACCCCGCCGGTGTTACCCGAATAGACAGTATACAGGGAACCGATTCAACCACAATTACCCTGCAGCTGGCCGCCGATGCCGATACAGGAAAGGTTATGCTGATTGCTTCGTTGCCATGCCCCGATACAAGCGCCCTGGCCTTGTTCCCTGTAAGAATGCCTGCCAAGCCGGTTCTTACCGCTCCTGCTGACGTATGCCGCAGGCAAACCGCCATGCTGAGCATAAGGGCAGAACGAGGTGTCAGCTATAACTGGACATCGAAAACCGGCACTCCGGTAACCGCTTTGTCAGATACTGCCCTGGAACTTATATATACCGGCCCGGCCGGCTACGATACGGTTATTGTTACAAAGAGCAACGGCATCTGCAGCGCCTCAGATACTGCCGTAATTTTTTGGCATGCCGCCCCGCCTGTGCTCACCGCATTAACAGATACTGCAGTTTGCGGCCCGGGCGTGTTTTCATTCCGCTTCCCGAATACCGTTTTCGATACAACATTGCGCCTGGAATACCCCCTTGGCGTTTTCCGGACCGACAGCCTGCGGAACGCAACATCAACCACATTCAGCCTGCATATTGCAGATACCGCACGCTCAGGAAAGGTGCTCATGGTTCGCCGCGGCATTTGCCCCGATACCACATTTATCAGCCTCAATATAACGCCTTCGCCTAAAGCGCCGCTCATTGCCGGCCCCGATACGATATGCATTCACAGCCTGCAAACCTATTCTGTAAATCATATAAAGGGCGAAGATGCCGTAACTTACAAATGGAGCTTAAGCAGCAGCGCCGATTCCCTCTTGTCTGCCGATTCAGATACATCGGTGACTATAAAGCCAATGCGCAGCAACGCCGTTGTATATGTTAAGCTCACTAAAACCAACGGCTTATGCAGCATAACCGACAGTGTTAAAGTGTTTATTGCAGATCCCCAACCCTTACCCGAGCTCATTGCCGCAAGCAACGATACAATTTGCTCACCGGGTATATTCACTTTTCTGTACCCTGCCACACGCCTTGAAAAAGGCACGCGCTGGGAATACCCTGCAGGGGTTAGCCGCATAGACAGCTCTAACCGTGCCGGACAGGTAAGCGTACGATTGCAGGTATCTGCCTCAGCAGGTTTGGGAGATGTGCTTTTGATTCGCGCAGGTTCATGCCCTGATACAATGCGGCTGCCTTTGCCGCTTATTGTAACCCCAACCGCCGTTGCAATTAAAGGTGATTCAACCGCCTGTACAGGCACAGCGGCACTATTTACTGTACTGTCGGTACCCGGTGAAGCAGGCGTAAAATATACCTGGTCTACAAGTTACGGAACCGGCGAAACAACATCTGCCGATACAGCATTCATGGTAATGCCCGGTTCGGCAACGGCAAATGCAAGCATAACGCTTATTAAAAGCAAGGGCTCCTGTTCTGTGAGCAGCCAATTTAAAGTAAGGTTTTACCACATTGCATCGCTCCCGGGTATTTCAGGCCCTGCCGAAGTTTGCCCCGGCATAAACTATACTTACAGCTTTAATTCGGAAGACAGTACAGCCTATACCTGGCAGGTGCCTGCCGGCGCAACCTTACATGGTTACCCCAATGAAAACCCGGCTGTAATCAGTTTCGAAGAAGCTTCATCAGTACGAATGTTGGGTCTCCAGGCTGTGTTTCAGGGCTTATGTACGGTACAAAGCTTAAAGCAGGTGCATATTTCAGAAAACCCCGGCTTGGTAATACCTGATACGTTCTCGGTGTTTTGCGAAAGTGCGCAATTCCAAATTCCCGGAAATACCGCAGGTATAAAATTCAGATGGGCACCGTCTGAAGGCCTAAGCTCCGACACAGTGCCCAACCCGGTAATTACCATTAATGCCGACAGGATTTATACGCTTACCCTTACCAATGCCGCCGGCTGTATTGATACCCGACAAATTGCAGTAACCTATAAAGAATGCCTGCCTGTTGCAATAGGTAACGTAATTACACCCGGTAATGCCGACGGACAAAATGATTTCATTGAAGTAAAAAACCTGCCGCTGTCCGGCAGCGCAAGCATAGAAATCTATAACCGCTGGGGCAAAAAAGTGTATTCAGAAGCAGAATACAAAAACAACTGGAACGGGCAAAACTACCCGGCAGGCACCTACTATTACAATATAAATTATACCGATAAAGCAGGCAGCCATAATAAAACCGGCTGGATTCAAATTACTAAATGAGATTGCAATATGCAGCAATTTTATGCTGTAAAACAGGTTCCGGGTTATGCAGGGTCAGGCATGGCCCGGAACCATTTTTTTAATGTGAACCGGCCCTGCGCTGAACCTTTACCTGTTTATATTATTGCGATTACAATGTTAAGGGAGTATAAATAATTAAGGAATATAGGGGCACCCGTTTATATTAACATAACATCAATACTGTGTTTTTTGCAAAAGCCACAGATTGATTTTCCTGGCTTAGGAATCAGTGTAATTTTTTCACTTTTCTGTTATAACATCTCCTTTTCAGGGCTTAACCGGCTTCACAGTATAATAATTTACAGGCCCCTTTAAGGTAACAGGCCAGCCCGACCTTTGCATTTAATTATACCACCCTCTGCTCATCAGCTATTCCTCTTTTTCAAAAAACAATAAAAAAATGCTAAAACTATACCGTATAAAGCGGCACCTGCTATTGCTGCTGATAGTATTAATTTCTTCAGCAAACCTTGGGTTCGCACAAATCTATACCATGGGCTTCGATAACGGAACAGGTGGTGTTTGTGCTACTTTGGCCCAGCCAACTGTAATTAACGCCGGCTTGGGAAGCTCTGACTGGACAACCTCACCCGCTGGGTGTACAAGCTTTGGCGGCGTTTCAGGTAACGCCTTATCTGCAACGCTTACATCAGCAGCCCAAACCTTTACACTTACGTTTACTAACCCCGGCTCTTCGGTTAGTATAACCAGGATTGCATTCTCGGCCAGGCGAAGCGGTACCGGCCCTTCAGCTTTGGCAATTACTGCTGCAACGGCGGGCTGCGGCACAAAAACAGCTACTGTTACCAACGGAACAGGTAACGGTTCCTTCGGGGCAGTTACGGCCGATTTTACAAACTTTACATCCTGCACGGGCGCCATAACCATTGCAATTGCATATTCTGCCGGCAGCTCCGGGGGCACCATTCGTATAGATAATATAGTTATTACAGGTACCGTTGCGAACCCGGTACCTACAGTAAGCTCAATAAGTCCGACCTCTGCAACTGCGGGCGCATCGGCAACCAATGTTGCGGTAACAGGCACCAATTTTGTATCGGGTTCAACTGTTTACTGGAACGGTGCTGCAAGAACAACAACTTACAATTCAGCAACATCGCTCACCGCTGCCATTACCGCTGCCGACCTGGCATCTCCCGGCACAGGCACCATTACTGTTGTTAGCCCTACGCCAGGCGGGGGTACATCTTCAAGCTCTGCTGCATTTACAATTAACCACCCGGTGGCTGTGCTTACGTCAATTTCGCCTACAAATACGCCGGCTTTAGGCGCTGCGTTTACACTTGTGCTTACCGGCAGCAATTTCTATGCAAGCTCATCAGTAAAATGGAACGGGGCTGGACGAACAACTACTTATATTTCTGCAACAGAAATACGTGCCGCAATTACAGCAGCCGATATAGCCGCTGCGGGATCGGCTGCTGTTACAGTAGCCAACCCTTCCCCGGCTGCCGCATCGGGAGCGCAAACCTTCACAATTTCGCCGGCTGCAGGCAGTACGGTTCCCGGCATAACAACCGCATCACCTGCCTCTGCCACCTTAGGAGGCAGCGCTTTCGAAATCACGCTTACCGGCACTAATTTCGTTTCGGGTTCAATTGTAAGATTTAACGGCAGTAACAGGAATACCTCTTATGTTTCCGCAACTTCGTTAAAGGCCGATATTACTGCGGCAGACATAAGTTCTGCCGGTTATAAGGCAATCAGCGTAATTAACCCCAATGCGGAATTTTCGGTTGACTACCCGTTTACCGTAAACAACCCTGCTCCCGCAATTGACGGCACCACGCCTTTTTCACCTGATTTTGCTTATGCGGCAAGCAGTGCTTTTACACTTACCGTTAATGGTTCGGGCTTTATAAGTGGGGCTGTTGCAAGCTGGAACGGAAGTGCGCGCACCACTACATTTGTTTCTTCAACAGTAATCAGGGCATCAATAACCGCCGCCGACATTGCATCGGCCGGTACTGCAACAATTACCGTAAGCAACCCCTCTCCAACAACCGGCGCTTCGGCAGGCAAAAGCTTTACAATAAGCCCGCCGCCAAACCCGGTACCTACGCTTGCTTCTGTATCTCCCCTAAGCCCTCTTTCTGCAACTGCGGGCGGAAGCGCATTTTCACTCATAGTTACAGGAACCAACTTTATAAGCACTTCCAAAGTTTACTGGAACGGAAGCCTGCGTACAACAACATACAACTCTGCTACGCAATTAACTGCCAATATAACGGCAGCAGATATTGCAACAGCTAAAACCGCATTAATTACAGTTAACAGCCCTGCACCCGGGGGCGGAACAACAACTGCCGCACGTTTTGTTGTGAACCCGGTTGCACACCCGGTATCTTTCTACAATAAGGCTGTTAATGAAGATTTTACAGGTTCTCAAGGTGCAACAGCGCCAACAAACTGGGTTATATCAGATGCCAATGCTTTTAGGGGAAACGCACAAACTTCCGGCACAAGCGGCGGCTGGTATGGCAACGATAACCTGTCGTTCCTTGGTTCAGGCTCTGCCTCTAACGGAACAGTTACATGGACATTGCAGAATTTATCAGGAATGACTGTTCCCGGCTTCAGTTTCAGCTACAAGGGCTTCCTGTTTAAAACCGGAACAGCTAATCCCCTGGTTACCGCCACTTATAACGTATCTGCCACATCAACGCCGGGCAGTTTCAGCGCCCTGAACTCATTCACTGAAGCAACGGTAAATACAACAGGCGTAACATTCGGCCCCTTTGCCAAAACCGATATGATACCTGTTAACGGCTATGTAACCATTAAATTCCTGTTTGCCGGCGGCAGCAGCGGCGACAACCTGGGAATAGACGATGTTGTTTTTACGCCAAACATTTCAGACGGCTTTACATTTCTGAAAGACGGTACAACTTCTGTTACCAACGGCAGCACCATTAATTTTGGTTCAGCATTAATGGGCACCGCAACACAACAGTCTTTCACCCTGGCCGGCAATGCCACATCGTTCTACCAATTAACTACCGCAGGAAGCAATGTTACAAGCGTAAATTCAGGCGCATTTACATTAACAACGGCTCCCCCTTCAACGCTGGCTCCGGGCGCATCGGCTAATGTAATAATTACCTACAACCGCTCTGCCACATACGAAACAGTTAATGATGCCGGCACCTTTACCTTTACAAGTAACGCGCCCGGCCAAACGCCATTCCAAATACAGCTTACGGGTACCAATACGCCACCGCCGCCGGTTGTTGCTGTTACAGCTGTTAATAATGCCGGTAACGGAACACTTGTAAGGGGCAGCACAGGCAATGTGCTTTATGGATTGCAGCTATCGGCTTCACTCAGCAATGCAACAATTTCCGGCTTAAACATATCTGCCTCAGGAACCGTAACATCTGCTGATTTACCTTCAGGCTATAAGCTAATCTATTCAGACGATGATGCCCTGGATGCTTCTGACGCAGTACTTCAAAGTAAACCCTTCGGCCTGGGCAGCCTTTCATTTAATGCACTTGGGCTTGCAGTTCCGGCAAACACTACCGCGTACCTATTCATTACAGCAGATGTTGCGTCTTCAGCAGTATTAGACCATATTTTAAATATTTCTGATATGCCCCTTGCAGGTATAACAATGGCATCGGGTTCATTTACAGGTACTGACCCGGCCAATACAGGGGCGGTATTTACAATCAGCCCGCCGGCAGGTTATTATGCTTCAGCAGGAAGCGGGAATTGGGCTTCGGTTTCAGGCTGGCTGTTCTCGCCCGATAGTTTGAACTATGTTCCCGCCACTTATGTGCCCGGAAACGATGCCTTGCATGTAAGCATTTTAAACGGACATAAAATAACCCTGACATCAAGTGTGTCTGTTAAGAACATTAGTGTGGAAAACGGGGGCGCTTTATATGCCAAAACATTTGCTTTAACAGGAGCGGGCAACATCAATATAAAGTCCGGGGGAACGTTCGAAACAATGTCGGCGCAGGGTATTGCCCTTTCAGGCAGTACCGGGGCAATCAGGGTAACGGGTAACCGTAAGCTTATGGCAGGCAGCCATTATATTTTCGACGGAACCTCGGCACAAATTACCGGAACCGGCTTTCCTTCTTCAATTGGAAGCCTGGTAAGCACCAATTCATCAGGTCTTACGCTAAGCGCCCCGGTTGCCATTTCCGACAGCCTGAAAATTGCTGCAGGTAACTTTAACGCAAACAGTAAAAAACTGACGCTGTTATCATCTGCCGCCAAAACAGCAGCGCTTGCGCCTGTTATTAACGGGGCTTCAATCTCCAACGCTTCTAACTTTACTGCCCAGCGGTGGATCAACCCTTCAACTGCAATATTAACAGGCGCTTTTGCCATGATTGGTTCGCCGGTAAGCGGCGTAAAAGCGAGCTCATGGAATACAGGTGTTAACCCTTACGGGGAAGCTACTTACATACCTTACCCTACACCTAAATCATCGGTATTGTTTTACAGCCCTACCGATAATTCAGGCGCCTCACAAAACGGCTGGCGCAAGCCGACTTCTGCGGCAGAAACAGTTTTGCCGGGCAGGGGCGCGTTGGTTTTCTTCTATAATACCTTTATGCGCGCAGGCTCGGTTTACGAGCTTACAGGAACGCCGGTAACAGGTAATTACAGTTTCCCGGCTTTGCAGTATTGCGCATCAGGCTGCCCGGGTGTTACTGCCGGAAACCCCAACAGCTGGAACCTTGTAGCCAACCCTTATGCCGCAACAATAGACTGGGACGCAGCTGCCGGCTGGACAAAAACCAATATTGCCGGGGCCGTTTACGTATGGCAACATGAGCAAAAGCATTACAGCACCTACCTTGCCGGCTCGCCCGGTATAAACGGAGGTTCAAACCTGATACCTGCCGGCCAGGGCTTTTTTATTAAAGCAACAGCAGCATCGCCTGCGCTTACCATAAAAGAATCTGCTAAAAATTACAGGCAAACCGCTATGCTTCGTAATGCGGCAGCAAATAATCATCTTTCATTTGCGCTTAACAGCAGCACCGGCTTTAAGGACGAAGCCATTGTAGTTTTCAACAACAATGCCCTGAAAGGTTATGAAGCTGATAAAGA
>JAZKBN010000088.1:0-18986 GCA_040388605.1 Bacteroidota bacterium | reverse complement strand
ATGGATCTTTAATATACTTTACCTCGAAGGCTACCCGGGTTTTATTGCTGCGCGGAATAATGTACCCGTTCAGGATATAAATTCCTGATCCGATTAATACAGCTCCCATAATGTATGGGTACAAAAAGCGCCTGAAGCTAACACCCGAGCTGAGAATGGCAATAATCTCGGTACGCCCGCTGAGCTGTGCGGTTACAAAAACGGTGGCAATAAATATGGTTATTGGGCTAAGCAGGTTAGCCATATAGGGCACAAAGTTCAGGTAGTATTCCGCGAAAATGCGGTACAGGCCGGGCTTGGTTTTTATAAAGTCTTCGTTCTTCTCGCTGAAATCAATAACAATAAGAATGGCGCTCATGAGCAGCACCACGAAGAAGTAGGCCGAAAGGAACTTTTTAAGAATGTACTTGTCGAGAATTTTCACGAAACGGCAGCGGGCGGCAATTCCCCTTATAAAGCGCAATTACAAAAGCTTAATTGTAATTGCTTTGCAAAAGTAGGGATATTGAACCTATTATCTGCCTTATGCCCTGCTTGCAGCTCTTTAATTCAATGCTTATGCCGGTAATTTGAATTGCTTAAATATAAAGCCAATGCAGGCGCAGCCCGTTTTGCCCTACCTCAAGGGCCGGAAAAGGCATTTGTACCACCTCGAACCAATAAGCCACCGCCCTGAAAGGCAGCCTGTGCCCATGCTTTTTCCACAGCGGGGTTTTGGTAAGGCCAATATTCACCGACAATAATATTTGCCTGTATGGATGAAAGCCATGCGCAAGGTTTTGGAACTCGCGGCCATAAACCATGTTTTCGGCGCTTTGGCCTACGCTGAGATTCAGCCATTCGGGGAATAAGCGGGCGGCGGGAGGCATAAGCCTGTTTAATGGAATATTGAGCCAATAGGTTTGCCCGTTGTAATCTTTCAGCATTTCGCGGGCAAAGCTGTTGCCCAATACCTCGGGGCGCAAGGGTGCAAAGCCGCTTTGCCAGAAAGAAAACTTTGGCGCAATTACCACCCTGCCCCAAATGCGAATTTGCAGGAACAGCGCCAATGCACCTGATGCATTGGCAATTATATCGCCTTTGGAAGCGCCGTAAGCAGGTTCAAAGCCATCGAAATACTCAACGGGGCTCATGGAAAGAAAGGAGGCCATAGAGGCAAAGGCAGCAGCCCTCAGGGGTGTAAGCCCCAGGTTTTTGAGCGCATGCATCACAATGCGCGATGTGGTGAAAACGGTAAAAAAGTGGCCGGCTTTGTCCATTTGCAGCCATTCGGCATTGTCGTTGAACCAATGCCAGGTGCGGGCGGTATCGGTGGCATACCACATTTTGTTCATTATGAGCATGCCCAATGTAACCACACCCGTTACCGCAATCCAGAAAAGCCAAAGGCGCAGCCTGCGGGTACGGCGAACCTCCCTGGTTTCTTTACCCGGATCAAGAGAATCATCGGCATGCAATCCGGATCGCATGCCGCGACCGCTGAACAGGTTCAGTATATCGCCGGCCGCTCCCTTATCGGCGCCTACCCAAATAAGGGCAAGAAAAAGCAGCACGAGCAGGGTAAAAGCCATGTTTATACCTTTAAGCCTGAATTATAACGGCCTGTTAAAAATGGTGGTATTGGCCTGCCTTACAGGCATTACCAATACATCGGCAATCACTATATGTGGTTTGCGGGTCACCATAAAGAGTATGAGATCGGCAATGTCTTCAGGGGTCAGGGGGTCCATATTCCTGTAAAAAGCATCAGATTTTTCCTGGTCGCCTTTAAAACGTACCAATGAGAACTCGGTTTCCACCATGCCGGGACTAACGGCGCTTACTTTAATGCCAAATGGGTTGAGGTCTATGCGCATGCCCTCGGTAACGGAATCAACAGCGGCCTTGGTGCCGCAGTAAACTGCCCCGCCTGCATACACCTCGCGGCCCGATATGCTGCTGATGTTTATAATATGCCCGCTTTTACGCTCAGTCATCTGCGGAATAACAATGCGGCTTACATATAGCAGGCCTTTCAGGTTGGCATCTATCATGGCCTCCCAATCGTCTATGCTGCCTGTATGTATGGGGTCGCGGCCGTGTGCGCCGCCGGCATTGTTGAGCAGAATATCAATTGTATCAAATGGAGCGGGCAGGTTGTTTAAGGCGAGCTCTGCGGCGGCACGGTCGCGCACATCGAAGCAACGTGTGAGAACGGGTACAAGGGGAGAAAGCTCATCTGCAAGAGCCTTTAACCTTTCTTCACGCCGACCGCAAAGCAGCACGGCAAATCCCGCCTCGGCCAAAACCCTTGCCGATGCCCGGCCTATACCGGAGGTTGCGCCGGTTATAAGAACGGTTCGCTGCTTTTTTATTGCCCGGCTGCCGGTTTGTACTGTTTCCTGATTTTCCATTATAGCTTCCTGATTTCAGCCCAAAGGCTGCGCTTAATTGCCCGCGAATTACGTTATTTGCAGGCAGCCCGGCAAACCGACAGCCGCTTCGGTTATGAACTATTAGGGCAACATACTTTGCCCGCTTGCCTGCCTGCAAAGCCAAACCTCCTCAAAACAATAAGCAGTACCATGATAGAGCCTGAATTGGGAGAATACCTGCCCCTGCTGCTTTTTGCTGCAGGCGCCATTGGTTTTGCCTCCGTAGGCTTGTTTGTGGCAAGGCTTTTGGCCCCCCGAAAACCCAATTATGAAAAGCTGCAACCTTACGAATGCGGTGAAGAAGCAGGGGGTAATATAACAGGCACTTTCAGTGTAAAGTTTTACGTAGCTGCGCTGGTCTTTATACTTTTCGATGCCGAGCTGGTTTTTATGTTCCCTTGGGCCCGCATTTTCGCCGATGCCGAAATGCAGCAGCAAACCGGCCATGCCTGGGGCAGGCTCATGTTTTGCGAAATGCTGGTGTTCATTGGCCTGCTGGCCCTAGGCTTGGTTTGGGCCATTGTAAAAGGCTATCTTGATTGGCTCAGGCCGGTTGCCACAAGCACCCGGGTGATATCTCAGGTACCTGAAAATATTTACGCCGCCTTCAACAAGGGTATTACCGAACATGAAAAACGCGCAAAGGCCGTAAATAAAGTATCTTAAACCACCAAAGCGCCAAATTTCATACAGCAATTATCGGCACAAACAGTTTTTACTAAATTACCTTTTTACCGGGCTATTGATACTTTTCAGGCAGGTATGGCCTTTTATACAGCAAAAATTAATATGTGCTTCCGGCGCAAAGTCCGTTTTAAGTGCTCAATTTTTCTGCATTTCTTACACTGGTGACAAAGGCAGGCTAAGCAAAGAATTAGACAGGAAATGTGGTTCTATATTTGTAATGTGGGTAACAGGCCCGGGAACTAAGCTCAGCGCAGGCAGAATAAGCAAGCTGTAAAATGCGTTAAAATTAAGAATGCCGGGTACCTGCAATTTCCGCTTATACGGCAGGCGCTGTATAAATATCATTGGAATTTAATTGCTGTTTAAATATCACGAAGAACCCGGGTTGCTTCTGCCCCGCTTAGCAAATACCAGATTGATGTAATTTTTGACATCGCTGATTGATTGAAAGCCCCGGATAAATGAATAAGCTACATTCCCCCTATAAATTCAGAGGCGGGAAATTGAAAGATTTTAAAAATGAATGAATCTATACACAACCGGCCGGCTGCATTGCAGGTAGATGTTACTGAAACCGACCGACTCAATACCAAGGCAAACCAACAAACAAGCCGCGAGCCATTAATACTCCTGGTTGACGACAGCGATATAGATACCCTGATTTCACAGCGGATAATTTTGAAAGCCGGCCTTTCGACCCGCTTCATTATTAAGCGCAACGGCGAAAATGGCTATAAATACCTTGAAGATTGTGTTAATGGCCTTGCACCCTGGCCCCAAATTATTTTCCTCGATATAAGCATGCCTGTTTCCGACGGCTTTTGGTTTATGGATGCCGTAAGCACCCGTAACATTACCCTGCCCGAAGACCTGCAAATTTTTGTTCTCAGCAGCGCCGACAACAGCCCCGATAAAGACCGCATGCTCTGCTATGAATTGGTAACCGGCTTTATAGCCAAACCCCTTAAAACAGATATAGTGAGCAGCATGAAGGAGCGGTTTTCTGTAAAACCAGCAGTAATACCCACGCTGATTAACCCGGGCATTGTAAATGCAGGTCTAATCAGCCCCGGAATATCAGCAAGGTTGTAGTACTAAGCTAATAAAGCTGAACATCACAGTGCAATCCGTTCACTGAATGAATTACACTTCTAAAGAAACAATCCCCGAGGCGCAAACCCGCTATCGGGGATTTTTTTTATGATTTGGTTGGTCACAAAAAGCTAATATAAAAAAATCAGGCACCATGCTCCGGAAAAATGCCAAGCTTTGCAGTCTCAAAAAGCATTAGCCGCCATTGCCTGATTTAAAAACACATATTTCCTTAAGGCACCCGGCCTTCCCGCACAGGCAGCTTATGCATCCCGAGGCTGCCGGCCTGCGGCTTGATTTTTTAGAAAGCCATTCAGGCCTTGTAATGAACGGCCTGCGCAGCTCCGAACCTGCCGGTACTGCTGAAAACACATCCGAGGCTCCCGGTTACCCCGGGGTTATTTCGGCCGGTACTTTTGCGCTGCCGGCCGGCATTTGCGGTCCCTTGCCGCTGGGTGGCGAACATGAACCCTGCTATGTGCCCCTTGCCACTACCGAAGGCGCTTTAACGGCCAGCTACCACCGAGGTGCAAGGGCTTTAATGCAGGCAAAAACCTTAGAAATATCTGTTGAGAAAAAGGGTGATTACTTTGAAACCTCCGCTTCGGCCTTAATACCACAAGATGTGGTTTCACAGGTTTTGCAAAGCAGCCCTGCTGCCATGTACAAATACTGGACAGCCGCCTGCATGGGCATTATGAGCACCGCAAGCAAGGGCGCTAACGGCCACTTCGCAAACGGACTCACTGCTTTTTCCCTTGCATGCGGCATTAACCCGGCTCATATTCCGCAATCGGCCGAGGGCATTGTTATTTTGAGGGAAGAAGGGAATGATTTAAGGGCATGCGTTCAGCTGCCTGCGCTGCAAATAGATTTTCAGCCCGAAAAAAAACTGCACGATACCGTGTTTGAGTGCCGCTGCATAGCCGGCCTTAACAGCCATGAGCCGGAACATGCCGCCCGAATGGCTACCGCCCTGCTGCTTGCCGGCGAGCTGAGCATAATGGCCGCCATTGCAGCCGGACATTTCGCAAGGGCACACAGGAAACTGGGCAGGAAAAAATAAGCCCAACCAAGCTCAGGCCCCTGTAATCTTCACCGAATTCATGATTTTTTTGGCGGTTTCGCGCCATAGGGGCGCTTCGCCGGCAGGGGCATCCAGGTGAATAACCATAACCTTGCCCTTCATTACTGTGTATTCAATATACGTGTATTTACGAATTACCGGCTTACCGCTTCCGGGCTCCTCGCTTTGGCTGGTGAATTCAAAAACGGCAAATTTGCGCTTGTTAATTTTGGTAACTTCCTCCTTGGTAAAAGTTACCTTGTTGTACATCTGCTTAATGTTCGATTTCTGAAAATCGGCAAGTATTTGCAAATCGTCATCGCCCCAGGGGGTAATGTTTACGTTAAGCGATATATCTACAGTTTTGGCGGGATTGGTATAAATACATACCGGTTTCCGGCTCGACGGGAATTTAAGGGCCATTTCATCATCGCTCATGAGCGTAAAGCTTTCAGGAATCAACATGGTAGCCCGGTCGCCCATGGGGCGGCGCACCAGCTTATCGGCAGAAATAAAGGAGCCGAGCAGGAAGAGGAATGCAGGTAAAAGTATATAGGTGCAGAAAGCAGGTTGCCTTGTCATAGTCAGGTATTCAGGGCAAATATAATAATTTAGCTGTCAGAGTTCAGGTTGGGCAGTGGACAGAGCGCCTCAGCGCACATTGCTTTACTATTTTGCATGCCTGCCCAATATTACGAATTCGGTTCGGCGATTCAGCTCACGGCCTTCGGCCTCATCATCGTTACTGGCAAGCGGGCGGGTTTGGCCATAGCCCTTTGGCCTGAGCCTGCCGGGCTCTATGCCCCTTGCATTCAGCCATGCCACCACCGAAGCCGCACGCTGCCTGCTCAGCTCAAGGTTACGGAGGACATTGCCGCTTATATCGCTGTGCCCGGCAATTTCCATAATTATGCCCGTGTTAGCCTGTAAGAAATTAAGCAGTATTTCAAGCTCCGGTTCAGATTCCGGCTTAAGCTTTGCGCTCGCCAAATCGAAATACACATTGCGCAGCATCAGGCGGCGATTGAGGGCAATGGGTTCGAGTTCAACAGTTCGTTCTATCTCCTTTTCAGCCCTTTCGGTTGTGCCGGGCAGGTTTATGGCAATGTTGCGGAAGTTATAGCCGTCGGCACTTACGCTAAGCAGCATATCGGTTTTCTTAGCGAACGAAAAAATGCCTTGGTAAGTACCTTCGGCAATGCGTTTGGCAGGGAATTTTTTACCGGTTTTACGGTTGGTAAAGCTAAGCATCGCCGGCAGCAGCTTACCTGAGCCGGCCTCGGTTACGCTGATAGATATGGTTACCGGCCCGGTTTTGCGTGTTTCCTGGTGAATCACATCTTCTTCAGATGTTTCGTGGTGAACAGCAAGGCTGTTATTAATTTCAGTCAGGCGCTGTTTCATGCGGGCTGAGGCCATGCCTGCCCTTGCGGCACTGTCCTGCACGGTGCTGAATGCACGGGCGCCACCGGGGAAAATAAGCAGGTAAATATCCTGCGCACCGGCGCAGCCCTCCTTAACCGCGCTGTACCAAGCCGACAAAGAATCAGGCCCGGGGCTGAACCAGAGATCATGATCTGTTGTATTCAGCGGGTAGCTCATATTGGCCGGCAATGTCCAGCTGAGGCTGTCGGGCATAAAATCTGTGCGAAAAATATCATAACCGCCCATGCCCCTATGGCCCATTGAGCTGAAAAAGAGGCCCTTGCCGTTGCGGGTTGTTGCCGGGCAATCTTCGTCATAAGGGGTATTAATGCGCAGGCCCATATTTTTTGGCAGGCTCCAACGGTCGGGGCCCAACAGGCTGCTTTGCCAAATGTCCTGCCCGCCCTGTCCGCCGGGGCGGTTGCTGCTGATATACATGGTTTTGCCATCAGGAGAGAACGACGCCCCGCTTTCATGGTACCTGCTGTTGATCTCTGATAGCGCCTTAGGCCTGCTCCATTCCTTGTTTTTGAGGTGCGAAACGTAAATATCGCCGCCGTTTTCAGGCTTAAGAATGAGCATGGTCTCGCCATCGGCGCTTATGCTGAGGCAGGTTTCATCCTGGTCGGTATTCAGCTCTTCCACAGATTCAGGCCCGTACAGCGATGTATCCGTTTTCAGGCCGGCAGCATAAATATCGAGCGAGGTTTTTACAGGGCGGTTTTCAGGCTTGGTATTGGCTTTAGCTTCGGCTTTATTTTCAGGGGCATTTTCAGCAACATGCTCTGCAAAGGGCTGCCTGCGGGAAGTAAAATAAAGCACCCGGTTGGCCGGGCTGTAAACCGGGGCCAAATCACTGCTTCGGCTGTTGAGGCTGTCGGGGCAAAGCTTTTTTACCTCAACAGGGGCTGCCATCAGCTCGCGGGCAATGGCGCATTCATACATGCGGCGATCTATAAGGGCCAATTTGCGGTTTCGGCGGTCAATCTCGGCAGGGTCCTCGGTGGGTTTGCGCAGGATTTCCTTTTTCAGGAAACGGTAATAATCTTCGGCCTGTGGCATGTTTTCGGCAAGCTGGTAGGCATAGCCGCAGAGGTACATGAGCTCAGGCAAGAGGCTTGATGGCATATTGAGGCCGAAGACGGTATAATTCGGGTCTATGTCATAAGCCTGCTGAAAATAGTTCAGGGCCCTTTCGCGGGGACTGGCCTGCAGGTAGCAGAGCCCCGCCATATAATTGGCCTTCAGGTTATTCGGGTTAATGCCCAATGCTGCCTGGTACTGTGCCAAAGCCGAACCTGTTTCGCCGGCCTTATAGTACTTATCGCCTTTGAGGTTATGGGCCTCATCCTGCCCCTGGGCCATGCCCGGTTGCAGACCTATAAGCAAAAGACAGGCAAGCATGAAAACTATTGGCTTCAAAAAGTGCCGTAAAAAGCCATAAAAGGGGCTTAACTTGCAGCCGAATTGCGAATACAGCATAAGCAACCACGTGTCGGAATACAGCCCGGCCTGCAAAGCAATACTATTGCCCTGCCCTTTTGCCGATAAACTGACTGTACCCTTGTTATGCATATTTGTATAAGCCGCAACCCCTGCGCCGATTATAAACCGAACCCGGTTTAATCCGGCCTGATTCCGGCCGGTATAAGGCATTTGCGCAAAGGCGCTAATACGCCTTTGAATGTATTCTTTGCCAGGTTTCGGGCGGCAAAGGGTTGAAATTTAAAAAGAGATTGTTGCACGCATTCAGGAGGCTGTAAGCGCCGCCGAATGACTGTGAACAATAAAGCAGGGCCCGAAATTACAGAATATCCATTAAAAACAGCTACCCCATGATTATCCGCGATGCACGTTTTATTATCAGCAACACCGACCCAAGCCGCTGCCCCGCGCCTGATAAACCTGAATTTGCCTTTATTGGCCGCAGTAACGTAGGCAAGTCAAGCCTGATAAATATGCTCGTAAAGCGCGACGGGCTGGCAAAAACAAGCAGCACACCCGGTAAAACGCAGGTTATAAACCACTTCCTCATTAACGATGACTGGTACCTGGTAGATTTACCCGGTTACGGTTTCGCAAAAACAGGGCGCGACAACCGCGATAAATGGCTGGCCACCAGCCAGGAATACCTGCGCACCCGTCCCAACCTGATGTGCATTATGCTGCTCATCGACAGCCGCATAGAGCTAAAAAGCGCCGATCGCGATTTTATGCAATGGCTCGGCGAAATTGGCCTGCCCTTCGTAATAGTATTTACCAAGGCAGATAAGCAGAGCCGCACCAAGACAAATTCCCTGTTAGCAGCATGGCGAAAATCGGCTTTAGAAAGTTGGGAAGAGCTGCCACAACAAATAATTACAAGCGCCGAAGACCTGACCGGCCGCGAAGAGCTGCTCAACTTTATTGATGAGACTAAGAAAATGTGGGTTCCGCTTGGGTAGTTCCAAGTTAACGGGCACCTGCCTGTGCATGTAAATGCAGAATATTAAGTATTGAACACGGCCTGTTAATAACCTGTTAATCAAATGACTAATAAACACGTATTCCTGTTTAACATATCATTAACAAGTTATTAACTGCGCTGCAAAAAAACATGGCGTATGTTTGTATCACCGGAACAGGAAGCCGCCTGCAAGCGTAATGCGACCAAGCTGCCAAAGCTGCCCATTGTATTTTAACCTACAAATAAACAACGTAATGAAAAAAGCTATTGTCATTCTCGGCATTTTGGCCCTTGCCGCAATCAGTCCTGCTATTGCACAAACTCCTGCAGCTGCACCTGCGGCCAAAGAAACCGCCGATCCGGCCAAAGTTCTTAAGTTTGAAAAATTAACCCACGATTTCGGCGATATTCCCCGCAATATACCCGCAACTGCTAACTTCGAATTCAAGAACATAAGCAACAAGCCTGTTGTATTGCAAAACGTGGCAGCCGGCTGCGGCTGTACCGTTCCTGCCTGGAACAAGGAGCCTATTGCCCCTAAAAAATCAGACAAAGTAGGCGCTACCTACAATGCCGCCAACCCCGGCCAATTCACCAAAGTGGTTACCGTTACCACCGATGCCGGCGCTGTTTACACCCTTACCATTAAAGGTAACGTGGTTGAGAAAAAAGCCGATGAAGCTGCTCCCGCAGCCAAATAATTATACATTAAGCTGAAGAACAATGCGTTTACTTCCTTCAAAATATAAGCGCTAATCGTTTTACAGATCCTTCAAATACAATATTGAAAAAGCCGGTGAAGCATTTCAGCGGCTTTTTTATTGGGCTTGCAGGCAGCGGCATACTCATAAAAAAGGAGCCCGCTTAAGCAGGTCTCTGAATAATGCTGAAAACCGTAATGCCTATTCCGGCTCCTTAGTTTTTTCTTCTTCTTTTTTAACATCTTCACCCTTAAGGCCGCCTCTCGACACCAACATTTTTTCCATTTCACCGGATGTGGCTAAATCAAGCGGGGTAAGTCCGAAGTTGTTTTTTACGTTTACTTCCACACCTTTTTCAATAAGGCGGCGGGCAAAGAACACATTACCTTTAACAACTGCTTCATGCAGCAACGTATTACCGCTGTCGCTTTCCAGGATCATGAACCTGGCTCCTTTTTTAAGCAGGAAATCAATGGAAAGAGGGTGGTTGAGCCTTGCCATTAAAAACAGGGGTGTGCTTATGCCTGTTTTAAAACCGGCATCCACATCAGCTCCTTTTTTAAGCAGGATCTCAAACATTTTCTTTTGGGTTGCATCATCGGCATCTGTTAAGGCCGCAAAGTGAATGGGCATTATCCTGGTTTCATTCACGGCATTTACATTGGCGCCTTTCCTAATCAGCATATTGAACAATTCAAAATCGCCGGCGCCGGCCGCATAATGCAGGGCCGAAAAACCGCTCTTTGCCTTGGCGTTCACATTTGCCCCTTCAAGAACACATTGCCTTATCCTGCTAATCTGGTCATCCCTATCCATATTAGGCCCCAGTGCCATAACCATCCTTTCGTTAAGGCTGAGCATTTTTGCCTTATCGGCATCTGTGCCGCCTTCGTCTTCATCGGCTTCCTTGTCGCTTAAATCGGCGGGCTGTGTTTTATACTTTATGGCCATTAAAGAATCCAGGTTTTGGTTTTCTTTTATGGCTTTAACCGCCGCACCAATATTGATTACATAATTGCCGCCAGCCGTTACTGATGTGGCTGCAAGGGCCTTCTTAATTTCGGCCTGCCCGGCACTGCGCTTAACCGATTTTATTAGGGCAACCGCCCCTGCCACTATAGGACTTGCCATGCTGGTTCCGGTAAGCTCGCCGCAAAGGTTATCAGGCAGGCTGCTTGTTACAGAAGCACCCGGAGCCCAAATATTTACCGCCGAACCATAATTTGAAAACCCGCATTGCCTTGATTCATTGTCTACTGCGCCTACAATGATGCTTTCGACGCCGCGCTTCATCGGATCTGTTGCCGCAGGTATGGCGCTGTTGCCTGCAGCCTGCACTATAATGCAATTTCTTTTGGCCGCATAATCGAAAGCACGTTCCCACACAATGGCATCGAGCTCGAAAACAAGCTTGACAGCCTCCCACTGCATTTTTGAAAGCTTCGGCAGGGCACCGAAATTAAAACCCAAAGACATATTAATAACATCGGCATTGTTATTCACAGCGCTATAAATGCCCTCGCGAATGTTTGAAGAGGTAAGACCGTCGCCCACAGAAACCGGCATAAATGAGCAGCCGGGCGCAATGCCCGCACCGCAGTTTTTGTTATTGGCCCTGCCTATAGCCAGGCCTGCCACATGGGTGCCGTGGTCGACATCGGCCGCCTCTGCGTTTTCGAAATTGCCGGGCTTTACAATTTTACCGCTGAACTCGGCATTGCTTAAATCGAAGCCTCGCTCTATAACTGCAACAATTACATTGCTGTCGCCCATGGTAATATCCCAGGCATTGAAGGTATGGGTAGTATAAAAGTGGTAACCCGATGCCTTGTTGACGCATACCGGATCGGTTGCGATAACATGGCTGCCGTAAATAAACTCACGCTGCTTATGGCTTATCTCCTTTATTTCGGCAACATGGCTTTGCAGGTAGGCATAGTTATGGCCCCTGGCCTCCAGCTTCACAAGGCCGCCAATAGTATCGTAATATATAATTTCAATACCATTATTGCTGAGCTCTTTGCCATATTTAGCCGAAAATTCCGGAATGCTGATTCCCGGCTCAAGCAGTACATTCATGCGGTTTGCCACGTAGGGCAAATTAAAGGAAGCAGTATCAGACTGCACATCGGCCTTGCTGAAGGTTGTAAGCTTATTAGGCTTTTCAGGCAGATACTGAAAAGCTGTTTTTTCGGTTTGCTTACAGGCATTCAATAAAGTTACCGCAGTTAATAATAAAAGGGCAGGCAGGATAAACGAAAGCTTTTTCACAAAGGTTTTCAGGAGTTTGAATGGCTGTATATAAGAGTTTTAAGGAAGAACAATACAATTTTAAAGCTCTGACAATTATAAACATAAAAAGTAAAACTATAACATCACATATTTTTAAAGCACGAAATCGGGAGGCTGTTGCAGGTTAATTTATGACACCTGCGCCATTACCCGGTTAAACATCTTTAAACGTGTGTTAAACAGGCATGCAGGCAGCATCGCCTATATTTCATATATTTGTAGACCGACAACGCTTTTAAGCATCTTATGAAATTATTGTCTTTTATTTTTCTGATATGCCTTTGCAGCCTGGCTGCGCATGCCCAGCAAACACAGGAATTTTACCCCAATAAAGCGCTTAAGGCCGAAGGCATGCTGGAAGACGGCAAAAAAACAGGCTTCTGGAAAACCCTGTATCCTGATGGCAAGCCCAATGCCGATGAAGTTTATGCCAACGGCAAGCTGAACGGCGCCTGCCGCTATTACGATTTCGACGGGCAGGTGCAGGCCGAGGAAAAATGGGTGAACGGCCTGCTTGAAGATACAGCCCGATATTTCTGGCCAGGCTACGTGCTGCATAAAAAAGGCTTTTTCGAGCACGGACTCATGCAGGGCAAATGGGTATTTTTCTCAAAAGACGGCAAACGCGTAAGGGCCGGCAATTACCTTGATAATGAACCCGACGGCAAATGGACCTACTGGCACCAAAAAGGCTATGTAGCTATGATTGCCGAATACACCCGCGGCAAAGACACCGGCTTTTGGCAATATTTTTATCCCAATGGCAAGGTGGAATCGGAAGGTAATTTTCTTGATGCAAAACAGGTTGGTAAATGGAAATTTTATAAAAAGAACGGCAGCCTGAAAAGGGAATACACTTTTGAATAGCCGGTTTAAAGGCCGGAAATTTGGCCGAACCTTACAAAATGCTGTATTATTAGGCATCCGGGGCTGTTCTGCTGAACAATCACTTACCTTTTATAGTTATATAATGCCGCTGAATACATAAGCCGGACCATTAGCCGAAAATGAAAATAGGAATAGTATGCTACCCTACCTTCGGGGGTAGCGGAGTGGTTGCCACAGAGCTGGGTAAAGGCCTTGCAATCAGGGGCCACCAGGTTCATTTTATTACCTACAACCAACCTCATCGCCTCGATTTTTTTAACGAGAACCTTTTTTACCACGAGGTGGATATTATGAACTACCCGCTTTTCAGGCATCCGCCTTATGAAACGGCACTCGCGGGTACAATGGTGAATGTGGTTAAATTCCAGAAGCTTGATTTGCTGCATGTGCATTATGCCATTCCGCATGCGTCGGCAGCCTTTATGGCACAGCAGATTCTGCGCTCGCAGGGCATTAACATACCCTTTATTACCACCCTGCATGGTACAGATATTACCTTAGTGGGCCAAAACGCCGCCTTCGAGCCCGTTGTAACCTTCAGCATCAATAATTCCGATGCCGTTACAGCAGTATCTGATGACCTGCGCGCCGATACCTACAAGCTTTTCGATATTAACGTACCCATTACGAGCATCCCCAATTTCGTGGACCTGCAAAGGTTCAGGAAGCAGAAGAAAGACCATTTTAAAACCGCCATTTGCCCCAACGGCGAAAAGCTTTTGGTACATACCGGCAACTTCCGCAAGGTAAAGCGCACCGATGATGTGGTGCGCGTATTCAATGAGGTTCGCAAGCATTTCCCGGCCAAGCTGCTTATGGTGGGCGATGGCCCTGAACGCATTAAAGCTGAAGCACTTTGCCGCGAGCTCGATGTGGTGAACGATGTGCGTTTTCTCGGCAAGCTGGATGCTGTTGAGGAAGTACTCTCGGTATGCGACCTGTTTTTAATGCCGTCTGAAAAAGAAAGCTTTGGCCTTGCGGCACTTGAGGCTATGGCCTGCGAGGTGCCTGTGCTAAGCAGCAATGCCGGCGGCCTGCCCGAGCTCAACATTCACGGTGTAACCGGCATGCTCAGCAATGTAGGCGATGTGGAAGATATGGTGCGCAACGCACTCTTTATACTCGACGATGCCAACCTGCCCCGTTTCCGTGAAGCGGCACTGGCAAGGGCGCAGGAGTTCGATATTTCTATGATTTTGCCCCAGTACGAAGCTGTTTACGAGGAAGTGGTAAACAAAGTAAAGCCCCGGGTTACGGTTTAAGCCTAAATTGCAGCCTAAACCTGGCGCATAATTTTGCACACTCTTTAATATGACCTTTGAGCTTCTGCCCGTTCTGCACCTGATGGAGCAGGTTTATGCCCTGCCACTGAGCCCTGCCCGTTTCGGACCCTACCTGCAATTGCTGCAAACCGAAGTCGACAGTGAGCTTGCCCTCCCCATTGCCGGCTTCAACCCCATGGCGAAGGCGCATATAAATGCCAAAATGAATGAGCTGAAAGCCATGAACGCCGAGGCACTTGTGTCGGAAGTTTTGGAAGAGCTTAACATAGGCACAGCCACCCTGCCCGATGAGCGTATAATAAAAGTTGCCCTCAACCTCAGCGACGACCTCGGCGGCGGCTGGACAAACCGTTACAGCAACGATTACAGTTCCCGCTTTTCCATTGATGCCCTGCTTAAACGCAGCTTTTGCAGCCCGATAGTTTGGGCATCAGAAACACTTACACCACAGTTAATTCGTCAGCGCAGCCGTGAGGCCTGCTACCGTTGCCTTTACCGATTGCTGCACCCCAAGGCCCTGACCCTGCAGGACCATGTGGCCCAGGAGGCTCGAGTTGCTTCGGCTGTGGGCAGCATATTGCCTGCTCTTAATGCAGAAACAACAGAGCATTGCGCCGATTTTTTTCTCAGCAACCGTGCGTCAGAAAACTACCCCCTGATTTTCAGCTACCTGTACGGCGATAAGGCAGCAATAGCATTCGGGTATGAGCCCCTCGGTTTCGGGGACTTTGCAGGGCTGGCTTATGCTGCTGCAGTAGGTACAGGGGCTACGGCTATGGTTTAATCCCATATAAGCCGGGTAAAAGGAGGTCAATTCAGATATATTAATCGGGAGTTCATCAGCAGATTAGCGTCTTGCCTGAATAATATTTGGCATTCTGTATTGCTTTACTGAATTTTAGCAGGAGAATTCTATGCCTCACAATCATTAATCCGGTTTAAATACAAAATCTATGAATTTACAAAACCTTAGCCGCCTCATTGCCTGCGCCGTTTTTACACTGTTATTCAGCATAAGTGCAAACGCGCAAAGCACTAAAGCAAATGAAAAATCGACAGCCAAAAAAGCTGAAGCTGAGCCCGCGAACATCCAACAGGTGCTTATAGATAAATTCATGATTCCCTCGGCATCATTGGCAGACTTTAAGGCACGCATGGCTGTTAACCGCAAGTTTATTAAAACCCTGCCCGGCTTTGTAAAAGACGACGTGTACTCGCGTACCGATGCAGCGTCTGGCTATGTGCACATAGTAACCCTTGCTGTTTGGAAGAATGAAACCGAAATGAAAAAAGCCAAAGAAGCTGTGCAGGCCAAATACACCAAGGAGGAATTCAACATGCCTGAATTTCTTGATAAGCTGGGCATTAAAATGGAAAGAGGGCAGTACGAGCTTGTGAAGGAGTAAAAGGCATAGAAAGGCTCCGATTGGTTTCTTAAATTTTGATTCCAAAAATTAGTATATTTGCTTAATGCGTGTCTTGAGTAAAACTAAACTACGCGATTTTTGGCTAACACATCCTGATGCTGAAAAGCAACTGAAGGAATGGTATAAGGTTGCCGTAAAAAGCGATTGGAAAAATCCTTACGAAATAAAATCACTCTATCCTAAAACAAGCATTATACCCGGCGACAGATTAGTCTTTAATATTAAAGGCAACACATACAGGCTTATTGTTAAAATAAGCTATCACTATCAAATGATATATGTGCGTTTTATTGGCACGCATTCTGAATACGATAAAATTGACGTTGCAACTATATGAAAATGGACATTAAACCAATAAAAACTGAGTCAGATTACGCGCATGCTATGCAGCGCCTTGATGAAATATTTGATGCAAGTCCCGGAACTCCTGAAGGTGATGAACTGGAGGTATTGGGTACACTGATTGATGCTTATGAGAATACACAATGTCCCATTGAACTGAAAGAAGACCCTATTGAAGCCATTAAATTCAAAATGGATCAGCTTAACTATACCCCTTTAGATTTAGCAAAGCTTATCCATTCCAAAAACATCAATGAAATTCTGAACAGGGAGCGTAAGCTTACTTTAAAGAATATCCGCATGCTTTCCAAAGGCCTGAATATATCGGCCGACGTTTTAATTCAGGAATATTAATAGCTTAATACAGCTGCGGTTTCAAAAATGCTCCACCTTGAATTTGAACCGCCTGAAGCATTACGCAATACCATAAAGTGCTTTTGGTACAACAGGATAGACTTCGGTGAACAGGAATCTAATTTCGAGGTTGTGCCTGACGGCTACGCAGAAATCATTTTTTATTTCGGCAGCGAATGCAGCATTTTTTACAACGGGGCGCTCCTGCCATTACCATCGCCGTTTGTAATGGGCCTGCTCAACCAAACTGCAGTCTTAAGGGCCAAAAACTGTTTGGATATAATTGGCACCAGGTGCTATCCCTGGACCGTGTTCGAACTGCTGGGGCTGCCGCCCGGTAAAGACAGCGTACACATCATTGATCACCCCATAGCGCAGCTGCAATCCTCATTGAATAAATCTGTTGATGCGGGCAATTCAGGTGAAGCTATAGCATTATTAAAGCAATACTTCCTTGATGCCATGCCGCAGGCTGCTGCAGACAATACCGTATCAAAAGCAGGAATGGCTATGAATGAAGCAAAAGGCAATATGTCGGTAAGCCGGGTAGCGGCGGCGGCTCATTCCACGGTCAGAACCCTGGAAAGGAAGTTCAGGCAATCGTCGGGCCATACAGTTAAAGATGTTGCCGGCCTGATGCGCTTTGAGCAGGCGCGAAACCATTTATGGCTTTACCCTGATACCAACCTTGCCGGATTGGCACATGAGCTGGGATATGCCGATCAGAGTCACCTAAGCAGGGAATTCAGGCGCTACAGCGGCACAAGCCCTGCAATGTTCGCTAAAAACACAAAGAAGAGAAGCAGGGATTAAACTGCGATTTTGTCGCATTTGTACAAGCATAAGGCAGTTGGGTTTCGGAATTTTGTGCTTCAATCCGTCAATATGAACACAGCACCTGAAACCGGTAAAGCCGCAAACACTCATTTTTTATACGATGTAATTATTGCAGGCGCCGGGCCTGCTGGCCTGTTTCTCGCCTGTGAGCTGGCCCTGGCCAAATGCTCGGTACTGATACTTGAAAAGGCCGGGAGTCAACATTCGCCTTTAAAAAAGCTGCCCTTCGGAATTCGGGGGCTTTCGGCGCCTTCAGTTGAAGCTTTATATCGCAGGGACCTGCTGAATGAGCTCGAGATTCATAAGCGTCTTAAAAACCCGCATTCAACTCCTAAACCGGTTCAGGGGAAGCCAGTCCACCGACAGACCGGGCACTTTGCCGGTATTCCGCTTTATGATGACAATATTGATACATCTGAATGGAAGTATCGTTTGCCGGGTTCAACACCTACCCAATTATTGTCGGAAATGGAAGAGCTCGAAACCGTGCTTACCCGCCGCGCTGAAGCCCTTGGCGCAGAAATCAGGCGCGGGCATGCCTGTACCGGCTTCCGTCAAACCGCCGATGGTGTAAGTGTGCAGTCAGGATATCAATCATTCAACTGTAAATGGCTCGTTGGCTGCGACGGAAGCCGCAGCATTGTTCGCAAGACCGCGGGCTTTGAATTTGCCGGCACCGAGCCGGAATTTACCGGCTACTCGGTTCTGGCAGATATTGCCGACCCGGAAAAATTAATGCCGGGCCGAAACGTAACGCCAACAGGCATGTATTTGCAATCTCAGCCCGGTTACATAATAATCCAGGATTTTGATGCAGGTGAATTTCATAATTCAGATAAGCCAATTACGCCTGAACACGTGCAGGAAGTGCTTCGCCGCGTTTCAAACACTGATGTTATAATAAGCGCCCTGCATACCGCAACCACCTGGACAGACAGGGCAAGACAGGCCACATCTTATTGCAAGGGAAATGTACTTTTAGCCGGCGATGCTGCGCACATTCATTCCCCCTTAGGTGGCCAGGGACTTAACCTCGGCCTTGGCGACGCCATGAACCTGGGCTGGAAACTTGCCGCAACTATAAACGGCAATGCACCGGTGGGTTTATTAGACACTTATTTCAGTGAACGGTACCCGGTGGGTGAAAAGGTGCTTGAATGGTCACGAGCCCAGGTTTTAATTATGAAGCCCAACCTGCATTCCCGTGCGCTGAATGCAATTATGCGCGATCTTACAGATACAACTGACGGGGCCACTTATATGGCCGGCAGAATATGGGGTGTTCACGCACAATACAGCCTCAATGGCCATCACCCTTTAACCGGCCGCAGCGTACCCAACTTTGAGCTGCATGACGGTACATTTACAGGTGAGCTGATGCACGAAGGCAAAGGCCTCCTGCTTGATTTTGATAGTAACAGCTCAATAAAAGCATTGGCGACTGAATACAGCAAGCAAATCAGGTATATTCCGGGTAATGTAAAAGAGCGTTTGAGCGCAAGCGCTGTACTCATACGCCCCGATGGTGTTGTGGCCTGGGCTGCCGGCACCGAACCGGATTACAACGAACTCCGTATGGCAACAGATCTTTGGTTTACCCGCAATTCAGGATCTATATGTTAATAAACATGATTTGGTGTTTTAGGTCCTGTTATCCGTGCCAATGCATTACCCCACCTGCGTATTAACAGGGTAATTTATGCTGCAGGCAGGCTATAGCCTGAAGGTATTG
>JAZKBN010000087.1:0-14059 GCA_040388605.1 Bacteroidota bacterium | reverse complement strand
ATTCCACAACACAAGAACCAGCCAAACCTTTACCACCGAAAGCACCATTTTGCTGGCAGCACAGGCTCTGCCTGCACCCCGACGAATCATATCGAAGCGGGTAACAGCCAACTGGAATGTGAACAGCACATGGGTAGGCGAAGCACAGCCTTCATATACTGATACCGCAGTAATAGACGACGGCGCAAGAATTACCGGGCGCTCCTTAGATGTAAGAAAAGTATCTAAGCTGGTTGTAGGGCAGGCAGATACGGGCTTACAGGCCCGCCTTATAGTAAACTTCGGGCCCGGAATATATCTCTCAGACAGCTTAATCGTGAACAGGCGAGATACCTTGGAAACCCGAAGCACTACCGGGTACCCTTACATTGGGCTAAGAGGCAACATGAAACTTAACGGCGGGGCATTATGTGTAGATGCCACCGATTTTCACTTCGAGGGCAGCAGGAACCAGGTGCTTGAAGGCACAGGGGCATTTACCGGCGTAAACCGATTTACGGTAGATAAAGACGATACGCTCTTCCAAAGAATGCCGGTAAAAATTCAGTACAATCTTGATTTTAACAGAGGCGTTGTAATGTCTTATGCTCCCATATCTCTCTACAGGCGCGATACTTTGAGCATTTTCGGGGAGCCGCCAATGATAAACGTCAGGGGTGGTAAGCTGGTAAACCCAAACCTTTCCTGCAATGCGCGCTACTATATAAATTTTGCAGATAACAGCAGAGCAGGTGATTCTGCCCGCAGCATAGACGATTATTTTATACCCGATGCCCCCGCATTCCTGTGGATGAACAAAAAATCGAAAGACACCTGTTACCTTACCGGGAACAGGAACCTACAATCTTTAGGCAGCCGAAACGAAACTTTTTGGGGTATAATAAAAGCCCGCGAGCAGGATACCGTTTCCTTCGGACGCTCAGAGGTAAGTGTAAATGTGAACTACCAATACAGCAACGACCAAAACGGAATAAGCGCGGGCATACTCACCTTTAACCCAAACTTATTCAGCTATTCGCAGTACGATACCCTGGTTTTCCCCATATACAAATTCGGCTCACAGCGCGTGGTGAAGGTAGGAACACCGCAAAACCTGAAAAACAGGGGTCAATCGCTTTCCGTGCAGGTGCTTAACCAAGCCCCCTCAGGCACTGCCAACTTCCCGCTGTCGGGCCTGAAAGGCACATTTATTTACCGCATTACCTCGAATATGGATGACCTGCCCGCAGGAAGCCCGTTGAAATTCATTTTCCAAAAGAGGGATAGTTTAAGAGGAAACGCTTTGCATTACAGAATTTGCCAATCAACAAGCCCCTATGGCCCCTGGACCTCAATCAGCAGCCAAAACCGGAATACCGATAAATCATGCCTTACAAATTCACCTGTTAATTTCAGGAACGGGAATTATTTCTGTTTCGGCACCGTGGAGCAGCCTAAAGACTTAAGTATTGATTGGGCACAATCATCAGCGCCTGCATTGGTTGGTCCGGGTATGGCCGGGCCCGACATAATTATGCAGTTGCGCAATGTGGGTAATCAGCCAGTTAACCAGGCTTATATTTCATGGACAGCAGGCGGAACCCCGGGGCCTGTTCGCGGCAGCGACATTATTAATTTCCCAACTGCGCTTGAACCTAATAAAACCGGCATATACAGGTTAAACCCTTCTGCCATTGTACCTGTGCCCTATACCGGGAACTTTATGGTTACCCTTACAACCGACGGCTCTGCAGATAACCTGTTCAGCGGCTATAAAGACACCATACAGTTCGGTATGGATAACAGGCCCAACGGACTGCCTTTTACACAGGCATTCGATACAATTCGCAACAACTACCTGCCCCGCCAATACCGATCTGACCCGCCGAACACCCATGAATGGCAACCTTACGAAGGCAGGTCATTTCCCCATGTGGAAACATTGAGCGGCTTAGAGATAAATGCCGGTTTGAGCGGCACCCGCGTATATACCGAGCCTGTTTTAATGCCCGCCGATACTACATTTATAGGCGTTGAAATGAGCACCAATTATACTGTTTCAAGCAATCCTGTAATGAAGCCGGGCGATTCGGTAGTTGTTGCCATAAGCCTCGACAGCGGCAAGACTTATACTACCCTGTTCATTAAAAAAGCTCCTGAAATTTATTCGGACTCCTGGGTCGAACGAATGCCTGCCGGCTTATATTATGGTTTTGTAAAGCTGCCCAGACCTGCTGTAGCACACCTGAGAATCACAAGCTACCTGGATGCGCAAGGTTCCTGGGAAGATTTATTCCAGGCAACTATAAAAAAGGTTCGGTACGCAAGGCGTCCGTTTGTGGATGGTAAAACGTACGATATGGCCTTAGATTGGGTGCAAACGCCTGCGCCGGCATTAACCGGGCCCGGCATGCCGCCACATAACATTAAAATGGCGCTGCGCAATACGGGTACCCTTGCAGTAAGCAGGGTCTTCGTTTCATACTCGGTGAATACCCCTGAACCCACACAAGGGCGCGATACCCTTATTTTAGATCCGCCCATGCGCAGCGGACAAACCCGGTTCATGAACCTGCACCCACGTAATTACGTTGCCCTGAAAGATTCCGGGAGATTTAAATACACTGTTCGCCTTGAGGCCGATTCGCTGAACCGGTATAAAGATCATGATTCTGTTATTGTTTACCATGATAACAGCACGCATCACCTGCCCTTTACCCAGTCTTTCGATACTATTCCCATGTATTTCCTGCCTGCGCAATACCGTGCCGAACCGCCCAACCTGCACGATTACCTGGTTATAGCACAGTGGAACAGGCACCTGCTCACTTTTGCCCGTGTGGAGGAAGACCATTTTATGGTGATGAAAACAAGCTTAGACACCACCAAAATTAACCAAGTCTGGACAGAGCCCGTATTGCTTAAGCCCGACACAAACCTAGTTACATTAATGTACAGGGTAATTTACGAAAGCTCAAGACCCAATGAAGATGAACCGCAACCCGGTGATTCGGCAATAATGGCGGTTAGCCTCGACAGCGGGCGCACCTATAAGACCTTGCGCAAATGGACAACCAATGACATTGAGGAATCAGGTGCAAGCGATTACAGCCTGAAGCCAGATACATTCAGGGTATTAAGTACGGCTTATACCCGCGCGCATTTCAGGTTCAGCCTGTATTCCGGGGCATACAATGGCAATGCTATATTTTACCGTGTAGATGATTTAAAGGTTACAAACAATTACGTTGCCCCGGTAGGCGTATCAGAACAGCTTAATAACCGCCCGCTTTACCTGTATCCTAACCCGGGTCAAACGGGCAGCTTCAGAATTTCGGGGCTTGGAAATGTTGCCCGCGTAAGTGTCAGTACCATATCTGGCCGGTTACTTGCCGAAAAAGAAATCCAGCCGGGCCAGGGTATAGATTTGCCGGAAATACCTGCCGGCATGTACCTGGTGAAAATAACTGAAGGCGGGCACAGCAAGGTATTGAAATGGGTAAACAGGCCTTAAGCGCCTACGCTCACAAGATTTGATTTTGCCCGGGATTGCGGCAAAACTGTATTACCCGTAATGATCATAGCATTATACAGGCAAAACACCGGCGAAGGTGTATAGCCCGTCAGGTCATTCCGGGTAATGCTGTTTTAATGCTACGGGTATTTAAACAGCGCAGCGGGTGCATAAAACCGGCTAACTTGCAGCCATGTTTCACCCCGGTGCAATAGAAGTTACACGTTTGGCCCATTATACGGGCCACCGCGATTGCGTTTACGCATTAGCCCGATTCCCGCAAAGCCCTTTTGTTTATTCTGCCTCCGGCGATGGTTCCGTAGCCCGCTGGGACCTGCGCGAGCCATTGCTCGACGGTGTAATTAACGCCAGGGTAAGCAGTTCGGTATATGCGCTCTGCCCCCTGCCCGGCACTGACATTCTGCTTATAGCGGAAAATTTTTCAGGCTTACACGCGGTAGATATGAAGCTGAAAAAAGAAAGTGCCTCGGTGAAGTTCACCGAAAGCGCTATATTTGATGTTCAGCACAGTGCTGCCGGCACGCATATTTATGTTGCCTGCGGCGATGGCCAATTGCATTTGATTGAAAGCCTTGCCTTGCGCAGGCTGCAAAGCATACAGCTGGGTAAGGATAGCATTCGCTGCCTGGCTCTTGATGCATCAGGCGGCTTATTGGCTGCAGGCAGTTCCGATGGATTTATACGTGTACTAAGCGCCCAAAGCCTTAAAGTGCTGTATGAGTTCAGGGCACACGATAACTCAGTTTTTGCGGTCCGGTTTTTACCTAACGGCCTCCTCGTAAGCGGGAGCCGGGATGCAAAGCTGAAAACCTGGGACCCTGCCAAGGGCTTCAGCCCGGTGCAAACAGTACCTGCCCATTTATATGCCATTAACAGCCTGGCCGTTCTGCCGGCTTCGGCGCAAAGGCAGGCATTGCTCTTAAGCGCCGGCATGGATAAAACCATAAAGGTGTGGGATGCCGATACCCTGCGCCTTTTAAAGGTAATAGATTATGCACGGCATGGCGGTCATACTGCCTCTGTAAACAGGGTTTGCGCTATACAACACCCTGATTTTCCTGATACTTTCATTTCCTGCTCCGACGACAGAACTGTGTCGGTTTGGCGCTTAAAAGAACCGGCTTAGGCCCTCTGTACAAATTCCATGAAAATTACACCGCTCGATATCAGGCAAAAACACTTTGAGAAAAAGACCTTTGGCGGCGTCGATAAAGACGAGGTTTCGGCCTTTCTGAACACCGTAAGCCAGGCCTGGGAGAAACAGCTTGAAGAAAACCGCGAGCTTAAAATTCGCCTTGAAGCATCGGAACGCGAAGCGGCCAAGCTGCGCGAAGTGGAACGAAGCCTGTACCTGACACTAAAAAATGCCGAGGAAACCGGCGCAGGCATGATTGAGCAAAGCAATAAAGCTGCTGCCCTCACTGCACAGGAAGCCCGCCTGAAAGCAGAAACCCTATTGAACGATGCCCGTAACCAGGCCCGCCACATGTTAGAGGATGCCGAGGAAAAATCGCGAAAAACCTACCTTGACCTGCAGCAGGAGGTAAAGGCCCTGGAGCATGATTACCGCAATCTTGAAAACATGCGCGACAACCTGCTCAGCGATTTAGTGAGCCTCAGCCGTGATATATCTGACCGTACCGAAAGGGCGGCAAACCGTATCAGATCCGGCAATATGTTTATTGCCGCAACGCCTGCGGCAGAAATAGGGCACGATGCAGGCAGCAAGCAGCCAACAACCTCATGGTCAGCCGCAGAGGAACCGGCCAAACCATCGGCTTTTCATGACGATGAGCAGGCGCCAAAATCCTCCGGTTCATTTTTCGACCGAATTTAAAATATGTCTGCCGGAATAATTACCCTGGAAGGGTTAGAGTTTTTTGCTTATCACGGCTTTTATACCGAGGAGCAAACCATGGGTAATCGCTACGGCGCCGACCTGAGCGTGGGCTGCAATTTAGATAACGCCGCCAACGATGATAACCTGGGCAGCACGGTTAATTACGAGCGCCTTTACCGCATTGCGGAACGGGAAATGAAAATTCCGAGTAAATTGCTTGAGCACCTAGCCGGGCGAATCATAGACGGCATTTATGCCCAATACCCCCATATTGAATGGTGCGAGGTAACCGTGTATAAATATAATCCCCCGGTTGGAGGGGTATGCAGGGCGGCTAAGGTGGTTATCAGGAAATAGGATTGCCAGGCAGGAGGTTTATTTTGAATTTACAGGTATCAAAATTCAGCGGCAGCATTTCCAGGGCATGATGGTGATTTAAGTACAGTGTCTTTTAAAGATTGTAAAAGTCATTTGCCCGCATTTTTTCCTAATTTTGCAATCCGAAACCGGGCAGGCAAACAGCAGACCCTGCAGAATTGCATCATTAGATATGCTCCTTAAAAAGTACGCGGCCTGGTTCATTGGCATATTGTTTATAGTGCTTGTCGGGGCGTATATTTGGCAAGTTCAATATGTGAGGTATGTAGCCAACAGGCTCATTGATTTTAACAGGGGCCCTGCCTATGCCGTTAAGGAAGATTTACATGGCCTTTACCCGCGCCGCGATTCTATGATAGTGATGTTCGGGAATTCTATTACCGAAGGCGTTGACTGGCGCGAACTCATGGACCGCAGCGATATTATCAATCGCGGAATTCCGGGCGATGATACCAAAGGCATGTATAATCGCATAGGCGTTATTGCTGAAAGCAAGCCCAAGCTGATTTGTGTGATGGCCGGAATAAATGATATGCTCCTCTTCGGCCGCAGCAACGATGTAATTTTCGAAAGCTATACGCGACTGTTGGCCAAGGTAAAAGAAAAGAAAATACGGCTTTTGGTATTCAGCACTTTGCATGTGCTTGACAGGCAACAAGGTGCAAATGAACGTATAAATGCCCTGAATACGCGCATGCAGGCTTGGTGCCTTACTAATAACATTGAGTATATGGATCTTAACCCTGAACTTTCGGTTAACGGCTCATTAGCTGCAGAATACACTTCCGATGGCCTGCACCTTTCTGCAGCCGGCTATATGGTTTGGGGCCTGGCGCTTAGTAAAAAACTTAATGAGATGGCCGTTTAGGTTTAATCAGGTTAAGTTCAGAATCAGGACGATTATGACAACGCATAATGGGTTATCCGGGTCTTTCGCCAGCCACGTTTAACTAAAAAGTGCGCCCCTGCATTTCTCACCAACAAATTAATTACAACACAATGCTTTAGGCAGGCTTTTAGCCCTGCCCGATTCCAAAAGTGAGCAAACAGAATAACGACCTTCGATTTTTAGACGGCCTGCGCGGCCTGGCTGCATTATATGTAATGATAGGCCATACCCGCCTTATGCTGTGGGAAGGTTTTACCACCGGTTATAAACTTCACCCTGAGCAATACAGTAAGCTTAGCACATGGCTGATGTATTTCCTTTCACTCTTCAAATACGGGCATGAGGCAGTTTTGCTGTTCTTTGTATTGTCGGGTTTTGTAATACACCTTAAATACGCGCGGCAAATAAAACGAGAGGGAATTAAGGCAAAGTTTGATACCCTAAGCTATTATTGGCGCAGGTTAAAAAGAGTTTACCCCCCCTTAATTCTTGCCCTTGGGTTAACGCTTTTTTGGGATAAATTAGGTCTTTGGCTGGAGCTTCCTGTTTATTTGGCAAACAGCCCTTATCCCCAGGTGAATCACAGCGCAGTGTTTTTTCATGACTGGTATGCATTTATCGGTAACTTACTATCTGTTCAGATAGCTGTATGGAATGTTCCGGTTTGGGGAACAAATGGACCCTTATGGTCACTTGCATTGGAGGTTTGGTTCTATGTATTTTACCCGCTGATGTTTCTTGCAGCACGCAGAACTGCAATAGGCTCGTTTCTGCTAATGATTACCATATCGTATATTGCAAGGAGAACGGATATGTACTTAGTTCAAAATTATATACCCCTGGTATTTTTTAACCGAGTGCTTTTCCCTATGTTATTTTGGTGGTTCGGTGTGGTGGTTGCTGATATATATACCGGCCGAATTAATTTGAAAATGGAATGGCTGAGTATGTTAATGCCTTTAGCTGTACTTTTAACATACCTGCCAACAAGGTTTTTGTATCTTGATACACCTGCGCTGCATTCAGCTATGTTTTTTGCAGGTATGCTTGCAACCCTCCTATGGATTCAGAAATATATAACCCTTGATTGGCTCGCCAAACTTAAATGGCTGGGCGATATGAGCTATAGCCTTTATATACACCACATGCCCTTAGTGGTTTTCATGAGCGGCCTGCTTATGGCCCGCTCAGGCGGTCTCTTACCACAAAGCCAATGGATGATTGTTTTCGGAGCATGTATTTGTTTGGCTTATGGCTATCTTACTTCGCTTATTGCTGAAAAACCTTTCACGAGGGCCAAGCTGAAGGAAAAGGTACAGGAGCCGGCCCAGTAATTCTGTTTAATTAAATTCAGCCTATGCCCATAGTTTTCAGAACAGAGCTTAAGCCCGGGCCTGCCGTTTTACAGTTTGGCTATGAAAATACCTTTTTAGCTGCCGGCTCCTGCTTTGCGCAATGCATGCGTAACCGCCTGCTTGACAATCGACTGCCGGTGCATAAATTTGATCCCGGTACTGTTTTTAACCCAATCAGTCTTTTTGAAGCTTTAAGCGGGAATGATTTCCCACTTAAAGCGCCAATTACCGGGACCGCTGTCGGTAAGCCAAATACCGGCTTATTTGCAGAAAGGGATGGCAAATGGTTCAGCTACAGGCACAGCAGTAAATTCTTCGGCAACACGCAGGCAGAGCTTATTGAAAAACTAAGCAGGCTTAAACCGAATGTGCCTGCTGCCGATGTATGGCTGCTTACACTGGGTACCGCTTATGTTTACGAGCTGGCCGAAACAGGTGAGCCTGTTGCCAATTGCCATAAAATGCCAGGCGGCCTTTTCAGGAAACGCATGCTTTCCCCCGGCGAAACAGAGCAGGCATTTGAGAATATGATTACAAGCCTGCCACAGGTTCCGGCAGCAATTATTTTAACAGTGAGCCCTGTAAGACATACCCGCGACACCCTTGAACTGAACAGCGTGAGCAAGGCTGTGCTGCGGTTAGCCGCACACAACATCTGCTCAAAATTCGAAGGTGTTCATTATTTCCCGGCTTTCGAGCTGCTTAACGATGATTTGCGCGATTATCGTTTTTACGCCGATGATCTTATTCACCCCTCAGCGCAGGCAGAGGAATACATTTGGCAGAAATTTGCGGAAACCTGGCTGAGCGCCGAAGCCCGCGAAACCTCCGATAAATGGCAATTGGTAAAGCGAAACCTGGCGCACAGATCATCGGAACCCGGTTCTGATGCACACAGGGCATTTTTGGAACGAACCATTGCCCAATTAAAGGCGCTGCCGAAAGCTATAGATGTGGCCGATATTATTGCGGGCCTGCGGGGTAATTAAAAATACGATCAGAATCAAGCGCTGAGCCAATTATTTTTTGTACCTTTGCCTCCCGTTCGTTTGCACGGGCAGGGCGATTTACGCCTTGTTAATTAATCACTAAAGCGGCCGTTCCCGGTGCCGGAACATGCCCGATTATAACGGCACCAACTATTAATGAATCAATCTCCTGATAATTTTGACTGGGACGGCGAAGGCGGTCGCGGCTTCGGCAGCGGATACAGCAAAGAAGCTCAAGCCCGGATGGAGGCCGAATACGACAGCACCCTGACCTCGGTTGAAGAAAATGCAGTTGTGGAAGGCACCGTTGTCGGTATTACTGACAAGGACGTTATTCTTAACATCGGCTTTAAATCTGACGGCCTGGTTCCTTTGAGCGAATTCCGCGATTTGGAAAACCTGGCAGTAGGCGACCGTGTTGACGTGTTTATTGAAGACCAGGAAGACGCAAGCGGACAGCTTGTGCTAAGCCGCCGCAAGGCGCGCATAGTTAAAGCCTGGGATAATATTAAGAAAGCCCTTGAACTTGATACTCCTATTGAAGGTCTTGTTAAGCGCCGCACAAAAGGCGGTCTTATCATGGATATCTTCGGTGTGGAAGCTTTCCTTCCCGGCTCACAAATAGACGTGAAACCCATCAGGGATTTCGATGTTTACGTGGGTAAGAAAATGGAAGTGAAAGTTGTGAAAATTAACTACGCTAACGATAACGTGGTTGTATCTCACAAAATACTGATTGAAAAAGATCTTGAGCAGCAAAAAGCGCTTATCCTGAACAACCTTGAAAAAGGACAGGTTCTTGAAGGCGTTATCAAGAACATGACCAACTTCGGTGTCTTTATTGACCTCGGAGGTGTTGATGGCCTGCTTCACATTACCGATATCAGCTGGGGCCGCGTAAATCACCCTGAAGAAGCGCTTAAGCTTGATCAGAAGGTGAACGTGGTTGTGCTTGACTTCGATGAAGATAAGAAGCGTATCAGCCTGGGCATGAAGCAGCTTACAGCGCACCCATGGGATTCTCTTTCTGCCGACATACAAGTGGGCAGCAAAGTACATGGCCGCATAGTGAACGTAGCTGATTACGGCGCATTCCTTGAAGTGCTTCCGGGTGTTGAAGGCCTGATCCACGTTTCAGAAATGAGCTGGAGCCAGCACCTGCGCAATCCGCAGGACTTCATACATGCAGGCCAGGAGCTTGATGCCGTTGTTCTGACACTTGACCGCGATGAGCGCAAAATGTCACTCGGTATTAAACAACTGACCGAAGACCCTTGGACACGCCAGGACCTGCTTTCTAAATACGCTCCCGGCACCAAGCATACCGGTCTTGTTCGTAACCTTACCAACTTCGGCCTCTTTGTTGAGCTTGAAGAAGGAATTGACGGACTTGTACACGTAAGCGACCTTAGCTGGACCCGTAAAATCAAGCACCCATCTGAATTCACCAAAGTAGGTGAAAAACTTGATGTGGTTGTTCTTGAGCTGGATGCCGATAACCGCCGCCTGGCCCTTGGCCATAAGCAGCTTGAAGAAAACCCTTGGGATACTTTTGAAACCATTTTCACCGCAGGCAGCGTGCATAAAGGCACTGTGTTGAGCAAAGGTGAAAAGGGTGCTCAAATAGAGCTTCCTTACGGTGTTGAAGGCTTCAGCAACACTAAAAACCTTACCAAGGCCGACGGCGCAGCCGCCGAAGTTGGTGATGCACTTGATTTCAAAGTATTGGAATTCAGCAAAGATGACAAGCGCATCAGCCTGAGCCATGCCGCTACACATACCGAAGCAAAAGCAGAGACCCGTGCTCCTAAAGCTGCCACCGGTAACAAGAAGCAGGGCGCAGCCGCTGAAGATACCCACCACGATGCGGCAGCTACTGCCAAATCTAACGAGCCTGCAAAATCAGGCCTCGATGACGGCGGGCTTCTTTCTGCACTTCGCAAAACCATGCAGGAAAACGAGCAGGGCGCCGAGTAATTGGCCTGTTGCTCTTAGAATTGCAAAATATAAAAACCCCGGTACAGCAGTGTATCGGGGTTTTTAATTACAGGCTCTGACCTAAAAATTCTTAGACTTCGGCGCAGGTAACTGTGAATTTACTACAAAGCCGGGCTTGAAAATTAGTTTTATTAGATTTATAATCAGTGTTTTATAATGTTTATAATGCAGTTTATGCGTAATTTAATCAGTACACTTTCAATCTGTTCACTATGCCTGCTGCTTGCCTGCACAGGTTGCGCATCTTTCAGCCCGAAGCTTACAGGAAATAATTTGAATAAGCTGAAGCCCGGCGACCCGGTAAAATTCAGCGGCAATTTTAATCGTTTTTCAAATTACTGCATACACAGCAACCGCAAGGCAGAACGCGGTTTAAACACCGATATGTTTTACGCCTTAACCGATACATCGGTGAAATATGACCCTTCATTACATCATTCAGTTAATGCTGAATTTAAATCGGACAGCCTGTTGACTCTCAGCTTTTATGCCGACAGCATTTTGGTGCGCAGACGAAACTATTCAGGCAGGCTTAAAGAAAACGGTTTTTTCCAGTTCGATAAAACTATGAACGAGGTTCTTGGCATACCCATACTTGCAGGTCAGCACAGGAACCGCAGGGTAAGAGCAGGCTTCTCAAATGCCGGCCATTTACTGATAGAGGAAGCTAATGAGCATTATGGCGGTTTCCTGATCCTGATTTATTGGGGAGGCGAGCGGCATGTTGTTTATACTTTCAAAAGGCTCACCGATGCCGCTGAATCGCCGGCAGAAGATAACTTGCCTGCTAAGCAGGATGATTCAGATTAAAGTGTTGGGTACTTAAGTACAGGCTCAGAGCCTTAATATGCCTTATACCTTACACCTTTCAAATGCCCGTTCAGGCTGTAAAAACGGGGCTTCATATCGCCTTGCCGAACGCAGCAGAAACTGATATTGCCATTGTATTGTAATCAATTGAGAAGCCCGCATTTTTCGGTTAAATACTGAATAACCACTATGACAACATCATTTATCAGCATATTCAGAATGGCCGGTGCTACGGCAGCAATGGCCGTTTCGGCGCTTATTTCTATCTGAGTACTATTAAAAAATATGAATTACCCTCAAACGCGAATAAATATCTTTTCAGAATTTTAGCCGGGAAATGCCGGGGGCCTTTTGGCAACAGCATTACAGGCAGCAAGGCGGCAATTGCCATATTGCATAAAACAAGGGGGCAGTCGGTATTTCTGTGGGGCATTCTTGATTAAGCGTAAATCTTAGCGAGCCGGTATAAGAAGAATGGTATATCTCTTACCCCTCTTGAGGTAGCCCTGAAGCCTTTGATTTTAGCGTTGAAAGATTCGGCCGAAGCGTTGGTAGAGCGGTTGTTAAAGTAATTGAGTATGGAAGGGTAATGCTGCTGCACCGAGCGTGCCACCGTACCGAAGGCTTCTATGCCTGCCGCTTCCACATCGTTATACCATATAGCCAAGCGCTTAAAAGCCTGCTCTTTGGTATTGCAGCTGTATATATGCGCCCGAGTCTTATGGCTAAATCATAAGCCTTTTTAAGCATCGGGTACCGTTCAAAAAGTTATTGCGCCCTTTCTTTCTGTGAGTCTGACCATTTGTTCTCCTGTTTGAAGAGCAGGTAACGGATCAAGTGAGAAAGTTGTGTGGCATTCTTGTTTAAGCATAAATCTTGGCGAGGCGGTATAGGAAGAAGGGTATGTCCCTGACGCCCCTTGAAGTTGCCCTGAAGCCTTTGATTTTAGCGTTGAAAGATTCGGCGGAAGCATTGGTGCTTTTGTTGTTGAAGTACCGGAGTATGGCCTCATAGTGCAGCTGCACCGAGCGTGATACGGTTCCGAAGGCTTCAATGCCCGAGTCTTCCACTTGGTTGTACCACAGGGCCAGCTTTGTAAGGGCTACGTCTTTATTGACACTGTAAATGCGCCCGAGTTTCATGGCCAGGTCGTAGGCCGTTTTTAACAGCGGGTATTTTACAAACAGGATTTGCGCCCTTTCCTTCTGCGAGGCTGACCACTTAGCCTCCTGTTTAAAGAGCAGGAAGCGGCTTCTTACAAGCAGCTGCTTTTCCGTATCGCCGTTGGCAAGCAGCTGCGGCTCGTAAGCCTGTTTATTCATTTTGGCCAGGGCCATGCGGGTATTCTCCGCATCTATAGCCTCCCATCGGTACTTTATCCGCAGTTCCTGCACTGCATCATAAGCGAGCTTCTGTACATGGAAACGGTCGATAACCGTTTGGGCCCTGGGAAAGCAGGCTCCCACAGCTTTGCTCATATTGCCCGCCATATCCATGGTAACCTCTTCAACCTTAGCCCTTGTTTTTTCAGGTATGCGCTCAAGCACTTTGGTAATGGCCTCGGCCTTAGTACCTTTAATCATGGCAACTATAGCCCCTTTGCCGCCCTTGGCCGCTTTATTGGTTACAATGGTATACAACTCCCCCTTGCTCAATGCTGTTTCATCTATGCTCAGTAAAGGCCCCGTGTTGTCTGGGAACACCATATAATCCTTTGCATGCTCTTTTTGCTCCCAAGTCAGGTAGTCGCTTAAGCTTTCCCGGTACCAGGTTTGCAAAAGTTTGCCGTCCACCTTTAACAGTCGCCCCAATAATCCCGCACTTACAGGCTCCTTATCCAAGTATACCTTTTAAAAAAGCACCGAACTCTTTAGTGATCCGTGTGCCTTTTTGTACCAAGTCCCAATCCCGCTTTACAATCTCCCCTGTTTCAATCACCTGCCAACGCCGACGCTTTATATAAAGCATTACCCGATAATGACGGATGGGAAAGTCCTGAACGGCCGCCTGTTCAAAAAAGCCCTTCGATTCCAGTTTGATATTTTCATAGCCTGTAGGGGCCATGTTTTTCTCTTCGAGGTAAAGACTTAAATCTTCTTTCTCTTTTTCAACCTTCACCAAATCAAAGTATTCCAGTAAGCCTTCGGGAAGAAGTAAAGACATAAAGTCCAAGTGCGGGTTATCCAAAATCGTTCAGCAGTAAATTATTCAGCCAAACTTAGAAAATTACAGGGTCAGTCGGTATTTCTGTGGGGCATTCTTGATTAAGTATAAATCTTAGCGAGC
>JAZKBN010000086.1:0-38618 GCA_040388605.1 Bacteroidota bacterium | reverse complement strand
AAAAGATGTAATCTCTGATATGGCTCAACAAAAGCACTTACACAAAATAGTAAACCCTCGAAAAATTAGTAGATTTAGGATTATAATTTTTTGTATTCCTGTAGCTCGGTTTTGAGCATACTGTTCTAATGTTATTTGTAGGTCCGGTATAATCAACCAGACCTTTTTTTATGATTAAAACAAATGGTTTATCTAAAGGGAAGATTTTTTTATTACTATTTTAAGTTGTATTGTTTATTTATCAATACAAATAATTTCAATTAATCGGCCATAATTCCGGTTAGGTTCAAGTTAAGCCCGCCTATGTGGGGCTATAGATACCTTCGTTTCACCATTTCAAAATGGTGAAATAAATCTATAATCCATCCTACTAAAACTCATTATGAAAATATTGCCCATTGTCACGACGCGGCCTGCGCTGAGCCGTAAGCAACAACCTGCTGATGGCGGGTTAAGTGCCGAATCTGTCGCAAACTATCCTTTCTCAACATTTATTGCAAACACTGCTATGCTTAAATCTACCTTTTCAGGGACGCTTCCAAATCTGTCTGCGCTGTTCCTGAGCAAGCTGAAGACTTTATCTTTTGCTTTGCTCATCACTCTTTTTCTTGCAGCCCTCAATGCGGCCTTGGCCCAAACTGCGCCCGTTCCCGCCAATTTCGGCAACGTTGAAAGAACATTTAATCTGAACGGAGCCGCAATACAAGTTCGCAGCAACGGCTATGTAGGCTACGCCAGCAATTTGACGGATTACCCATTTGCTCCGAACAGGACAATTTCGGCAGGAATGACCGGACAATGTACGCATCTTGTAAATTTAGCATACGACCTTGGTTTTGGTATAAATCTTTATGTACAAGGAAAAAATGCAATTGATTATTGGCTGCATCCTACAAGGAACGGCACTACACTAGATGCATATCAGAACGGGGTTACCACAGAGCGGCCGCGCTTTGCCGATATTACTGTTTGGTCATCTGATGACGGATTAGGCCACGTAAATCTGGTTATGACAACCACCGATGTAACTGCCACGGCAAAAACAGTAGTTACTGCAAACCAAAACTTCAACTGCACCCCGGAAGAAGCCTGGCATTCCACCAACATGAGCTACAACACAAGTACGGGGGCATGGACCATAGCAGGAGGAACAGGTGTGGGGCACCTTACCTGCCTCGGTTGGCTCAGGAATCCAAATTTTGAGCAAAACAGGCAATCTCTTTCGGTTACCTATCCCACAGGCGGGGTAAGTCTTGCTTCGGGCACATCGCTTACCACTACTTGGAACAGTAGCAAATATAATGGTATCGCTACATTTTCAGTAGTAAAAATTCAGCTGTCTACAAACGGGGGCAGCTCTTGGACCGTGATAACTCCATCAACGCCTAATACAGGTTCGTACACGTTTACCCTACCGGCAGGCGTGGCCAGCTCAAATTGTATCATTAAAATTTCTAACCCTAATAAGATTAGCACTGTAGCGCAAAGCAATTCGTTCACACTTACTAATTATATATGCGCAGCACCTAAATCGCTTTCAACCACGGTTTCAGGTAGCAACGCAAACCTCTATTTCGCAAATGTTCCCGGCGGAGCAACAAGCTTCACTTTGAAGTACAAATTATCAACCACGACAGCTTACACCACCAAAACATTCATTAGCAGTACCGGCTCAACCGTATTGAACGGGTTGTCACCGGGCACTTATAACTGGCAGCTTTCAGGAAACTGTATCAGCGGGCCTACAACCTATTCAGTCGGTCCCAATTTTACCATAGCAGCCACTGCCGGCTGCCCGGCAACAAGCGGATTGTATTCATTGCCGTGTCCAGGATCTGTATATCGCACTTGGCGTTGGAGCTTAAATTCAGGAACCGCAACAACAGGATACCAGGTTCAATTCCAGCTTGCAGGCAACAGTACGATTTATACGCTGGGTACTTATGGATCGAATATAACCGGGGTTAATGTATCGTTCGGTTACGGTCAGGTGGTATCATTCAGAGTCATTACCCAATGTAACGGGGTGAGCGCGACGCCATCGGCTTGGTGCCAGGTAATTTACAATGGTCAGCGCCTTGGAGCTTTCGACACTTCCAATGCCCGTTGGGCTGAGTTATATCCAAATATCGAGCTCAGCAAGCCCGAGAATATTGCCGCCCTGGCAGAAAAGGAATTACCCACCAAGCTTGTCATTTTCCCTAACCCTGCCTTGGAAAGCATAAGTATTGAGGGGCATGAAGTGGAAATACCTCTGAGGGTATATAACACGGTTGGTCAAAAAGTGATGGAAGTATTCGCTGATAAGAATGGCCAAATTAACATAAGTAGCCTTCCAAAAGGTAGCTACAGGGTTGTTTCCGGCAATAGTGCAGCACAATTTATAAAACAATAATATCTAACCCAAAACTCTAATGAATATCTGCATAGGTGGTCGGCTTAACGAGAAGGCCACCATTGCAAATGGTCTTAAAATCTATTTAAAAAACTTTACCAAAATGAAAAATCAATTCATAAGGCTATGTGTGCTGCCTTTCATAACAACATTCATTATATGGCTTCCTGCTTCTATGCATGGGTATGCCCAAAATGCTCAAACCGTATACACTATTACTATAGCGGGCCCGAACGGCGACGTAGTAACAACGGGGACTAGCGGATTTACATTATGTGGTACACCTTCTCAAACCCAAGCCTGTTCAATTGGTAGTTACACTGCCAACGATCTTATTTATAGGGTACCGTCAATTGATTATCAATACTGCTCTTTACAGGTAGGCAGGTGCCCTAATCCCACATTGCCATTACTTACAGGCCCATGCCAGGATGCCGGATTGCGTGAGTATATCTGCTGGGACAACAATCCACTGACCAACAATTTAATACCTGAACTTACAAATGATATTCATATTGCCGGGTCACCAATTAAATCTTTTAGGTTTGAAACCAGTAAGCTCCAGTTAGGCGAAAACGGTTCCAAAACATTGTACTTTGTACTTGAACAACTACAAGCAGATTGCACACCTTTTGGGCCAAATCGCAAGTTGTATTTCTCAAGACCAATTACCATTAAAGCCACCACTCCAACGCCTTGTACCACCCCGCCCACACCTGTAATTACCGCATTAAACGGCACAGGATTTTGCGAAGGCGGGTCAGTAGAGTTGACAGCTCCGTCCGGTTTCAATTACTTATGGAGCACCAATGAAACCACGCAAAATATAACCGTATCGTCAGCAGGTAGTTATACTGTGCAAACTATAACCGGCAACTGCACCTCAGCTGCTTCGGCAGCAAAAACAGTATTTATAACCCCAATCCCTGCTCAACCTACCATATCAGCTAACGGCCCGATTGAGTTTTGCAACGATGAAAGCGTGATGTTGTCTGCGCCCCCAGGATATACTGACTGGATTTGGTATAGTGGCGGTATTCCATTTAAGCGAACTTCAAGTATTAATATTTATTCTGCAGGTAACTTTACATTACAGGTAATTGCAGGCAACTGTACATCTGAAGTAAGTAATGAAGTTGTTACAAACTTAATTCCTACTTCACCAACACCCCTCATATCGGCAGCTGGCCCACTTTCTTTTTGTGCTGGCGGCAGCGTAATTTTATCAGCAACCGAATCAGACTCGTACATTTGGAGCACCGGCGAAACCACGCAATCTATTATTGTTGCGGAGCCGGGCGATTATTGGGTTCAGGTTAAGGAAGGTAATTCGTGCTTGTCATATCCATCAAATTCTGTTACAGTATCCAACAGCCAAAGTTTACCTGCCCCTGTAATAACCGCCGGTAGCCCACTAAGTTTCTGTGTGGGAAGTTCGGTTTTACTGGGAGGCCCTGATGCAGATTCATATTTATGGAGCACCGGCGAAACCACACAAACTATTACAGTAACAAACGCAGGCGAGTATTGGCTTAAAGTTGCTGAAAGCACCTGTGAAAGTCCGGCCTCTGATCTGGTTACCGTTGTGGTAACATCACCGTCTTACGCACCTGCTGAGTATGTGAGCCTATGCCCGGGTAATACTTACTTATGGTATAACAGCACTTATACCGGCCCGGGCATATATCATTACACCGAACCGGGAAACGGAATTGCGTGCGACATTGTACATACGTTATACGTCGACAAAGGCAGCATTGGTGGTTTAAATGGAGCTGCCATAGCAACAGGCTCAAATACACCTGTTGACGTCGGCCAACCTCTTCAGCTTACCGCAAGCTCATTTGATGGTGCAACCTATAGTTGGACAGGTCCGGGTTATTTCAGCAGTAACGACCAAAACCCGAATATTCCGGACGCAAGCCCGGTTAATACAGGGCAATACATTCTGGAGACCAGTGTAGGTAATTGCCATGAAAGAGACACATTGAATATAGAAATTCAGTGCCACACAATTGTAACTCAGCCATTGAATGTTGCGTTGTGTGAAGGGTCAACATATATGTTCGAAGGAATGCCTGTTAACGAGGAAGGAACATATATCACTATCAAAGACGGTGGATTAACTGCTTGTGATAGCCTTAAAAAGATTAAGGTAACTATTTTGGCATTACCGGAAACCCCAACCGTATTAGCCTCAGGTCCAACAATAATTTGTCAGGGCACATCTGTTTCTTTAAGCGCTACAGTAGCCGCAGCATATTTATGGAGCAATGGGGCTACTACTCGTGAGATAACAGTTAATAGACCAGAAAATTACAGTGTTCAGGTAATTAATACATCCGGCTGCACAAGTGCTGTGTCAGGTATTATTACTGTTACTGTGGTGAGCTTGCCGGCAAGGCCCTTTGTAACCGCAAGCAGTAGCTTAAGCTTCTGTGAGGGAGGTGCCGTATCATTGTCGGCACCAACAGCGACAGCGTACTTATGGAGCAACGGCGCGACCACAAAAACCATAACTTCAACTGTTTCCGGATCGTACACTGTTCAGGTGATAAATTCAAGCGGATGTACCTCTCAAACTTCAGTAATAACAACTGTATCCGTTAAGGCCCTGCCGCAGAGGCCAGTTATCACTGCAACGGGGCCAACCGATATTTGTGAGGGCAATGCGCTTACCCTTAATGCGTCGTCTTCATCAGAACGGGTAAGTTACATATGGAACAATGGTGAAACAACAGAAAGCATTACTACTGCAAACCCGGGATTATACCAAGTATGGGCAATAGCTAACGGATGTACCTCAACAGCATCGGAAGCGACCACAGTAACGATAAAAATGTTACCTAATACGCCAATATTATCTGTATCGGGCAATACGGCCTTATGTGCCGGTAATAACGTAACACTTACTTCTTCTTCGCTAAGCGATAATATTTGGAGCAATGGGGCCACCACGCAAAACATTACAGTTGATGCGGCTGGCAGCTATGGTGTTCGAACAGTTAGAACGGGATGTACTTCAGCTCTGTCTAATATAATTGAAGTAACTGTCGCCATGGTACCGCCAACACCTATCATTTCCGCTTCGAGTACAACTACGCTTTGCGTCGGAAATACAGTTACACTCACATCATCTGAACCGCAAGGTAACCTGTGGAGCAACGGAGCGGTAACCAGATCTGTAACTGTTTCAGATTCTGGTAGGTACACGGTGCGCAATATTATAAACAGATGCACTTCTGCAGCCTCCGCCCAAGTGGTTGTATATGTGAATCCTGTTCCGTCAAGTCCCATAATAAGCGCGTCAGGTTCAACTTCGCTATGTGCCGGCAACAGCGTTACACTTACTGCGAATAGCAGCCCTTTCGGATCAGAGACGGTGTGGTCCAATGGGTCAGTTGGATCGAGTATAGTACTAAGAGTGCCTGGTACTTATACGGCTTATTCAGTTATAAGCGGCTGCACAAGTTTGGCCGGTAATGCTATAACCGTAAATGTAAACGCCGTGCCGGATGCGCCACAAATTCAGAGCATGGGTACACTAAACTTATGTGAGCGGAACAGCGTTCAGCTAAAAGTGTCGAATTTCCGCATTGGGTATAACTATCTTTGGAGCAACAGTTTAACCGACAGTATTATCACCGTAACTGAGCCTGGAAGTTATACAGCAGTATGCATTGTTAATGGGTGTACTTCACAGGTGTCCGCAGTTCAGCACGTAACAGTAACACCACTACCGACAGCCCCACATATCCGGCTAAGCGGAAGCAGTACTTTTTGTAGTGGAGACAGTCTGACCTTAATGATATCTGAACATGGACCATATCTGTGGAACACCGGAGATACTACACAAAGCATAACTGTGCATACAGGCGGCGTTTTCTCAGCAGTTGTTGCAGGCCAATGCACAAGTTCTTCATCAGACCCTATTTTTGTGACAGTGAATCCAATGCCGGCAAAGCCTATCATAATATCAAGTGGAAATCTTGAGTTCTGTAGTGGAGACAGCGTCATTCTTACAGCAATGGGTTCATCATTTAACGCAACCTTTGAATGGAGCAACGGTGAAACGACTGCTTCAATAGTGGCTAAAACTAATGGCATTTACACTTTAAGGGTTAGTGAAAGCAGCTGCCTAAGCATGCCAAGCGAGGCCGTAACTATAATCGCCCATGAAGCTCCCGCTACGCCTATACTGCTCGCAACCGGGCCAACGGCCTTCTGCAACGGCCGGAATGTTATCATTAAGGTAACGAACTCCGATGGCCCATATCTGTGGAGTAACGGTGAAACAGCCGATAGCATTACCGTAAGAGAAAGCTCTTTAGTATCAGCAGTTAAAATCAGTTTAACCTGCACAAGTGCTTTGTCTTCACCAATTGAAGTACTGGTGCTTCCAATACCGGAAAAACCTGTAATAACATTAGTATCAGGAAACCAGCTTATCACAGACTCCGGTGGTTCAAGCTACGTCTGGTATCTGAACGGTGAGGAGATTCCGGCTCAAGTAATGCAGACATTAGAAGCTACGGAAAATGGAAGCTATACAGTAAACATAATAAGCAATGGCTGCCTATCGTCTTTAAGCGAACCTTATGTATTGTTGCCGGTCGGAAAAACAATACGACAAGAGACAAGCATTTCACCAAATCCTACTAATGGTATGGTAAAAATTGCAGGTATGTCAGGCACTACCCAAGTGGTAGTAATCGACATGCTTGGTCGTACATTGTTTAGTACCACATTAACTGTTGCCGATTCCGAAATTAACCTGCAGGCGCTGCCGTCCGGTGTTTACAATATAATCATTGGAGACAGAATGCTCCGACTCGTTAAATTGTAATTATTTTACCAGCCTGAAGTAAAATAGGGTTGGTTTTAAAGAAAGAGATTATTCCCAAAAACAGGCCTGTTTCGCGAGACGCAGGCCTGTTTACTTTTAATAGAATATAGAATTATAAACAAGACCGTTAAATTTACAAACAGTCTTAATTAATAATTCCTGAGCCGGGAGACGTCTATCTCTGTTAGCTCAGGAATATTAGTAATTGTCTGTTCCACATCTTGCATATTACTTCAGATAAAGGGATATTCCCTTAGAATCCAAGCAACACTATTATAATACGTTGTTAACGGACTATAGCGCAGGAACAAACCTGTATTCAATGTTATCAGGAATTAACTTGGCTGCAGCCCCCCCAACGGATTTAGTAGATTGTTGTTTTGCCGGTGGTCGTCTAAGAATAAGGGAATTCGGGCTTAAGTATACAACATCAAAATAGGGGTCGTCGCCTGCTTTGCCGGTACCGTTTAGCATATATAGCTTCTTCCGGTCAATACTTAAAGCGCATCGACCATACTTTGTGCCGCCTGAAAGCGTAGCCTCACAATAGGGATCGCCACCAGAGTTATCCGCCGTAAATTTAAGTGACATTTTATGCATTGATGCTGTTACATCCGGATTATTATCTACACGTATGGTATCAGCTTTAAGATCAATTTGTTGATAGCTGTTCAAGGGTGCTTTCTCTGTCACAGCTTTTCCTGAAGGAATCTTAATAATAGCTTTGGGAACCATTACATAAGCCTGATCCAAAACCCAGGATTTATAGAAATATCCTGGTATTGACGATTGGGCAAAAACCGGGCAGACCAATAACAAAATACTGCCTGCTGCAATACAAATTGTTCTGATTGTTGTTTTCATGGCTATTGCTTAATTAATTTGGTTGTTTCAACATATTTAGAGCTCATTATTCTTACGAAGTATGTGCCTGATACAATTCCATCGCATGAGAGCGTTAACGAGGTAGAGCCGGCATTGAATTCTGCTCCCGTTTGAAGAACCTTTAGTTCGCGTCCAAGGTAATCAAGTAATATAACATCGGCCTTAATAGCCTCAGGGCTTGTAACAGAAAGGCTGAAAGATGATTTTGCCGGATTTGGGCTCACGCTTAGAGATACCGCATACAAATTATTCCGTATGTTGCCTGTATTTCTCAGGTAATTGCTCAGCGGTATATATCCGCTCTTCTCATTTGATGCTAGAATGGCGATCACACTGTCTTTTTGAATTTGCCGTGAAGCCTTTAATTCTGTTTTTTCTGAAACAGCCACTGCGGTTGTTTCAGGACGTGACGGAGCTACCGGGCTGTTGTAATGTGCCACGGGGTATGCGCATGCTACCGGAACATCTTTGTCGCTATGTGGCTCAATAGAACTAAGATGAATAAAAGGTGCGGTAAAATGGATCGTTTGACCATTAACTACTACATCTTTATCTTCTGATACAATGGAGGTTTCATCGAAAGTAATTTCATCAGCTGTTAAAACCATGTTTTGATGCGGATTAATTCCGTTCCTGCATGTTATACTTTCATGCATTCTTACAAGGTTAAAGTAATCAGGCCCTGTGTTTGCCGGATTCTTCATAAAGCCATCCAGGTTCCTCTCTTCTGTGGCTGTTCCACCGTTAACAGTGCCTCTAAGTTGGCTCCTGTACTGTGTGCTCAGGTAATCTTCAGCATTGTGCTGTTTACCCAAAACCAATAAATTATAAGCAAGCATGTAATCAAGGTTATTGAACTCACGTTTTCCATGGTAACCAAAATCAACATACGTGGTTTCAGCTACAACCGGGCGAACAAACCTGTTTCCCGATCTCCATCGGCGACCTATCATAGTGTTGGTATTTTCTCCCGATATGAAATTACCGTTACAAATTGAGGCCTGCAGATTTTCAACAGCATTTTGTGCTATTTCATCGTTAATTGGCTGGTCAAACATTACATCATGGAGCAGGGAGAATAAATAATCTTTATACAGATAATTACCGATTCTCTCCAATGTAATTCTTGTTGAGTTATGATCAGAAATAACAAGCGGTGAGTTAGTGCTTCCGCCCGAAACATATGATATAGCATTGTACTGTTTTGTTTTGCCGCTTAAATCAGCCTCCGGAACAGATACAGCTTTAATCATGCGACTGCTTTTAAACTCTTCATCATTTGCAAAAGCAGGCATATCCTCTTCCGGTACCATTTGTCTGGTAACGGAGAAAGAGCCTGAATTGCCTGCAGGCAGATCGCCGCCACCCCAACCGCTAACGGCATTCAGCATTTCATTATCTAGATTACCTGACCATGTACCAATGGAAAACCATGCCCAAGGGTGTGTGCCTATCCAGGTAAAGACGCCCGGCATGCCGTCGTACATGGGTGCGCCCAATGCTGCCTGAGTAAGTACAAGTGATGCCGTGTAATCAGCAATGCGTATAGTTGCATTGTCAACACCAAACCCAATGCCTACTGATATTGGATCCCACCAGCTCACAAAAGCAATAGGATTGTCGTTTATTGTACCAAGTAAGGCTCCGCCAAGATCATAATTGCCGGTCATAAATAAGTCAGTCTCAGATGTACAGCCTGAGTAAGGCAAGTCGCCGAGATAGTCATCAAACGCTGCGTTATCACCCAGGTCGCGGTATCTCCACTTATTTCCGTGAATGGCCTTACCGATACCATATAAATTGTACGCTGACATTGACAATTCCTTATATGCCTCATTGTTTGTGTTATAATACCTGCATCCGCTGGAAGGTGTTACGGGCACAGTGTAGAAATACCTGTTTCGCTCACAATAACGAATCAGGCTCAAGGCACAGTTTTTTGCCTCGTTTACATAATTAAAATTGTCTTCCAAAGCGAAATCATGCCCATCAGTATCGCGAACCAACTTGTTAACCAAGGCAAACCCCATGAGCAGGTAGCTCATGTGATCTACGCTTCCGGCATTATAAAAGTGGTCGAAATTGGGTTTATTATGATAACTCAGGAAGTCAGATTTTACCTTTTTTACTTTATACCCCCTGTTTTGGTAACATTTAATCAGCTCAGATGGATTTGTAATGTCAGTCGAATCCTCTTCCCGGCCGGGTTCCGACTGTACATCATCGCGCATAAAGAAACCATTCAGGTCTCGGCTACAGTTGTAATCGTTAATATGCGTTTGATTTTTTGTTAAGTATTCGGCGTTCATGTCAATTCGCTTAAAAGCCATTATGGCTTCTTTAAGCTCCTTTAAAGTTTCGCGTCTGGCTAATTCTGAATTATATGCTTTTGTTGAATCATGCGGAACAATTGCAACAACCGGAATAGGATCAGAGCTTAGCGGATGTATTCGGTTCTGGTTAGTTGTTCCTTTTGAGTATGCCATAATATTAGCATACTCAGTTGCCAAAACGGCAATATAGTAACCCAAATCCTGTGGCGCATCACCCCAATGCAGCTCCTCTATCTCTTTAGGATCTGCGGTGTTTACCCCGGTAACAATATGACTGATTGGGAGGCTGAAACCGGCCGCTTGTACTGTTGTTGCAGAACAATTGGGCTCAACTATTCCCCTTACTATAAAATCCCGGTTGAATTTATACCTGTAATACCAATACTTCTCCTGAAGGCTTTTACCCGCTTCCGTTGAACTTTGGTAATCTATTGAGCTTTGGGCGTTTGCCACCCTTATAAAACCTGCTGAAATACAGAGCAGACTAATGCAGAGCATTTTTTTTGATGTGACCATTTTTATGAATGTTTTGAATGTGTTCATATGGATTCTGTTAATCTGTTTGCATGACTTCAACTGCATTTATTGTCCGAAATTTGTCCCGCTTGAACGTTACTGCATAATAGGCGTAACAATTCATTCCGAAGCCTGGTTCCGAATAATTATATAGTCAGCTAATCAGATTACAGGAATTATTTTTTATCCATGCTTGTTTTTAAGCCTTCCATCTGCTTTTGCATTGCATCCATTCTTTCTTCCTGCTTTATGAGGTATAAGGTAAGTTCCTCTACCTTTTGGAGCAGTTTGGCGTTCATCTCTCCTAAATCTATTCCGTGTTCTTCAATTTCCTTAGCCGAAGGAATTTCAGGCAAGTGTTTATTGGTGTTTACATAATTTGAAAGTTCATGTAAATCACCTAGCTTATACTTGGGGTCGAAAACAAAATCAGGCCAGTATGCGCGGTGCGAGATAACAGCTTTCTCAAACACAGCCAGTCCGTCAACAGATAAAAGGTACTTACTGTCGGTATTAGTTGCGTTTGGCGAAGATTTTTGTAAGTTCCAGGTTACTAAAGATTCGCTTGCGGCATGTTTTCCCAGCTTCACAACATATTGTTGATCTGTTGTGCCAGGTACAATAGTGGGCTGAATAACATTTAAAACAGCCGAGCCATTAGGCTCAACCGGTACCACGTCGGTTGTCCAGCCGCCTGTAAAACTTACACCGTTAACAGTAAGGGAACCTGTTACTTCAACACCTTGCGGGCGCAGTTTCAGTGGTGTGCCTTTGAAATTATTTCCGGTGAATGCAGAAAAATCCAAGTGATTGTCTACGCCGTCCGGGTTGTTAGGTTGATCCCAATCAAAGTGCATCAGTTTCCAGTTTGAAACATTATTATTAAACTCTAAAATACCATGGGTTGAATTGTAAGTAGACTTAAGAGTAAGCTTGGGGTCGGCGCCCGGGTTATCTACCAGCGCATTTCCTGTAACCTGCAGGTTAGCAGAAGGTGTGGCGTTGTTAATGCCCACTTTTCCTTCAGCACTGATGAACATTGGTATTTTTGCAGGTTCTGTTGTTCCGTTGAAGTACCTTAGTACCAAACCATCCCCATCTCCTTCCGGTCCGGAGAAGTTCCATTCTTTCGGCAGTTGGTCAGGTGCCTGCGCACTCCTGCGAAGCTTTAGCATAGAGGGGTGCAGTGCACTTGTTGCTTCAATCTGCACAGCTGATTCCCCTGTCGGGTTTGATATGCGTGACCAACCTGTAACATCCAGGTTAGCTTGCGGAGCTAAATTGCTCACCCCAACTTTACCATCGGAACTTAGGAAAAGTGGAATTTTAGGATCTTCCGGTTGGCCGTTATAATACCTGAAAACAAGACCGTCGTTCGGAACTCCTGCTTCGGGTCCTGTAAGATTCCACTCTTTCGGCAAGTAACCGGGAGTTCCGGGCTGTGTGTTTCTGCGGAGCTTTAAGCAGCCTGCTTTGTCTGCAGTATTGGTTTCGAGCTGTAAAACGGCATGGTCAGCATTGTTTACTGCATGAATGCGGGCAAGAGGATTTGGTGTACCAATACCCATATTGCCATCACCATCAACAACCATTTTCTGACTGCCTTTTACGTTCAGTAAAAACTTGGAAGAGTTTGATTCAGCACCTGAGAAATGAATACTGTTACCTGTGGAACTGCCGAAGTACAGATAGCCGCTGCCAAGTGTTGAGCCTGCGCCACCTTTCCAGGCAACAGACAGATCGCCATTGGAGCGCAATACAGTACCTTCTGCCGGTGCCCCGGCGGCTGTGCCTCCCGCATCAACCCAAGTTGGACGAATAGTAAAGGGATAGGATTTTTCAGAGCTTCCTTTTTGATACCCAAAACTCAAATGCCCATCGTCAGGCGTAGATTCTCCTGTACCACTCGTGCCTCCCGGACCTGATGCATTTCCTCCCACCCAGTTCAAATGTTCAAGCGAGAAAGTGGACATTGCGTTTTGAAAGTTAATTTTAGCAGGCTGAAAACCTTGCCAGGCAGAATTTGCAAGGCTTCTGCTTTCAGACTTTAATACAAGACTTGGCTCTCCCAGGTGCTGAAACACACTCATACTGCCGGAAACGCCCACTCCTGTACTGCAAATTTCTGAAAGCGGACCACCAATAATTACTTTAGATCCGGTACTGCCATCACCTAAATAAACTGAGCCGGATGGGGCCAGGTTAATTGGCATATGACCATTTAAAGTAAACAAAAGAGAGTTAGGAGAAATTCCGGTTCCCGATAAACTGTATCGTTTTATGCCACATGTTCCGTCATTTCCAAAGAAAAGTGAGCCGTCATCAATTATTTGGCTGCCGGAAAGGTGAAATTGCGCCATGGGCGAAGTTGTGCCCAATCCTATAAAACCGGAAGACATTTCTTCGTAAAATGTACTTGGAATGAATGTTCCATTTGTGGAGTAAACAGGAATATAGCCTGGTTCAGGAAAAGGGACACCCGGAAAAGGGACGTTAGGATCCTCATTTTCGATAGGAACCTGTTGTTGTTGTTGTTGCTGGTACTGCGCTAAGGCACCGAAACTGCTTAGTAGTGTCACAGCTACCACAGGTAATGTTTTCAAAAACTTAAAAGCGAAACTTTTTAGGCAATACGATTCTGTAGCCATAATTTTATAATGGTTAAGGTTTAAATGTAGGAATAAATAGTAACCGGAGCCTGATGAATATCAGGCTGTTGTGCTTATAAAGTATTGATTGGAATAATAATAATACAAAGCCCGCAAACAGACTTTTATTATAATAATATATATAAACATACCTGACTGCAAGCAGGCATCCCTTGATTAAACAAGGCTTATTATAACGTTAATGAATTATGTAATTAAATGCCGGATATGTACAAATTAAAATCATTTACAATTCATAAATGAGCTAATGTTCGTGAAATGTAAGAGCATATTATTGTTTTACAAATACCTAAGCAATATTATTTTAATTATTACAAATAATTATCATTTAATATTATAATATTAATAATTTTTGCGTGATTGTTGTCGTTAATTTCCTTTCTTAATAATCCTGGTCAGGTTTATAATTAGGGTCTATGTTTTAGACTTTTATCTATAGCTGTTTGTTACTGATTCCGGAGACGAAAATCTTGTTTAAAAATGGAATCAGCAGTTTTGAAAAACTGCTGATTAAATAAATAATTTAGTAGTACTTCGTGAGCTTAGGCATAATTCTTTTTATCCTGTATATAACTAACGTTACGTTTTACAAACGGAGGTTTATGTAATTTAACAGTAATTAAAAACTAGTGCCGTCAGTCCTCGGCTGCTGCAAACATGGGTTTACTGTTAGGTAAAATGCATTAATTATAACCGGTCTTGAGCCGGTAAATATTAAGCGGAACAGCTAAGCTCTCAACTGCCCGACCATTGTTAAAATGCTATTACCTATACTAAAAATCGGTATTGTTCCTGTAAACGCCTCAGCAAAGCCCCCATAATATCACCTCTGCTTTACTCCGGGCGCATCTGATTCCTTTTTTAACATCCTGTATTTCCTTACGCATTTCCGCAAACGCTTTAGCCCGGTTTATTCAGCACAGCCATCTTACTAAGCTTGGCTTAAGCCAGCTAACAGCCTGAAGCCGGTCATTTACTATAATTCCCTTATAAGTTCATCGGCCAAATGCCTTGCCTGCAAAAGCACGGTTTCGGTTGCCATTACCTGCTTATCGGGCGGGTAGCCGTATTTGCGGAGTATTCGCTTAATGTCGCGCCGCATTTGCGACTGAACCTGTTCACGAATTGTCCAGTCAACACGTGCGTTGCCTTGCAGGCTTACAAGCAGCTCCCGGGCCATGGTGCATAAAGTATCGTTGCCGAGTACGGCCACAGAGCTGTCGTTAACCTCAAGGGCTTCGTAAAAAGCCATCTCTTCATTGCTAAGGCCCATATTTCTGCCGCGCTTTTCTGCCTCGCGCATCTTACGACCAAGCTCAATCATTTCCTCAATAACCTGCGATGCGGTTATCAGGTTGTTTTGGTAACGCTTAACGGCAGCATCCAGCATTTCCGAAAACAGGCGGCTTTGCACTATGCTGCTGCGTTCCTTTTCCTTAACCTGGTCGTTCAGCAGGCGCTTCAAAAGCTCTACGGCAAGGTTACGGGTTTTCATACCGCGTATTTCAGCCAAAAACTCCTCCGAAAGAATGGACACCTCGGGCTTGTTCAGGCCCGCTGCCGAAAAAACATCAACCACTTCGCCGGTAACCATGGCCTGCGAAACCAGTTGGCGGACAGCTGTTTCAAGCTGCTGATCCGATAATGCCTTGGGGCTTTCGGTAAGCTTTTTAATGCGGCTGCGCATGTTCTGGAAAAAGCCTACCTGCGCAGCCAATGCCGTGGCTTCGGGCTTGGGAACCGCCAGGGTAAAGGCTTTGCCGAGCGCATTCTCCGCATCAAGGAATCGTTTCCTGCCCTCGGGCATGCCTAAAATATAATCGGTGGCTTCAAGCACATGCCGCAGGCGGGCATCCATAGCTGTATTGCCAACCAAATCTATTTTAAAGCCCTGCTTTTCTTTAAACAGACCGGTTATTATTTCATAGCGCTTCAGGAATTCCGAGAGGGCTTCTTCCTGGTCTAAGGTGGGTTTGCCTGCCCCGCCGCTTGCAGAATAGGTGTGCATCACCTTTTTAAGCTCGGTGGCAATGCCCACGTAATCTACAATAAGGCCGCCCTGCTTGTCTTTATACACCCGGTTTACACGGGCTATGGCCTGAGCAAGGGTATGCCCTTTCATGGGCTTATCTATATAAAGGGTATGCAACACAGGGGCATCGAAGCCGGTGAGCCACATGTCGCAGACTATAACCAGTTGCAGGCTGTCGGCGGGGTCTTTCAGGCGGTCGGCTATTTTGCGCTGCCTGTCTTTGCTGCGGATATGCGGCTGAAAATGCTCGGGGTCTGAGGCCGAACCGGTCATGATTACCTTCAGGCCGCCGTTGGTATCGTCGGTTCCGCGCCATTCAGGGCGGACATTTAAAATGGCCTCGCCCAAGGTAACAGCCAAATGCCTGCTTGCGCATACAATCATGCCCTTGCCTTCCAAAACCTCCTGCCGTTTGGCGAAGTGCGCTGTTAAATCGGCGGCTATGGTGGCAATACGCTCGGGGTGGCCCAGCACTTCCTCTAACTGGGTGAGCCTGCGTTTTACGCGCTCCAACTGCTCGCTGGTGCCGGCCTGCTTTTCGCCGTAGTCGGGCAGGGGTTCGGCAAGTATGTTTATGGCCTCGTCCAGCTCTTCCTGCACATCTTCTTTCAGGTGTACTTTTACCAGGCGGCTTTCGTAATAAATGCGAACCGTGGCCCCGTCTTCAACAGCCTGCTGAATGTCATATACATCTATATAATCGCCGAAAACAGCTTGGGTGCTGGCATCTTCGCGGTCGATGGGTGTACCGGTGAAGCCTATGAAGCCGGCATTGGGCAGGGCATCACGCAGGTGCTTGGCGAAACCATCCACAAATCCGTATTGCGAACGGTGGGCCTCGTCGGTGATTACTATTATGTTGCTGCGGTCGCTGAGCAGGTCCATGGTGGTTTTGCCTTCAGCGGGCAAAAACTTTTGGATGGTGCTGAAGAATACGCCGCCGGTTTTGCGACCCTGCAGCTTTTGCACCAGCTCCTCGCGGTTGCTTATCTGCTCCGGGTCCTGGCTCAGCAGGTGCTTACACTTCGCAAAGGTGCCGAAGAGCTGATCGTCGAGGTCGTTCCTGTCGGTTATTACAATAACGGTGGGGTTGTTAAGTGCAGGGTGCTGTATCAGTTTACCCGTGTAAAAAACCATGCTCAGGCTTTTGCCGCTGCCCTGCGTATGCCAAACAACGCCAATGCGCCTGTCGCCTGCGGGGCTGCAGGCCTGCACGGTAAGGTTTACGGCTGTATTAACGGCATGATACTGGTGGTAGGCGGCCAGCTTTTTTACCGTGGTCTTGCCGTCGGACTCAAAAACTGTAAAGTGCCTCAGCAAATCTAAAAATACATTGGGCCGTAACATTCCATGCGCCAGCACCTCCATCTGCGGCATAATTTCGGGCTCCACACGGCGGCCTTCAATGGTTTTCCATGCGGCGTAGCGGCTCCAGTCGCTTGTAAGGGTTCCGGCCTGTGCCTCGAAGCCGTCGGAGGCTATTACGAAGGTGTTGTGGTGAAACAGGGCGGGCACCTCGCGGAAATAGGTTTGCAGCTGGTTATAGGCCATGTGGGCCGTTGCCTTTTCGCTGCCGGGGTTCTTAAGTTCTAAAACGGCAAGAGGCAGGCCGTTCACAAACAGCACAATATCGGCGCGGCGCATAGGCGGACGCCCCCCTTTCATGGTATATTGGTTTACAGCCAGGAAGCGGTTATTGCTTATGTTGTCAAAATCAATAATGCGCAGGTTCTCGGTTTTTACGCCGTCCTCGGCTAAAACCTGCACGGCTATAATGCCGGTTATATATTTGTGCTGCTGTTGGTTAAGGGCAATAAGGCTCGGGGCCGAGGCATCAAGCAGAATCCGCAGACCATCATCTATACCGGCGGCCGATACACCGGGGTTCAGGTTTACCAATGCCTCGCGCACCATCCAGGGCAGAAGGCCAACATCAGCATTTTGGCGCAGGGGGCTAAGGCCTTCTAAATACTCGGGGCCGTAGGCTACTTCCCAGCCGGTTTGCGCCAGCCAGAGCAGGCATTGATCTTCAAGTTCTTGCTCGGTCATGGCGGGTTGGCGTTTGGCGGCTGTGGGTATAAAAGTATTTTATGCAGGCAATATACAAATGTTGGAACTAAAGCGGCACACCCGATACATCTATCTGCCCGCTCATCAGCTTGGGAAGCAGGGTGTCGCGGAGGGTGGAGAGGGTTTGGGATTCAATGAATAACCTTTCAAGCTGTTCGATAAAGGCGTATGCTTCATAGCCCTCAGCAACTTCATTTCTAGGGTGAACAATCTGAATATCGGCAAGCTGATTTCCGTTAATTGCCCCGAAAACGGTACCAGCCGAATTATATGACTTTATAAACTCGGCATTGCTTTTCAATAAGAAATGCCCATATGATTGATAACTATGGGCTAATGCCGCTAATCCGCGTCCAATACAACAGCTTTCTAGGGCAATATTAATATCGCCAACAGGGGCGCGAACACTAAGCAATGAACTACCTCTTTCTGCTGTCCTTTTGGGTTCGGAACAATAAATACGTTTTAATGGAAAGTTAGTTCCAAAATCTGCCCTACCCTGAAAGAATGGTAGCCCTTCTTCTAATTCATTATATGTCGAACCTGGAGGGGACTGCCCCATTGTAATAGTAAATTCTTTGCCAAATTTAGTTACCTCCCACCCCTGCGGTATCTCCCCCATTTCACTGTCAACCATAGCCCCGCCTGCCGATTTATACGGCTCGCCGTTTTCATCAGGAAATTCAAATTCCACAAACCAGCGGCGGAAAAGGGTACGGGCCATTTCTTCCAGAGTGCGGCTCATTTGGCGGTTTAACTCTATTTTTTCATCCAGTGCACCGAGGATTTCGGCTATACGGGTTTGGATTGGGAGGGAAGGTAGAGGTAAATCAATATCACGAATAGCCTTTGTCGGACTTGCAATTGAAGGTACACCAACTTGGGCACTATGCTTCAGAAGTTCATACCTACCTATTTCACTCTGAAGAAAATAGAAAACAAATTCAGAATTTACATTTGGTTTGAGTTTTAATCTTAACTGGCTTTGCGATACAATTACTTCCTGCAAGGTTTTCGGTACCAATGCAACTTGTCCAATAGTACCCCGATGTGTAAATACCAGTTGGCCCGGAGTAGCGATAGCTTTTCTTAATTGGTGCTTTTTCTCCTCAGAGAGATAAACAAATTCGCCTCCTACATATTTCCCATAATTAAGATTCAGCCCTCGGACAACAGGTGTTCCCATAGAAACAAAATTCTCCCTTTTAATATCGGACCCGAAAGGTCCCATAGTTACTTCATCTGCTAAGTCACCTAACTTTACTTTGCTCCACTCACTCATACCGCATCCTCCATTTTAAACCCAATCCCTTCCAGGTTCTTTTTAATCCGCTGCTCCAAATCGCCGCTCCTGAAAAACTGATCCACCAGTTCAGCTGTCAGCTTTTCCATTTTTTCTTCAAAGCTCACACCGTCGTCCTCTATATCAGCGGCGCCTACATAGCGGCCGGGAGTAAGTACGTAGTTGTTGGCCTGCACCTCGGCAATGGTTGCCGCCTTGCAGAAGCCTGGCACATCGGCATACTGCCCGCCGGTGTTGCGCCAGTTGTGGTAGGCTGCGGTTATGGTATCAATATCTTCGTTGGTAAGCTCGCGGTGGCGGCGGGTTATCATGCGGCCCATGTTGCGGGCATCAATAAACAGTATCTCGCCGCGCCTGTCGCGGAACTTATGGTTTTTGCGGTCGCGGGCTAAAAACCACAGGCAGGCGGGTATGGCCGTGTTGTAAAACAGGTTATTTGGCAGGGCCACCATACAGTCAATAACGCCACCTTCTATCATGGCTTTGCGTATGTCGCCTTCGCCGCTGCTGTTGCTGGTCATGCTGCCGTTGGCAAGCACCACACCGCCTGTGCCTGTGGGGGCCAAATGGTGCACTATATGCTGCAGCCAGGCATAGTTGGCATTGCCTGCAGGCGGTACACCGTATTTCCAGCGCTGGTCGTCGCGGAGCAGGTGCCCGCTCCAATCGCTTACGTTAAAGGGCGGGTTGGCAAGTATGTAATCGGCCTTCAGGTCTTTGTGCAAATCATTAAGCAGGGTATCACCCCATTCAATTTTGCTTTCAATGCCGCGTATAGCCAGGTTCATAACGGCCAGGCGGCGGGTGGCCGGGTTGTCTTCCTGCCCGTACACAGCCATGTCGCCAATGCGGCCTGCATGCTCTTTTACAAACTTTTCAGAGTACACAAACATGCCGCCGCTGCCGCAGCAGGGGTCGTATATGCGGCCTTTAAAGGGTTCCAGCATATCAACCAGCAGCTTTACAATGCTGCGCGGGGTAAAAAACTGTCCGCCTCGCTTGCCTTCGGCATCGGCAAACTGGCCCATGAAGTATTCGTATACTCGGCCCAGTACATCCTGCTCGCCCTCGCCTTCGCTGCTGAAGTTAATATTGTGAAATAGGTCAAGCAGTTGACCTAAGCGGGCTTTATCGAGGTCGGCGCGGCTGTAGTCTTTGGGCAGCACATTTTTGAGCGAGGGGTTTTGCGCCTCTATCTCCTGCATGGCCTCGTCAATATCCTTACCAATGGTTGGCTGCTTGCTGCGGTTCACCAGATATTCCCAGCGGGCTTTCGGCGGCACGAAGAAAATATTTTCACCCTTATATTCGTCAGGCTCTTCGGGGTCAGCCCATATAGCCTGCCCGGCAGGGGAACTAAGAAAGTTGTATTTCTGCATAAAGGCATCCGAAATATACTTCAGGAAGATAAGGCCCAGCGCCACATGCTTATACGAGCCCGGGTCCATATTGCTTCGGAGAGTATCTGCCGAAGCCCAAAGGGTCTTTTCGAGGTCTTGTGCCATGTTTGAAGGTCGGTTTTAAAACTGAGCGGCAAATATGAGTTGCTTTGTTTTAAATTCATGTAAATTAAAAATAAATAACTACCTCACATCCCTTCAATCGCCTTCCAATAAAACAGCGCTTCCGGGTTAGCCGCTTTCAGCGCTTTATTCAGCTTATTCAGATCCGGGTTTTCAATAAGTACCGGTTTTGCGGCCGGATCGAACACAGGGAAAACAGCTTTACTGCCGGTGAGCAGTTGCCGGGCAGCCCAGGCAGCTTTTGCGGCATCGGCCTGTATGGCGGTTTTATTATAGGGCTTAATGAATGAATAGGCACCTATCTTTTGCATGCCCCTGCTCAGCAAATCAATTTGCCCTGTACCAAGCTTACCGTCGGAGCAGATGCAAAGCGCGGTTTGGTAAGCATCTTCCAAAACCTGTTCGGGGATGTATACTTCCCTGCCCTCGTAACCTGATTCCGTTTCGGTAAACCGGTTAAAATTGAGTCTTACTTTTTGCCAATCCTGTACGTGTACGCTGAGCCGGGCAATATCGTGGCACTGCTTGAGCACCTCCATAGTCATATCGGCACCGCTTCGGTTATAGGGTACGCCAATGGTATTGGGTGCGAATGCCGTCATTTTGTCGCCGAGTATGGCTTCCACAGTGGGTACCGATACAAGAATTTCATCGCCTTCATGCTCTGTAAAAGCTGTTTTTACAGGTAGGTTGAGCAGATCGGTATACCTGTTTTCTTCAAACAGCACATCGAGCAATACATCAGGTTTTTCGTGCTTATAGCCATAGAGGCCGTTGTACAGGAATTTATAATGCGCTTTCGGCACCGCTATGGCACTTTCCCGCTCATTCAGTCCGAAATGCGGGAACAGCCGGGTATTAACTTTTTGCAGGCAGGCTTCAAGCCTTACTTTATGTGCCGGGTGAACAACTATATCTATATCCTTTGAAAGCCTTGTGGTTTGGGACAGCAGCAACTGTAAAGCGGTACCGCCTTTAAACGTAAAGGGCAGACCCGAAAGCTGCAGCTGCTCCAGCAGCATCAGGGCATAAATGTTCTTTTCCAATAAGCCGGGATCGAGGCTGTATTTTAGCCTTGCCTTTTCAATCCATTCCGGCTGCGTGCAGTGTTCAGCTATCATAAGGGCAAAAAGGTATCTATTTCCGGTTTAAAAGAGGTATAAAGCTCATCCCATCGGCCCCGATACCGGGCGTATGCTTTAAGCGCAAGCGGGTTAACCTGGTAAGTATCCAGGAACATTTGTACAATGTTTTTCAGCTCGGTTCCCTGGTAGCTTATATACAGATCCCGGTCGCAAAAAAGGTCGACCCATATTTTTTCAATGCCAGGGCCATAGCCCCATTCCGTTTTTACCAAGGGGGCCAATACCGGTAACGGTTTAATGAATATGGGCAGTTTGTCGGGGTTGGCTGCCAGCTGTGCCCTGGCCAGCTCATGGGTATAAGCATTTTTATAAGCCTTGCTCCATAGGAAAAACGAGGCGGGCCAGGTTGAACCTGCGGTAAGCAATTCTTCAATAACCCGATCTGTAGCTGTACCTGATACTTCTAATACGCCAAAATTATATGCAGGCTGATGCACCATGCCCGCTGCCAGTTCATTGGTCTGCCAAAGGCATACCTTCAGGTATGGCAGTATTTTCTGCAGGTGCGTTGCCGATTCAATAAGTGCCATGCTCTCAATAACCGGTTTATATATAGGCTTGCCCTGCGCAATTCGGTACCTGCCCCGCCCTGCCTTTTCAAGCAAACCGGTATTAACCAGCTGATGCGCCCGCCAATACAAGGTGCTTGAATTAATCGCTTCGCCGCTGCTTTTAAAAAACGCCTTAAGGTCGGTGGTGGTAAAATATGGTCGCCCGGAAAATGCTGTTTTCAATGCGCGGCTATAATGATCGGCTGAATAATGTTCCTGATGCATATAAATCAAAGGTACATATATAAATGAAAAAATATATGAAAATACAAGTGTTTCATTAAGCTGTTTATTGAGCTTTTAGCAGTATGGGTTCATATACAACCTAACGGAGCCCGGAGCTTCCCCGATAAAAACACTTAATCCCTTTACTATAAACCGGCTATATTGCGCGAGTAAACACAGTAAACATATATTACCGGGTAAACACAGTAATACAGTATTACCCGGTAATTCTGCCGCCGCTTATGAGTAACCTCACCGACTGGATAAAGTACGAGCTTTACCCTGCCCTCTTCGAGCATATAGATTCTGCTTTCCCCGAGCATGATTTCCGCCGTTTTGCAGGCGGCTGGCGAAGCCAAACCTATATAAACGGACAGGCCCACAGCAACCGACAGGATAAAACCGTGGTCAGCAAAAAAGCCCCGGGTATTATGCTCGAACAGGGCGGCGAAACCATATCGTTGGTGAACTATGTAATGCGACGCGACAATGCGGCATTTATTGAAGCCCTGGGAACCCTTGCCGATAAAGCCGGGATACAGCTGCCTCCGGGTTCAGCATCTGACCCCGAGAGCTACCAAAAGCACAAAGACCGCACTGCCCTGCTGGAAACCTGCAACAGCTATTTTACATGGTGCCTGCAAAACGCCAAAGGCGCAAAAGAAACCAAAACCTATTTACATGAACGCGGCTATGCGCCGGCCGATATAACAGCCATGGAACTCGGCTTTATACCAAGCCAAAGCAAGCTGCATGATTACCTCACAGGTAAAGGCTTCAGTAAAGAAAGTATTGAAGAAGCCGTTAACCTTTCGGCCGATACCCGCATTGGCACTACGCATAAGCTGAGCATACCCTACCGCAGCGGCGGCATACTGAAAGGCTTTAAGTTCCGAACCATTGGCGACGCTGTACCCAAGTACCTCAACAGCCCCGGCCTCGACAGGCTTGGAGGCTTTTTTAACCTCTCGGGCATAACAGGTAATAAGGATGTAATTATAGTGGAAGGGGAGCTCGACAGCCTGCATGCCACCGTAAAAGGTATAGATAACGTGGTGGCCATTGGCAGCAGTGCCGTTAGCCCCACACAGGTGGAAGACGCCATACGCCGTGGTGCTAAGCGCTTTACCATTTGCCTGGATACCGAGCCCGGCAAGGAAGAAAGTACAGTAAACTCAGTAAACAGGGTAATACAGGTAATATTAGATTACTCAGTAAACAGTGTTTACATAGTAACATTGCCCGATCTTGGCGGCACCAAAACAGACCCCGACAGGCTCATAAAAGAACTGGGCCCCGATGCCTTTCGCCGTTGTATAAACGCTGCCGAAGTATGGTACCAGCACCGACTTTATACCCTGTTTAACAAATACGGCAAAATACAGCAAACCCCGGAAGGGCTGCAAAACAAGGACATAGCCAACCTGCTTGATGAGGTGGTGGAAACAGCCGCCCGCATACCTCAGCCTATTGATCGGGATATTTTCAGGAACCTGTTCCTGGGCCACGAGGCTGTAAAATCGTTGGGCATTACAGCCGAAAGCCTGGCCGCAACCGTTGAGCGCCTGGTTTACAACCGCGATAAAGAACAGCAGGCTAAGCAGTTTACACGCCTGATTTCAGAAGCAAAAACCCTGCATGAAAGCGGCGATACAGATAAGGCCATCGGCCTGCTTGATACCCGCCTGAAAGATGTAAAGCTGAAAGATAAGGCATCCGCATTCGGCCCCTTATTGGTGCAGATTAAGGAGGAAGATATCAGGCAACGACAATCGGAAAAACCGCAGAGCCTGAAATCAGGGCTTCGTATAGGTGGCGAAGATTTGCTTTTACCTGCCGGTGCCATCAGCATAGTGGCGGCCCCCACTTCGCATGGCAAAACCAGCATGCTCATCAACATGGCCCTGAACGTGGCTGAAGCTTATCCTGAAAAGGAAGTGTACTTTTTCAGCTTCGAGGAAGACGGGGACAGCATACTCATTAACACGCTCAACACCTACCAGAACATTAACCTGAGCGCCAATAATCGCCGCAGCATAAAAGAGTATTTCGCTACCGGAAAAACCGATTTCATAAAGGCGGAAAGCAGGCATCGTTTCGAAAGCGGTAAATCCCGCTTCTTCCGCGAGCTCATTGATACCCGCAGGCTGAACATACACTATACCGCCTACGATGCCGATACGCTCACAGAAGCCATACACTGGCTTCACAAAAACACGAAGGCAGGCGTGGTATTTATTGACTATATGCAGCTGTTGCATAAAGGCCAAAAAGGCAAAACCAAGTACAACTCAAGGCAGGAAGAACTGAAACAAATTTGCCTTGATTTAAAAGATGCAGCCGTTGAAACCGGGCTGCCCGTAATACTGGGCGCACAGTTCAACCGCGAGGTAATAAACCAGCTCAGGCTGCATGCCACCAAAATTGGCGAGGCGGGCGATATTGAACGCATAGCCAACGTGGTGCTCGGTTTTTGGAACAATAACTTCCGCCCGCTTGCCACTGACGGCGAGCTGAACGAAATAAGCCAGAAAGGCGCTGCAGCCCCTGATTCGCTGTACGCTGTGCTGCTCAAAAACCGGGGCGGGAAAGCTGGCCTTGAAGAAATTCTCGATTTCAACGGGAATACAGGGCGCATTTCAAATGGTGGTGCAGGTAGCGACACTTACTTTGTAAACTAAGTAAGCACAGTAACATCAGTAATTAAAACAAACATAATAATATTAGTAATATCTGTAAACACAGTAACATAAGTAAACAAATATTACTAAGTTTACTGTGAATTAAGGCATTCATAATCAGCATTAAATATGGCCAGGGTAATCAGCATCAGTAACCATAAAGGGGGGGTAGGCAAAACAACCTCTGCCATAAACATAGGCTTCGGTCTCAACAGGCTGGGTAAAAAGGTATTGCTTATCGATTTGGATCCGCAGGCCAATCTCACCCAAAGCCTGTTCGGGCTCACCAACCAAAGCCATAATATTTACGGTGCGCTTAAAGGCGAGTACAGGCCGCAGGCAATCAATATACTTCCCGGTATCGATGTAATTACCTCCACGCTTGACCTCTCCGGGGCCGAGGTGGAACTGTCGGGCGAAGCCGGGCGCGAGTTTATTTTAAAGGAGCTCGTTGACCCGCTCAGGCCTGCCTACGACTATATTATCATAGACAGTCCGCCCTCGTTGGGCCTGCTTACCATTAACGCCTTTACTGCCTCCGACGAAATATACATACCCCTGCAGGCAGAGTACCTGGCCACGCAGGGCCTTGCCAAACTGGTGGAGGTGATAGATAAAATTAAAAAGCGCCTCAATAAGAACCTGGAAGTGGGCGGCGTTTTTATTACCCAATATGACAGCCGTAAAATACTGAACCGCGATGTGTTCAGCACCATTCAGCAGCACTTTCAGAACGAAGTATTCAATTCAAAAATCAGGGACAACGTTGCCCTTGCCGAAGCACCCGCACAAGGGCTTGATATTTTCCGCTACCAGCCCAAAAGCTACGGTGCGCTTGATTATGCAGCGCTTTGCAACGAAATGCTCAGCCGCCACGAACCTGCCGAACCAAAAGCCGATAAGGCAGTAAAGCCTAAGAAAATGGCCAAAGCCGAGCAGGCAGGGTAAGTACCGTAAACACAGTAAACAATGTTTACCCGGTAATACGAGTATACACTGTTTACTCAGTAATATAAGTAAACCTAAAATTCATAATAAACAGAAAACCATACCATTATGGCAAAAAAAGGATTTACAGGGGGGTTAAGTTCCCTACTAGGCGACAGGCCGACAGCGCCTGAGCAGCCCCGCCCAATAGCCCGTGAAACAGCAACAGCTGAAAAAGAGCCGGTTAAAGCAGCATCGTCGGGCACCAAGCCGAACGAAACACGGGCAACTTTTATAGTAAATGAAGATTTGCTGGAGAAGCTGAAAGCCATTGCCTATTGGGATCGCATGCTGATTAAAGACGTAATCAACAACGCGCTGGCCGAAAGCGTTTCCCGTTACCAGGACAGGCACGGTGAAATAAAAGCCGTTCCCGAAAAATAAGCAGAACCTACAGCGGGGCAGGGCAGTAGCCTCATTCCGGTCCGAGCGGCGAACGCTTCAGCCTGAACCTACCCCAATATACCCCGGGTTAATAAAAATACCATGAGCAGGAAAACAGACATCAATAACGCACTGAGCAAATCGGCCAGGGAACGCGCTGCCCTGGTGGTTTACCATTACACCGTGCTTGAAGCCATTAAGAACGGTAACTGGCATCGGCAGCCCATACTTAGCGCGGAAGATGCAAAGGTTCTGCTGGCCAGCTTCAAAAGCGACAAGGACAAGAATATTTACCGCGATTATACCAAGCTGAACCTGCGCTTTTTCAACGGTATTAAAAACCTGCTGAACCGTAAGCTCAGCTTTGAGAAGCAGCTGTATAAAAGCCTCTTCGAAGTGAGCATTTCTATGAAAACGGGTAAAGACAATAAGCAGAGTAAAAACATAATTATACCCTTCCCCGGCGACGGACCCGCAGGCGACGATGAGTTTGTGCAGGATTTCGAAATAAGCATGAACCCCGAGCCCGATATTGAAGAGCTGAAAGAGCCTTACCTTGCATTTATAAACTACTATGCGGCGCTTAAAATTTATGCCTCTGAAAAGAGCTATAAGAACCGTTATTACCTGCAGTTGGCAGATAAATACCTTAAAGACATAAAAAGTCTCACAGAAACGCTGATAGCGGCCCCTGCGCCCTTTAATTTTAACGAGCAGGATTATGTCATGCTGCAAATACGAAGAATACTCGCAATAGATTTCCAGTTCAAGTATGAAAACCAACCTGCCTGAAAACGGTTCGGAAGAACCCCTTGAAGATTTAATACCCTCGCCGTTAAGCGATACCTATGACCTGGGCGGTATTCCAGATATAGTAGTTACCGAAGAAAGCGCCGATCTCCCCCCAAAGCCCGATACAAAAAAGGCGCATACCGCCATTGCTATACATACCGTAAACCAACTCTACGGCGATTCAAAGCAATTATCTTTGTTTTCGATTGAAAAAACAGAGGAGTTTATAAAAAGTACCGGGCTTGGCGCTATAGTTATTCCTAAAAGTTATGGCATGGTGCTTAACCAAAGCCAGCACAGGGTATTTGAAGCCATTTTGAAGGCGTTTTCCGATACGAATTACAAGGGCAACGAGCAAATAGACAAAAGCGCATACCCCAAACGCACCGGTTACCCGATTAATAAGATGCCTGAACCTTACAGTAATGTAAATAGCATACCGGTACTGCATATTACCCAGGCAGAGCTTATCAGCCTTGCCGGTTACGATTTAAAAAAACAGCGTCAGGGCGATAAGGTAGATGTTAAGGAAGCCCTGTACTTTCTGGGTCAAAAGCAGTTCTGTTTTTATTGGGTCAGGCTGCAAACAGAAAACGGTGTGCCGGTTAAGGATAAAAACGGCGATTACAAGAAAGAGGGCGTTTTAGAGGTTAGCACCCTTTTCAGGGTGAAAATTGTTTTCGAAGACCAATCAAGCGATATTAAGTATTACGAAATACATCCCAGTGCCGTTATACTTGACCAGGTTAACAGCCAATACGGGGGTAATTATTTCCTGTTGGTTCCTCTTAACTGGCGCGACGAGGTGCATAAGCTTACCGGTAAACGCGCATCAAGCTATACTTACGAGTTTTTACTCTGGCTCAGGCTGCAATATGAGCACATACGCAGGCACAACAGCAACCACAGCAATAAAAGGGCTTTTAAGCTTAAAAAGACCTGGGAAGAGATTGCAATAACGCTGAAAATGCCCGAAAGCATGTATAAAATAAACAGGAAAAGGGCGATTACTATTATTCAGGAAGCCTATAACATAGCCATAAAGCTTGGCTACCTCACCAAGGTTGAAAATACCGAAACCTGCGATATTCTGTACCTGAACGACGGCTATTACCCCAAACCCGGTGAGCTGGTTTAGTGGCCTGGGTAACCGGGGGGCTCTGTATTTGAACCGGATTTTAAGCAGTGTGCATAGTAGCTATAATGCGCAACAGGTGCAGGGTTTTAAGCCGATTTTCTTAGTAGCTATAAGTTGAGGTTTTAGTAGCTATAAGTTGAGGTTTTAGTAGCTATAAGTTGAGGTTTTAGTAGCTATAAGTTGAGAAAACAGCACTTAAATAACTGATTTTCAGTACACCATTTTCCGTATATTATTAAGATTAGTAATAATCTTAACGAAAAAGGCTTCTCCCCCTAAAGGTCGAAGCCTTTTTTTTATTTAAAAAGGGGTGTGGCCGGCTTGCGTTATGGTGGCCGAAGTTTGTTTAAAAGGCGTTAGTAGCTATAAGTTGAGACCGCAGGAATACCACCTGACACTAAAATTTATCTAAAAACCAGCCCACAGCCTTTAGACTAATTTTTAAGCCGTGGATTTCATCATTATGCAATTGGTCCACAGCTTGTGGGCCAATTGCTGACCGGGTTGTTAATTGCAGATAAGGCGTATACAGCCTGTACCACCGGCGTATATATTTCAGGTTTGTTTTGAAAATCCCTTCACGCCGGGGAACTCTGTAAGCAGGTCTTTAGCCAGTTTATCAAGGAAGCCGGATCCCCGGTTGCTGTTTTGGGTCGGTAATATCTTCGCCAAGTTTCCGGTACAGCTTCAGCAGCTCGGTATTAACAGCCGGTGCGGCATGCTGTTGGGCCTCGCGTATGCGCTACTTCAGGCTGATCGGGAATTCGTGGTGTTGCATGGGTTCAGTACAGGCGGGTGTTTGGCACCAAAGCACTTACTTCAGTCCATAATTATCTGCATTTATTTGCCTTTGTGCATTCATTTAACCGGTTTTACACAGTAATCTAACTTTATGGCAACTATTTGTGATGGTATTTGATTGATTTTGCAATAATTGTGAACACAATCTGAACAATTTTTCAACTCTTGTGCATCTGTTTTTGATGGATTTTGCATATCAGGAAAGCCTTTTCTGATACTGTTGATTGTTTTTAGCTGCTATTTAAGCATGAAATGAGTTTTAAGTAATTAAAGTACCAGTTACTAATAGCGTTTTATTATAATTATTTGCTTAGTGTTTTGGTTTTATATTACCTTTGAGTAATAAACAAACTATCCATATGGAACAAAAAATACGAGAGCTTCGCGTACCGCTTGATGCAGATATTAGGAGTATGCTTGAGCAAAAACAGGTTCAGCATGCAAAGGCATATGGCAAAAAGCCTACATTGCCTGCATTATTACAAGAAATGGCAAGAATAGGTTTAAATAATACCGAAGGTCGCAGTCTACTTGCTTCAGATGTAAACCGTGTTTCGGCAGATACATATAGCTCAGCTGACCTGATGGAAAGGATTACGGAGCTTGAGGCAAGCGAACTTCAGCTAACAAAACAAAATAAGAAGCTGAAAAAGATTAAAATTCGACAGGCTGAAGAAATTACCACTTTAAAATCTGCACCACGCGAAATGAGCTGGCAGGATTGGCTGATGATTCTTGGGCCTTCGGCTTTTGCGCTTTGGCAAACGTTCAAATTAAATCAGCAGGAACAGCATATGGCTTCCTTTATGGCTGAAGTCAGTAAGCAGCTAAAGCAAATTAATCTGACAGCAGCGCAGCGCGACAGTATGCTTAAACAATTCAGGCCTTTTATTGATAGTCTGCCAGCTGAAGTGCAGGAAGGTATAAGTAAATTATTTGCAGGGCAGCAAAACTGATTATGGCTAAGCAAAAGAGAGATAAAAAAGCAAAGCAGCCTGCTGGCGGGCAGGCTGCACAAGGTGCCGCAGAAATTAACCGGCAGTCTGCCGCAGAGCTCATTATAAATATGCACCGGGTTTTGAAGCAGCGCCTTATTCCGCTCAGGTTTACAGGGGTTACATCCCGGGTGTTTAATTTATGGAAGGCTGAAGGAATTATTGAATACCCTGAGCCGCCTGGAGATAAAGACAGGGAGCGGGTAATACTCACCATACCTGAGTACCTGTGGATTAGGATAGTGTATTGCCTGAGGCTCTTTAATGTTCGCAATAATATTGTGCTCAGACTGCGGGAAGACTTTTTCAGGGCGCTTTCCAAAGACGAATACATACAGGCGAACGCTAAAGATGCGAATTCAGCAGAAGACATACCGCTTGAAAACTATTTGCCCGCAGTTCAGGCCGGGGGTACAATGGGCCATTTGTTCCTGATATCAATACAGTTCAAGTCGCAGATTGATATACTTGTTTACCCTACAGGGGAGGGTATAAGCGTAGTCAACAGGGAAAGAAATACAATATCGCCTCATCTGAAAGACGCGCCGGTTGTTATGCAGATCGATTTTAGTACGCTGGCATTTGAGGTGGTACAAAGGATGTATGAATTAAATAAACCGCGTGGCTTTCTTACTGAAAATGAGCAGGAAATTCTGGACTACATGGATGATGAAAAAGCCGATTCTTTGGAGATTGTTTTACAAAACGGGGAGTCAGTGACTTATAGCTGGAAGGAAAAAGGAGCAGACCCCGCAGAAGATATACCTGATGTGATTAAAATATTCAAAGGGAATAATTATATTTCGGCAACGCTCAGGGCTGGAAGCAAGGAGGTTAGGTATGGGGGGGTAAGAAGCATTTAACTTTCGGTACTTACTGCCCTGTAAAATCTTAAGAGTACAATTAGTTGGGGTAAATATAAAGGCGAGGCTATAGCCGCTGTACGCGGTGTCCGAGCAAAATATTTTTCTAAATAACTTCAGGTAATCGTACGGAAGTATACCTTTGAATCAGTTAACAATATTTAAGATGGCAATCAATTCAATTTTAGGTCAATCGGCTACAATTCCGACTGACGTACTACAGCCCGAAAGTCTTACCCCTTACGAAATGTGGCACCATACCAGGTTATATGGTAATTTCAATAACCGTGCATTTAATTTGTATGGTTCGGGCAGCGGAAAGCCTTATGAAGGATTTCTCGATACCGAACTTAAATCGACCGAAGGCCTGGTACATTTTCCAATGACATTGTTGAGCCCCATAGCACTTATGGGCTACCCAACTTACAGTACCTACCAAAACGGGGCAACAGATCTCTTTAAAATATCTGACGGTTATTCCTATATCCGCAGGTTCAGCTTCGACAATGGGGGCTATATGAATAGCGAGCATCGTATTAAACGCGAAAACGGACACCTTGAAGGTGAATTTGAAGTGCTGGATGCACAAATAGATTTTACAGGTGTAACCGACCTTGAGCCTAGTTGTATTGAGAGCTTCTATCCAGCCGGACCGGGTTGCATACAAAGCTTTTTCCGCATGCGTTGGATTAAAGCCGACGGCACCTTCTTATGTGCCAACGTAAACAGCGAGTACAGGTTAAACCACACGCTGGAACTGCCATATGTACATTTCCGGATGATTAAATTTAATACGGACCACAACCAAAGCACATTAAAACAGTCTGAAACGCTTAGTGTGTTTTATGACATAGACGAAGTGAACAGGCTTATAATGGAAGACAAGAAATGAGAAGAATTCAGCTGGTTATAAGTATTGCAATCTTTATATTCTTCAGCGCCTGCAACAAAGGGCCTAACAACAATAATAACACCTTAGTAGTGGGCATCCACTCCTGGCCTGGAATAGGCCCCGTTTTTATTGGCGAAGAAAAAGGGTTCTTCAAGGAAGAAGGTATCGATCTTAAATTACGCACCATTGAAAATTTCGATACCAAAAGGTCGGCATTAGTATCCGGGCAGATTGATGTCGATATGGGTAACACCCTCGATCAGCTGCTTATTTACCGCGAGAATAACTTTGATGCAACAATTTTTGCTGTTGAAGATTTCTCCCGAGGCGGTGATGGTATTGTAGCTAAAGCCAATATTAAAACCCTGCACGACCTTGTGGGCAAAACAGTTTCTTATGGCGAAGCATCGCCAAGCGATTTCTTTTTGCGCTACTTGCTAAAACAGAATAACATACCTGCCGACAGCGTAAAGTTGAAACCCGTATCCGATGCCCAGATTGCCGGTAATGCAATTCTTGCTGAGCAGGTTGACGCAGCAGTAACTTTCGATCCTTGGCTTACACAATCTAAAAGCAATACCAACCTGCATGTGCTTGTTTCAACAGCAACTTATCCCAATCTTATCCCGGGTCTTCTGATTGCGAATAAGAAAGCCCTTGATGAAAGGAAAGATGTATTTGTACGCTTTACAAGAGCGTGGTTTAAATCGGTCGACTATTACTATGCCCACCATGATGAGGGCGCAGCTATTATAGCACGTCGAATGAACATTAAGCCTGAAGAGCTCGAGGGCGTGCTTTCATCGATACATATTCTTACACAGGCCGAAAACTTGGCTGCTTACGATACCACCAAGCCTGAAAACATTTCATTATTACTATCAAACATTAATATTTTCTGGAAAGACAACGGTTTCGTAAAGAAGAATTTTGATGTAAAGCTTTTGCAGGACGAACGGTTTGTGAAGCCCTGATCCTTAAAAAGCGAAAATAACCAAAATATCAGATTTAAAAAGTGTGCGGTGCTTAACAGCCGGTGCATAGTAAGCTGCATTCATGAATTTGAAATCTTTTGCAACTACATTGCTCACCATGCTGGCTTTGCTCGCACTATGGGCCGGTATTACTTATAAAGGAAATATACCGGAACTCTTTTTTCCAAAGCCGCAGCATGTATTTCGGGCATTGCTTAATCTTTTAAGCACACCCGAATTCGGGCAGGATGTGTTTGCAAGCTTTTACCGGGTTTTTACCGCGTTTGTACTTTCAATAGCTGTATCATACCCGCTGGTAATGCTTACACTTATTAATAAACACCTGAAGAAGGTAATATTTATACCTATAGAGTTTTTCCGGTACCTGCCAATAACTGTATTCGTTCCGCTCACAATACTTTGGTTCGGTATTGACGATTCGGGTAAAATAATAATTGTTTTCCTTGGAACCTTCGCTCAAATGGTACCCATGTTTTACGATTCAACGGTATTGCTTAAAAATCAATACGAGTCGTTTCCGGCTGCGCTTAAGTGGAGCCGGGTAAAAGTGGTATCGAAGGTAATAATACCAGGCAGCGCTCCATATATTTTCGACAATGCCCGCATTTGCTTCGGCTGGGCCTGGACTTACCTAATTATTGCCGAATTGCTTGGTGCCGAACATGGTTTGGGGTATGCCATAATAAGATCGCAACGCTACCTGGCTACCGATAAAATTTTTGCGTATGTAATTGTAATCGGCCTTATTGGTCTTATATCAGACAGGCTTATGGTTTTTACGCACAAAAAACTATTTAACTGGTAGCAGTATGGAAAATATAATATCAATAACTAATCTCGAACTGCGTTTTGGCCAGAGTACCATCATTAAAAATTTCAATTTAGATGTTATTAAAGGACAGATAGTTACACTTTTTGGGCCATCGGGTTGCGGTAAATCAAGCATTTTAAAAACGATCTTGGGCATGTACAGGCCTAATACGGGTGCCGTGCGCATAAAGGGCATAAATGCTGTGGAATACAGCCTGCCCCTTGCTTACACCCCGCAGATGAACGAATTGTTACCATGGAAAACAGTTGCCCAGAATATTGAGCTTTGGAATACGGAGTCGCTAAAGTTTTTTGATAAGAAATACGGGTTATCAAAAGAAAGGGCACTTGGTTTAGTTGAGCTTGAGGGTGCAGCAAACAAATACCCCAGACAGCTATCCGGCGGTATGGAACGGCGGACGGCATTGGCCCGTTGCATTGCAACCCACAGCGATATATTGTTGCTTGATGAAGGGCTAATATCGGTTGAAAGGCGCTTGCGGAGGCATATAATGAATGTTTTGCGCAGGCATATTAAAGAGCAGGGCATAACAGCAGTTTGCATCAGCCATGACTATGAAGAAACAATTTTCATGTCGGACAGAATATTATTATTGAGCGCAAATCCTGCGCAAATACAAAAGGATTTTATAGTAGATTTACCGGCAGACCGAGGACCTGAAATTTTTAATACAGGCAGTTTTACACATGCCGCCATGGAGATAATTGCAGGAGGTAGTCTTGGATGAAAAATAGATCTATCTATTATGGCATTGAAAGCAAAAAGCATGAATGAAGACGACAACAGCTTAGGTGCAAAACCAGTTGATGACAGAGAAGATGTAGGCATTGAGGATGAAAATGGTGGAAAAGACACAATTGTTCGGAAAATAATAGATCAATACCTTCGTGATTTTTTCAAATTTATCAAGGAATTTGATCAAATTGAGAGCGCCGGGCCCAATGTTTATGCGAAAAAGCAAGAGGTTGTAGATAGATTTAACGCACATACCGGTATAGTTGGTGGCGCAATGATTTATGCTCGTGACATTAGCAAAAGCATTGGCATCTCCACACAGAATAATTATGAAAACGATCCTGAAATTAAACATCCAATCAATATAGCTTGGAACTTTTCGGAGGTAAATACGCAGGAGCCCGATTTGCTTAACCATTTAATGCAAGGAATAATACATAGCACTGCTATTAATAAATCATTTAATGCGCATAGTATATTAAAATATCCTAAGTATTTTCAAAATCTGCCTCCTAATACATGGACAAACTCGTTCGAACGGCCGAAATTTGAACAGAAACTGATAAAAGAGCAGAATATAAATTACCTGATATGCTTGGCTGGAGAAGTGATTTTTTTCAACTATGCCTGGCGCTTTCTTTCACGATGCGCAATATGGCTAGACCCTGTGAAAGATCCATTAAACTATAATGAACCTCCTTCAGGTGCCGGCATACGGAAGGAATTCCCCGCCAACGGAACAGCTTGGTTTTTTAATGAAGAGGTACTTAATCAAGCACCGGATTTACCGGAAAATGATCTACTGAGGATATTAAACGATGACAAGTACTCAGAGTGTAAAGCAGCATGGGATAAAAATTTTGAAGACAGCGATTTATACTATACAGACTCGATTTTTGATATTGAAACAGAGTGGAGGCATCTTGGTTTAAGCGCAATTGACACCGAACCTAATGAATGCCGTATTGTTGCCATTAATTTCATCCAGTTCTTTTCATTTTGCCACGATATATTTTCGGCTCATGAAATTGATCAAATACTTCCGGATGATTTTCAATATTTATCGGATTTAAAAGAAATAGATAAATATGTGCCTGAAAGAAAAAGTAAAGGAGCAGATGACCTCGCCATACAGGTTGTTTCCGGATTAGATAAAGAAAAAATTCATTCCGCTTTTACAAAATGTATTTTGGCTTTGTTAGGCAAAGCTATTAATAAATCAGCTGATACTATTGGAAGTGCAAATTACATTAAAAACCACCGTTATAGTGCTGTACATATGCTTTCGGTTTTGCACGCATACTCAAGGTTCCCTATTATAGCCGGTTATGTACTTACATTTTTGCGCAAAAATCCCCTTGTTTTCGACTATTTTGTTTTCCCGGTATTGGAATCTGATACATATACCGTGAAATCTGAAAATTATAAGCACCTTTGGGACAGTAAATGCCATAATAAAATAGTACTTATGATGGCGTTTATTGAGCCAATTTGGGCTAATAAAGCTTTTTTAGATGCTAACTATGTTCTTAAGCATGAGACCATGGAAACAGTGGAAGGATTTAAACTGAACCAGCTTTTTTACAGTAAAATATCACGTGAAGTTATAGATTCGGGATTTTATGATAATTATGTTAAGGAATCTATTGTAGCAAAAGAAAGAAGTGACAGTATTTTTTCACTAAGACATGACACAAAAGAGTATATCAACTTGGTTCAGGGCTTAATTAAAAAAGAGAATTTCGTCGGTGCTAAAAATGGATTAGCAGAACTGAAGGAATACATGATGCTTGCGGACTTTTGGTTCAACCCAGACTGCGATTTAAGGGAGTATGAAAAGAACAGTGATCATATTGTTTTTAACAATATGATAGAACATGTTATAGAAATTATTGAGTACGATTTAGTGGAAACCAAAGGTCAGGTTTTAAAAGTAAGCCATACTATAATAGGATTATTAAAAGAAAAGATTGTTAATAAGGAGCTGTTTGAAATTACTAACAATGCAACTCATCCTGTGTATGGTCTGAAAATTGTATTGCAAATAATCTTTAAGGATATAATTATAAACGCTGTTAAAAATGCTTTCGAACTGAAGCCGGACGGTACAGTGCCAGGATATCCATATAGTAAACCTGTTAAAATTATTTTGGAAAACACCGACATTGACCCTGCTAATGGTGTAAAATTAACTGTAATCAACCATGCCAGGATGAATATGATATTGGTTGCAGCTTTGAACAACACTAAGAAATGGGATAGAAGTGCAAGTAATAGCCTTGGCCTAGAGTTAATTTGGAAATATTGTAATGCTCTTGGATATAAGCTTAAAGCCGACAGCAACTGGGAAGGTGAATTCCCAGTGACTACAGTGTGCGTCCAAATGAAAAACATGGATTTTAATGCATTTAGGGCAAATAGAGTGTTTTTCATGTAAAAAAAGACACTACTTTATTGTACAATATGATTTTTTCATATATTGCTTGCGTATTAATATTTATATGGCCGATATGATCGGCTTGTACGAAAAAACAAATGGTTATTTTATGCCTGAGCAAATAAAAATTCTGATAGCCGATGATGTATCGACTCATTTAGAAAATATTAAAAATCTAGTTTCTAAGTATTTAAACTCGGATCAGTACACGATTACAGAGTTTGAATTTTGGAATCAGGCGGAGGCTGAAATTATAAACTCAGAGAAATCTTTTGATTTTGTAATTACTGATTTCAAATTTGGGGAACTGCATGCTGATTATGTAAAGAACAACGATCAAAACCGGAATGCTAATAATGGTGGGCTACATATTGTAATCGCATCTCATAATCGTGATATAAAAACAAGAAATATTATTATTTCAAATAATTTCGGCACTAAAGAGCTTATGAATGTTACGGCTCATCGCCTGCACAGGATGGGGATTATTTTTTATATTATTGATAAGGATATTAAATCTGATGACCAATTACTTCCTTTTGTTGAGGAGTTAATGCCTTTTATTGATAATGATGAAATAGGGTTTGAGGAGGCGCTTAAGGATTGGTCTGATTTTATGTGTTCAAATCTTGATCGTGATCAAAGGGATTTAATAAAGGACAAGATGAGTAAGATATCCGGTTGGAAGGAATTTGAAACAGTGCTTAACGGCGATACTTGGAAGTTGGGTAACCTGTTTCCGCAATTAAACCATGAGACGGATAAAGATAAAATAAGGGAGACTATCTATACTGCACTGGCAAAATTCCCTTACATTGATAATACAAAGTGGAGCGAAAAGTCAGATACATATAAATTACCGTTGAAGGACTATTATCAGAAACTGTTGTTTGAAAGCGAAGGTATAATTAGGAAGCGTAAATTGGAGGATAATGCGTTTAAGGTATTAGATAGCTGCTGCAGAATGTTTGTATATAAAAAGGGGGATCCCGATTATAAAACTCAAGACCCTGGATTTAATAATGCATTGAATGAAACCAAGAGTCTTTTGCAAGATTTCGGTCTTATTGGCGGGTTCACGTCTGTTATTCCTTTGACTCCAACTGCGACGGAAAAAAAAATGTACGCGTTTAAACCTGACACTATGACTGTATTCTGCAAAAACCTGGCAGGCCGTATTATTGCAATAGGAATGTATATTTTATTAAAGTTTACAGTGCGAGAAACCTACAACCTGCTTATGTTCGGACGACTTAATACAGTGAAGAGTATAGGCAAGGATGGAAAGGAAATAGATTCCCAACCACTTAATCTTTTTTCAAACCAGTTTTTTATGGCTGGCGGGCATACTGATAATTGGCCAAGCAGGCCTGAAAGTATTATTGAATATTGTTCCAAAGATGAAAGGGAAATATTTTACAAAGTTATTTCGGTCTTTGAAGATTGGTTAATAAAAGACCCTGATTTAGATTACGATGATATCCGGGGAGCACTTCCTCTTAAGTCAGAGGATCTTAAGATCTTAGCGAAAAAAAATTGAGCTTGTGAGTTATTTTGTGTAAGTGGTTTTAGTTAAGCTGTATCTTGGGTTAT
>JAZKBN010000085.1:34959-35505 GCA_040388605.1 Bacteroidota bacterium | reverse complement strand
GTGGGTTGCTTCTGCTCATGATTTTGAGCTGTCAACCTATGTCAGGACGGGACAATTGGTAAATACTAACCTGTTACTCCTCAGGCGAATATGTGTAAGACTCAATGTAATTTGAAGTGGCAGGCAGGTACCAGTCAGGGTACGAAGCACCGCGTGAAGCTGCCCAATCGAGGAAATGTGTATAGGTACTGTTAATGGAAGATTTTTCGGCAGGCCATTTAAAACCGCCGTCCGGTATATCTATGCCGAAGGACATATTGTTATTAGCCCGGTAGTATTTACCTGCCTGAGGCAGGCTTCGGTCCTGGAAAGTATGGAAGAGTGTTGTGTTGGCTGCGCCTGTAGGAGCCCGGTCAATTAAATGCACCTCGGTGCCGCGGGTAAAGGGAACCACGCTGCCTTTATTGGTAAAAATAAAGGGGTTAAACGGTGGTGGGCCCAATCTGGCAGGATCTGTGGGAACAGCAAATTCTATCTTAAATTTCAGCTCATTAGAAGTACCACGCTTGAATGAGCTTATGGTATTAAATGCGCTGCTGCCCGTAC
>JAZKBN010000085.1:0-34949 GCA_040388605.1 Bacteroidota bacterium | reverse complement strand
CAGGCGTATCGAAAACAATGAATGTGGCCAGGTTTTGATTTTTTTCAGTACCTGTTGTCGGGTCTATGCTGAACCTGTCGGGGTATTGCAGGTTTTTGAGGGGCAGCTTATCCTTCATTTTTAAAACAGCCGATGTAGGCACGCCAAGAGAAAGCCCAAATCCGGTTCTGTATTGTCCGCCGGCTGCAACTGTACGGAAGCTGAAATTAATTTGAGTAACCTTGTTGCCCGCATTGGTTATTACGTTGTAATTATAGGCCACAATTAAATCGTTAAAATCAAAATCACCTGTCGCAGGCCAAAGATCCTCGAAACAGAAAAGGCCTGTTTTGCCGGATGCCGGGTAATAATTGCTGTATGCCATGCTGTAATCTTTGGGAAAACAATCGGCAAAGTCATCAACACCGTCGCGATCTGTATCAGTTAAGGTAAGTGCAGGCAGGCCTGAGGCTTCATCAAAAGCATTGGCGGCATTGGTGCTTACCATAAAAACCGCATCGTTAAAATCATGATCGGTTGTGTTTAGCTGCCTGGGGCTGTCTTCGAATCCAAGAATCATTTTCGAAGGATTTTCAGGCATATTGAGCAGAACTGCATGCTTTTTCAGCTCATAAGAAGGCTCGGTATTAAAAATTGAATTACTGTAATATGGAATTACAGAAGTATCGATCTTTGAAGTTGAAGCACTGAAAGCATCGGGCAAGAGAACGAATCCTATGCCTGTATTTGGCGCAAAGCTGCCAATTGTAACCGTGTTGCCGGTAACAAGACCTCCCCTGCTGCCTGCAAACGAGGTATTCGGAAAAATAATACTTTTCAGCAGCTTACGCACAAGAAATACATTGGTTGGCGGGCTTGCCCTGTCGTAGGTATAATATGCCAATGTATTTCGCTTGGCTGAACTCTCATGAACAAAGGTTACTGAAACCGGGGTACGAACCGGTGCATCAGGCGAAATAAGCACATCTGCATTTGTAGGTATAATATCAGAAGCTGCTGCTGCAAGGGAGCGCCCTTCAGGTATAGTCCAATATATTGGGTTCAGTTCCGGGGGGCTTACATAAGCATCAGGGGTGCTGCGGTAAATGGGTACACCGTTAGCATCCCATGTTCCGGGAAAATTAAAACCCGTGGTTGAATTATTGTTACCGCCTGTTAATCTGCCTGAGGCCAGGTAGTTTTTATCAGGCATGAGACTTTGCGTTATACTGCTGCCGGTTTGCGGTATGGTGAAGCTGACAGTATCAAGCAGGCCCGGGTAATTGGTAAGTACATATAAGCGGCTTATATGGGCAGGCACAGTAATTGGCTTTGTAAAAGTTCCGTCGGAACTTATGGAACCGGTTGCAATGGTATCTTTTTGAGTGGCCGTAGGCTTATTTGAAAAAATAATGAGCTTGTTGGCCCTTAATGCAGCATTACGTACATCTTTCGCAGTAAGCGTTAAGTTAATAACCCTGGAGGTAGGAAAATTAAAATCTTCCGGAATGGCGCCTTCAGCAACAGGTAACTCGTTGGCCGGAACCGGGATGTCTTTATCTTTTCGGCAAGCTGCAAACATGCCGAATATGAGCACAGCAAAGGCCATTGTAAAAAAGGCAAATGAATATCTCATGCGGGCAAATTATTAAATATAGCGTATTTGAAAGACCTGACTGTAAGTATAGTGAAAATTCTGTGCCGTACAGCCTTTGCAGCTTATCTGAACAGGTGTAAAAGCCGGTAAACACCGGTTAAGGGAGCTGTTTTGTAGATTAAAAAGACAAAAAAATTCAAAAGGGGCATTCCTGTATAATGCCCGGACAGGATTTAGATTCCGAATTTGAAAACATAATCCCAGAATGAAACAGAAAAACACTTTTCCAAAATGCACCTTTGAATATTTAAGAGCCAAGGTTGTGCAAAAGCCATTTTTTTGCGGTAATTGCATAAGAATTGCGCCGACGGCATTTAGTAAGCAATATTATTAATTATCAGTTGCAGGTATTTGCCTGTCAGGTAATTAGCATATATTTGACCCTTGGTTTATGTGTGCCCGGCACGCATTATAATTGATTGTTGCCTTAAAATCAGGGTACTTAAAGGGCATTGACTTGCTGTTTTCGGTACAGTTTTGGGAACCTTAACAGAAGCTAAGCCTCGTAAACGGATAAATAAAACCGTTTGTATTAAAATATTTGGATTGCTGCCTTTGGCCTGCAAGCAAACTTATACATTGTTTTAAATACAGGAAATGAAAAAAACAGTCCTTATTGTTGAAGATGAACTTGCGGTGCGGAAGTTTCTGGGATTTTACCTTGAGAAATACTTCACAGTTATCACTAAAGACAACGGATTGGAGGCAATGGTTTGGCTGGAAGAAGGCAACGACCCCGATGCTATTATTGCAGACCTGAATATGCCCCTGATGGATGGCTTCGAATTTATAAAACGTGTTCGCGCCACCGCCAGGCTTGAAGATATTCCGTTTATAACACTTAGCGGAAGCGAAAAAAGCTCCGATAAAATAACCTGCCTTAAAATTGGCGCCGACGACTATGTTGTTAAGCCATTTAACCCCGAAGAAATTTTGGTAAGGCTGAATAACATTCTGCGCAGAACCGGAAGGCTGCCGAAATAATATTAAGCAATGGATAAAAGCGGCAAAAGCCTGTTCAATCTTGAAACCGAGTCTGAAATTGTTGACGGCAAAAATGTGTACGTTAAATCGGCGCGGGAATACGAAGAGGACATAAGGCGTAAGGCCGAAGACCTGCGCGGCCACGAAACGCAGGAACTAAATTTTTCAAGAGTACAAGCCCCTTTTTACAAACGGGCAATGGATATTCTAATATCCGGATCGGCCCTTCTGCTGCTTTCGCCGGTGTTTATTGTAGTGGCCATACTCCTGAAGTTGGAAAGCAAAGGCCCGGTATTTTTCCTGAGCAAGCGTGTTGGTGCCGGCTACCGTGTTTTCGACCTTTATAAATTCCGCACCATGGTGGTTGGGGCCGAAAATAAGATTAAGGAAATGAGCCACCTGAATATGTATAAAGGCGCCGAAACCGCTGAAGCTGAAGATAACAGCAAATCTAAATTGTGTGAAGAATGTATTCGCCTGAAGAAAACCTGCGACGGTGTTCAGCTCTTTGATAACACAGGTGAATTTGTTTGCGAAAACCTGTACCTGAAACAGAAAAAGACACAGGCCGCTTTCGTGAAATTCAAAAACGACCCACGTATCACACGCCTTGGCAAGTTCCTGAGAAACAGCAGCGTAGATGAGCTTCCGCAGCTAATTAATATTCTGATTGGCGATATGAGCCTGGTAGGCAACCGCCCCCTGCCCCTGTACGAGGCAGAAAAGCTGACTACCGACCGCTATACCAAAAGATTTTTAGCCCCGGCAGGCTTAACCGGGCTGTGGCAGGTGAGCAAACGCGGCAAGGGCGACATGTCGGAAGAAGAGCGTATAGCGCTTGATAACGAATACGCCGACAATTACGGCTTCACTATGGACATGAAAATTATACTGCGTACCTTCCCGGCCCTGCTGCAAAGCGAAACCGTATAGTTGCCGGAATAATTTCCAATACATGAACAGCCTCTTACACAGCCTGACCTCCGTGCTCGCATGGCTCGCTATACCGGTAGCCGTTGTGCTCGGCTTCCACTTTTTCGGGCTGCTGCTTTCCATGCTCAAGAGGAAAAAGACTGCTGCATTTGCCAAAGAGCAAACAGATTTTGCCTGCATTATTACCGCCTACAAGAATATTGACATCGCCAGAGGCCTGATAGCCTCTTTACAGCAACAGCGCTATAAAAAATACAGCATCTACCTTGTGGCCGATGACTGTCCTGATTTTTTACTGGAAGCGCACCCGAACCTCACAATCATAAGGCCTGAAAAAAAGCTGGGCAGCAAGGTAAAATCACTTATAGCAGGTATAAACGCATTTACCCGCAGGCACGAAGCCATTGTTGTATTCGACCCCGATACCCTTGCCCACCCTTATTTCCTTTCGGAAATAAACGATTGGTTCAAAGCCGGTTACAAAGCTGTGCAAGGCCAGCGCGTGGCTAAAAACCTCGACACAGTTTACGCCTGCATGGATGCCATAGGCGAATATTATTACAACTATGCCGTTCGTGAGGTTCCGTTCAGGCTGGGAAGCAGCGCCACCATCAGCGGCTCTGCCATGGGCATAGAAACAGGCCTTTTTAACCAATACATTGCCCACCTGCAAAAAGACGGCGTAGACCGTGTGATCCCGGCCGAAGACAAGATTCTCCAGATTTTCCTGGTAGATAATAATGTAACCATTGCTTATGCCCCTGATGCCATCGTTTTCGATGAAAAAGTATCGGGCGGGGCCGAGGTGGCCAGGCAGAGAACCCGCTGGCTGAATGCCTGGTTCAGCCATACCGGGCACGGACTTAAAACCCTGACAGGCGGCATAAGCGCATTCAGCCTGAATCGCTTTTGGTTCGGTTTGCTGAATATTTACCCGCCAATGTTTATGATTGTGGTTGGGGCCATCGGCGTAGCAGGCTTTGCTATTTTGGTGAGCATAATACAGGGCATTTTAGGGGAGCCCGGCTTCTTTTTGTCGCCAGCAAGGGTGCCGGGGGCTTATATAATTGCATCAGGCCTGTTCTTTTATTCCTTCAATTTCGTACTGAGCCTTAAGCTGAACCATACCCCCGCCAAAGTGATGCAGGCATTGGTATTTATACCTAAGTTTGTCTTCAACCAGTTTCTGGCCCTGCTGCAAATCAAAAAATCGGATAAAGATTTTATGGCTACCACCCATAAAGCTTACCTGAACGTGAATGAGGTAATGCTCAGCACCACGCACAGCCGCCGCAGAGACGGCTTAAAACGCAATTAATAAATATAGCCCCATAATGCAGAACCAGGAATCCCAAAGCCCGAAATCAGGATTGCAGCCTAACAGCAATAAGAAGCGTATCAGGGTTTTGCATACCATCAGGCAGGGCTCTTTCGGGGGTGGGGAAACATACCTTTTTAACCTTGTAAACGGCCTGGACCCTGAGATTTACGAAAGCTCGGTGCTGAGCTTTACCGAAGGCAATATGACCGAAGGCCTGCGAAAAAAAGGCATAGATACCCATGTTATCTATACCGAAACGCCCTTCGATGCAAGGGTATGGCCAAAGGTGTATGCCCTCATGAAAAGGCTTAAGCCAGACCTGCTGCATATTCATGGTACCCGTGCCGGCTCAAATACCATCTTCCCGGCTAAAATGCTGGGCATACCGGCTTTGTACACCGTTCACGGCTGGAGTTTTCATGCGCATGAAACTTCCATGGGCAATTCTTTCAGGATAATGACTGAAAGGCTGCTCGCTAAAATGGCTAAAATCACAGCCTGCGGAAGCTATGCCAATGAAATTGAAGGGAAGAAATACGGCGTTTTCGGGAATTACCGCATTGTGCGCAACGGCATAGTTTACAATAACTTTAAGCCCGGCGAGCCCGATGAAGCCCTGAAGCAAAGCCTTGGCATTAAGCCGGGCGAATTGGTCATATTATCTTTGGCGCGCATTACGCTGCAAAAAGATCCGCTTACTATGCTCAAAGGATTTGCGCATGCGGCTAAGCAGGTGCCCAATGCCAAAATGCTCTATGTAGGCGGCGGCGAGCTTGAAGCCGAAGTTAAAGCCCTTACCAAAGCCCTGAACCTGGAAGACAGGGTTATTTTTGCACCCTTTACCAATAACATAGCCGGCTATATGAACCTGGCCGATGTGTTTGTTTTGCCATCGCTTTGGGAGGTGCTCTCTTTGGCATTAATGGAGGCCATGGCCATGCAGCGTGCCTGCCTTTGCAGCGATATAGACAGCAACCAGGAACTTTTAACCAACGAAAAAGACGGGCTTACCTTTAAACTCGGCAATGCCGAAGATTTGGGCGAAAAACTGGTTCGGCTCTGCAATGATGCCGGGCTGAGGCAAAGGCTTGCAGCCGAAGCAAGAATTACGATTAAAGAAAAATTCGATATATCGAGGGTAGTACGCGAGAATGCGGCGGTTTATTCTGAAATATTAAAGGGATAAACAAATCAATTACCTGAATTTTAATACTTACAGAGTACAGGCGGCCGGCAGGCTTTGCATAAAATTCTGCTTATATTGCCGCGTACTGTAAGGCACCAGATGACAAAATCGCAAAAAAACAGCTACTGGCTCAACTCAGGCATATATACATTCGGGCAACGCTTAAGCACATCACTTTTTGGTTTTGCCGGATTCTATTTTCTTGTACGTTGCTTAGATAAGCCAAGCTTTGGCGTTTGGGCCCTGTTTATAAGTGTTACTGCGCTTATAGAAGTAGCACGTAACGGCCTGATTCAGAATGCACAAATAAAATTTGCCGCTGCCGCTACGCCCGAAGAATACCCTGTAATTCTTAAAGCAAGCATTGTACTTAATATTATACTCACAGGAGTATCGGTAGTGGTGCTGCTAATTTTGGGACCGGTTTTAGCATATAAATGGGATGCACCCGTGCTGAAAGAAATGTTCTGGCTGTACACGCTCACCACCATTTCGCTCATACCATTTTCGCAGTTTAACTTTATTCAACAGGCTAATCTTGATTTCAAGGGCATTTTTTGGAGCTGGTTTATCAGGCAGGCCTTGTTTTTCGGGTCTATTCTTTACGTGTATTTTGATCATCATGTGAGCCTGCACAGGCTTTCTTTCGGCATGCTGCTCAGCTCTATAGCAGCTTCGGCGGCATCCTGGTTCTTTGTGCGCAAGTTCCTGAAACTGGCCCCGGGCATAGACTGGGATTGGGTAAAGAAGCTTTTCAATTACGGCAAGTTCACTTTTGCCACCAATGTAAGCGGCATGATTTCGGGCAATATAGACCAGATGCTGCTTGGCAGTATGAAAACCAAGCAAATGGTAGCAGAATACAATACATCTTTCAGGATTCAAAACCTGATAGATGTGCCCATAAGCACCATGGCGCAGGTTGTTTTCCCGCAAAGCGTTTCAAGAATGGCAACTGAAGGCACATCTGCGCTGAAGTATTTGTATGAACGCTCGGTAGGCGTTACGCTGGCCCTTATAATACCTGCCGTAATTTTTGTGCAGCTTTTTCCTGATTTCGTAATTTACCTGATTGCAGGTAAAGATTATGAGAATGCCGTTCATCTGCTTAGGCTCACCATACTTTACAGCCTTATTTCGCCCTTTACCCGGCAATTCGGCACTATTATGGACTCTTTAGGTAAGCCGCACATGAATTTCTATTTCGTGTTGTGTATCACAATTCTCAATACAGGCTGCAATTATGTGTTTATCAGGCACTTCGGGCTTGAGGGAGCCGCTTACGGTACCTTAACAAGCATGTCTATTGCCCTTGTTATTGCCGGTTACATTCTAAGAAAGGAAACCGGAATCCAATATCGGGAAGTACTGAGACACATGATAAAATCTTATCCTGAACTTTTCAGGTTCGTAACCCGCAGGCTGGGCTTTAACAAACCCACTCCCGTATCAACTGAAATAATTGACAATGGCAGCTCCACTGCTTAAAAACAGGGACATCGTTTTTGTAGGCCTGCAAGCCTGGGATGTTGAAATTGGCAGCAATGCCAAGAATCTCGCCATGGAAATGGCCCGGCATAACCGGGTTATGTTCGTAACACCGCCCCTCGACAGGATAACCGCTTATAAAAGCAAAAACAACCCGAGCATACAGCGCATGAGCAGGGTTTTGCAGGGCAAAGAGCCTTCCCTCACCAAGGTTGGCGACAGCCTTTGGAACCTGCTGCCTGATTGCATGCTGGAATCTATAAACTGGATAAGCAGCCCCTTCATTTTCGACAGCCTGAATAAAATTAATAACCGCAGGTATGCCAATGCCATTGCAAAGGGTATAAAAGAACTTGGGTTTAAAGACGTAATCCTGTTCAACGACAACGATATTTTCCGCAGCTTTCATTTAAAAGAGCTCCTGAAACCGGCGGTAAGCCTGTACTACAGCCGCGATTACCTGCTGGCAGTTAATTACTGGCGCAGGCATGGCGAACGCCTTGAGCCAAAACTCATAGCCAAGTCTGATGCGGTGGTTGCCAACAGCACTTACCTAGCCGAGTACGCCCGTCAATATAACCCGCACAGCTATTACGTTGGGCAGGGCTGCGATTTGGAAATGTTCGACAGCGCAAAAATTACAGGTCCGCCGCCTTCAGATATTGCCGCTCTAACCGGGAACCCCGCCAAACCCATAATAGGCTATGTGGGCGCCATTCTCAGCCTCAGGCTCGACAGGTTGGTATTGGAATACATTGCAGCAAATAAGCCCGATTGGCAGCTTGTATTGGTTGGCCCGGAAGACCCTGCTTTTGCCAACAGCGACCTTCATAAAATGACGAACGTGCATTTCACCGGCAGGAAAGACGGTACTGAATTACCCGCATATATCAACAGTTTCGATGTTTGCATTAACCCGCAGATTTTGAACGAGGTAACCATAGGTAATTACCCAAGGAAGGTAGATGAATACCTGGCAATGGGCAAGCCGGTGGTAGCAACCAAAACAAAGGCAATGGAGGTTTTCGCTGAGCATTGCTACCTGGCTACCGATAAAGAAAGCTACGTTACTGAAATTTCACGCGCATTGACCGAAAACAACAGCCAAAAAGCATTAGCCCGCATAAATTTTGCAGGCAGCCATACATGGGAAAATAATACCGCCGAAATTTACAAAACCATTCAAAAGGTTGAAACAGAGTAGTCCGGTTCAGAAATTATGCGGTTTAATTTATTTCAACCCGGAAATAATAAATGCGGAACGCAATAATTTCCTTAGGCATTTACAGCTTTAAAATCAAACCATGAGCCTGAAAGAGAAGCTTAAAAGCAACCCGAAATTAAAGGAGCTTACCCTGCGTCTGCTGATGCCGCGCAACCAGGCAAGGCCACGAAATTGGGTGCGCTGGTTTGTTAATCCATTCCTTTTCAGCTTCGGCAAACGCTCGGTTATACGCCCCGTCAGCCGTATGGATTTATTGCCTTTCAATAAGTTCCATATAGGCGAAGACAGCACCATTGAAGACTATTGCACCGTAAACAACGGCGTAGGAGATGTATTCATTGGCGACCGTACCCGCATAGGCATCAGCAGCGTGCTCATTGGCCCAGTGCATATAGGGCATGATGTGATGCTGGCGCAGCACATAGTAATAAGCGGCCTCAACCACAGCTATGCCGATATTAGCCTGCCCATAAGCCTGCAACCCGTAACAAAGGCACAGGTTACCATTGAAGACGAAGCATGGATAGGCGCAAACGCCGTAATTACAGCCGGTGTTACCGTAGGTAAGCACAGCGTTGTGGCTGCAGGCAGCGTGGTTACTAAAAATGTGCCTCCTTATTCTGTAGTGGCAGGTAACCCTGCTAAAGTGCTTAAAAAATATAATGACAAAACCGGGGAATGGGATCGGGTTTAAGCTCTAATGCTCAAACCACCCTGCCCTTTTTGCCCGTACATAATTACGCTATTCAATAAATCAACCGGCAATGAGTACTGAGAACTCCAAAATTAAAGACGACGACGACGAACCCCTGGACCTGAAGGATGCCTTTATTGAAAAAATAGTATTGGCCCTCTGCTTTGCGACCTGCTTCGGCGTATTTATTAAAATTATATTCTTTTGAAAACGCCCTTAACCCGGCCCATTCATGACTGACGTTTCCGTAATTATAGTAAGCTGGAATACCAAGGCCCTGCTGCGCGCCTGCCTGCACTCGGTGTATGAGCAAACACGCAAATACAAAGCAGAAGTTTGGGTGGTAGATAATAACTCGCCTGACAAAAGCGCCGATATGGTGGCCGAGGAATTTCCGCAGGTGCACCTGATTGCCAATCCCGATAACAAAGGCTTTGCCGGAGGAAATGTGCAGGCCATGAACCTTGCAACCGGCAAATACATTTTGCTGCTAAACCCCGATACCATTGTGCTCGACGGCGCCATAGACAAAATGATTGACTATGCCGAAGTTCATAAAAACGATAAAATTGGCGTTATTACATGCAAGCTTTTGAACGATGACCTTACATTGCAAAAATCGGTTAACTCGTTTTACAGTTTCTGGGGCTCATTTATAGAAAACAGGTTCATTTCGGGAATCCTTGCCAAAATGAACATAGAGCCAAAAGGCTTTACTTCTTACTGGGACCACAGCACCGAACGCGAAATAGATTGGGCATACGGCGCTGTGATGCTGTTTTCCAAGGAGTTAATGGATAAAGTTGGCGTACTTGATGAAAACTTCTTCATTTACGCCGAAGAAATGGATTATTTTTTGCGTGTTCGTAAAGCAGGTTACCGTTCGGTTTTTCTGCCCGACATCGAAATAATTCATTTGGGCAAAAGCAGCTCAAGGCAGAAAAGAGCAGCCATGTTCATTCAGAATTACAAGAGTTTCTATCTTTTTCTGAAAAAACATTACAGCGGTTTAAGCTACTTTGCATATCGCCTGCGTGCAACCATTTACCTGCTGCTTTGGTACATCAGGTTTTCCTTCGGAAACTCGGATGAAAGCAAAGAGCAAAAGAAAGTTTATGCCGAAACCCTCAAATGGCATTTCAGCGCTGAAAGCTTCGACATTAAAACATTGAAATAAATTGCAGCTGAAAAACGAAAGGCTAAGCTGCAAACGGTAACCGGCTCCGGCCCGGCGTTTCCCTTCAAATACGATTCAGCAGCCCGGTATTAATTGCCGGGTTGCTGAAAATTAAAATTCAATACCTCGGCTAAATTAAAAGTCGGGAACCTTTAAAAACAGGATCTCAGGCTTTGCAGCCTTTGTTCTTAAAGTTTAAAGGCATTATAATTCCGGAGCAGGCAATTGCCGGTTAAGGAACCCAAAAATATCCCGAATGGGAAATTGCGTTAAATAATCCTTCAACAGCCACAGAGAATAAATTGTTCAACCTCGAGGTAAACACAACTGAAAGGCGCACGCTCGGCGAAAGGCTGAACTACAGCATTTTCGTGAAGAAAATGAACAACCCTGTAGGTTACCTGCTTCTTACAGCGCTGAGCATTGCCCTGGGTTATGTTGTTTACAGCAAAGGCCCGGTTTTGGGCATTGTGCTGCTTGCCGCCATCATAGGCGCGCCCTTGCTGGTTGCAACCATGTTTAACCTCAGGTTAGGCATTATTATGATTATTACCCTCTCATTCTTTGTTTTGGGGGTAAAAAGGCTTACCGAAGGCGTTCCCCTTGGCTTAGTGATGGACATCATGATTGCCCTCATGGGTTTCGGGATGTTTGTAAAGCATATAGATAATAAAGACTGGAAATGGGCAAAAAGTCCCATATCTAACGTAATACTTATCTGGATTGCCTATAACCTTCTGGAGGTGGGTAACCCGGCCGCCACATCGCGCATGGCATGGGTAATGACAGTAAGGAGCTTTGCCGGCTTTATGGCCATGTACTTCATTATCCTGTATTCGCTGAACGGAATGCGGTATGTGTCGTTCATTATAAAGCTCTGGATTTTGCTTACCACACTGGGCGCCCTCTACGGAATATGGCAGGAGTTCATGGGCTTTACCACCAAGGAAATGGCCTGGATACAGGCAGATGAAGGTCGCGTAGCGCTGCTCTATGTAATGGGCAGGTACCGCAAATTCAGCTTCTTCTCCGACCCCATGATTATGGGTTTCGTAATGGCCTATACCGCAACGCTTTGCTTTACCCTGCTGAGTGCACCCATTTTCTTCTGGAAAAAGGTATTGCTGGTGGTGGTAGGCAGCCTGATGGTAACCTGCATGGTTTACAGCGGAACCCGTGCCGCTTATGTATTATTACCCGTTGGCGGGTTTTTCTACGCCATGATTACCTTTAAAAGGAATATACTTATAGCTTGCGGAATAGGATTTATGATTGGGCTGGTGATAGTTAACATGCCAACCAGTAACCCGAATCTCGTGCGTTTTCAAACGGCATTCCACCCCGATGATGACCCAAGCTACAGGACACGCAAGCGTAACCAGGCATTTATAAAACCCTATATTCAAACGCACCCGATGGGCGGTGGTTTGGGCAGCGTAGGCGGCTGGGGCGAAAAATATTCACCGGGCTCTATGCTCGCAAAGTTTCCGCCGGACAGCGGCTATGTGCGTATTGCAGTGGAAATGGGCCCGATTGGACTCTTTATTTACTGCTACCTCATGTGGACCATTTGCCGCGTAGGCATTAAAAACCACTTCAGGATAAAGGACCCCTTTATAAAAGCTATATCGCTCTCGCTGCTTACGGTGTTTTATACCCTTGTGGTTGCAAACTTTCCACAGGAAGCTTTGGGACAAATACCTACAAGCCTTATCTTGTTCCTCATAATTGCCCTGCTCAGTAAGCTCAGGGATTTCGATAAAATAAGACAACGCGAAATTGCGGAATATGCCCGGCAGCAAGAGCAGCCTGAAAATGTTCCCGCTATGCTAACCGCCTGAAAATGCCAAGATTCACAGTTCCGGATTGGGTGCGCAAGCACGATATAGTTTATGAAGACTACCGCAAGCTGCCGGCAGACTTTATACCGGCACTTCGCGCAAAACTGGCTCGCTTTAACCACCCGGAACCCGTAGTCAGCATAGTTATACCGGCTTGGAACGAAGAGCCCAACATACTTAAAACCCTGAGCTCCCTGGCCGATATTGTTACGGATTACCCAACTGAGCTTGTAGTAATAGATAACAACAGCAAAGACCGCACAGCCAAAATATTGGAAGAATGCGGGGTAAGAACTGTTTTCGAAGGCAGGCAGGGAATAAGCCTTGCACGGCAAACCGGACTTGAAAGCGCTAAAGGTATTTACCACCTGAACGCAGATGCCGACAGTATATACCCTTCAGGCTGGGTAAACGCTTACGCCGGCCATCTTGAAAAAACCAAAGATTGCACCTGCGTTTACGGCAGGTACAGCTTTATACCAAGCCCCGGAAACAGCCGGTTTACCCTCGGCTCTTATGAATTGCTGGCCGAAAACCTGTTCAGCTTCCGCCGAAAGAACAAGGATTTCCTGAACGTAATGGGCTTTAATTTCGCCTTCCGCAGGGCCGACGGGCTGAAGGTTGGCGGCTTTAACACAACACGACCACGCTGGAGCGATGGCTGGATGGCCATGACCCTGATGAACATAGGCAGAATTGACCTTGTAAAGTCAGACGATGCCCGGGTCTGGACCAGCGACCGAAGACTTATGCACGACGGTGGCCTTGGTAAGGCTTTCATAAACCGCGTAAAAAAAGAAATAAAGAACATACCCCACTACTTCCGCAAGGGAGCAGGCAAATAAAAAGGGGATACACATTCAGGGTTTTATTCGGCCCGCAAATTTCAAGGAACAAATAATGTATCTGAGTGAAAAGCGAGCTGCATACCCTGCTAAATTAGAAAGCTGATGAGAATTAATTTTACAGTGCTACCGGGCTTGCTGCTGATTCCGGCGCTGGTCTTCCTGCTCAGCGGAACGGCTTTCGGCCAGGGCATTCCGCAATCGCTGCGAACTGATTACGATAACATTATACCGCCTGACCGCGACAGCGCCAGCCTTAGCTATGAAGACAAGCTGGTTTGGGTGGCATGGAAAAACTTTCCGTTGAATATGCAAACCAATGCCAAATTCAGGCAGGCAGTAGAATTGCACAAGCAGGCAAGGTTGAGCTGGCTTAACCAGCTCTCTTTCTCAACCCAATATTACGCGCAGCAGACCAGCGCTACAGATCCATCGGGCGGCTCACAAAGCACATTTGTAACTGTGCCGCGTGTTGGTCTTGCATTAACAATAAACGTAGGGGGCATTTTAAGCACGCCCAGCAGAATAAGGTTCGCCGGACAGGAAAAAGAAGTGGCTCAAAGTAATATAAATACCCAAAAGCTCTTTTGCAGGGCCGAAACACTGCGCAGGTACGAATTATATAAAATGCAGGGAAACCTGCTGAGAATAAACATGGAAACTGTTGAAGACAGCCATGTTACCGTAACCCTGTTAAAGCACAGGTTTGAAATGGGAGAAATAAATATTGAGGATTACACCAAGATATTACGCGCCCATAACGAAAATCAACAGCTTATGCTGACTACTCAGGCGAACTTAGCTGCAGCCAAACTCACTCTGGAAGAAATACTCGGCATTCCGCTGGAAAAAATAAGATAATGGACTTTATAAGCTTTGTACGCGCCCTGGTCAGGAATAAGTATGTCCTGATATTTGTACCGCTGACCACATTGGCAGCTGTATTCTATATAACTTCTAACCTGCCCTTAACCTTTAAATCAAAGGCACAAATGGCAACCGGTATAACTGAATCGAGCCAGGTGAGCCTGAACGAACAGGAGAGCCTGCAACCGTTCATGATTGCCAATGCATTCAGCAACCTTATTGAAAGCATGAAAGGGCGCCCTATTGTGTCGCTGGTAAGCTACAAGCTAATCCTGCACGACCTTTATGACGAAAAGCCTTTCAGGAATATTGACGAGCCCAGTACCGAAAACTCTAAGAAAGTGCTTCAAAGCGCCGGCTTCGGGCACCGCACCAACGCCGACCCGGTTATGCCAAGCGCCTTAACCGTTCAAAACAATGCACAGGTTCAAAAGCTGCTTGAAATTTACCATTACGATTTCGAAAGCCTGAGCAAAAAGCTGAAAATTGAACGCGTTGGCGGCTCCGATTTCCTCTCTATTGAATTTGAATCTGAAAATCCTGAGCTGTCGGCTTTTGTGGTGAATACCGTTTGCGCTGAATTCATACGCACAAATAAAAACTACCGTGCCGTACAGTCACAGTCTAACGTTGATTTCTTCGCCAGGCTGGCAGATCGCAAAAAAGGTGAGCTGGATAACAAAGTGAACTCCCTGAAAAGCTTCAAACTTCAAAACCAGGTAATTAACCTTTACGAACAAACTAAAGCACTTGTTGACCAGATTTCGAGCCAGGAAGGCAAACTGGAAGACGAAAAGAAGAAAATACCCGCACTTAAAAAGGTGCTTGCCGATATTAACGGCAGGTTCACCAATAAAGACCGCCTGTTTTTTGAATCGCAGGCCGGTATTTTGAACAGGAAAATATCTTTCCTCAAGGATCGTATTAACGCCATGAACGGCCGCTACCTCGACAGTCGCCAGCAGGATACTGCCCTGCTTGACTCCATTAAGGTAGTGCGCAGGATTATGGATGAACAGGTTCGACTGATGAGCGAAACGTTCTTTATAAACCCGACTGCCACCAAGCAGGACCTGATAGTTCGTAAAGTTAACTCTGAGCTTGACCTGCAGATGGCTTATGGCGCATCGGAAAGCATTGAGCAGGAATTGCGCAGGCTGAGGGCTATTGTTGCCAGCTACGCACCCATGGAAGCATCAATTGGCGCTTATGAACGTGAAATCCAGGTAGCATCTGAAGTTTACCTGCTGATTCTGAACAAGCTTAACAGCGCACAGTTTGCCGGTATGAACCTGGGAGGCTCTTTAAGGCAGGTGGAATACGCCACCCCGGCCGATAAGCCTGAGCCAAGCAAACGCGCCATTATTCTTGCCCTGAGCGCCATAATAAGCCTTGTGCTGTGTATAGTTGTTATATTCATACTTGAATATATGGACAACAACATTAAAACGCCGATGCGCTTTAAGCGTCTCACCAACATGCACTTATTGGGATATTTCAATGCCCTTACAGCTTCAAATATTGACCTGAACAACCTCTTCCGATCAGGCGACGATAATTTTGAAGACCAGACCTTCAGCCAGCTTTGCCGAAATTTCAGGCACAGGTTTGAACTTGACACAATTGGCAAGAAAGTGGTGCTGTTTGTGAGTCCTAAAGGCGGTGAAGGTAAAACTTTTACAATTGCTACGCTCACTTACAGCTTGCAGATGATTGGCAAGAAAATACTGATAATTGATACCAATTTCAGCAGTCCGCGCCTTACCGAGGTTTATAAAGCCACATCATCGCTGAATACGATCAACAACGACAATTTCCGCAAAGCTATAGTTCATACGCAAATTGAAGGAGTTGACATTATTGGCGCATCAAGGTCGCCTATGTCGCCGGTAGAGATTTTTGCAGGCAAAGATTTCCAAAAAATACTGAACGACCTCAGCCAGGACTATGATTACATATTCATGGAAAGCGGCCAGTTGAGCAATGCTCCTTCGGCCCGTGAGCTTATGCGCTATGCAGATACCGTAGTAAGTGTTTATGCAGCAGATACAATTCTGACTAATGCCGATATAAGCGCTAACAATATGCTTCGCGGCCTGCAGGATAAATTTGCCGGCGCATTGCTTAACCGTGTAGATATGTATAACATGGAAAGCGAGCTGGGCGAAGTGAAAAAGAAACGCTCCATTGCCCGCAGGTTCCTAAAACGCTTACTGTTCAGGAAAGAAGCGCCAAGCCATAAAGAACGTAAGCTTACAGTTTAGCTAAATAACATGGCCGCCGGGTAAATACCGGCGGCTTTTTATTTGTGCTTAAATTATTAAAGGCTAAGTTTGTTAAGGCCTGTAATTCATGATTCATAAAAAATGCCCGGACAAAATCCGGGCACTTTTCAAAGGGAAAGACAGTTCACTTTCAGATTAAAATGCTCCGGAAATAGGAAAGAAGCATTTTACATATATACGAACAGTTACAATGCACGGTTTTTGAATATTGTTATATTCACCGTTTTTCCCTCCAGACATTGACCAGGATGCCATCAGACCTGCTAAACCCAATTTCAGAAAAGCCCAAAGCAGGTAAATGGACCATACTGGCAACAATCAGTTTCGGTACCATAATGGCAACGCTGGACAGCAGCATTGTAAATATTGCCCTGCCTACCATTCGCAGGCAGCTGAATGCCGGTGATGCCGTACAATGGATTGTAACCGGCTACCTGATAGCCCTTACAGGCACATTGCTCATACTTGGCCGCCTAAGTGATTCATTTGGCAGGAAACGAATTTACATTGGCGGCTTTGCCCTGTTTACCTTGGCTTCCATGCTTTGCGGCCTTGCCCGCAGCATAGAGGCATTGGTGCTTTTCAGGGTGTTACAGGGGCTTGGCGGAAGCATGATGCTCAGTGTTACGCCTGCTATAGTTTCTGAAACCTTCGGGCCTGCTGAACGCGGAAAAGCCTTGGGAATATCAGGCAGCGTAGTAGCTTTGGGCAGCACTTTAGGACCTGTAATAGGCGGAATATTATTGGGCAGGTTCGGATGGCCCAGTATTTTCTTTGTAAATGTGCCGCTTGGCCTGGTAGCTATTTGGCGGGCTTGGATAGTAATTCCGGAATCAATAAAAATAAAAGGCGCCAAATTCGATATAATTGGCGCCGGGCTGTTTTTGACTGCAATTATTCCTTTGCTTGCCGGCCTGCATTATGGGCCGGACCCGGCTTACGGTTGGGGCCATACCAGGGTATTAAGCTCATTGATATTCGGTTTTGCAGCGCTTACAGCATTTATCTTTTGGGAAAGGCGGACCCCGGAGGCTATGCTTAACCCCAAAATTTTTGTCCGCGGCCCATTTTTATCGGCGGTTATTGCAGCTTTCGTGGTATTTGTTTGCTTTGGCAGCCATTCGTTGGTAATGCCGTTCTTTTTGCAGGAAATACTGCACTATAAGCCTGAACATGCCGGGTTTATTATTTTGGCAAGTACCGTAATGCTGAGTATTATGTCGCCGGTTGGTGGCAACCTGGGCGATAAATTCGGGGCAAAAATTGTGAGCAGCGTAGGATTGCTCTTCAGCGCCGCCGGATTTTTCAGCCTCAGCTTTATGAACGAAACCTGGCATGCTTTTGATGTTATGTGGCGCATTTCCCTTATCAGCTTCGGCTTCGGGCTTTTTCAATCGCCGAACAGCAGCGCAGCTTTAAATTCTGCCCCGGTACAATATAAAGGCGTTGCCAGCAGCATGGTGGCTTTCATGCGCAACCTTGGTCTGATTTGCGGAGTTGCAATGGGAGCTGCTATTTGGTACAGCCTGCGCGGTAATGTAATGTTCCCGTTAGGCATGACCGCAGAGAAGGAAGAAATTTACAGGCAACTATATGGTATGCGGGCTGTATATCAAACGCTTACTGTACTTCTTTTATTAAATGCCATTTGGTCGGCATTAAGAAAAAGCTCCGATAAAAACTATAAATAACAGAATTTCAGCTACTTAACATAAGTAACTAAGTTACACTTGAAATGAGTTAAACTTTTTTAAGTTTTCACGGTTACTTTTTCCTGCCCAATGATATTAATATTTGAAAGCGCACCGGAAGGGCGAGCAGCAAAAGTGATTCGCAATGCTACTTAGTCAATAGATTAACAAGCAGTGTAACAATGATTTAACTGCTTTCCTAAATGGTAAGTTTTCAAAAAGAATGTGTATAGAGTATGTTACATGGAAAAAACGCCGGGCCAATGGTCCGGCCTTTTTTATTTAATAGCACTTTTCTAATATCATTGCATTTTTATAAAAACAGACTTGAAACTTATAATCAAGCAGTTGTTTAAATATATAATGCACTTGAGAGCGCAAAAAGGGCTGTTTTAGTAATATTGACTTATATGGTGCAGGGAAATAATAACAGCACTTAACAAAGAATAATTTTTACCATTACCATATATCCCGATCTCAGTTTTGTTAAGCGAAACTTTTGCAACCAATTCACTTAATCTTTTGATTTTGGTCTCCGGTCTTTTGGCTCCCGTAACCCACTCAATATACTCTTTACGATGCGTGTAGCTGAGTTGGTTAAACTTTTCATTTACCCCGCCGGCCTCAAGTATTTCCTGCATTTCAGCAGGAACAATTAATTCAGGTCTTTCTGCCGGATTGCGATCTATGAATAAATTATGATTTTCAGATGCAGCGTTTGCTCCGTTCGACTTTTTAAATCGCAGGGCAGACCAGGTTTCATTTATACTGATATTAGAAACCGGAACCAAGCCAAATTCATAGGTTACAGCCCACGTGCTGTCCCTTGAAAGATCAGACTTTATGCCACTGCTTTTCTTTGGCCATGCAATCCAAATTTTTGCTTCATTGCCCAAGGCCGGCAAAACGGGAGGTACCAGCTCATGAAGCTGTGCACTGTTGTAAACAAATATTAAGGCAAAATCATAAAGGCTGCCATCAGTGGGGTATTCTTCGTAAGGGGCAAAAAAGAAACCGGTAGTTTCAGCTAACCCAGAGGGGGCATTAATCAGCAATGGAGCTTTACTTTTGTGCAGGTATATTTTTTTTGCAACCGGGTGGGCAGATATTTCTGACATAAGAACTGATGTAATATTTCGGGGTGGTAATGTAATATTTTAGTTATGCTTTTTTTAGATTTAAATACTGAATTTCTGTATTCAGCTAAGCCCGATTATTAATTCACAAATAAATAACATTAGTATTTATGCCGTAAACCGAGCCCAAAATATGATTGCATATTAATAAATCCCGAAAAACTCCAAAAAAATAAATCAACAATAGCCATTAATTTCTGCTAAGGCCGTCATGTCAATTTGTAAAAAGGGCACCGCTTTTGGCAGCGCCCTGAAGCTTTGTGATTTAAATATCGTAATCAAATAAAAAAGTCTGCTTAAAAAGAAAACCGCTAAATCAGGCAAGGGGCGCTACATAAGCTGCCTTAGGATTCAAAAGCGCTTTTCGTACCCAGGCGCCTCTTTCTTCGGCATTCTTACGAACAGCGAGGCGTTCCTTATTACACGGACCGTCTCCGTTAATTACGCGCTTAAATTCCTCCCAATCAGGCTCGGTATAGAGCCATTCGCCGGTAAGCGGGTCTTTGTGCAGCTCAGGATCTGGAAGGGTAAGGCCAAGCTCCCAAATTTTGGGCACATACATATCAAGAAACTGTTGGCGGCATTCATCGTTGGTAGCCATTTTAACCTTCCAGCGTACCAATACCTCGGTGTGTACGCTGGCCTTATCAGGCGGCCCGAAGAAGTGCATGAGCGGTGGCCACCAACGGTGTAAAGCCTGCTGAACCATTTCGCGTTGAATTGGCGAACCGGTGGCAAGATGAACAACTGCATCGTGCCCGTATTTGAGGTGGAAGCTTTCTTCAGCACAAATACGGTCTAGGGCGCGGCAATAAGGGCCGTAGCTTCCCCTGGCGTTGGCCATTTGATTTACTATTGCGCCGGCATCTACCAACCAGGAAATTACAGTGCTGTCGGCCCATGTAAAGGCCGGGTAATTGAAGATGTTGCTGTATTTGCTTTTACCGTTAATAAGATCGGTAACCATATCTTCACGGCTTTTACCTAAGGTTTCGGCGGCGCCGTACAGTAACTGTGCATGGCCTACTTCATCCTGCACTTTGGCCATCAGGGCCATTTTGCGGCGGAAGCCCGGGGCCCGCGTTATCCAGGTTCCTTCGGGCAGGGCGCCAATAATTTCAGAGTGGGCATGCTGCTCTATCATCCTGATTAGCTGCTTCCTGTATAGGCGCGGCATCCAGTCTGAGGGTTCAATTTTTTCGCCGGCTGCAATTCTCGCCTCGAATTCGGCTAACTTGGCAGAATCTTCAGCATCGGCTTTGGTATCCTGCTCAATGGGTTCGAAAGTATTTCCTCCTCCGTACATGGTTTTATATCAGGTGGTTTTGGTGCAATGGGTGTACTATGCAAATATAGCGAATTAATATGCGCAACAGGCTAATTTGGCTTATGGCAATATTGCTTTGCCTCCCCTTTGTACTTATTACAGATTGTTATCCTTTTTTCAGGTTCGGCATGTTTGCTGAGCCTGTGCGGCATACAGACAGTACCGAAACTTTTGCCTTATATTATGCAACAGACTTTATGCCGGGTGAATTTTATCCTTTGAATGAATCACAATCAGGCCTGCATAAAAGCCAGACAGATTATATATGCAGAAAAGTATGGTACAGCGGGAAAAACGGTGCAGAGCTTGATGGACTGCCCCAATTGACCGAGCTTCAGGATATAATTTTCCCCCTGGCTTTCATGAAATGCAAAGCTGAAAATGTTCATGCATGGAAGCTGCTGCGTATAAGACGTAAAGCCGGGGAGGCGGTGGCAGATACCGGCTCAATAACCCGGGTAATTCAGAATAATCCGGTTAAGCCATAATGCAGAGCAACCTTATAAAAAACCGCATTATTTTGCTTTCAGCCATGGTTTTGAGCATCGGCTGTTGGTTTATGTGGCTGAAGCCGGGGGTTATTGCCCTGCTCGCAGGGCATAAGGTTTTCCTGCTGACTTATATTGCTGAAACATTATATCCGCGGCTCACAACTGAGCTGCAACGCCTGCCTGCGGCTTTCTTTATTGATAAGGCCGGGCAGGTTATACTTAGGCTGAATATGTTTATTGCAGCCTGTTGGGCAGCATCAGAGCTACAGGCAAGGCCGAAATCATCTGAAGCAATAAGGCAATGGTGGCATAAGCCTGTATCGGTAAAAAAGCTGACTATAGCTGTGAAGGTTTTTTATGGTCTCTTACTTTTTTTCTCAGTGTACTTCCTGCCCGATATTGCAATTCGAAGTCTTTATTCAGCCTTTCGTGATCCGGTACCCTTATGGAAGGCATTACATATTCCTGCACCTAGCCTTAATGCTGTATTCTTTCGCCAGGCGCTTATATGTATTGGGTGCCTTTACCTAATCTTCTTCCGTATGAAAGCTTGGGTTGCCATTGGCTGCACCCTGCTTTTCCTGCTTTGGCAGGGTGAATTGTACAGCCTGGGCAAAATGGACCATACATTTGCAACATTTACATATTTGGCCATGCTCATGCCTGTTTTGGTTTATCAAATTGAAACCGCAGCCAAAACGGGTAAGCTTGGATTAAGCGGGTGGGTTTTACAGCTAATCAGGATTGCAGTTGTATGCGGATACTTTTTTTCAGGCCTGGAAAAACTGCTTATCTCCGGACCGTCGTGGGCGTCGGCAGACACATTTTTATCTTATATACACTTGCACGAAGCGCCCATAGGGGCTTGGGTGGCAGGCAAACCCGTTTTATACACTGTGCTGCCTGTATTCGCGCTTATATTTCAATTGAGCTTCCCGGTGGGGCTCTTAAAGCCCAAATGGGCTTTTTATTACATTGTTGCAGGTATTGGCTTCCATTGGGGAACTTACCTGCTCCTGAATGCAGGCGGCTGGCTTAGCCCCTGGATAACTGTTTACTATTTCCTGCCTGATTTTTATAAACTTAATCAAAAGTAAAGCCTTTGAGTTTGTGATAGCCGCAGGAGAAAAACAGAGAGGCCTGCTTCAAAAAGTTCTTTAACCACGGTATCAGCATAAAACCGTAACTATACTGTTCAAAAGTGAAAGACAATAAATATCTTACGCAGGTTAAATAATTATATAATTAACAAAACGGGAAGCTGAAACAGCCCTAAACAGAAAAAGCCAACCAATAGGTCAGCTTACAAAATATCTGTACAAACAGCTGATAAAGCGCTTAAACGCTTTTCCTGTCCTGCTTCAGGTCGTGAGCGGGCGTTGTTTTCTTGGCGTAAGTTGCGCAAGTTTTATATTGCATACAGCCTGCGGTTGATGCCATAATGGCAAGAGCTACAACAATGCGGATTAATTTCATATTCTGCTTAGATATATAGGACTGTACAAATGTAGGAAATCAAACTGAGAGCACCAATTTTAATTCAGGTAATAAAACGTGACACCTGAAAATAAACCGGGTTAAGGCAGCAATAATCGGCAATGAGTGAAAGAGCGGGAATAGTGCCTTCCAATATGCATTAAACGGGTTTAAGCCCTCAGCAATACGAGCTTACTCTATAACTTTTGGTACCCTAAAGTAATCGGAATCACGCTGTGGTGCATTCAACAGTCCGCGATCATGGGGTAAGGCAGGGGCTGCTACATCTTCACGTAAAACATTGCGTTCTTCGCTTATATGAATAAGGGGCTCTACACCTGTGGTATCAACCTCGTTAAGCTTATCCATCCAATCAAGTATGGCGCTCATGTTTTTTACCATTTCAGCTTCTTCTGCCTCTGCAAATTCAAGGCGGGCCAGGTGGGCAATTTTCCGTACTGTTTCGTTATCTACGTGCATTTCCCTTACAGGGTTAAACTGTTAGTGCTTTTCATTTTTGTATTGCGCCTGCAATTCTGCCAAAATTATGGCATGTACGCGTTCGCGCAAAATATCGGCATCGGCTTCTTTCATACCGATGGTAGAAATGGGCTCATGCATTACTGCAACGGCTTTATGAAAACCGGCAGTGAAAGATTTGTCATCAGGCAGAATAATGCCGTTGAAGGGCAGTGTTACCGGCACTACCGGCAATTGCTTTTGAATGGCAATGCGGAATGCCCCGTCTTTAAAGGGCTGCAAAGATGGCATTTGCTTTTGGTTGGTAGTGCCTTCCGGGAAAATTACAACCGGGCGGCCTTCCTCCAGCTTGTCATAGCAAAGCTGTATAGATTTATACCTGTCTGATGCGCTCCTGCGGTTGACTGTAATATGCAGGTTGCGAAACATATAGCCAAACAGGGGCAATTTAGCCAATGAATCTTTCCCCATAAAACATATAAAGCCGGGCAATACCTTGGTTAAGACCGGTATATCCATCAGCGATGTATGATTTGGGCAATAAATGTAGAGCTCCTTGCTGTTTGGTTTAAAGCGCCAGTCTGATTTTATTGAAATAAACGAAGGCGGGAAAAACAACAGGCACCAGATTTTATTAACCGGAACTGTAAACTTCTGCCAGGATTTTACTTTTATAAACAACACAAAAAACGGGTACAGTAACAGGAAAGATCCTATAAACCATAAACCGCCCCAAGCAAGGTAAATGCGGCCGAATAACTTTGAAAAACTCATGAACTGACGTCTGCCGGCTTTTGTAACCGGGTACTTATTTGCCGGCAAGGCGCAATATAAACAATTTGCTGCAGGTTTTGGGGCTTAAATAAGTAAAAGCCTGTTTTTCAGGCTCCTTGCGGCTTAGGCTAATCTTCCTGTTCCAGGTATCCCTGGGTCATTGCGAAACGTATAGCTTCGGCAATATTGGCACAACCGGTTTTCCTGAGAATGTTCTTGCGGTGATTGTTAACCGTATTGCTGCTTATATGAAGTCGTCCGGCTATATCTTTACTGGTCATGCCGGTAGCCAGGAAGCGTAAAACCTCCATTTCTTTGCGTGAAATTACAGGGCGCGGACCCTGCCTGCCAGTATTTAATACGCGATTTGTACCATCAGGCAGAATTAACTTAATTGTATAGGGTCTTCTTCTGCCGCCGCAAATAGCAGTAATATCTGTGCAAAGCGCAAAGGTTAGCAAAAGGTTACCTTCGGCATCAATAAGCAGCGGGGTGCTTTGTTGCCTTAGCCAAAAATAGTTACCGTCTGAAGCCCTTACACGGTAGCTGTAATCAAGAGAAAGGTATTGTTTATCTTCAAGGGGTAAAGATTTGTATATAGCCACGCACTCACTTTCCACGCTCTGCACATATTCGAGGTCTTCGGTATGCATGTTGCTTATGGTAAAAGAAAGGCCGCCTTTAATAAGATTATCAGGATCCCAGCCCAGAACATATTTAATTCGTTCATCTATATAACTGTACCTCATGGCAGGTATATCAAGTATATAGAAATATACAGGCAAGGTGCGTATTGAGGAAAGCTGGATTAAAGCGTTAATAAAATCGGCAGAGGCGGCGAACGAATTGCTTTCGGTAGATACTTCCCTGTATTTTTCCTTAAGAAACTTAAGCGTTGCCTCAACAGATTCAGGTGTATAAGCAGGTTTTTCCAAAGCGGTTCTAAATTGTTTCCGTGGCATCATTAAATTACTGAAGCAATGTAATGAATTGCGATATAATTACAGAATTGATTAATAATGTTGCCTACGTCCAAAAGAGCCTATAGCCATATACGGCTATATATGAAACAAAGCAAAATTACCGATCCGTTTTGCAGGTTATTACTTAATTCTTTTCATGTAAGAAAAAATGTACTTCTTCATTAATTAAACCACCAGGCGCCAAATTAATTTAAGCTCTCAAATCAGGTTTACTTTGCATGTAGGGTAATTGTAGATTACACAGAATCAATAACACGACAATACAAATTTCGAAAAAAATTCTAACCTTTGGAACATAGGGGGCGGGATTAAACAGGAAATTTTGTAGTTTGGTGAAATTGCAGATTATCAGATAATATTGCAGCCCGAGCGGCCCGATTTACCGCACAGGCCAGGCAAAAGCAAAAACGCACAATGGAAATTTTGAAAACAGCACAACACATACTGACCGGCAGTTTTAAGTCGGCCATGCTGTTTATTATAATGTCGGGGCTTTTATTTTCGGCCGAGGTTCACGGCCAGGGTGGGCCACCATGGAGTGTACCCAATTTGCCCTACCGCTCAATACATACTATTAATATTAAGCCTCAGGCAAATCCTGGTAACGGTTTTACATTAAATAGCCAACCATTAGAATTTGGTGATTACATATGCGCATTTACTGAAACTGAGCCCGGATCCCGAATTTATACTAAGTGCGTAGGTATTGCCAAATTCAATCCTAACGAAAGGAATATTCCATTAATTGTTTTTGGAGGAGAGGGTTTGATGCCGGAAGGCGCAGCCTTTAAGTTCAGAGTTTGGAAAAGCAGGGAGCAATGTTATTCCGGCATTGTAACACCTGATCTTTTTTTAACAACAATAGAAGGTAATGTTTTTAAGCCCGGCGGAGTAAGTACGCTTACCAAGATCAGCGCCGGCAAATTGAAGCTTGAAGGTATCACCTCTTTGGCAACTAACGGGGGAGACAATTTCTACTGTAAGGACAGCAGGATTGATTCGATAAATATGCAGCTGAAAACAGATGCATTGCCTAATAATCTTATTAGCATTGATGTTTTAGAAGGCAGCGGCTTGGTTTTTAGGGGACCGAATAATTTGATTATTGATATAAAGAACAGCCGGCCAGGTAAATACGTAGTTGCTTACAAGGTTAACAGTTATTTTTGTACCGATAATGACGGCGACCGAAACAAAATTAAAATCACTATTTCGCAACAACCAACAATTAATACTTTATATAGCCCTGCCTATTATTGCCCCGGACAGGATGCTGACTCCATTCGGGTTGAATTAGATACTGCAGGTTACTATGGAAAAACACCGTCATTTCACTGGACAAGCAGCGACACCCCATACGTGCCGAACAATACTAATAAATGCCCTGTTAAATCAAGTGGAACTTATACCCTTAATGTTACCGGGTTAAGCGGGAAATGTGCTTCTGTTAGTAAGACCTTTACCATAAGCCCTGCAGGTACTGAAGTTGCTGAAATTGTTAAGCAGGATAATTTCGATTGCTATACCCGTATTTTAAGCTCAAAAAACAATGCCGAGCTATATACCTGGAAAGACGAAAACGGTAAAATAATTCTCAGCGGCGCCGATGCAAAAACCTGCAGCACCTGCACCCGCCTTAAAACCGTTTTCCTGGAAACGACAGCCAAAGGCGCCTGCAACACAACATCTGCTTCTATTGCCGCTGATGCGCTTAACGCAAAAGCGCTGCCTTTTACAACCACGCCCGGCACCTGCGATAAAGACGGAAGCATTAAAATTGATACTACGCAGGTAATTGGCGGAAGGCACCCTTATTGGTGCGTGCTTATAAACGAGGCCGGAAGCAGGCTGCATGTTGATTACAGCACAGATATTTCACTTCCGCGTGGTAACTATAAGCTATACCTTGAAGATGCGTCGGGCTGCCTCTTAACCTATAATGGCAGCGAAATTATGCCGATAACCATTACGCGTACTGTTAACTGCGACGGTAATGTGGTTACCCCTAACCATGATGGTATAGATGACACCGTACCTTTCAGCTCAACCGGAGATATCAGGATTTATAACCGCGGCGGTAAAGAAGTAAAAAGACTAAACGGCCCTACTACCTGGGACGGCACCGATAACAGCGGCAATGCATTGCCTATGGGCCTGTACATTGCCATTACTCCTGAAGGTCGTAAAGAGGTTACTATAATCAGGTAACAGCCTAAACCGGCTGATTAAAAATGAATTGAAATAGAAATCCCGGCAAACGTACTTGCGTTTACCGGGATTTCTATTTCTAACCTAACAACACCTGTCAGCGTGAGAGCAGCCTGCCAACCACCAGTACAATATACAAATTGCTCCAAACAGATTGAATAATACCAATGTTGTTAATCAGCTGCGAGGCATTCGGGAATTCAGAATTGGTATTGGCCAAAACATTCATGCTGAGCCTGATGCACCTGATATAACCCTTTACTCCCGGCTCAAAAGTTTCTCCCAGCGAGCCGGGGCCGGCTATGTTAATTAAATCGTAGAGGCTGCCGAAACTGATGCCAATCATCAGGTAAATGCAGGCCGAGCCCCAAATTTTGTTCCTCGGATCTGTCTCTTCCGAGAAAATATCGTAAATGGCATAATAGATTACCGTGCACTCAGTAAAAAACAGGCATACATGTACCCAGAATAAGGGCCACTGGGGGTTGTATTCAGGCAAGGGATCCCAGAGCGGGTTGGCGAATACAAGGGTTGTTGAAAAAGCCAGGGTAAGCGATACTAAAACAGCCACCAATTGCCAATACCTGCGGGTAAAATTCCGCAGCATATCCCAGAGCATAAACATGTAAGCTGAACCCAAGGCCAGCACGGGTAAATCAGCAATGGTTGCTCCGTAGGGTATATTGAAAACCTCTGCAAAGCCCTGTAGGGTAAGGGCGCAGAAAATAAGCGCCAGCTGCATTTGCACCACATTCATGTAGTCTTTACGCTTTTCGTTGCGCAGCGCAGTACCAATTTTGTGGCTAATTAATTTCCTCAGCATTTATTTTAGTCAGAAAGTTATAAATTTAGTGTTTTCCGGGTTGAACCCTATAATTTTACAAAAACAGCAAACCCGGCTAAAATTCGGCAGCATAAACTTGGCGGAAGCATCAGGACCACAAAATCAGGAAGGACAAGAGACAGGTAAGCATGCAGCGCAGGCAGGCGGCAGACGCGGGTCTTTAATTTTTTTGACTGCATGCATTGCAGGCTTGGCCGCCATTGCATTTTTAGGAAATGCATGGTGGGCTATGAAGCATCCGAAAGCCCCGAATTGCATACCTGCAGGAGCGGTTGCCGTAATTGAAATTAAAAACCCGGCACATGCCTGGCAGGCATTAATTAAAACCCCGGGCTGGAACCTGCTTTCAAACCTGCCATTGGTAAGAAGCGCCGGAGATGCATTTATGTCGGTGAAACTGAAAATAAAGGCTGAAACTGACCTGCTTAGCTTCTCAGATGATAAAACACTTTATATAAGCCTGCATAAGACTACCGGCAAAGGGACAGATGCCCTTTACTTAATGACACTTGCTGCTGACAGTGACCAAATTATAGCAGCTAAGGTAATAAGCTCGTTCAGGCAAAAGCCCGGAGTTCGGTTTCTTGAGCGCAATTACAGCGGCTATACCATTAACGATATTCATGAGCCGGGCGGGCGCACTTTTTCTTATGTTTTCCATCAGGGCATTTTTGCAGGCAGCTTTGCGCCCTTTCTTGTGGAAGATGTAATCAGGAAGCTTAATGATTCGCCTATGTTCGGGAGCTTAGAACCGGATGCCCTAAGCACCATTCAACTCCCCGATGACCTGCCGGATGGAATTAGCCTGAAAGCAGATATGAGCCAAATACCCGGTATTTTGCAGCTTCCCGGCTTTACAGATATAGGAGGCACCTTACAGGCTGCAAGCTTTGCAAGCGCCTTCAAAGGCGGCCTGAAAACGGGCAGCGAAATTTTAGCGCTTAAAGGTTTTACCAATGCAGGCCCCAACAGCTATCTCGGGATTTTCAGCGGGGAAAGTCCGCAGGCATTTAAGGCTGCAGAGCTGTTGCCGGGCAATGCCGCGTTTATTTTCCGCACTGCATTCAATTCAGCAGATGGTTTTGCAGCTAAGCTCATTGAGTACAGGAAAGCAATTCCCTCCGATCCTATGAATGCGGCAGTTTCAGCTGAAAGCGCATTTGCCGAAAGGTTGAAAACAGCATTACAAAGCCTGGGCAACGAAACAGTGTTGTGTCTGCCAGAAAACTTCGGAAGCCCTGAGCCCGATCGCCTGCTTATACTGCCCTGCCCCGATCCTTCCCGCTTGCTTGCCGAATTACAGGAATTAGCCCCCGCTACAGCATCAGGCACAGTTCACCCGGACAGCCTTTATTCTGAAACGGGTAACGGCTTTATGCTTCGCCAGCTTGCCCTGCCTGAAACACCTGCATTCCTGCTCGGTAATTTTTACAAGGGTTTCCCTGAATGCTATGCGCTGCAGCTGCCGCATGCCATTATACTGTCTAACAAGGCACAGGCATTAAAAAAACTGGCATCTGATATTGAAGATGGCGAAACCTTTGCTGCCGGCATGACAGCCAAAAAAGATCAATCAGATGTGGCAGGCCTGGGAACAGAAAGCAATGTTTTAATGATTGTAAACACTGAGCGTATTTGGCGCAGCTTATTCCCGGTTGCCGGAAGCGGCGAAAGTATGCCGGCATCGTTTATACCTTTACTAAGAAGGTTGCCTTTACTAAAATTCAGTTGTGCTTCAGGGGCTGAGAGCGGGTTGTTCAGCAGTGAATTATCATTAAACGCCAGGCCGGGAAGGTCGGAAACGAATTCGGGATCGGCAGAACTGAAAGGGCTTTATAATGCATCATTAAGCAGGGCTATAATTAGCGCCCCTCAGGTGCTCAGGAACCCCAAAGACAAAAGCCTCGAGGTGCTTTTCCAGGACAGCGCAAAAGATTTGATACTGCTCAATAAGGTTGGGAATCTTGTTTTCAGGAGCGCTGTCAGGGAAAACATTATCAGTGAGATTCGGCCGGTAGATTTAAACGGGCGCAGCAATAACCAACTGTTTTTCAGCACGCCGCGCCGACTTTGTATAATTAATCGAAAAGGTGATTCTGTGGCGCCATTCCCAATTAAACTGCCCAAAGACCTTTGGCCTACACACGCCATTACTGTTGATTATGACAACAGCCATAACTATCGTTTCCTGGTGGCAGATAAAAACAACGGGCTTTATATGCTTGATAAGCATGGAAAATCATTGGAAGGCTGGGCGCCGTTGGCCCTTGGTACAGAAACCGCTAATACCCCGCAGGTTTTACGCATCGGCGGAAAAGATTGCTTCCTTGTACCGGAGCATAATGGCCTGCTGCACCTTTTTAATCGCAGGGGGCAGGAATACCCGGGTTTCCCGTTTAATTGCGGTGCAAGGCTCAGCAACCCGCTGTTTGTGAGCCAGGGCCTTAGCTTTACGGCAAGCCATATTATTATACTTACCGATAACGGCGAAGTAATTACCATTGATTTTAACGGTAAGCTATTAAACAGCCTGCAATTATACAGGCCCGGCAAGGAAACCGGCTTTGTGCTCTGCCCCGACCCGGGCGGAAAAACATTCGCCATCGCACGCCGTGATGCCGATTCAGTAACCATTTTCAGCCGCGACCTGCGGAGCCTGTTTACAAAGCGCATTGGCCGTAAAAACAGCTTCAAAATCCGGTATTATAATTTCGGGGCAGGCAATGAAGTTGTGGCTCTTTTTATACCGGAGGCTAAGAAAACCACTTTGTATTCAGCATCCGGCCAGGTATTACCGCCCGGGCCCATTGAAAGCACCGAACGTATAAGCCTTCTTTATTCCGACGCCGCACAGGCCTACTTTTTATACCGCGTAAGCGGGCGCCATTGCATTGGCGAAACATTCAGGCGTGTGTACAGGCAATAGCGGCTGCCTGAAATTTGATGCGGTTTTAATAAGCCGTGCATGAAACCCAAAACCAATTCTGCCATTATGAAGCTTATAAAACTGCAGCATTCAATTCATAAAAACAGCCTTTAATGCCGATTGCTGACAGTTTTTAGGCCGGCTGCCAAAATATTCTGCCAAAATTTCAGAAACTCTGAACGGCATTGCAACCGGAATAAACTTTGAATATGTGTACTCGGCTTAAGGGCAGATGCTATTGCCTGACAGGCCGTCAGAATCTGTTAAAGAAAAGTTAAATTTAATCTTCCTCATCCTGAGCGGAAAATATTACCCCTGTAATTCAGTTTTCCATATGAATCCTAAACACAGCTTCCCTTCATCCATGAACAAGACATTGCAATTTGTGGCGGCTGCCATGCTGGGCAGTACCATTACATTAGGCGCATACCACGCCTTAGAGCTCAATACCAAAATAGTTACCCTTACAGAAGCAGCGCCTGCCGTGGCATCGGCGCAGTATAAGCTGGCCGGAAAATACGGGTCGGGCATTGGCGAGGCGGGAATGGTTGATTTCAGCGCAGCCGCAGAAAAATGTACCCCGGCGGTAGTACACATTAAATCTAAATTCGGAAGCGGGCCGGTAGCACACGATAACGGCAGCCAGGACCAAAACCAACAAAATCCGTTCGGAGATATGTTCCCCGGTGGCCCGGGAGGCATTCAAAAATTCTTCTTTAACGATCCTAATTTCAGGCAGGGCCAGGCTCCGGCACAAACAGCAACCGGCTCGGGTGTTATCATCAGCGCCGACGGCTATATAGTTACCAATAACCACGTGGTTGAAAATGCCGATGAGCTTGAAGTAACTTTGTACGACAAGCGCAGCTATAAGGCCACCTTGGTAGGCACCGACCCAAGTACCGATATTGCCGTAATTCGAATTAAAGAAACCACCCTGCCCTCTTTGGCATTCGGTAACTCAGACCAGGTAAAGGTGGGTAACTGGGTATTGGCTGTAGGCAACCCTTTTAACCTGAGCAGCACCGTAACTGCCGGTATTGTAAGCGCCAAAGGACGCAACCTTCAATTGCTCCGCAGTAAGGATAATGCATCTATAGAATCTTTCATACAAACCGATGCTGCCGTTAACCCAGGAAACAGTGGTGGAGCCCTTGTAAACCTGAGCGGTGATCTTGTAGGCATAAATACAGCTATTGCCAGCAATACCGGCACTTATGCCGGCTATTCATTTGCTGTTCCCGCAAAAATTGCTGAAAAAGTAGTGCAGGATTTAATTACCTACGGCGTTGTGCAACGCGGATTCCTCGGCATTCAGATTCGAGAAGTGAACAGCGAACTGGTGCTTGATAAAGAACTGAAAGTGCGCGACGGCGTTTATGTAGACAGCCTTACCCCCGGAAGCTCAGCCAAAGATGCAGGCGTTAAAACCGGCGATGTAATTATTAAAGCCGACGACCAGGTTATTGGCAGCGTTCCGCAGCTGCTTGAGACAGTTGGCAGGCACCGCCCCGGCGATAAAATTAAGCTTACCCTGAATCATTTCGGAACCGAGCGCGAGGTAACAGTATTGCTCAAAAATAAGGAAGGCAAAACCGAGGTGGTTAAAAAAGAGGTTAAAAACACCATGGAGACCCTCGGCATGGAACTCAGCGACCTAAGCAACAAAGAACTGAAAAAGGCCGGCGTTGAAAACGGCGTTAAAGTAAGCAAGCTGAACGAAGGCGTAATTCGCAAGCAGACCGATATGCGCCCCGGCTTCATTATTACAAAAGCAGACAAAAAACCTGTTCACAACGCCAAAGAGCTTACAGAATTGCTTAAAGGTAAATCTGGCGGTATATTGCTTGAAGGAATTTACCCTGAGTACCCCGGTACACGCTTCTATGGCTTCGGGATAGAATAATGAAGATTATGCCGAATAATATTCGGAATTGAATCAGTTACCTTCGAAACCGGTGCTCCTTTGGGGTGCCGGTTTTTCCTTTATATACGTTTCTGCTTTAATAAGTATCAGGCGTAATAGCTTATCAGTGTGCTGCTAAAAAATAATGAGGCTATTGCCCTGCGTCAAAATTCAGTAATGCTAAATCCGGGAATTTCCCGAAAATGAACATAAAAAAACCGATGCCATCGAATAGTCATCGGTTTAATTTTTCTGGAGGAATGTACTATGGCAATACAGGCCGGCTATTTCAGGAGGCTTTCCAACTCAATCCATTCTGCCTGTATAATTTCTTTACTTGTAGTGTTGTAAACAATAACATTTACCCGGCAGTTCTTTGGCTTCCATGCCGGTGAAAGAATTGTGCTCATTGAACGAAGGAACGAAGTCCCTTTCACAGCCGGTGCAGCATTAAGCACATTGCCTTCTGTAGGATCAAGGCCTTTGCGAAGCACGTGGCGATGCAGGAAGCGTGCAATAAAATCAGGATTAAAACGGTAATCTACCTGTGGGGAAACAAGGCTGTCCTCGGTAAGGTAGGCAGTAAGGCCGTAGCTGTCATTAACATCAGAGCGATACTTAGTATAGGCTTTTACGTTTAAGCTGCGGCTTGCAGTATCGTAGGTGGCTTTAATGCCTATGGCAGTGGCGGAAACTGTTTTGGTAATGGCATCGGTAGCGCCAATCCAATCATCGGGATTAAGCAATACTGTAGACGATGTAAACGGCTTACGGTTTATCATGCCCTTTGGTAACTGATCGTTGAGTCCGAAATCGGTATTCAGCTTATCGCCGGCGGCGGTGCGGTAGTTTATATTGAATGTAGAGCTGGTGCGTGCAAAGAAACCCACATGCACTTCCATTACCGATATTTTATTCCCGTACAAACTGTCTACCACTGCTGCCTTGGTTGAGGCACCCGGGCAATTACCACACTGATGGCCGGTATAATCTTCCACCAAAACCTTGGTTAAAGGCGCAAGCGGGAGCACAATTGACTGCCCCCCAATTATGGTTGTATCAGTAGTTGCAGTTTTAAGAGTATCGCCGGTTGTATCTGTCGGGGTAATTTCGCGGGCGTCTTTTGGGTCAATAATATCGCAGGCCGGTAAAAGCAGCAAAATAAAGGCAAGGCCCAAAATGCCTGAAAATATCAGCAGGCGTTTTTTTATGCTTATATTCATTTTAATTTATCAATTACTGTTTCACCTGCAATTTCAGGTAAAACCCGGGAATTTAAACCATCAGAAACTGCTGGTAATGCTTGCGCTTATACCATTTTGCGCCGGTACAAGCCTGCAAACACCACCTACACAAAACACGCCCTGCCTGATTCGGCCGAGACCCAGTGTAACCCTTGTTGTGCCTGTCATATATCCGCAGCTGAAGTTTGGGTAATGCAGTCGCATCTCGGTATCCGGGTTGCGGTAGTTATACTCATCGAACACAGCCAGGTAATAATGGTGGCCTATGGTATACTCAAGCATGGCAAGGGCCCAGCTGCCGCGATCCTGCGCAGTATAGAGGTGCTGCAATTCGGTACGCAATGTGTGCTTTTTATTGAGCCTGTAGCTCAAATCGGCAATAGCTATATGGCTGCGGATTACGCCGTCGTATTCGCTGAGGCGAAGCACTTTATTATCGAGCTCCACGTATATATACGCCAAAGTGCCTTTAAAAGTATTGTTGATTTTCTTATTCAGTTCGGCGCTAACGTTTCTGTAATAAACGTCTTTTCCGAAAGAAAGGTATTCACTGTCGTAGCCCAAAACATCGTTAGCCGGGCGCATGGTTTTTTGAATGGAGTTAACCTGGCTGTAATTGATTTGCAGGTTGGTTCCGTATTTTCCGCCGAGAGCACTTCCCTTTTTGAAGTTATAGAAAAAATCTCCCTGGTAGCCCATTTCACCTACCGGTTGCGTGGCATAAGGGTAAAGCGTTGCCAGCCTGTAAGTATGATATGGTGTAATAGGCGGCATATAGTTAATTAAAGCATCGTTAAGCGTGGCGTTGCGATCGCTGCGGAAGTCCATATTGTCAATCCTTTTAACAGCAACGGTAATTCCGGCAACGCTGCCGCTATAGCTGCTTGTTAAGAAAAGCCCTTCCCCATGACGATATATTTGCTTATTCATGGTGCTTGGGTCGTTTATTTTATAGGCGTACTCGCCATTAAAATTAAAGCT
>JAZKBN010000084.1:0-10177 GCA_040388605.1 Bacteroidota bacterium | reverse complement strand
ATTTAAGAATGTGCTGTTCATGGCGGCCGGCTCAGTAAGGCGCAGGGCGCATACTTTAAATATGGACACACTTGGCGGCCTTGTTCACGGCATGCCGAAAACAACCGCCCTGTTCCTGGTTGCATCTGTGGCAGCCTGCGGGCTACCGCCTTTAAATGCCTTTATGTCGGAATTTTTGCTTTATAACGGCTTGCTGAAAGGCCTTTCGGCAGGTAACGTATCGGTAGATATGATTTTGCTGCTTGCCATTATTACCCTTGTTTTAGCAGGCGGACTCGCCATTTATGCCTTCACACAGGTTGGCGGCGTAACCTTTCTTGGCTACCCCAGAACCGAGCAAGCCGCCAATGCCGTTGAAACCGACAGCATTATGCTTTGGCCCCAATATATTTTGGTGGCCATTATGCTGAGCATAGGCCTGCTGCCCGGCTTTTGGTTCAGGCTTATTGCAGAAGTTGCCGAAACCGCCCTTCACGGGACTTTAAAAATTACAGGCAAGTATTACGCACGTGCCGAAGATATAGGTCTTGCAGGCGGTTTGTTCATTGTATTTATTTTGGTTTTGTATATAATCAGGAGCAGCAGGGTTAAAGTGAACACGGTGCGCCGCGGCGACCCATGGGCCTGCGGGTATCTTGCCGTTAACACACGCATGCAATACACCGCCACCGGTTTTGCCGATTATTTCGCAAAGCTGACAAAGGCAATTGTAGGTGTAAAGCAGGTATATAAGCCAATTCCCAGGCTTGAAATTTTCCCCGATGAGCGAAAATTTGAAATTCAAAGCTATGATACAGTAAGAACCAATTTTGTTTCCCGCGGCGGCGAAATGCTGCGTAAAGCGCTTGACAAAGCTGCGGTTATACAAACCGGGCAGGTACAGAGCTATATTTTATATGCCTGTATTTTCCTGGTTACCATGTTCCTTCTGACCTTGTTCAACTTTATTTAAGCCGGTAACAATTCCGCAGCCGGCATTTGCCGCGCTTTCAAACCCAAGCCGATAAAAAATGCTGTCAGTAGTTATCATATTTATTTCATCGCTCTTTTTCCTGGGCATACTTAATAAAACCAAGGCAATCCTGGCCGGCAGGAAAGGGGCAGGGCTTTTACAGCCCATATACGATATATTAAGGCTGCTTCGCAAGGGCTCGGTTTTCAGCACGCAAACCAGCTTTGTATTTCAAATAGCGCCAAGCATTTACCTGGCCTCCATTCTGTTGGCTGCCTGCTTTATACCCTTCGGCGATATGCCCGGATTGTTCAGCTTCCCCGGCGACTTTATTTTCTTCGCCTACCTGCTTGGCTTTGGTAAATTGTTCGCCCTATGGGGCGCTATGGATGTAGGCAGCAGTTTCGAGGGCATGGGCGCCAATCGCGAGGCGCTTTACAGCATGTTGGCCGAACCGGCATTCTTTGTTGTAATCGGCAGTTTCGGGGTGCTTGCCAACCATACCTCGTTTCATGAAATATTCAGCAATATGCACTTCGGGTCGCCCATGACCTATTTACTGGGTGTGCTTGCAGCTTATGTAATGGTGCAGGTTGCCATGATAGAAAACAGCCGACTGCCTGTTAACGACCCTAAAACCCACCTGGAGCTCACCATGATTCACGAAGTTATGGTGCTTGACAACAGCGGGTTCGATTTGGGTATGATATTTTACGGCTCGGCTTTGAAATTCAGCATGTATGGCATGCTGATTACAGGATTTGTGCTCGCACCCAGCCTGCCGATATGGGCTAAGATAATTATTGCCTTTGCCATTCAGTTCGCTTTTGCGGTTACTGCCGGCATCCTGGAAAGCTTCAGGGCCAGGGCGCGTATGAAACGCAACCCGCAAATTGTGTTCATGCTCACAACCATTGGTGTTCTCCTGTTCCTGGGAGCGCTGGTTATCAGAAACAAACTTTCAATATAAGGTGTTTCGGCAGCCTCTTCATTTTCTTAAGAAGATTGTAAATGCCCTGTTCCTGTAAAATAAAATAACATGTTCCTCGTCATCATATTCATTATTACGCTGAACTACATGGCTATCAGCGGCCGCTTGGATACCTTTAACAGGTTGTTGTTCATACAGGGTATTGTGCTGTTCGGCGTTGCCTTCCGTGAGCTGCACCATATAGATTTGCTCAACCTCTTTTTCATTCTTGTTGAAACCCTGGTATTTAAGGCGCTTATAGTACCTTATATGCTGAATCGCATTGTTAAGCGCAATAACCTCAGGCATGAAACCGAACCCGATATCAGCAATTTCGCTTCATTGTTTATTGTATCGGCTATTATTGCCGTGAGCTTTATTTTGGCTTATAACCTGCACGATTCGCATTTGAAAATAGTGTATTTCGCTGCAAGCGTATCTGCATTGTTTACAGGGCTGTTCCTTATAATATCACGCAAGAAGATAATAACGCATATTATTGCCTACATGGTTATTGAGAACGGCATTTTCCTGCTTTCGCTTGCACTTGGTTCAGAGATGCCTACAATAGTGAACATAGCCATACTGATGGACCTTTTCACAAGTATACTTATTCTCAGCATTTTCGTGAACCGTATTGGCGATGCCTTTAAAACCGTGCAAGCCGATAACCTGAACGAGCTCCGCGACTGATAACATAATAATGACCTTCATTCCTGATAACATCACTGTTTATTTTACCGCGGGTTGCGCCATTTCGGCGGCAATGTTCTTTATACGCAGTAAAGCAATTAATTACCTCCTGTATTTGCCCTTTATGGCATTACAGGTATGGTTTACCTGGGCGCAAACCTGCTGCCTGTACCAAATTGAAGATAGATACTTTGAAGCCGACGGCATTGCCATAATCTTCCTTTCGGTTATAACCCTGCTCAGCATACTTACCCCCTTCCATAACTATTTTTACGCGGAAGGACGGAAAGACAGCATTAAGGAAATAAGCCAGCACAATGCCGTGTTCGTATTCTTTGTACTGATGATGACCGGGGTGCTTATATCTGCGCATATTGGCCTTATGTGGGCTTTTCTTGAAGCAACCACCCTTTGCGCTTCGCTGCTGATTTTCCATGAACGCAGCACAATTGCACTTGAAGCAAGCTGGAAATACATTTTCATCTGCTCAATTGGCATTGCCATGGCATTTATCGGGATTTTGTTCCTGGGTATTGCCTCACAGGACGCCAATGCACTAAACCTGAGCCTGGAAAACCTGGGAAATAATACCATACGAATGGACCCTAACTGGCTAAAGCTCAGCTTCCTGTTCGTAGTTACCGGCTTCAGCGTTAAAATGGGCATTATGCCCCTTTTCATGGTAGATATTGATGCTAAAGACGCTGCCCCAAGCCCAATATCTGCTATGTTCAGCGGCGGACTTATGAATGTGGGCTTTGTGGCTATTTTCAGGTTCTACCAATTATTTGCTCATACCCGTATACATAACTGGATGAATCATGTGCTCATGATAAACGCAGTTCTATGTATTCTTTTTGCCGCAGTGTACATCATGCGCGTTAAGAACTACAAGCGCTTATTGGCTTACAGCAGCATGGAACACGGCGGCATTGCCCTGCTTGCAGTTTCGGCCGGGGGCGTTGGGTATTATGCAGCGGTTTTGCACCTCGTGCTTCACAGCCTTACCAAGGCAGGCCTTTTTTACCAGATTGGCCAGGTTAAGCGCATGTTCCAGGGTAAGAACTTTGACCGGGTGGGAGATTACATGCGGCTGAACCCCTGGGGAGGAAGCGTTTTGCTGCTTGGCTTTATCTGCGTGATTGCCATGCCGCCCAGCGGCCTGTTCATCAGCGAGTTTATGACATTTAAAGCATTGCTCGATAAAGGATACACCTATGTATTTATTGGCGTTGTGCTGCTTTTAACCATTGTACTTTACGGCATGGGCAGGAGCTTTATGAAGCTTCTTTTTGCACCCCTGCCTGAGGGAGTTACCTATAATAAGATAAGCCCTTGGGAATCAATTTCGCAATTGGTTTTGCTGGGTGCTGTAATATATATGGGCGTGCACCCGCCCGAGGTAATTACTGAGTTTATTAAACATTCAGTTAATACGCTTCCATACTGATATCATGAACACAGCAATCATAAAAAATAATACCTGCATTCCGGTAGCCAATATACCGGTGATGGAATATGAAGTGTTCGCTGAAGTGGTAACACACCTGCTTGCCGATAAGAACAACCATTGCGTTGCCTATTACGGTTACAGGCTTGATGCGGAAAACCTGAAGTTCATTTGCGCTATAGCAAAAGATAATCGAGGCGATATTGTTATGCTCAGTTATGAGCTTGACACCACCCAAACAACCCGCATCGACAGCATTTGTCCCGGCTCATTAACCTTACAGATGTATGAGCGGGAAATAGCAGAAAATTTCGGAATTGAGTTCTTCGGGCACCCTTGGGCAAAACCTGTTCGTTATGCCTGGAACCGTGCCGATAAAGATAAGGTACTTCAAAACTACCCCTTTTATAGAATTGACGGAAACCAGCTGCACGAAGTAGGTGTGGGCCCAATTCACGCAGGGGTAATTGAGCCGGGCCATTTCCGATTTCTTTGCCATGGCGAAGAAGTATTACACCTCGAAATTCAGCTTGGTTACCAGCATCGGGGAGTTGAAAACTTATACCTGACCAAGAAAAGCCTTTTACAGCGTACAGTGCTCAGCGAAAGCATAGCCGGTGATACAGTATCGGGCCACGCGCTTGCGTTTTGCGGGGTTACAGAATCATTAGCGGGCTTTGAGCCCGATGAGCAGCTAAGCCTGTTGCGTGGCCTCTCTTTAGAGCTTGAACGCATTGCCGTGCACGTTGGCGACCTGAGCGCATTCTGTACAGATGTGGCTTACCAATTAGGTGCAGCGGTATTCGGGGCCCTTAGAACCCCCATGATTAATTATGGTCAGCTTTGGTGCGGAAACCGCTTCAATAAAGGCCTCATAAGGCCGGGCTATAACCCATGGGCATATACCATTGAGCTGCGCGATAAGCTTAATTCAGTGCTCGACGATTTTGAAATGAAGTATCGCGAAATGGCCGATGAAATGTTCAGTCTCGATACGGTTCAAAGCAGGTATGAAAAAACAGGGGATGTTACCCGTGAGCAAATGGAAATGATTGGCGCTGTAGGCATGGCCGCCCGCATTACTGGCATACCGAGAGATATAAGGGCAAGCCACCCCTTCGGCTCTTATAAAACCCTGAAATACATACCGGAACTACAGCAAGGCGGCGATGTTTGGGCCCGCGGTATGCTCCGCCACGACGAAATACTGTCGAGTATTAAATATGTTCGTGACCTGCTCGATAAGCTTGATCTCAGCAGCGAAGTGGTGAGGGCTGTTCAACCCCGCGTACACAAGCTTGAATTTAAACCGAATATGTTCTCAATCAGCCTTACAGAAGGCTGGCGCGGTGAAATCTGCCATTCGGCCATTACCGACGAAAACGGGGAAATAATACATTACAAGGTAAAAGACCCCAGTTTCCATAATTGGCTGGCCCTGGCACTTGCCGTGCGTAACCAGGAAATTAGTGACTTCCCTATCTGTAACAAGAGCTACGACCTGAGTTATTGCGGGTTCGACCTATAAGAGCCATGTTTGAAACATTTAAGATATTAGACCACCAGGGTAAGCAGTTTATCCCGGTTTTGGATAATGCCAAAACCCCTTCGGTTTTCAGGGGGCGGGCAGAAATAAGCGATGCACCCTGCCCTGAGGGCTGCACCGCCTGTGTAGACCTCTGCCCGACCGATGCCATACAGCTTAACCCGCTGAGGCTTGACCATGGCTTTTGCGTAAACTGCAACGAATGCGCAGCAAGCTGCCCGGCCGACAAATTTAAATTCACCAACGACCATAAGTTCGCGACCAATGTGCGCGAGCGCCTCATTGTTTACGAAGGCAAAAGCACCCCCATACGTATTGACCAATCGCAGATTCGAAAGGAAATTCAAAGTGTGTTCGGGCGGTCATTTAAGCTGAGGCAGGTTTCGGCAGCGGGAGATAACAGCACCGAAATGGAGCTGAACGCAGGCGATAATGTAAACTTCGATATGAGCCGTTACGGCATTGAGTGGGTTGCATCTCCGCGCCATGCCGATGCAATTGTAATCAGCGGCCCAATAAGTCAGAATATGGCCGAAGCATTGGAAATTGCTTACCAGGCAACGCCTGATCCTAAGGTAGTTATATTGGCAGGTGTGGATGCCATCAGCGGCGGCATATTTGCCGGGAGCCCGGCACTCGACCGCAGTTTCCTTGACAGGCATAAGGTTGACCTTTACATTCCCGGCAACCCTATTCACCCGCTTACATTGGTGCTGGGGCTTCTTGAACTCACAGGCAGGCTTAAACGCAACGATTAAATTTTCCTTAATGCCTGTTTGTATTCGGGCATAGGAAGGCATAAGCGGCAAAGGGTATTAAAAAGCCGTTAAATCTGCTGTTATGGGTCTTTCAGGCAGTATCAGGCTGAAAAAATAAGCTGTTACTTTACAATTGACGCCCGGGTTAACGCCTTAAAAACGGTAATCCGGCGCCGGAAGTACATGTTATTTGACAGGTGGACCCGGCTCGGCTTCCGAGCCGGTACCCCGGTAAAATAAATAATACCTTTTCGGCAAAGACCTTGAAAAAAGGCACTATTTTCAGGCTGCAATTGCAGCTGCCGGGCATCTTACCGGCTTAAAATTATTAGAAATTGAGCCGGCATTGCGCAGGCGTGGAGTTATAAAAAGCATACAATAAATGAAAAATCAACAGTTTCGGGAAGTTCCAAAGGACGGCCTGGCCGGTCTGAAACAAAACTTTGGCGCCGATGCTTTGTCAGGCTTCCTGGTATTCCTGATTGCCTTGCCACTGTGCCTGGCCATCAGCAAAGCCAGCACCGGCGATTACTCTGCGCTTACGGGCGTTATTACTGCCATTGTAGGCGGTATTGTGGTAAGTTTCCTGATGGGTGGCAGATTAACAATAAAAGGCCCCGCTGCCGGCCTGATTACAATCATTTATGCCGCCGTAACTGAGCTCGGCGGTGGCGACAAGCCTGAGCAGCTGGCTCAGGGCTACCACCTGATGCTCGCAGTGGTTGTAATTGCTGCAATTATTCAAATCATTTTTGGGCTCATTAAAGCAGGTGTACTGGGAGATTTCTTTCCTAACTCCGCAGTTCACGGTATGCTTGCCGCTATCGGCCTCATCATTATCAGTAAACAGATACATATTATTTTCGGGGTTAAGCCAACCGGTAAAAGTCCTTTTGCTCTTTTTGGCGAAATACCGCATTCAGTGGCTAACATGAATCCATATATTACAATTATAGGATTTGTGGCCCTGGCCATACTTATAATAATGCCGCTCATTAAAAATAAGTATGTTAAAATGGTTCCTGCGCCCCTGGTGGCTGTTATTGTTTCCATTATACTCGGGCAGGCATTTCACCTCAATACGCCGCACAGCTATATAATTGGTGATAACACTTTCGAAATTATACCTAAGAACTTCCTTGTTAACCTGCCCGGCAATGTTTTAAGTGCCGTTACAATGCCAGACTGGAGCGGCCTGAATAACCCGATAACATGGAAATTTGTAGCCATGTTCGCCTTGGTAGGAACACTTGAAAGCATGCTCACCGTTAAAGCTATGGACGGCCTTGACCCTTTCAAACGCAAAAGCGATATGAACCGCGATGTGCTTGCACTGGGTACCGGTAACCTTGTATCAGGTATGCTTGGCGGCCTGCCAATGATTGCCGAAGTTGTTCGCAGCTCGGCCAACATTGCCAACGGGGCGCGCACACGTTGGGCTAACTTCTTCCATGGCGCCTTCCTGCTTATTTTTGTACTGGCATTCCCCGGCGTTATTAAGATGATCCCGAACTCGGCCCTGGCGGCCATGTTGGTATTTACAGGCTACAGGCTTGCGTCTCCGCTGGCATTTGTTAAAACTTATAAAATAGGCAAAGAGCAGCTGGCTATTTTCATAATAACCATAGTTGTAACCCTTGCCACCGATCTTTTACTGGGCATTGCAGCAGGCATACTTGTTAAATTCGTTTTGCACCTGCTTGCCGGCGCAAAATTCAGCGAACTGTTTCGCAGCCGGGTAGAAGTTACGGAAAGCGAAAATACGACCGTAATAAAATTCCTGGACCCTGCTATTTTCAGCAATTACCTCAGCGTTAAAAAGTACTTCGATGCCGTTAAGCCCGGTCGTACGGTAGTTCTTGATTTTAGTCGCTCTGCATTGGTTGACCATACATTTATGGAGCATGTGCACCGCTTTGAAATCAGCCAGCATGACTCAGGCGGCTCAGTTGAGATACGCGGATTCGAACACCATAATTCAAGCAGCAGCCATCTGTTGGCCCGCCGCACGCTAAGCCCTGCTGTAAGAATGAATAAAGCCAATTCAAATTCTGCAAAGGCAACCCGTTAATTAGATTTAGCCTGAAAGAAACATAGCCTTGAAGCCAATTCACAAGGCAGCTTTTTAATTTTTTAAACCGAACATGTACCAACAAAACCACGCAGGGCAAGTAATTTACCGCCCTGCATTTGGCTGAATAAAGATGAAGCATATTAAACTGTTAATACCTGCGCTGCTGCTTAGCATGTGGCTGCCAACAGCAGCACTTGCCCAGCAAAACCCCGCTTTGCCTGCCATTCCTGAAAACCCGACTCCGCCGCCTGCTCCGGCCGCTGCATCTCCTGAAGAGCTTAAATGGAACCTGAACAGCGATGGCTCAAGGTATTGGAAAATAACCTTCCTGAACCAGGCTTGGGTGCGGTTTAACCAAAGCAACCCGGGAACAACTGTTATTGGGGCTCCGAAAGACAATACATTTGATATAGGCCTGCGCCGCACCCGTATTCAGATGTATGGCAAGGTAGCCCGCAGAACTTTCCTGTATTTCCAGTTCGGGCAAAATAACTTCAACTTTGCATCGGCGTATGCAGCAGGGGCAAGCACAAACCGAAAACCCCAGGCATTTTTCCATGATGCAGTTGCTGAGTTCGAGGTATTTGAGAATAAAGATTGGCTTAAAATTGGCGGCGGGCTTACCATTGCCAACGGCCTAAGCAGGTTCAGCCAGCCGTCCATAGGAACCATTATGACAATGGATGTTCCGGTGTTCGCGCAGGCAACCGTTGACCAAACCGACCAGTTCAGCCGCAAGCTCAGCATTTACGCCAGAGGCCAGGTGGGTAAAATAGATTACCGCTTTTCATATTCAGATCCATTCCCGGTATCTACCAACGGAAACCCCTTACCGGCCCTCGGAAAAAACAGCAGCTTTGCATTAAAAGGCCATACACAGCAATTACAGGCTTATTTGATGTACCAATTCCTTGAAAACGAGCCCAATACTACGCCGTATATGGCAGGTACTTACCTCGGTAAAAAGCGAATATTTAACATTGCCGGCGGCTTAATTCACCAGAACAATGCAACCTGGCATACGGGTGCAACAACAGGCGATACATCTTACAGCGCCATGAACTTATGGGCTGTTGAATGTTTCCTCGATATTCCCCTGAATAAAGATAAAGGGACTGCATTTAACGCATACGCGGGTTTCTTCAATACGAGCTATGGACCCGGTTACCTGCGCTTTAACGGGGTTATGAACCCTGCAACGGGCAGCAGCCTCATTGGCGGCAACGGAACACAAGGCAATGCGTTCCCCATGTTCGGGAACGGAACGGCCTTTTATGCGCAGGCAGGCTACCTTTGCCCAACGAATATGTTAGGCGAAAGCCTGGGTACCCTGATGCCGTATGCAAGCTTCCAGAACGGCAATTACCAACGCCTGAATGCTCCCAGCAAGGTATTTAACGCAGGTGTTAACTGGCTGGTGAGCGGCAGCCATAAAAGTAAAATTACCCTTAACTACGAAAACAGGAGCGCTTATACCCCTGATGGCACAAGCGGAAACTTCAAATTCGATTCACGTAAGAGCGGGGTTGTGGTGCAGTACCAGGTGTTTATATAATTCATCGTCATTGATTAAGCAATAAAGTAGTTGGGTACATAAAAGGCTGCGTTCGAGTTGAACTTCGAGCGCAGCCTTTTTATTTACGCAATACTATACCTGATGGCATAATAATCTAAAATTATGACATAATGGTCAAAAGTAGTTGGTAACAAGCCTAAAAACAGGGTATAATCACT
>JAZKBN010000083.1:26672-38668 GCA_040388605.1 Bacteroidota bacterium | reverse complement strand
GATAAAGATGCTGAAAAACTGTCGGGCAGCGACATGAATTTATCTACCCGCCCGGTTAGCTGCCCGAAGCTGGCCATAAACAGCATGCCTGTACCTGCTCCTGATGATACGCTTGCCATCAGCGCCACGGCAACACCGGGTAATTACCGCTTTAAGTTCAGCGAAACACCTGCCGGAATCATGATTTACCTGTACGACCGTTTTGCTCAAAACCTAAGGACAATTAACCCCGGTACAGAATACGCATTTACAATAACCGACAACCCGCTTTCTCAAGGCGATTCAAGGTTTAAGCTAATCTTCGGGCAAACCGATATAAGCGCAGTAAACAATAACATGAGCCAGAGGCCACTGGTTTATCCTAACCCTTCACAAGGCCGTGTTTGGATTTCGATTCCCGGCGGGGGAAAGGCAAATGCGGAAGTTTTCAGCACAACCGGTTTGCTTATTCATTCAGCAGAAACCATAAACGGCGAAATGGTCCTGTTGCAGGGCCCCTTGAAAGCAGGTATTTATATATTAAAAATAAGCACGGCTTCCGGTTCATATACCGAAAGGCTTGTTATGGAATAATCGGTTAAACCCGGTTTTATCGGTTACTTATTAAATAGACCCCGCCGGAATCGTCGGGGTTTATTTTGTATGTGGCAAGGTTAAGAATGTACTTCCCAGCCTCTAAACGTTTGATTTTCATTTCAAGCGCTTTTATTTTACCAACCGGTGTTTGCTTTCCGGCCATAGGATTCAGGGTTTTCCAATCCAAGTTACCACAGACAAGAACTGTGGTTCTGCCCTTAATGCCATATTTGCGCTGCACTTGCTTATAGCTTAGCTGACCTTTTTCAACTTCGTCAACAACCATCATCCTGAAGGCTATTGAGCAGTCGCTTTGTGAGCGACGTATTATTTGAGTATTATCCTGTGTTTCCATGAGTTAGAAATAGTTTGTTAAGCTATTTCAGAACTGTACAGTATATGAATTTGAATACAAGACCGATTTTAGGACGCAACACAAAAACAAAAAACCGCCTCGGAAAAGCCCTGGCGGTTTTTAACTTGTTAAAACTTGGCTTTCATGTTGTCGGCTTTTACCTTCCTTCGGGCCCTTACCTTTTTAATGCCATAGCCTACACCGGCTGCTAAAAGCAGGCTTGCTCCGCCATCTACCGGAACCTGCGCATTGGGGCCTGAAGGTGTTGGTCCGGAGTTACCGGGTTCGCCTGACTGCTGAGCATTTGCTGAACCTGTTAACAACACAAGTAAAGTAACAATGGCCACAAAGCCTTTTGTAATTAATGAACGGTTATATGAAATATAGGTCTTCATGATTTTTTTGTTTTTTAAACGGCCCCCGAGCAATTTGCCGGGGAACCGTTTACCTGTTTAGTTTGATTACTGTTTAACCACTTTGTGAACAGAGGTTCCGGCTGCATTGGTGCAACGCAGGGTATAAACTCCCGATGCGAAGTTGGCCAGGTCAAGGTCCGTTTCATTGTTCATTGTTGCGGTCATAATTTCTTTACCTGTAATGTCGTACAGCTTCAAAGTGCTTACACCGGGCAAAGTGAGATGAATGTTACCTTCAGTCGGGTTAGGGTACATGTTCAGCTGAACAGCTGCTTTTGCAATGGCGGTTACACTGTTTGTGCGTACCAGTTGGAAACGGCTGTTGTAACGGGCTGCGGCAGCAGATGTAAAGGTGTAAGGCATGTTATGCAGCCTGTTATCCTGCGCATCGAAGATAAACCATTGATCATCACCTGCTGCGAGCGAAATAGTATGCGCTCCTGTACCTGAGGCCACATAACCTAAGCCAATGCGGGTTTCAGTTGTGTTCAGCATTTCTGAAGGCAGGCCGTTTATTGAGTAGTTCTGGTTAGGACCAAAGCTGTAAAGACTTAAACCTCCGCCGTTCACTTTGCCGGCATCACGATCTGCATCGTAAGCAGCGGTGTTGCCTTCCTGGAAGTAAACTGTGGTTTCATCAGCGTGGCTGCCTGCAGAGGCAATTGAAAGACGAACCAAAGTTTGGTCGGCTGCTGTTCTGCGGAATTCAGGGTCGGCATAGGTGGTTAACCTGGCATCGTTGGTAAAGCTGATACTGCCGCCGCCTATATTCGAGCGAACGAAGAAGCCCTGCATGGAAGGAATAATGGCCGTTCCGCCATTGTTACCCAAACCGTTTACATAGCTGGCGTACCTGCTTGTGTATTGGCCGGTGCTTTGTACCATATAAATGGCGTTCTGCATGCCGGTTTTATCGGTAAGATCCCAGTTAATGGGCGCGGGGTAAGGGTTACCGGTAAGCATCCAGCCTGAATTGTTCAAACCGCCGTTAGGTACTGTAACATTATAAGGGCCGTTATTTAACTCGCCCCTAACCTGCAGCGTTTGCGAGGCTGCAATGTTAACAGAATAGCCTGTTCCCGGAATCATATTGCCTTCAGGTACTGCCCATCCGTTGTTAAACAAATCGCTTCCTGCCGTAATGCGGCTCTCATCGAATGTAAAAACATTAGGGTAAGGCGTAACAGCGGATGGGTTTGCTGCTGTGTTGTATTCCGTATTGAGCACAGGTAAAAATGTCTCTGCATTTGAGGTTAAATTTGCCAGGTTATTTTCGGCTACAGCGCTGCTGTAATGGCGATAGCCCATACCTGGGTTCACATCAGCCGTTATGTAACGCTGAACAAGGATGTTGCTTAATGAAACTCCGCCGTTGTTTACAACCATACCGGTACCTGAAGCATCGGAGAAGATGATAAACGAGTTTGCACCATAGAATACACCTGCATTCAGGGTAAGTATGCGGGTTACACCACTCCATGATGAAACTAATACATATTCCGAATTGCTGATGGTCAGGTTCCTCACCTTAGCCGGAAGCAGGCCGGTAATTTGACCTTGGCTGCCGTTAAACTCATAATCTGCATCAGGGCTGAAGCTGTAAGTTTCTGTACGGATAGCACCTCTTGTACTTGTAAGGGCCACGCCGTCCGCATTTGCTGTAATAAACATAGCCCCGGCGGCCAGCGTGAAGCTGCCCACGCCGTCTGTAGTGTAAGACCCGGTTTCAAAGGTTGCGCCCGCAGGAACAGTTAAATTGCCTGTAAGCGTAAGTGGACCGTCAAGCGTAATAACAGGTGTGCCCGATACGGTAATGTTACGATACGCGCCCTGAACAGTGGTGTTGCTGCTAATTAGCAAATCAACAGGTGTAATAACCGAAGTTATTTCAAATGTAGTTGCCGGAGATTCTCCGCATTCCATGGGTACACGTACAGAAAGCACACCGGTAGTTGCATTTTCTAAGAACTTCAGGTTAACATAACGCCAGTCAGCTGTAGGTATAATTTCTACCCCTGTGCCGGTATAGCTCCAGATAAAGTCTAATGCTCCTTCAGCACCGTTGGTAAAGTATTGCTGGGTATTTCCGGTAATGCCGGTTGCAGAACCCTGAATAGCCTCTGCCGGGTAAACACCTCTTTCAATTACCGTTGCAACAGCAGTTTCGCTTCCGCAGGGCCCGGCTTCTGTATTAGTAAGCGTATAATCACCGGGTTCGGTTATAGTAATTGAAGCAGTGGTTTCGCCGGTGCTCCACAGGTTTCCTGTAGGAGACGAACTGGTCAGCACAATTTCACCGCCTGCGCACATGAAATTATAGCGCTGAACATAAGGGGCCGGAGCAACATCAGATATGGTTACCTCAACAGGCTCACTTGAAAGCGAGGTGCAACCGTTCGTAATGCTCCTGACAGAGTAAGACCCTGATTGATAAGCAGTAAAACTAAGATCTGTGCTTACATTATCACTCCAGATATAACCTGTAGCTCCTGCTACAGGAGATATTGTAAGGGTGATGCCCTGTGGTGCGCAGGCAGTTGTTTGAACCGGTGTGTTAATAACCGGTCCCGCTGATGGCGCATTTACTGTAATTTCAACAGGCACACTTGCATACGAAGTACAGCCTTCAATTACCGTTTGCAGAATATAGCTGCCGGATGCTGTTGCTTCAATAGTTTGCGTATTGGCCGATACAGCACCTGACCAAATATATTCAGTTGTAACGCCAGGGGTTATTTTCCTTACCGTATGAGAGCCATAATCGGCTACGTAAAGGCTTCCGTTAAAATTGTATGACAATTGCTTTGGTAATCCCATAGCGGCAGTTGTGGCAGGGCCGTTATAAGATAAGCTGTTGCCGCGTATACCGGCATAAGTGCTTACATAACCGTCGGGGGTAATTTTCCTGATAAGCCGGTTATTATAATCTGCCACGAACAGGTTACCTACGGCATCTATCACAAGCGAGGTTATCAGATTAAACCTGCCGTCTGTGCCAAATCCGTCGGCATAACCGGGTTGTGCGGATCCTGCGAATACTGTAGTGTTCCCGAAAAAGGTCCTTTTTATAATTGAGTTCGATGATACTGAATACTGGTTGAGTGAATTATCATATACCTCATTATTTGAATTTACGAAACTACCTGAATACGGACCGTCAGAATAATTTGTCAGGTAATTTCCGCCTACGGTGCTTACAATCGCAGGTTGAGCTTCAGGGCCGGTAAGTGTAACACTTCCTCCTTCGCAGAATTCAAGAGCACCAGATGCAGTTACTACAGGTGCATCACAAGCTGCTGGAGCGTCAGTTATAACAATAACATTGCTTGCCGCAGATGTACAGGTACCATTTATGGCCTGCACTGTATAACTGCCTGCTGTGGTTGCTTCAAAAGTCAGACCCGTAGTCAGGTTATCGCTCCACATATAATCGGTTGCACCGTAAACCTCACCTGCTGTAAGGGTTATGCTGCCACCGTTTGACAGCTCAGTGGAAGCTGAGGTAATAACAGGTGGACCGGGAATGGCGGTTACACTAACTGTAAACACCTCGCTCGATGCTGATAAACAACCGTTTATAACCGATTGTAAAGTATATATACCGGGCTCGCTTACAATTAGCTGCTCACCTGATTCATAGTTAACACCTTGGTTACCAATATTCCAGAAGTTAGTACCTTCGGTAGCTGAAGATGTCAGCACGGTATAACCGCCTTCGCAGAATGTGGCTGCACCCAGAATTGTTGGTGCAGGCAATGGAGTGGCTGCCTCAACCACAAACACTTCGCTCACCGGTGAGGTACAATAATCGGAAAGAACTTCAAGGGTATAATTGCCTGGTTCATAAATTGTAGCATACGGCGTGCTATAATCAAAATATATCCTTTGATTATTTAGGCCCCTCCAGCGGTTACCGTTAGGAGATGATGATGTAAGTACTATAGCTCCACCGTTGCAAACAGAGGTGGGTCCTGAAATTGTAGGCTTTGTGGGTACAGGGTCTACAGTTAATGTAATAGGATCGCTTACTAATTGGCACAAGCTGTTGATATCCTGAAAAGTATATTCACCTGACTGTGTAGCATTAAATTCATTAGTATATATCAAGGGCTGTCCGTTTAGCAACCATTGGCCCGCTAAGCCTGATGCCGAACGAAGCACAGTGTATTCGTTTTCGCAGAAACGGGCTCTGTAATCGGTGCTGATAACAGGCTTTCCAGTAATAACTCTTACGTTAAAAACTGCGCTGTTTTCTGAAAAGCAATTGCCGTTAAGAGCCTGCACTGTATAGTTACCTGCTTCATTAACAGTTATTTGCTGATCTATTGAACCGGTGCTCCAAAGGTAGAAGCCGGTATTGCCTGAGGCCGTAAGTATAGCGCTTCCACCTTCACAGATTGCAGATGCGGAGCCTGATATAGTTGGCGCTGAAGGCACCGGGTTAACGATTACTTCAATTGCATTGCTTGCAGCTGAAGTACAGGTTTCATTAAAGCTTTGTACTGAATATGTGCCTGTTGCGGTAGCCTGGAAGGTGTTGCCTGTGGTTACGCCGTCGCTCCACAGAAATTGAGTGCCTGCTTCGCCATTTGTTGCCTGCAGGGTAACGCTTCCGTCGCCACAGATATTGGTTTCAGAAAGAGCGGTAATCTCGGGTGCGGAAATAGCCGGGTAATTCCACACCATAATAGAATGGTGTACATCTGCCGTACAGCCATCGGTAATGTGATTTACATATACCGAACCGGCCTGGGTGGCAGTAAAGGAATTCCCGGTTGTAACACCATCGCTCCATAAATAAACAACTCCGTCTACGGGGTTAATTACCGTAAACGGGACATTGATATTATCGCCGCAGGTAATGGTGCTCTGAGAAGTTTGAATATCAGGTGTAGAGGGGTCATGAAGCTGAAAAATGGTAACTGCAATTTCATTACTTGCAGCCGAGGTACAGCCCGCAGAAATACTCCTTACAGAGTAGGTGCCTGAAACAGTGGCGTCGAAGATATTGCCGTGCGTAACACCGTCGCTCCATATATAATCAGTGGCTCCGCTTACTTCTGCTGCGGTTATCTGAATGGCAGCCCCGTTACAGTTATAGGTAGAAGGGGAAGTAATTACCGGGCCGGCCGGGGTATTTAGCGTTACAACAATCACATTGCTTGCCGCCGAAGTGCAGCCGTTAGAAATTGCCTGCAGCGAATAGTTGCCTGCCTGGGTAGCTGTTATTGATGAGTTGTTGGTTAAACCGTCGTTCCATATATAAGTGGTGCCGGGGTCAACAGATGTTGCATATAAGTTTACGCTTCCGCCTGCGCAAAATGCCGTTGAGCCTGAGGCGCTAATAGAAGGTACGTTGGGTGCAGGGCTTGCCGTTAAAGTAATAACGTTACTTACTCCCGAAGTACAGGCGCCGTTTATTGCCCTAACCGAATAGCTTCCCGCGGTTGTGACACTGAGTGTGGTGCCCGTGGTTATGCCGTCGCTCCATATATATCCGGAAACACCCGGGTCGGCAAGTACCTGAAGGGTTAATTGTCCGCCGCTGCATATAATGGTGCTTACCGGTGTCTGAATAGTTGGGATACCAGGTGAGGTTCCGGAGCTTACACTAACAATATTGCTGAATGATGAGATGCAGCCGTCACTGTTTAAAGCTCTTACTTTGTAGCTGCCCGGTGATGAGGCACTAATAGTGAGACCGGTACTATGGTCACGGTCGTTCCACAGGTAGCTTACAGCCCCCTGAACCGGAGATATGGTCAGGCTAACACGTGAACTTCCGCAGTTTGCAGTGCCTGAAGGGGCAGTAATTACCGGAGCTGCCAATAATGATACAACAACCGCAGGGCTTGATGCCGAGGTACATGAACCTTGAATACCCTGTACGGTATAGCTGCCCAAATCGCTTGTGCTTAGGGAAATTGATTGCGCAGTTATGCCGTTACTCCACAGATAGGAATCTACAGTGGCAGCAGGTACTATTTTGCGAATGCTGTTATTATATTCATCAGCTACATATAAATTTCCTGAAGCGTCAAAAGCAAGGCCGTTAGGTCCTTTAAACCTGGCAACATCTACCGCTCCGTCAATAAAATCTCCTTCACTTCCTGAGTAGGTACTTACCAATCCTTCCGGAGTTATTTTGCGTATTCGGTTATTAAATAAGTCGCCGACATATACATTACCCGCTGCGTCAAGTGTCAAACCTGTCGGGTAATTAAATTGCGCTGCAGCACCCATTCCTTCGGTAAAGCCTGCCGAACCATTTCCCGCGAGGGTACTTACTACACCGCCGGGGGTTATTTTACGAATACTGCTGTTGCCTGCGTCGCTCACATACACGTTGCCCGATGCATCAACGGCAACGGATATGGGGGAGTTAAATTGTGCTGCTGCGCCTATTCCGTCGGCAAAGCCTGCCGAACCGCCGCCTGCCAGGGTACTTACAGTGCCGCCCGGTGTTATTTTACGAATGCTGTTATTGCTTCCGTCGGCAACATACACATTCCCCGATGCGTCAACTGCTACGCCGTTGGGTCCGTTAAACTGAGCAGCTGCGCCGGTTCCGTCAGCAAAGCCGCCTGCCCCGCTTCCTGCAAAAGTGCTTACTAAGCCGCCCGGTGTTATTTTACGGATTCGGTTATTACTCTGGTCAGCCACATATACAAATCCGGCCGCATCAACAGCAACACCATTAGCATAATTAAATTGTGCAGCGGTGCCGGTTCCTTCGGCAAAGCCTGCTGTACCGTTTCCGGCAAGGGTACTTACCACACCGCCGGGTGTTACTTTACGAATGCTGCTATTATTATAGTCAGCCACATACAAATTGCCCGTTGCATCAACGGCGATACCATACGGCAAATTAAACATAGCATCAGCGCCGGATGCATTATAATATCCTTCGTTTCCGCCTGCAACAGTGCTTACCATAGTTGTAAGCGCCGGTGCCGAAAGCGTTACATTACTGCCTGAACATAAAGCTGTTGAGCCGGCAGCCGTTATTACAGGTGTGGTAAATGAGGTTACTGAAACCACTACCGGGGCGCTTGCATCAGAGGTACAGGTACCTTTAACGGCCTGTACTGTATAGCTCCCTGATTGGTTTGAATTTACAATTATTGACTGTTCAGCAGATCCATTGCTCCAAATGTATGAGTCTGCATTGGCGGCGGGTATTATTTTGCGGATTCTGTTATTGCCTTGGTCAGCCACAAAAACATTGCCTTCCGCATCTGCTGCCACACCCGAAGGATTATTAAATAAAGCGATTGAAACCGGGCCTTCAGCAAAGCCGGGCGTACTGCCGGCATAAGTGCTTACAACACCTGCAGCGCTTACTTTGCTTATGCGGTTATTATAAATTTCGGCGCAATACAAGTTTCCTGCGCCATCAAGTGCAATTCCGTATGCGCTTACAGAAGTGCCGCCCCTGTTTACAGCGGTAACATCGCCTGCCTGGTTTATTTTACGAATAAGGCCATTTCCGTTATCGGCCACATATATTATACCTGCTGCATCAACAGCTATTCCGGAGGGGTAATAAAATTGGGCAGCGGTACCGTTTCCGTCTGCACTGCCTCGGGTACCACCTGCTATAGTAGTTACAACACCTGCCGGTGTAATTTTACGTATAAGTCCGTCATCGCAATCAGCTATTATTAAATTTCCGGCCGGGTCAAATGCTAAAGCAAAAGGTTTAACGAATTGCGCGGCTGTACCCGTTCCGTCAGCGGTGCCGCGTGTACCACCTGCAAAAGTAGTAACAAGGCCCTCAGGAGTTATTTTACGTATTGCTTCGTTACCCCAGTCGGTAACAAACACATTGCCGGAGGCGTCAACGGCCAGACCGGAGGGATTGTTGAACCTGGCGGCTGCGCCTGTACCGTTCGTAAAACCCCGGGTGCTGCCTGCAAGAGTGGTTACAACTCCCGCAGGAGTTATTTTGCGTATTCGGTGGTTATCCTGTTCCGCTACATACAGGTTACCTGCGGCATCGAAAGCTGTGCCGAAAGGGTCGGTGAACTGTGCAGCGGTTCCGCTTGCATCAGTATTACCTGCGGTGCTGCCTGCAAAAGTGCTTACCGTAGTTATAAACGAGGGTGCCGAGAGCGTAACATTGCCGCCCGCGCACAATGTAGTTGAACCCGAGGCTATAACAGTAGGTGCTGCACAGTTCATAGTGCGCATAATGCCTGCCCGGCCTGCTTTAATTTGCTTACCGTTTATCGGCTTGGGTGTTTTATTCGAAGCAGAAGCTTCGTCTGCCGATGCTGTGCCTATCAGCAGCGCGAGCAGTAATTTGAAAAGAATCCCGGTACGCAGTTTTCCGGCATTCAATCTGCCGGGGCGTAAGGGTTTGTAAAAGTTGGACTTCATGTTGTGTTATTGTGAGTTTACCAATTTGGCCTGTGTTGACCATAACCCCGGCAAGCTAGACCTGTTAATTCCTATATCCGAGCCGGCCGTGTTCCAATAGTGTTTCAAAACGTTTTGGTGATTAAAAAGCCCGTTTTTAAGCTTTTGACAGGGTTTTGTCTGGTAAAGCTACAAAGCACCAATAAATAGGTCGCCTTTAAATGTGCATTGCTACTTAAGCGCCAATTCTTAATAACAATATATTTTAAATTGTTTAAGCGCTAAAAAACAGCAAAAGCCCGAAGAAAATATCCCCGGGCTTTTACTGTTTGTGAAGGTTGAAAAACTACTTTTTGGGTTTCTCACCGCAAACAGTTCGAAACATTTTACTTGTGCTGTCTATTGCATTTACTGTATTAGGGTCATTGAATTCCTGGGAGTACAACAGCTTGCCTGCCCCGTTTTTATACTGATACAATCTATTTCGGCGTATGTGTTTAGTACAAGCTCCATTCCCAATAAATTGTTAGCGTTATCGGAAGAGTGTACATAAGGCCCGCTTACTCGGAGTTCGATATTACAGTAGTCCTTTCCTTTTTTACTTCAAGCTTGATATTTACCCAATCGGCATTATATTTTGTCTCAAGCCGGTTAAGCTAAGTTTCAGGAAAGTAATACTCGGACCCGAAACCTACATAGTTCCTTGTACCCCGGCCTTCATATGTTGGTGCACCCGTTTTATATGGACCAAAGCAAAATTTGCAGGTTCAGACATGTGCGCATGAGCGGCCCTGAAAGCTGCATAGCTGCTGTAGCCAAGGTAAATACTAAGCGCTTTAAAAAGGTCTTTCCTGAAACCGGCATCAGACTGCGGATCAAGAAATCGCCTGAGCGTGGCAATAGAGGGCATCAGAGATGCTGACTCTATAGGGCCAAGCACAGCAGCTAAAGAATCACGAATATCAAGCTGTAAATCAATATAAAATGCTCCGCGGCTTGGCAGGGCTTCAATGCCGGCGAAAATCGGGCCGTGACCTTTAAGGTGCCAAGGTCCCCAATCGGCACTTATTTTTTTAAAAGCAGTAGGCGGAGTGTTGCTTCCGGGGAAGCATCGGTGTTATGTGACATACATATTCAACAGCTGGCGGAGCAAGACTATATAAGCACGGCTCCAACAGACAATTTTTTCTAATAAAGATGCAATAACGGTATTTATTGCCGGACATCTATATTTATAAATGGCTAAAAACCAGAGCTGTTTCAATGCTGATCAAAGTAAAAGCCGGCATCGGTAAAGAAAGGTAAATCCTCCTGTCTTCAACAGTTCAAATGCAATTTCTTCCGCCATCTGGCTTAACCGGGCTTTTTATACTTAACGCAGAACCGTCGGAGGCAACAACAGGCACCGGCAGAGTTTGGATAAGCCCCTAACTATATCCAAAATTGGAGGCGATAAATATCCTGCCAAACTTATAATATCTGTCTGCCCAACAAATATCAGTACTGCTAAGAATTAACCTGGGCGTGTTGATATTACAGTAACATGATTATAACCGAAGCCTTGTAAATGAAAACGGTAAAACTTATGGCGGCCTTTTAATACCCGGTGACTCATCTTTTGTTCTTGTTTCTGTCTTTATAAAACCCGCCGGAAACCTATGGCTTCGCCGCATGGCAAGTTATTTCACCTTGATATAGAATTAAATATCGTTCTTGTGCGCGTTGAACAGAAACGGCTTTAAATAACCGGCGTGCTCAAATAAAACAGATCTAATAATGTATTTTGAAGCATAAGGCCGAAACGAAGCCGGAAACCACCCTCCGCCATTTACTTTTAAGAAAAATAGATACCGAATGGGAGCAATGGCGCATAAAGGGTCACGGCCCTTCTTTTGCGGGTATTGAAGCCCTGCCGAGCCGCAGGGCCTTTTACATAGATCTGCAGCTCGATATACGCAACTCGCTGGTAACTTTAATGGGGCCGGTGCAGGCAGCTTCGCTCATGCCGTCAACCGCCACCCTGCGGCGTTTTATTGACACCGACACAGAGGCTGCATACAGGAAAAACCTGCTGAAGGCCTTAAGCATATACCTGGGCTACGGCAGTTATACCACATTCAGGGCCGCGCACGCACACCTTTTTGAGCCGGCAAGTTTTGCATTGGTGCATATTAAGCGAGAGCACAGGCAGGCCCGCCCGCAAACCGCCTTGATTAGGCTCGTTAATACCCGGCAAGATGAACCCAAAAGCGGGGCCTATATTGAAGACGCAGATTTCAGCATTGTAA
>JAZKBN010000083.1:0-26662 GCA_040388605.1 Bacteroidota bacterium | reverse complement strand
CCGTCTTCAATCTGTGCTGGTCGTATATTAAGTATTTCAGCATTGTAAAGAAACCTTGGTACAGCAGGCGCAGCGCCCTGTTATTGACTTTATTGCCGGTACTTGCTGCAGCAGGTTATTTTTTGACAAAGTCGCCTGCGCCCGTAGTTACCAAAGCGGCAAAAACAGACTTCAGTAAGTTTGTTTGGGAAAAGGTGGGCAAATCTGACAGCGTGGGCGAACACCGCGAAACATACCGTTACGACTTTTCAAAGCTGGGAACAGATACCCTGACAATGGAATTTGAAAAATCTGTTGAACCTTATAAAATTCAGTTAACCAAAAAGACCGACACTTTGGTTTTGTTCATGCACAGCTCTACAACAACACTGCATTTGTCGGCAAATGGCCAGGAAGACTTTATGACCAAATTAATGGGCGGTAAATCTAAGTGGCATTACCTGCTTACCTCCACGGAGGCAAGGTATGCCTTGGACCATTTTACGCAGGTTATGTTCGATCCGCATACAGACAGCGACCTTATTGCCGAAGGCAGCATGCGCCTGCCTTTACACCACTATATTGATACCCCACACGAAAACACTTTTTATAACCTTTCAACCTTCGGCTATTTTCCGCCGGTAGGTTTTGGTAATTTAAATTTAGAATTCAGGTACAGGCTGCCTGATTTAAGATACCATAACCGCGATTTTAGCTGCTACATTTACAACAGGGAGGACGCTGAAGTAATAGATATTGCCTTTTTCGATGAGGGAATGAACACAAAAAACTCTGTAACCTTCGGTAAGCCTGTATTTTTCCCCGATTCGGCAATGAACAGTCTGGAAATTAAACGCAACGGTGATTGGAATACCATTCGCCTTGAAATTAATAACGGGCAGGGCAGACTTTACTGTAATAACCAACTGCGTGTAAGCGGCCCTTTTACCCAACCCCTTGACAACAGAATTTATGGAATAGAGCTGGTTCCGAACACTTACGCTGAAATAGATTACATCCGAATGAAAGACAGCAGCGGCAAACTCCTATACGCCCAGGAGTTTAATAACCGCGAAACAGTTAATTCCCTTGACAATACCGGCGAAACTTTTCAAAAAATTTGCGGCGAGGTTTCTAAGCATCCATAACCAAGACTTCTGTATTTGGCTGTAAGCACAGGCGTTCCGGGGATTACTTCAACGGGGCCTGTTTTTTTTGCTTTTTATGTACCGAAGCCAGACTTTTTAAGGAATCATTGTGCCTTTTTTAGAGAGCAACAGCTGAAATTCTGTAGACGGGAATTGCCATTATACATCTTATTAGTTTTGAAAAATTAAGGATGTAAGCCCACAAAAAAAGCCCTGAGAAATCTCAGGGCTTATCTTCAGTACCCGGAGCCGGGGTCGAACCGGCACAACCTTGCAGTTATTGGTGTTTGAGACCAACGCGTCTACCAATTCCGCCATCCGGGCAATAGATTGGTTCCTTTAAGGGAGGGCAAAGGTAAAATAATTCAGGCAATTGCCAAGCAGGGAATCAAATTCGCTGCTATGAATTTTTTTGCCCGTAGGCAAGATCCCCGGCATCGCCGAGGCCCGGCACTATATAATAATGGTCGTTCAGGGTAGGGTCTATGGCCCCGGTCCAGATTTGCGCTTCAGGTATGGCCTTGCTTACAAATTCTATCCCGTCTGCTGATGCTATGGCTGCAGCCACATGCAGCTTTGCCGGCTTGCCGAACTTTTGCAGCGCCTCCCAGGTGCGTACCAATGATTTGCCGGTTGCCAGCATGGGGTCTATAAGAATAATGGTTTTGCCTTCAAGGTCGGGGCAGGCCATGTAATCCATCTGCACATCAAAGCTGTGGTCGCTTTTATGTGCGGAACGGTATGCACCTATAAAGGCATTTTCTGCCCGGTCGAAAATATTGAGGAAACCTGTATGGAATGGAAGGGCGGCACGGAGCACGGCAACCAAAACAGGCTGCTGCAACGGCATTATTTCGGGCGAGCTTCCTAATACAGTTTCTGTTGTTATCTCCCGGTAATCAAAAGTCCTGCTGATTTCGTAAGCAAGCACTTCGGCCAGTCTTTCAAGGTTGCGCCTGAAACGCATGCTGTCCTGTTGAATGTTTTTATCGCGGAGCTCTGCAATAAATATTCGGGCAGCCGAAGGGTAATTACTGAGGTTAAAAACCGGGTTGCGCATGTTATTTGTTGGCCTTGGTGTAAGCAAATGCAAATAACCCGAATTTTCATGTAATTCCCGCAGCCGGGTTTCAAACAGCCCCCCTTCAAATTCCCTATATTTGCTCCTCATTTTAAAACCCGATTAAGCTATGGATTTGGAAAACGGTAAGTATGCAGTTCAGGGCATTGCAGTGGAAGACCTGTGCGAAGAATTTGGCACCCCTCTTTACCTGTACGATGCCGAAACCATTCGCAGGCAGTACCTGCGTTTGTCATCTGCCTTCCCGGGCCTGAAGCTGCGCCTTAAATACGCTGCAAAAGCGCTTACCAATGTAAATATCCTGCGCATTATGCGCAACCTGGGCGCCGGGCTCGATGCCGTAAGCATTGAGGAGGTGCACATGGGCCTGTATGCGGGGTTCAGTCCGGAAGAAATTCTGTACACCCCCAACTGTGTAAGCTTCAATGAAATACGCGAGGCTGCAGATTTAGGGGTAAAGCTGAATATAGATAACATATCGGTATTGGAGCAGTTCGGGAACGAATACGGCGATTCTGTAGCCTGCTGCATTCGCCTGAACCCGCATATATCTGCCGGGGGCAACAGTAAAATTCAAACCGGGCATATCGACAGTAAGTTTGGCATCAGCATTTTGCAGCTTCGCCATGTGCTGCGCATTGTAAAGGCACATAAAATGAAAGTTACCGGCCTGCACGTACATACCGGTTCAGATTTCCTGAACTCCGATGTTTTCCTGCAGGGTGCTGAACTCGTTTTCGACGCCGCCAATGATTTTCCGGATCTTGAGTTTATAGATTTCGGCTCCGGCTTTAAAGTAGCCTATAAAGAAGGCGACATTACTACCGATATTGAAGAGCTGGGCAGCCGCATGAGCGCCGCCTTTACCACATTCTGTAAAAACTACGGCCGTGAGCTTGAAATATGGTTCGAACCCGGCAAATTCCTGGTGAGCGAATGTGGTTTCTTACTGGCCAGGGCTAATGTTGTAAAAACCACACCCGCTACAGTTTTTGTGGGGCTTGATACCGGGCTGAATCACCTCATCAGGCCCATGTTGTATGATGCCTACCACGAAATTGTGAACATCAGCAACCCTGACGGGGTAAAGCGCGTTTATACGGTTGCCGGCTATATATGTGAAACCGATACCTTTGGCTACGACCGCAAGCTTGATGAAGTACGCGAAGGCGACCTGATTGGCTTCCGCAATGCGGGTGCTTACGGGTTCAGCATGAGCAGTAATTATAACAGCCGCATGCGGCCTGCCGAGGTACTGGTTATGAACGGCGAAGCCCATTTAATACGCCGCCGCGAAACCATGGAAGATTTGCTGCGTACCCAATCAAACATTGACCCTGCGCTCCTGAACTTTGCCGCTCGCCGCGATGCGGAAGAGATTCAATAATTTTATTATTAAATTCATATACACGCCTTAATCGGCATGTTAATTCCTCTTGCGGGTGTATATTCGCTAAAATTCGCTGACGTGAAACGCGTCAATAACTAATGGCGAGGGCAAATAACTGCCGGGGCCGGGTATAAAAAATATGCTTAAAAGCCTGCTCATCAGGAATTACGCCCTTATCCGGGAGCTTGAAATCACGCCGTCGGCCCACCTGAATATAATTACGGGCGAAACCGGCGCAGGTAAATCTATTATTTTGGGCGCCGTAGGGCTGTTGCTGGGTAACCGTGCCGAAGGTCGCTCTTTGCTGAACGAAGAAGAAAAATGCGTGGTGGAGTGCGTTTTCGATGTAAAGGGCTACCCGGTAAAATCGGTTTTTGAGGAAGCCGAAATAGATTACGAAGACAGCTGCATTATTCGCCGTGAAATAAGCCCGGCAGGAAAATCGCGTGCGTTTATTAACGATACTCCCTGCACCCTCGATACCCTGAAACTGCTGGGCAGCCGCCTGATGGATATTCACAGCCAGCACGACAGCGTGCAGCTGGGCTCTAATGCCTACCAGCTTAGTATCCTGGACACTTATGGTGAGCTGCAATCGCAAACATCTGCCTATCGCCTTACCTACGAGGCATGGCGCAAAGCCGACCAGGTTTTCCGCAAGCTGGAAGAAGAAAGTAAGAAAGATAAAAAGGAGCTTGACTATAACCTCTTCCAGTTAAAAGAGCTGAACAAGGCGAAGCTTGTAAGCGGTGAGCAGGAAAGCCTGGAGGCGGAGCTCAACCTGCTTGAAAATGCCGAGGAAATCAGGCAGCGTTTAGGCGAAAGCGTTGAATTGCTCGACAGCGGGGAAGATACTGTAATCAGCCGCCTGCGTACTGTAAAAACCAATTTGAGCCGCCTTTCTGAGTACGGCGAAAACTTTAGCAAGCTCAGCGAACGCACCGAAAGCGTTTGGCTGGAGCTGCGTGACATTGCCGGGGAGCTTGATGCCATTGCCGAAGGTATTGAAACCGATACAACGCGTTCTGAAGAAATTAACGAGCGCCTGAGCCTGCTCTTCTCCTTACAAAAAAAGCATGGTGTTGCAGATTCCGAAGGCCTGATTGAGATACGCAACCAATTGGCTGCCCAAACTGCGGGCCTTGAAAACATGGAGGAGTCCATTGCCGCCGCCCGTGAAAAAGCCGATGCCCTGCACCTGGAAGCCAAAGCTTTAGCCGAAACGCTTACCAATGCCCGCCTTGCAGCTGTCCCGGTTCTGCAGTCTGAATTAATCGGCCTGTTTACCGATGTGGGCATGCCCAACGCAACCATCCGAATCGACAGGCAGGCGGCGGCCCTTTCGCCTACCGGCGCCGATACCATTGCATTCCTCTTTACCGCCAACAAAGGTATGAGCCCGCGTGAGCTGCGCAATGTGGCCAGCGGGGGAGAGTTCTCTCGCCTGATGTTGTGTATTAAGTATATTTTGGCAGGCAAAACCCATTTGCCCACCATTATTTTCGATGAGATTGATACGGGTATCAGCGGCGAAACGGCTGTAAAAGTCGGCCGCATGATGGAACGCATGAGCCAAAGGCACCAGCTGATTGCCATCACCCACCTGCCGCAGATAGCTGCCAGGGCATCGGCGCATTATTACGTTTATAAAGACCACAGCGACGTTAAAACCGTAAGCCATATTCGCCTGCTTAATAACAAAGAGCAGGTTAATGAAATAGCAGGCATGATCAGCGGCACTGCCCCCACAGCCGCATCTTTAGCCAGCGCCGAAGAGTTAATGGGAAGCCGGGTAAAATAGGCGGTGCATGCTTGGTCTTTAATACAACCAAATAAATCAGGCACAAAAAAAGGGACCGCCTTTCAGCAGTCCCTTAACAATACATGGGGAGAATGACGGGGGTCGAACCCGCGACCTTCGGATCCACAAACCGACGCTCTAACCGGCTGAGCTACAATCTCCGTGTAATTGGGATTGCAAAAGTAGGGCTTTATTTCACATTCACAAAAAAAAACTTAAATTGCAGCAGCGTCCGTTTTCCCTTTTGGGCAGGTAAATATTGCTTTAAGTATATAACAGCGCGTATTACAGGGTTTTACCCCATTAATTACGTTCCTTTTTTCAGAAACCCTTATTTAGTATGGAGAACTATTACCTGCGGTTGGTTGTGCTTGCAATGCTTTTGGCAATGTCGGGGATATTGTTCGTAAGCAGCATGGTTTCTGCCGATGCGCACCCGGCATTGGTAAGCTTTGCAACTGCGGGTATTACAGCTGCTGCGCTGGTTCTGTTCCTGCGTAAAGAGCGGGCCTGGCGCTTTCTTCGTTCCGAAAACCAGGGAATTCCTTTTTGGCTGCGCAGGCTCACCTATAAGCTCATTCCAAGACCCGGCCGCCGTGATCCTTACCGCTTCACGGTGCGCGATAAGTCCATATCTTTCCAATCTCCCATTGTTTTGCATGCGATCAAATCGGTGCATAATACAACGCCGGGGGCCAAGCTGCACCGGCATGAGTTTTACCAGACATCTTCTAACTTTAATCTTACTGTAAGCTGTGAGTATGCGCTTTACAACATAAACAGCCGCCCCAATATGGAGCGCCTGATTGAAAAGCGCGTGCGTGAGTATTCCGATACCGACCCTGCCGCTTCCGGCAAATACATTTTAAGCGTTTTGCCCGACCATGAAGGCATAGAAGCTTACCTGCTCAACGGCTGCTTTATAAACAAGCGCGAACAGTTTGAATACCGTGCTGCCTATTACCACAGTGGCAATCGTTTTTGGTGCGTGCATATACTTTACCCGGCCCGCAACCGTAACGGCTGCGGACAGGCCATGCGACTGCTCAACAGCATCCGCTTTAACTTTGAGCTGCCGTATGAAGACATCGGCGACCTGAACGACAAAAGCTGGGAAAGCATGGAAATGGATAACGGCTCCCTTACTTTCCGTACCCCGGTTGAATTATTCAGGCACAAACAAATTTCTGAAGACGGCGAAGAGCTTGACAACAGCAGGCATGAATTTTACAGCAGCCCCGGCCGTTGCAACTTAATGCTCGAATGCGGTTTCAGGGAAACAACAAACACCCGTAAGGTTACCCTTGCCGAAGTGGTTGAAGAGGCAGTACAGGATTTAACAGAAGAATTCGGTGTAAGCAAAGATGGCGTAAAGCACATCAGGCTCAGCGAATTCCAGGTGGAAGGCCGTTGGCTGCAAGGCCGTATGTATCATAATTTCCATTACTGGCAGTTTCACCAGGCTGTTTTCGCTCTCGGGAACTGCACCTGGTATATTCGCCTGCGTTGCTACGAAAACCTGGAAGGCGGCTACGAAGCTTTCGAAAACATGCTCGACAGCGTAAAATTCGATAAAGACCGCCTCACCGAGATTATTAACCGTATGTTGGATAATTATAACCGCGAGAAGAACTAAGCACTTAATGAGTTACTATAATAATTCAACCATACTTTACCTTGATGGTGAATTCCTGAAAGCTGCCGATGCTTCGGGAGATTTATACAGCCAAAGCCTGCACTATGGCTATGCGGTTTACGAAGGCATACGTTCATATACATCTGCCGAAGGCGAAGCAAGAATCTGGCGTGCAGAGGCGCATTTTGAGCGCCTGAAAGCATCTGCCGAAGCCATTGGCATACCTTTTCCTTATGAAGTGGCAGAACTGGTAAAGGCATCTTACAAAGTACTGGAAATGAACAACATGACCGATGCTTATATTCGCCCCCTGGTATTTTGCCCGCCCAATATGGGGCTTACCTATGCGCAAACATCGCGCATACTTATAGCTGTTTGGGAATGGGGCGCTTACCTTGGCGAAAAGCAGCTGAATGTCATGCTTTCTTCTTTTCAAAGGCCTAACCCCTCTGCCTTTCGTATTCATGCAAAAGTCAGCGGGCATTATGTAAACTCTATTATGGCCTCGCAGGAAGCCAAGAACAAGGGTTTCGATGAAGCCCTGCTTACCGATAAAAACGGGAATGTGGCCGAAGGCCCGGGCGCAAACATATTCTTCGAGAAAGACGGTTCCTTGGTTACTCCGCCCACTGATTACGTGGTGGAAGGCATAACCCGTGCATCGGTTCTTGAAATCTGTTCTGATTGGGATATTGCCGTAAGCGAGCGTTTCTTTACGCCCGAAGAGCTGGCACAAGCCGACAGCGCATTCTTTTGCGGCACTGCCGCCGAAATAATTGGCTGGCACAGCTTTAACGGCCAATCTTTCCCCATGAGTTGGACCAATTCCTTAGGCAAACGAATAAGGGATGAATACCTGAAGAGGGTAAAAGCCTGATTACAGGCGAGGCTACAATCCCGGGCCTTTCCGCAGGTTCCTTACATATTTCACTCATAATATGCATTTGCTGAAAGGCTGCATATATTTGCAATAAGCATTCCGCAATTAAAAATGATAAGGTTTAAAAGCTTACAACTGAAAATGAGCCTGCCTGCTTCGGCATTGCTCATGCTTTGCTTTGCATGCATTTTAAGCCCTGGCACTGCTGTTGCGCAAAACGGTGACAGAAAGCTGCAAAAGACCTTTGTAAAGCCTAAAAGCCTGAGGCCAAAAGCTTACTTTGAAGGCGATGCTGAAAAAGCCCATGAAACCAGTAAGAGCAAAACTTCGGGCGGCGCCATTAATGATGCCACCAGGTACATGCGCGAGATTGAAACTGTAAATACGATGGACCAGTACAATGTGAACTTCGCCTATACCCGCGAAGAACGCCGTTCCCGCTGGATGAAGTTTTTTGGAATGGGTAAGTATGCGCCCAATACCCCTGAGCAGAAGAATAAAAAAAGCAAACGCGACAGCCGCAAGGTTATTAAGTTCCGTGGCGACCAGGATCCGAAGTTTAAGGCAGACCCTACAACCTATACTGAATTTTCCGGCGACAGGCCCCAAAAATTGGTACCCGACCATGAGGCCTATACCCAATATGCCGGCGACAGGCCCCCTAAAATAGTGCCCGACCACGAAGCTTATACCCAATTTTCAGGTGATTTGCCCGGTAAAATGGCGCCAGACCATGAAGCTTATACCCAATTCTCGGGCAACCTGCCTGTGAAAAAGGAACCTGATCATGAGGCCTATACACAATACCGCGGTGAAATACGTGTACGTAAATCAGGCGACAGAACGCAAAAGCCATTTTACCAGCGTAAGGTTAAAACCAAACCACATTACGATAAAGCTACAGAAAGCGGCATCTGGAACGATTGAGCCTATGCAAAGCTGTGAAAACGACTTGCTTAAAGCCAACATAAACCGCGCATTCGGCGGCAGGCTCAGGTTGCGCGTATGCGGCCTGCTGTATAACAGCCATGGCGTTTTGCTTATTAAGCACAACGGAATCGGCAAAGCGGGCTATCTTTGGGCCCCGCCCGGCGGACAGCCTGATTTTACTGAAACAATGCCGCAGGCACTTGAGCGCGAGTTTATTGAGGAAACAGGATTAAAAGTATCGGTAGGCCGCCTGCTTTGTGTGAATGAATATCTTGAGCCGCCCCTGCATGCCGCCGAAATTTTTTTTGAAGTAAAGCTGATTTCAGGCACCCCCGTTCAGGGCCACGACCCTGAGCTGACCCCCGACCAGCAAATGCTTGGCGAAGCCCGTTATTTTAGCCCTGCTGACATAGCGCTTACCGACCCGGTCACCCTGCATAACCTCTTCCGCAGGCCAATGCCTGAAGGTGGGTTTGGGGGTTATTATTTCGGGTAATATATTCTGTGAATGAAAAACTAATGTAACTTGCCTAAGCTTAGATTATGGCGTCGGCAAATCACTTCCGACAACATTCTAACTCAGAAAGCGTTGACCATTAAGATGCGCTTCTCTACTAAATATCGAAAACATTTCACAGAGATGAAACCATTCTTGCCGGATTTCAGCAACAATCTTTTCGCGAAGAATTATCGTGATCTTTTTTTAAAGCACTTAAATGAATTAAACCAGCTTGAAAAAGAATCAGGTATGGATTTACCAATGCTTGAAACTATAAGCGGGAACGGATTTTCTGCAGATAATGCCAATACAGCCGTAGATTTACGTCATATCGGACAGGACCTGAAAAAAGCTTTAGACAAATATGTCTCGACACGGGAGAAAGAATAAATTCGTCCAGGTAAGTGAAGGCAATAATATTCACCGTGTTACAGCTATTGCTAACGAATGGCAGGGGCCTCTTCCTGATCCTGCAAGTTTAGAACATTACAGTAGTATTAATCCTGAAGTTGTAAAATTCATTGTCGAATCGGCAAGGGAGGAACAAAAATTCAGGCATGACCTCTTAAAAAGCGATTCAGAGAGAAAAGATAAAATAACCGAAGCAAAGACTAAAGAAATAGAACTTGCAGGAAAATAACATACCGAGGCCAATTAATGAGTTATTCTATTATTATAAGCGCCATAGTTATACCTGCTGTTACAGGCATTCTCACTAAAGACTTAGCTATCACAGGCGTTGTTGCCGGGGTCGGTGGCATAGCTGGATTAACCGGAATAATTAGTGTGCTAATGGGGAAACCTGATACCACAATTAAGGAAACTGCGCCGGGTGTTACTAAACAACAACAATAAAACCTACCTACTCATCATCTTCCATTTCGGCCTTGTAATCTCTCACTGCCCTGAAAACGGCAGAAGAAATTAAGTCCTGCCCTTTATCGCTTTTCAGGTATTTTTCGTCTTTGGCATCGGTTAGGTAACCTATTTCAACCAATACGCTGGGCATGGCGGTTTTCCAAAGCACTATAAAGCCGGCCTGCCGTACGCCCCTGCTGTGCCTGCCCATGCGGTTTTTAAATTGCCCTTCAATGCGTTCTGCCAGGTTAAGGCTGCGCTCCAGGTGTGCATTCTGCATATTGGAAAAGAGTATGTGCGCCAACGGCGAGTTCGGGTCGAAGCCGTCGTACTTCTGCATATAATTCTCTTCTTTTAAAATTACCGAGTTCTCGCGCTTGGCCACTTCAAGGTTTCCTTCGCCGGTATGCAGGCCCATCACATAGGTTTCGCTGCCGTTTATTTTTGCGGGGCTGCTGTTGCAATGTATGCTTATAAAAAGGTCGGCGTGGTTTTTATTGGCAATATCGGCGCGGTCGTGCAGGGGAATAAAAACGTCGGTGCTGCGGGTGTAAATTACTTTTACGTCTTTTAAATTCTCTTTAATGAGCCTGCCTACATTCAGGGCAACCTTCAGGGTAATATCGCGCTCATTAACCTTAGCGCCGTGGCAGCCCGGGTCTTTGCCGCCATGCCCGGCATCTATTACAATTACCTTAACAGCCCTGTCGGAACGATGCAAGGGGGTATGCCCAAAGCCGAAAAGGCTGATAACCAGTAAAAAAGACGGAAAAACTGTTTTCGGCAATATCTTCATTTTTGAACAGCCCTTAAGTTTGCAGCAGCGCTTTTAAGGGCCTGTGCAGCTGCCCGGCTGCAATCTTATTTGTTTCAGGGGCAAAATATAAATAAATTTAACCGAACGAATACCATGAAACTGCGCCGGGTGCTGTAATCATATTATTTTACAGGTGCCAGGCAACCTTTTAAATGCATTTGCTGTCTTGCTACTGTACATACTTGTGTTCCTTTTTCGTTGGCCGGCTTACCAAGCCTGCAGGCAATGTAAACCGGCGGATACAATTCATATAACATGAAGATTTTCTACAAATACACCTTTCTCCTATCCTCGGGCCTATTGGCGTTGCTGCCGTTTTTCCTGCTTTCAGGCTGCAACAAGGTAGATGATGATGCGCGTAAATTGGTTGTAACGCAACTTACTGCCAAAAACGACAGCGCAAGGGTTTATGCCAACAGCTCTGTAGTTATTCAGGTTTTGAATAATGATATTGCAAGCGAGGGCAGCGTAATTCTTTCGCCCAAAACCCCGCAGAACGGGCGTGTTGAAAGCAGCCCCACCTTCCCCGGCTTTGTTTATTTCCCCAATGCCGATTTTGTAGGAAAAGATTATTTTGAATATACCATTGCCCAAAACGGCAAAACCTCTTCTGCAACTGTTAATATTACTGTAATAGATTCGGCCAACTGTACCATAAGGCTCCAAAACGACAGAATAACCAACGTAATACAAAATGAGTGGAACATGTTTTCGCCATACAGTAACGATGAGCTTTGCGGCATTTACACCTCAAAAATCTATACTTACCCTGCCCACGGTGAAATAGCTATAAACGGCAAAGAGTGGAAATATACACCCGAACTCAACTTCACCGGTAAAGATTCATTGGTTTACCAGGTAACCCGCGGCAATAAAACTGAAAGTGCCAGGGTATATTTTACAGTAAGCTTCAGTTCTGAATGTCCTTCACGTTTTGCATTGTTAAACGATGTGATGCAGTTTTCAATAGATAAAGGTAGGGCTGTTATTTCATGGGAAAGCCTCTTGCTTAACGACAGGTTCTGCCCTAAAGATATTGACATGAGCAGCTTACAGGCACACAGGCTGCGTTATACCCAGGGAGCCATTACATCGCTTGTGGGGGCTAACAGCTTTATATATACATTCCCTGCCGATGCCGACGAAAAAAACACCGACAGCCTGATGTACACTGCCAGGAATTATTCAAACCCTGCCAAGCTTGATACAGGTATAGTTTATATTCAGTTCCTGCCATCGGTAGTTACGCCACGTCCTTCGGCAGCTCCTGCGGTTGGCAACCATTAAAACAAGACAAACAGCCTGATTTAATATATGCCGCCTGTAAGCGGCACAGGACCCGCTCAATTCGTGCCGAAGCAAATTCATTCGGCTCTTTACTGATTACCACCCCAACGCATTTACCATGACACTTTAATACCCTAAGGCATTGAACTTCACCGAGGAAGAGCTTATTGAGGGCTGCAAAGCAAACAAAGCCCGTTATCAGGAGGCGCTGTACAACAAGTACGGCTCTGTGATGATGGGAATTTGCCTGCGCTACGCCTACACAAGCTTCGAGGCTGAAGACATTTTTCATGATGCCTTTATTAAAGTATTCAAAAACATGCAGGCTTACAAAGGCGCCGGCAGCTTCGAAGGCTGGATGAAGCACATATTTGTAAACACGGCCATTAACCATTTCCATAAAAACAAGAAGCGCTATTACCACGGCGACCTGGAAGATGCGGGAGATATGCCCCAAAGCGACCAGGACACTTTAAGCCAAATAGACGCCGATGAACTCCTCGACTTAATTGCCCGCCTGCCCGAAGGTTACCGTATGGTATTTAACCTTTTCGCAATTGAAGGCTACGGGCATAAAGAAATATCAGAGATGCTCGGAATATCCGAAGGCACCTCAAAATCTCAACTGGCTAAAGCCAGGGCTTACCTGAAAAAATCGCTCCTGAAGCACCATTCATCTGACTATGTCGCTGAACAGCAAGGATAACCCGGAAGAACAAGACCCCTTTGACGCCCTGCTCAGGCAAAAGCTCAAAGGTTATACGCCTCCCCCGCCCCCCGGCGGCTGGCAAAAAATAGACGAAGACCTGCACGGAACCAGATTCCGCCGCATTGTCTATGGCATTGCTGCGGCATTAGTCCTGGCATTAACCACTGCAACGCTGCTCCTTCGCCTTGTACCTGAGCTTGACACCCGCGGGGGCGGACTTGCAAGTTCAGAAACCAATAAACCCGGGAGCAAGCTGCAAAACAGCCATGCCCCGCTTAGGGCAACAGAAGGTCAAAGTACTGTAACGCAAAACCCTGATAAGGCCCCGGCCTCAACATCTGCAGGCAGGCTGAATAATAACAACAATACTGACCAGGCCAACACCAACAGTAAGGCTGATACCAAGGCCCCTAAAGAAAGCAGCGCAAAGTCGGCCCAACAAACTGTAAAACCAGGCAGTTCTGATACCAAAGCCGCTAACCCTGCATCGGGTAAATCATCGGGGGGTAAAGTTCGTAATCCTGTACCTGCAGGTACAGCCGGTAACCTGGCCCTGCTGAACCCGCATGAGGGGTCTAAACATGCAGGTTCTGATCCTGAATCTGAAAATGTAACCTCGGCCGGTACCGCACCTGCCTCATTACCTGCCGGAAATGCTGTTGCAACAGCATCGCGTAAGTCAGCAAAAAGAAACCGCCGTAAATCAGAAACATCGCAGACTGTTTCTGCTGCCGAGCCATTGTCCGGCATAGCTTTGAATAATTCAGGGCACAAAGCAGAAAACACAATAAGCGACCCAACCGGCAAAGCTGTAACTACAGAAGCAAATCCTGCTGCAATTATCAGCAATACAAACCCTCAGGCTCCTGCATCTGCCGAAATTACAGGCGATGCTGAATCTTTAATTGAGCCTGCTGCTGCCACACCTGAAGCTGAAAAGCCGGTTGTTGCACAATTACCCGAAACTGCTGAGACGGCTAAAGTTGCGGAAGTTGCAACAACAGCCCCGGCTGCACCTAAGCCTGCCAACCAACATAACTGGGCAATTGATGCATGGGTATTACCTCGATACCGCTTTAACCGCCTTCAGCCAAACCGTGGCGACGATCTGCTGGTGCAGCAGGTTAGCCGTAAAGATGAAGCAAGCAAAAGCCGCATAAGCGCCGAAGCCGGTTTACGCACTGCTTACCAAGGCATTAAAATCGGTGGACTTCCTGCCGAAATAACACTTGGCCTCTGTGTATCGCAGGTAAATGAGCAGCTTGAATACAACCTTACCGGCACTCAGATTAAAACCTATGCCCTCGTGGATAATGCCGATAACAATGCACAAATAGTGAAGCCTGTATATGCATCGCAACATATTACCACCGACAGTAAATATACCTACGGTGGCTTGCAAAGCGCTTTAGCCATATACAGCGGACCTGCAAAACGCCTGCGTTTTTCTGCGGGGGCCAATGTGAATGTGCTTGTACAGGGCCGCACCAACAAATCAGTAGACGGCGATGTAAGCGAAACCTTTATTTTCCCTGATGCCGATACCCCATTGGAGCAAATTAACACCAGCCTGAACTTCAGCGCAGGCTATGTTATATCGCCTACTCCGCGTACCCGCCTCATGATAGAGCCAACCCTGAACTATTTCATTTACAGTTCTTACAAGGCCCGCGAACCGCTTGCATTGCGCCCCTATACCGCCGGGCTTAACTTTACTTACAGGTTTATACTGTAAGTATTAAATACATTAACGCTTGGGTTGCCTGAACCCGGTGTACTTTTTCAGGCGGGCCGTATGGCCCGCTTTTTTTACGGCTTCAATACCGGAAATTCATTGCGGGCATTTAAACAAGGGCCTGAAAGACTGCAAATAAAATTTAGGCGGGATCTGATTCCTCAAACAAATTACTTATTGGCTGCCTGCATTGTATTACCAAAAAGATAAAATAAATTAGCAGCCTGTTTTATACACATTTTACTTATGCGCTATTTTTCAACATCACTTATTTATTGCCTTGCCTTATGCCTTACAGTGTTGGTAAACGGCAATGCAGCATACTCACAAGGCAGCATCGGCAACCCTGCCCTGCCCGATTCTGTTAAAGCAGACTCGGCCGGAAAAGGTACTGACACTCGTTTTAAGCCCTTGGGCAAGAGCCATTCAGGCTTCAGCTTCAGTTCCGGCGCAAGCCTGCTGAATAACGCATCCGGCCTTAAAACCAATTTTAACAACCAGGTAAAAGATGCCGATTTAGGCTCGGGTTTGCACGCGCTTGGCGCATTCGGGGCATTCAGGGTGAATGCAAAAGGTGTTTTTATGAGCCTTGAAATAGAAGCCCTTATAAGGAACAGCACTACAAACTTTTCAGGCGGAGCTTCATTTTTATCTAAAATAGGTTACGAGGTATGCAAAAACAAATGGAGCCTTACCCCGAATATGGGTTTTGGTATCAGCTCTGTAAATACCCATATCGTTAACTTCGAAACCCCTGATTATATGGTAGACCATACCGTAATTTTCATTGGGCCCGATAACACAAACAAGGGCCGGGGCTATGGCGAAAATATTAATATGAGCATACGTACCGATACCTGGATTCTGCGTCCGGGTTTAAGGGCCGGCTACACATTCAGCACCTTCGGGCTCTTTGCCGATATTTTTTACAATGTTCCGCTCACAAACGGCAACCCGGCTGTAACCTTGGTTGGCCGAGGCTATTATTCAGATATATATTATCAGGGGGCTTATGATCCCAAACCGGTAACTGTTAAATATGATTACAACGCCGAAACCACCCCGTTTTACAAAAGTAACGGTCTTAAAAACAGTGAGCTTCCGGTAAAAATATCGGGGCCGGGTATTGCAGTTGGCATTTATGTAAAATTATAAAGGTTTGTCCGGAATCAATTTTTATGGCCAATCATACTTCAAACAGCCTAAAAGTCTTGTTCTGGCTTATCTGCAGTATTTTTATACTTGTAAATGCTTTGCCCGCTCATGCCCAAACAGACTCTACAGTAAGCGATTCTACCACTATTAATTGGTACAATCACTATACGCTTTATCCGCCCGGCAAAAAACTTCCGCCGTATGATGTAATCAGGTCCCCGGGAATGTATTACCGTGATTTCAGTTATTCGGGCTTTGGCCTCTATACCGGAGCAGGTATGCAGCAACCCGTAAAAGGCCTGCAAACAAATTTTAATAACAATGTAAAGAATATAGATTTTGGTTCGGCATGGTTCCTAAATTATGGCGCACTGGCTTATTATGTTTTTGAATCGAACATTGTCATTGGTTACGAATTAGGCGGCTTTTCAAACTCCGGTACCGAAAACAAAACCACAGGGGGTGAGGTACAATTCAGTATTGGTTATCATTACGACTTCAATAATATATACATTGAGCCTAAGCTGGGCATTGGTATGTACACTGTAGAATCCGAAATTAAAGGAAAAGAAACATTTGACCTTGAAAGCGTTAATAATGTAATTTTCATAGGACCTAATAATTTAATTGAAAACAGGGGCAAAGGCGATAACCTTAATGTAAGTATGAACTTCGCCGGGGTTTCGGCCAGGCCGGGCTTAAGAATTGGTTACCTTATTAATAATTGGGGCTTTTTTGCAGACCTGTATTACAGTATAACCATACTCGCCGACAGCCCGCAATTGGTTGTGGGAGGAAAGGGATATAACAACGCAGAAGACTATAAAATCAGTACCAAAGCTCCTGAATCACTTACAACAAGGTTTTACCCTTCAGCAACAGATAACCCGCTGCTTAAAAACAACAGCAAGTTTAAAGGCGGCTACGTAAAACAAACCGGGCCAGGTTTGAACCTGGGGGTTTATTTGGAAATTCATAATTGGTGATAAGTTGTTATAAAGCTGTTGTTTAATACCTTATAAAAGAGCGATTTAAATTATTCGGCTAACGGATTTTGCATGGAAATAGTAAAAAACTATATTGACAACGGTTTTTACAAATTCCATAACTATGCGTTTTATATATTCAGCTGCCAGCCTGGCACTATTGCTTTTTACCTCCTGTTCAATTGCCTTCGCGCAGGATTTTCAAACAGATTCTGTAATAACCACTGCAACATATAAACCGCAAACAACTAAATTCCGGCCTTTGGGATCTTCATATTCCCGATTTTGTATAGGCCTTGGCTCAAGTTTTCTGCAAACGGAAAATGGGGTTGAATCTGCATTTGACGGAACAAGGAAACCTGCCGATTTTGGTTCAGGGGCTGGTGCCTCAATTCTGATGAACGGTTTTTATGTGTTTCCAAAAGGCTTGTTCCTGGGCCTTGACGGCGAAATGTATCTGCCGTTCAGTGCTGATAACTATTCGCTTGGTGTCAGCATTTTCGCGCGTGCCGGTTACGAGGTTTGGAAGGGTCCGCTTTCTGTTACCCCAAACCTGGGGTATGGCTTTGCATATATGGGCACTAACCTGGAAGGTAATATTACTGAAGACTACCAATTAATTAACGACGTAATTTTCATTGGCCCGAATGCAAGTAACAACGGCAGGGGTGCAGGCAGAAATATCGGAATGGGACTCAGTTATTTCCCTTGGTACCTAAGGCCATCGGTTCGATTTGGGTATTGGTTCGGGCGCTGCGGGTTGTATGGAGAGCCTTACGTGAGTATTGCTTTGGGCGATGGAAATCCCAAATTAAGTTTTAGCGGAACAGGGTATTATTCGGCGCAGCAATTCACTTCCGGCAAAGATGCGCCACGGCCGGTTTCAACTGATTATGTTTATAATATAACTACAACTCCGCTCATAAAAAACAACAGGCCATACACAGGCAGCCCTTATAAAATAAACGGAGCAGGCATAAACCTGGGGTTTATTATGAAATGGAATTAAACAGAACAACAAGCCTGCCTAAGCCAAAATATCCCATTTCCCCCAACCCAGCCTTGATACAAAAAAGTACCTGAGCGATACGCCCAGAACGCCAAGACCGTATTTTACGCTTCGGGCAAAGTTAATGGAGCTGGCTTCCTCGAAGTATTTGGTTGGGCAGGTAATTTCGGCAATTTCGAATTTAGCATGAAAAATTTGGGCAATGCATTGGTTGTCGAATACGAAATCGTCGGAATTGCGGTGATAGGCAATGCTGCGCAAAACCTCGGCGCTGTATGAGCGGTAGCCGGTATGGTACTCGCTCAGCTTCTCGTTCATGAGCAGGTTCTGGGCCAGCGTTAAAAATCGGTTGGCCGCATATTTCCACATGGGCATGCCGCCTCGCAGAGCACCCTTTCCTAAAATTCTCGACCCGAAAACAACCGGGTAAAGGCCGTTACCTATAATGGTAACCATGGCAATAATCAGGTGCGGGGTATATTGGTAATCGGGATGAAGCATGATAACAATATCAGCTCCCAGTTCAAGGGCTTTGTCGTAGCAGGTTTTTTGGTTGCCGCCGTATCCTTTATTCTTATCGTGCCTGATAACGTGCCTGATGCCCAATGCACGGGCTACAGAAGACGTATCGTCGCGGCTGGCATCATCTACCACTACCACTTCGTCAACAATGTCCATTGGAATTTCCCGGTAGGTTTTCTCGAGGGTAAGTGCGGCATTATAGGCCGGCATTACAACCACTACTTTTTTACCTGCGTACATATTTGGGGAATTCTATTCTGCAAGGGCATTGCAATGACCTGCTGAATATAGGAATATTTGTTTTGAGTAGATTCTGCCGAAGGCAGATTGTTATTATTGCTCGCGTGAAACAGCACGGCGCGCCTGTATTTTATCCCAATAGCCCGTGGTACGGAAAGTGAACAGCTTATGCCCGAAAAAGTTGGCGAAGAAACCGAACCCGATACCGAAAAGGTGGCTGAACAACTCACGGTTTATCCATTTTTGACCGAGCAATGAAATTTGCGCTACAATTTGGGCATGCCAGGCTGGGTACATTTCAAACAGGGTATCCATTAATATTTCGCCAATCATGGCAAAGAGCAGGGTTACTGTAAGTGCCACCATGCTTACCATGGTAAATTTAACGGCTTCGCGCGTGGTGTTGCCGGAGGTCCGGGCGCCAAAGGCAACCAGCTTGGTTAATATAAAGGCAGCCACCATACCGGTAAAATAGGCCAGCGTTACGCTGGTTGCATAAGCCCAGCGTTTCGACATTAAATTGTCGAAATACGCCTGGTAGAATATTCGCGACACAACATTAACGGCAAAACCGACTATGGCCACGCCGAAATAAACCGAAAGTTCTATAATCCTGGCTTTGGTTATATGTTTTCTGAGCATGGGCTTGTAAAATCGCTTTTCCCGGTAAAGGGCCAATTCCCGGCGGGGGTTACAGTGTGTTAATAAAGCAGGATAAATTACTTGGCATTATACGGCAACAGGCGCTTTAATAGCAGGCCAGGATTCGTAATTCCCAAGAGAAATGTCGGCAAAGGTAAAATCGTATATAGATGTAATTTCCGGGTTCAGGCTTATGCCGGGCAGGCTTTTTAAAGAACGGGTTAATTGTTCATTTGCCTGTTCAATATGGTTCAGGTAGAGGTGGGTATCTCCGCCTGTCCAGATAAAATCGCCGGGCTGCAGGTTGCAGACATGGGCCACCATGTGCGTGAGCAGTGCATAGCTGGCAATGTTGAAGGGTACACCCAGAAAAACATCGGCGCTGCGCTGGTAAAGCTGGCAGCTCAAACGGCCATCTGCCACATAAAACTGGAACAGGGCATGGCAGGGCGGCAGTTTCATCCTGTCGATGTCGGCCGGGTTCCAGGCGGTAACCATAAGCCTGCGGCTGTCTGGGTTACGCTTTATTTGATTAATTACTTCCGATAGCTGGTCTATGCTGCCACCGCCGGGGCGGGGCCAGCTGCGCCACTGGTAGCCGTAAACAGGCCCCAGGTCCCCGTTTTCATCGGCCCATTCGTTCCAGATGCTTACGCCGTTTTGCTGCAGGTAGGCAATATTGGTATTGCCGCTTATGAACCATAAAAGCTCATGCACAACAGATTTCCAGTGGATTTTTTTAGTGGTTACCAAGGGAAAACCGTCCTGCAAAGGAAAGCGCATTTGGGCACCAAAAATGCTGCGTGTACCCGTTCCTGTTCGGTCGCCTTTAAGGGCGCCATTGTCAAGAATTTCTCTTAAAAGGTTGTGGTACTGTTGCATTGCTGAATATCGGCAATCATAGCCGTAAAAATCCGGTGCAAAGGTAGGCAAAAGAGGCAAGCTTGCAAAGCCGTAAATTCAGTCAGCTGCCTATTGCTCCCAAACACCTGCTTTTAACCGACGCAAGCCCGGAATCTTAGCCTGAACGGCATGCATTAACAGCGTATTAGCTTGCTTGCCATACCATATAGAACGGCTTTAAAAGAAAAAGCCCCAAAAGGGGCTTTTCAGTTCAATCAATGTGTATATTAATTTATTCTGAAACAGAATAAATTGAGTTGTTGTTATTCCGGAGTACTAAAATTCAGATACATTTCCCGGGATTTTCTGAGAAGACGGCAATTAAGCTATCTCTTTTCGCATCCAGGTATGTTTAACGGTATCGAAAAGGGTTTTACCTTCACTTACGTCATTGTATCCGTTAGCTGCATAAAACGCTTTAGCAGATTCGCGTGCGTGCACACGAACATATTTAGCGCCCATTTGCTTTCCTTTACCTTCAAGGAAGTCAAGCAATTGCTTTCCAATTCCTTTGCCCTGAAGCTCAGGTTCAACGGCCATCAGGCGAATTTGCGCCTGCCTGCCGCTGTTGCTGTGAATTCTTCCTGTTCCTACCACTTTACCTTCCGGGTTAAGCGCAACGGCATGAATAGCCACCAGGTCCAGGCTGTCTTCTTCCGAACCGCGAGGTTGCCCCAGAGGTTCGCGCAGCACTTTGTAACGAAGTTTCAGACTATCTCTGAACACTTCCTCCGTTTCCGGGGATTTAACAGTTACTTCCATTTTTTATTATTCGGAGTGTTGGGTGCAAACCGCCAGCATGAGATCTCTTGTAATAGATTTTAGCCGGCCGGAATCGCTGGTCTGCATTCCTGTTGTATTGATTGGGGTTAAAATTTGAATATCAATTGTGCCTGAACTCAACTTAAGATTCTTGTCAGGTGGTAATAGTGCACGGGTTCCCTGCAAAACTACCGGCAGAATTGGCGTACCGGTTTCTATTGCCAAATGAAAGGCACCGTCATAAAACGGCAGCATGGCTTCGGTGCCGGTATTCATTCTTCCTTCAGGAAAAATAGTTACCGAAACCCCGTTAGCAAGGCAATCTTTCATTTGCAAAAGGCTGCGGCGGCGGCTTTCTGCATTGTTTCGGTCCACCATTATAGTCATGAACCTATATACAAAACCAAACAAAGGTATTCTTGCCATTTCAGCTTTCGCTAATGGCTTCATTGGAAAAGGAATTGCGTGCACCAAAGCAACAGAGTCGAGCAGGCTGTTATGATTGGCGACATAGACATAAACCTCCCCTTTCCTGATGTGCTTTTGGCCGCGAACCCTAAACCTTGTTCCGGCAATCGGAAAAACGAATGACAAAGCCCAGATTCGCATTACCGGGTAACTGAACCGAGCGCCAAAACGCTTCCCGAAAATATAGGGCAACACAATAAACGGCCCTAAAATCAACATTACCAGAACGAAAGCTGCCAGTGCCTTGTAAAGATACAGCTTTCCTATTATTTTTTTCATGCCTTGGCCCTGAAAAAAAAGCTATGATTCAATTTTATATGTTTAAGCACCTGTTTAACCACAAATTAAACCGGAATAATATAAAAAGCGAACCTTCTTATATTATTCCGGTTAAAATAATCGGCAACTTACTATTAGCGAGCTACTTCAACATTTACACGGCGGCCTTTAATGGAGTTGTTATCCATACCGGTTACCACGTCAGAAACAAATTCTTCGGCTACCTCAACAAATGTGAATTTGTCGTAGATATCTATATGGCCTATTTTGTTACCGGGTATATTGGTTTCGCCGGCAATGGCGCCTACTATGTCGCCGGGGCGCACACGGCTTTCGCGGCCGATGCTGAAGAACAGGCGGGTCATTTTAGGGTCACCGGGGCGTGGCTCACGCACTTCGCGGGGTCCGCGTTCAGGGCGTGGCTCGCGCTCACGATCATTGTTGAAGCTGCGGGGTCCGCGTTCACGGTCGGCGTAACGGTCATGGCCTCCGCTGCGTTCACGGTCGCCGCGCTCACCGCGATGCTCACGCTCGGGGCTGAATTTTTCGTAAGCGGGCAAATCGTCCACTTTCGGTGCAGGTATGCTCAGGGCAACAAGGGCTGCAGCAATATCAGGTATTTCGAAACCTTCGGTTACAAGGGTTTCAATAACAGACTTGTATGAATCAAGACCGCCGTTAACCAGCTGCTCGCGCACCTTAGAGGTATATTTTACAACACGAAGACCGGCAATGGCCTCAGCGGTAGGAATATCGCCGCGTTGAATGGCTGCCTTGGTGTATTTCTGAATATCGCGTAAACGACCCATGTCTTTATGACCTATGAAGGTGAAAGACTTGCCTGTTTTACCGGCACGGGCTGTACGGCCAATGCGGTGTACGTAATATTCTTCGTCAAGCGGAAGGTCGTAATTGAATACGGCGTCTACGTTATCAACGTCTATACCGCGGGCGGCAACATCTGTAGCAACAAGTATGTTGCAGGCTCCTGAGCGGAACTTAGCCATAACGTTGTTACGCTGTGTCTGGCGAAGATCGCCGTGCAGGCCTTCGGCTTCGTAGCCTTTGCCGTTCAGCTCTTCAACCAGCTCATCTACCATTTTCTTGGTATTACAGAAAACGAGCATGAGTTTCAGGTCGTAATATTCAACAAGGCGGGTAAGGGCTTCCACTTTGTGGCGGCTCTTAACATCGTACCACCACTGTTCTATATTAGGTGTGGTAAGCTCGCTTTTCTGAATTTTTACCATTTCAGGCTCCACCTGGTAACGCTTGGTAAGGGCCAGGATTTCGCGGCTCATGGTTGCGCTGAAGAATACGGTTTGGCGTTCTTCGGGCACACGGCTCAAAATCACTTCAATATCTTCACGGAAGCCCATGTCGAGCATTTCGTCGGCCTCATCAAGCACAACCGATTTTACCTGGTCAAGCTTAAGGGTACGGCGCTCAAGGTGGTCAATTACACGGCCGGGGGTACCCACAACTATGTGTGTTCCGTATTTCAGGTCTTTAATTTGGCGCTCAATGCTTTCGCCGCCGTAGATGGCTGCAACCCTGATGCGCTTATGACGGGAAATTTTCTTGATTTCCTCAGAAACCTGCAATGCAAGCTCGCGGGTAGGGCAAAGAATAAGTGCCTGAACGGCATTGTTTTGGGGGTCGATGCTTTCGATAACCGGTATGCCGAATGCGGCTGTTTTCCCGGTACCTGTCTGTGCCTGTCCTATCATGTCCTTACCTTGCAACAGCAGCGGTATGGCTTGAGCCTGGATAGGCGATGCATCAGTAAAATTCATATCGGCCAGGGCCTGCTGCACTTCTGCCGACAGCGGCAGATCAATAAATTTAATAGTCTCCATTAATGGGGATTTAGGGATATGTAGTTTCTGCGAATCGCTGAAACCCATAAGAAGGCATACAGATGTACAGCCGGAGTAAGGACACAATTATACTGTATTGTGCCGACAGGCGCCTATGGCTATGCCAGGCGCCGCACAAAAACTGAAAGACACAAATCGCAGAGATGAAGGTCAGTTTCTGATGCAAAGGCCTGATTTAAACGGCGATTGCTTTGGTTATTACTCCCGCTGAAGGTCCGCAAAGATTACTGAGTAATCATGGCTACACAAGGGGCTCCAAAAATTCGAATGCAAAAGTACGGAGTATTTAATGAATTTGCAAATGTTATGCAAAACTATAATTTGCAGCGGGCATTTAAAAACTTGGAGAAACAAAAATAAATTCTGCAAAAATACAAATCAGTGCAGATTTAATTGGTCAAAAGCTCAATTACAAAACTTCAGGCAGACTTACGAGGCTTTATCAAAATAAAAATATATTAATTTATTTTTATTTTTACAGCTTTTAAACGCTGTAAATTATTAAATCTCTGCAGTCCTGAATAAAACCTCCTGATTTACAAAGCATAATACAGGAATCCCGTGCCATGTTCGGCCTGGTTTTTGCCCTTAGTAAACAGACGGAGTAATTCTCAAGAGCTATGAAACCCTACGAAAATGAAACCTTATGCAACCATAACCATATTGCTCATGCTGTATGGCCTTGCCGTTTATATGGCTTGTGAAAAATATACCGACCATGCAGGTAAACCGGCTATGGCCATAGAAAGTACCCTTAAAGAAAATACTCCCGCCAAGAATACGCCTGAAGCAAAAGCCGGCAACACGGAAAATGCAGAAGCCGCAGCGGTAACCAAAAGCATAAAGTAAGCGTATTTCTAATCTGGGGTACTTATTCAGATTGTTCATACATATTGTTCAGAAACCGGCCTGATTGGCCGGTTTTTTTGTTTACTGCATTTACTTGCCGCAGGTGGCTTGTACAAGCGCAAATCAGGCTTACAGCCGGCAAAAAACAATGCTTTAGCTTGTTTCCCTTACCTTTACCGGAATATACCTGTTTAAACACAATTGATGGAATTTAACACCGAGATTATTGGCCTTGTAGCCGGAACGCTTACCACCATATCTTTTTTGCCGCAAATGATTAAAACCTGGCGTACCCGCGATGCCGGCGATCTTTCAATGGGTATGTTTGCCATTTACTTTACAGGCGTTTGCCTTTGGCTTACATACGGAATAGCCATTGATAAACCGGCTATTATGTTGCCTAACGCCATATCTGTTTTGTTTGCAGGCATCATGCTTTATTTCAAGCTGAAATTTAAAGGCAGGCCTGAACCGGCTGAGAATGAATCTGCAAAGGCAAATGCAGGCGTGTAATAAATTTTCATGCCGGGCATAAGCTTAGCCATTTCTTTGCTTAAAAAATCAACGCAATTCCGGTACCTGCCTTTGCCTCCACTTCCTGCTGATGCTTTCTGCCAGGGGGAAACCCAATACCGAGAGCAATATAATAAGCGTACCTACATAAAAATCAGGGCTCATACGCTCGCTTTCCCCGAAAAACAGGAATGCAAGGGCTATGCCGTAAACCGGCTCCAAATTAATGGTGAGGTTCATGGCGAAAACAGTAAAGCGTTTCATAAGCTCCACTGCCGCCGCAAAAGCATAAACAGTGCATACACCGGCCAGGAAGAGTATAAGACCCCAGTCCTGCCAATCGGGTAAAAAGTGCAGGCCGGCTTTGGCCTGGGATTCCGGGGTATAGAAAAACAGCAGCCATACCACGAAGCTCACTATGCTGAATATAGTGCTGCCCGCCATTTCCCAAACGCTGATGATGCGCGAAGGATGCTTATTTATAAACCTACCGTTCAGCAGGCTGAATACCGCCGCGAATATTGCCGAAAGTATGCCCACCAACAGACCGGCAGATCGCTCCATTTCCGAACGAAAAACAATATACAGCCCCGATGCCACCACCAGCCCGAAAAGCAGCTCGGTAATACGGAATTTGCGTTTTTCAATAAGGGGGGCCAAAAGGCTTGTCCAGAGGCTGCAGGTGGCAAGGCCAACCAAACAGGTGCTTACATTGCTGATGCGTGCGGCAATAAAAAAGGTAAGCCAATGCATGCTCGTTAATGTTCCGGCCAGTAGCAGGGGTATAGCTTCATGTCTCGGCAGGGCGAAGCTCTTTTTTTCTATGCGCAGCCAAAGGGCTGTAATTATGGTTGCCAAAAAAGTGCGAATCAGCACCAGCTCCATTGCCGGAATGTGTATGAGCACTCCGGCAATGGCTGTAAAACCCCATATTAACACAATGGCGTGCAGGTGCATGTAATCGCTCGTACGGGCGGGCAGGGGTTTATGTGCCATAGTTTCCGCTGAAATGCGGGTAGGTTTACAGGGTAAGAGGCCCGTATGCTATCGCGGAACGGTTTTATACAGAACCACCCCAATGCCTGTAAATACAATATTAGGCAGCCAGCAGGCCAATAAGGGGTTCATGCTGCCGGCATTGGCAATGCTGCGGCTGATGATGAAAAACAGGATATAAATAAAGGCCAGCCCGAAACCAAGGGCAATTTGCAGGCCTGTTCCTCCCCTGCTCTTGCGGGCAGAAAGCACCACGCCGATTACTGTTAAAATAAGTATGGCAAAGGGGTATGTCAGGCGCAGGTAGCTTTCAATAACATAAGTAAGCAAATCATCGGAACCGCGCATGCGCTTTTCATCAACGGTGGCCTTCAGCTCAGGATTTGTAAGGGTTTCGTAAAGCATATAATTGCTCTCGAAATCTTTGGGGTACATGTTCAGCGTGGTATCTGCCTGCTGCCCGTAGCTCAGGGTTTCTTTGCCTTCTTCGTCCCAGCTGCGCTGGCTGAAATTTTTCAGCTCCCATTTCCTTTTCTCAGGAAGCCATGTAACGGTTTCGGCCTTCAGCTTTTTAATAAGCCTGGTGCCTTTTATGGTTTCTATGGTAAACTGGTAGCCGCTGTGCACGGTATTGTTATAGCTTTCAAGGTACACATACTTATCAGGCGCAACCCTGAAATGCACATTGCGCTTATCGAAAAAGTATGG
>JAZKBN010000082.1:14032-35239 GCA_040388605.1 Bacteroidota bacterium | reverse complement strand
AGTGATTATACCCTGTTTTTAGGCTTGTTACCAACTACTTTTGACCATTATGTCGGTTTTTATAAAGGGCCTCAGGGGTAAGAATAAAAACACGGCTTTAGCTTCCTAAAGGCTCTGCCCGCTTTGGCTCCTGGAAGGGTAAGTTTATCAGGCAAGCTCATAAGCATCTGAACCAACTGTGGCAATTTCATCAAGGAATTCATTAGAAGGGTTTATTCTAAACCCAAGGCTTGATACCTTAACAAAAGTTTTCTTCTCGCTGTCGTACAGCTGGAATCGCATATAGCATTTGCCGGGGTGTTTTTGCGCAACTTCCTGCAGCCTTTCAATCATGAACGGAGTCAGGTTTTCAAGGTTTATTGAAAGCATAATACTTTTCAGCTTTTCTCGCAATTCCGAAAGCAGCTCTACTTTCGAAATTTTAAACTCCAGCTTTTCTTTGTCCCTGAAACTGGGCATCATGGTTCCGCTGATACGCAGCATGCTGCCATCTTCTATGTAGTCTTTAAAGCTGTAATAGTCTTTGCCAAAAAGGGCAATGTCCAAAGCTGTCATATCATCTTCCAGCTTAAAGTTCATGAACGGGTTGCCGTTCTTACTTTGCCTTACAGATTTACTCGATATCATACCGGCAACCCTTACTTCCTGGTTGGGCCCGAACTTATCAAGCGTATCTAAAGAAGAATTACAGAACTTGTTTAATTCAAGCCTGTACTGGTCAAGCGGGTGACCCGATATGTAAAAACCCACCACCTCTTTTTCTTTCCTGAGCTTTTGAATCTCGCTCCAGGGTTCGCAGGGGTTAACTTTAGGCAAAGCACCGGCAGAGCTGCCTGTTCCGGAACTGCCGAATAAGGAGCTTTGTGCAGTTTCTTTCTGAACCGCTACTGCATTCGCAAATTTTGAAATTTTGTCAACAAGCGCATCTCCTTCGGCAAAATACTGTGCCCTATGATATGTAAACGAATCGAAAGCGCCGGAAAGCGCCAGGCTTTCAAGTGTTTTCTTATTCACAGCTCTTATGTTTATACGCCCGGCAAAGTCAAAAACGTTGGCAAAAATACCTTTTTGCTTGCGCTCGTTAATAATTGATTCAGCTGCAGCGTCGCCGGTTCCTTTTATTGCTCCCAAGCCAAACCTGATTTTGCCTTCCGGGTTCACTGAGAAAGTCCGCATGCTTTCATTCACATCAGGCCCTAAAACGGTTAAGCCCATGCGCCTGCATTCGTTGAGCATCACGGTAATTTTGTCTAAATCGCCCATGCTGTTGGTAAGAACAGCAGCCATATATTCAGCCGGGAAATTGGCTTTCAGGTAGGCAGTTTGGTATGCAACTACTGAATAGGCTGCCGCGTGGCTGCGGTTAAAGCCATATTCCGCAAAACGCTCCATAATATCGAAAACCTCGGTGGCATGGGCTTCAGGTATGTCGTGGAGCTTGAATGAGCCTTCCACAAACTTTACCCTTTCCTTAGCCATTTTTTCCTTGTCTTTCTTACCCATAGCCCGGCGAAGCAAATCGGCGCCGCCAAGACTGTAACCGGCTAATATTTGGGCCGTTTGCATAATTTGCTCCTGGTACACCATAATGCCGTAGGTATGCTTAAGAATGCCTTCAAGCAAGGGGTGCGGGTAAGCAATCTTTTCTCGTCCCTGCTTGCGGTTAATAAAGCTTGGAATAAAGTTCATAGGCCCCGGCCTGAACAGGGCATTCATGGCAATCAGGTCTTCTATATTTGTCGGCTTTAGATCTTTCAGGTATTGGCGCATACCTTCAGATTCAAACTGGAAAGTACCAACCGTATCTCCGCGACGATAAAGGTTAAATGTGGGCTCATCATCAAGCGGAATAAAATCGAGATCAATATTATCGCCGCCGCGCATTACAATATTGGCTATTGCATCGCGCATAACAGTCAGGGTTTTAAGGCCCAAAAAGTCCATTTTAAGCAGGCCGGCATCTTCAATCAGCTTACCGTCGAATTGGCTTACGTAAAGTTCGGCATCTTTACTGACACAAAGCGGGACAAGTGTACGCAGGTTCTCCGGCGCAATAACGTATGCTGATGCATGTATGCCCGTATTCCTTACCGAACCTTCAAGCTTTTCGGCGTTACGCAATACATCCTGCCGGGGACCGGGAATGCTGCGTATTTCGGCCAGCTCGGGGCTGTCTTTATAGGCCTGTGTAAGATTTATGCCCACACCATCAGGTATGAGCTTGGCAAGGTAGTTGGCTTCGGAAAGCGGTAAGTCAAGCACCCGGGCCACATCTTTAATAGCCGATTTGGCGCCCATGGTGCCGTAAGTAATAATTTGGGCTACCTGGTTACGACCATATTTTTCCACAACATAATCAATGACTTTACCACGGCTTTCGTCGTCGAAGTCAATATCAATATCGGGCATGGTTACACGCTCCGGGTTCAGGAACCTCTCGAAGAGCAGGCTGTATTTAATAGGGTCTATATTGGTAATGCCTATTGCATAAGCTACTGCCGAACCTGCAGCCGAACCACGGCCGGGGCCTACCCAAACTCCGCGTTCACGTCCGCGGGCAATCAGGTCCTGCACAATCAGGAAATAGCCGGCAAAACCCATTGTTTTAATGGTATGCAGCTCAAAATCTAAACGTTCTTTTACGGTGTCGGTTATATCGCCGTAACGCTTTTTACCGCCTTCATAAGTAAGGTGACGCAGGAAATCATCGGGTGTGGTAAAACCGTGGGGGAGCGGGAATTCAGGCAACATGATGTTGCGCTTAATTACCGGCGGGTCAATTTTATCTACAATTTCGTTCGTGTTATCAAGCGCCTGCGGCAGGTCATGGAAAAGCGTGGCCATTTCGGCCTGCGTTTTAAAGAAAAACTCATCGTTGCTGAAGCCAAAACGGTGATCACGCGGAACGCTGCCTTCTTCTTTCCAGATAGGGGTGCTTTTAAGCTCGCCGGTATTTACACAGAGCAGAATATCGTGCGCATTGGCATCATCACGATCAACGTAATGGCTGTCGTTGCTGCAAATGATTTTAACATTGTATTTGGCTGCGAATTTCAACAGCACATGGTTAACCTGTTCCTGCTCTTTCAGTCCATGGCGCTGCAGCTCAATATAATAGTCTTCGCCAAAAATATCGAGCCACCATTTAAACTCTTTTTCGGCAGCTTCTTCGCCTTGGTTTAAGATGGCCTGTGGAACCGATGCGCCCAGGCAGCAGGTGGTGGCAATAAGGCCTTCGTGGTACTTTAAAATAAGCTCCTTATCAATTCGGGGCCACTTGCTGTAAAGCCCCTCAATATAACCCAGGCTGGTAAGCGTGCAAAGATTTTTGTAACCTTCCTGGTTTTTTGCCAGCAGCAGCTGGTGGAAACGGTTGTCCTTATTTTCCTTGGTAAATTGCTTTATGTGCCTGTCTTCGGTGAGGTAAAACTCGCAGCCTATAATAGGCTTAATTTTATGAGCCGCCGCCTCTTTCACAAAGTTGAAAACCCCGAACATATTACCGTGATCTGTAATGGCAACGGCACGCATATTATCTGCAGCGGCCTTGGCCATTAAAGATTTTACGGATGCCTGCCCGTCGAGCAGGGAATATTGGGTATGGCAGTGAAGGTGGGAAAACGAGGGCATTCAGCGGATTTTAAAAGGATACTTATTCAAATTTACACCTTTTTTCCCGAAATCCGGCAGCTTAAATTGCCCTTTACCTGTCTTTTTATCCCTTAATAAACCTGCGCAAAAAGCCAAGCGGCAAGTCAAAATCTGCAGCGCTTTGCCATACTTTACCAATAAAATTCAGCATACCCATTTCCCGTAAAAAATCTGAAAAGCCACGGGCAACTTCATGGTTTTCAGTTATTACAGCAAGCCTCAGGTGGTATGCCGCAAAGCGTGCCAGTGCAATATCTTCGGCCTTATTTTTGTTAAGTGCCTTGGCCTTTCTGCAAATTTGTAAAGTCGATGCCAGCATTTTGCCTTCCCTGAGCGCTGTTTTCTTTGAAGAAAGACTGCCCGGAACCTTACGCTTTTCAGTAAGTAATGCATCGGCGTAAATGAAATCATACTTGCGGGCAAGCCTCAGCCAAACATCAAAATCTTCGTATGCAAGTGTTTCATCGTAGCCCCCGGCATCTTTTAACAGAGAGGTTCTGAACATAACAGAGGGAGAACAAATGAAATTAGGGCCCCAAAGCGCTTCATAAACATTGCCCTGCTTAATTAAAGATGCGGGCCTTGCTTCATGGTAATACGGTCCGGTTACTTTGCCTTCGGTATCTATAAAATGGGCATTCGAATAGCAAAGGGCTGCATCAGGCCCGGCTTTTTCAAATTCATCTATTTGAGTTTGTGCCCGTAAGGGCAGCATAATATCATCTGCGGCAAGATCAATTATGTATTTTCCCGAAGCCAGGGCAAGAGCCTTATTAAAGGCTTTACAATTGCCAAGGTTAGTTTCATTAAATATTACTGTGGTACCAGGATACTCAATTACGAATTCCTCAATTACATCGCGGCTGTTGTCGGTGCTGCAATCATCTGCAATAATCAGTTCCAGTGGCGAAAAAGTTTGAGCTACAACAGAATCTAAGGCTGCGCGCAGCCACTGTGCCTGGTTATAGCAAAGGCAAACTACAGTTAAACTCGGGGCCGACATATTAAAAAGTCATCTAAAGGCAGCAGAATATTAATTAAGTAAAGGTATTCAATAATCGGCTTAATGATGAATGCATTTTGGATCCGTATTTGATATACTTTGGCAACTAACATCCACAGTTATGAAAAATTCAAAATATGTACTTTCACTTCTGTTTATTTATACCTGTATGCTCGCGCTGCCCATGCTTTATGGTTGCGCAACTTCCACAAGGGTGGTTTCCAGCTGGAAAGCCGGTGAAACCAAACTGCAGGCTTATAACAATGTATTAGTAATAGGCCTCATGGGGGCCAAAGATCGTGAAATCAGGGAAAGCACGGAAAACGCCCTTGTTTCGGCATTGGAAGCCCAGGGAATACATGCCGTTTCCAGCTTTAAAATGTACGGCCCTGCACAGTTCGGCAACCCCGATGATAAAAATGTGGACCTGAAAATTAATCGCGACGGTTACGATGCCGCTTTTGCGGTTTCGCTGCTCGATAAAGAAAAGGAGCGCGATTATGCACCCGGGGCTATGATCAACACCCCATATCATGGCGGCTACAATAACTTCTGGCCTTATTATAATACCATGTACAGCAGGGTTTATACACCTGATTATTATGGCAGCACAACCAATTATATACTGGAAGCCAATTTCTACATTCTGCCAAAGGGCGAGCTGAAATATTCAGCCCAAACAGAAACCTTCGACCCTTCCTCGGCCAAGGAGCTTGCTAAGGAATTTACAAAAGCAATTACCGATGATATGCAGAAAAAAGGCGTAGTTCCCGGACTTGCTAAAAAGTAAAGCGCTTAGCGGGTATGACTGCAGTACGAACATTAAAAAAGGAGGGCAACATGCTCTCCTTTTTTAATGTTTGCCGCTTAGCTGCTTCGGCACTCGTATGCAAAATGCAGCCTTGGTATATCAGAATTGCCTGCCCAGGCGATAAATGATATTCGGCAACGGCGAAAAGTTATGCTGCTTAATTGCCTCGTTATTATTCAGGCAATTATAGCTTATCCGGAAATTACAGTGGCAGTTATACATGGCTTTTAATGTTTATTGGTGGTTTAACAGGTCTTGATTAAATGTTATAATGTTGGTAATGATATATTTATAAGAAAACCGGCAAATCAAGCTTGCGCGAAATACGGTATGCGGCATTCATTAAGCCCACGTGGCTGTAGGTCTGCGGAAAATTTCCCCATTGGCTGCCGTTTCCTGATTCAACATCCTCGCTGAAGAGGCCAAGGTGGTTGCTGTATTTCAACAGTTCCTCGAAATGCTTAACTGCCTGGTTAATGCGTCCGGTGCAAGCTAAGGCTTCAACATACCAAAAGCCGCAGACCAGGAAGGTTGCATGCGGTTTGCCAAAATCATCGGAATGCAGGTAGCGGTAGAATAGCCCTCCCTCGGCTTTAAGTTCTCTTTCAAGCGCAGCAAGGTGGTCTTTAGCCCTTTGCGAACGCGGGTCAAGGTAGTTCATTGTAATAAGCTGCAGGCAGGCGGCATCTAAATGCTTTACTCCAATAGCTTGTGTGTAAGCCTTTTGAACCGGATCGTAGCAGGCTTCCAATTTTTCTGATGACAGGCGAACCAGTTTAAGCGCCTGCTTTTTTAGCTTCCTGTCGCCATAGTAGTCGGCTATTTTGCATGCTGCTTTGCTGCCCGCCCAGTGGAATAAATAAGTATAGGCATGGTACTGTTCCCTCCCACGGAATTCCCAGATTCCGGCATCAGGCTCATCCATTGTCATTTCAATTTTATCTACAAGCCAGTGAACCAATTGCTTGTATTTATTGGGTTCGCCATAGTTCAGGCGGGCATCAACATAAACAGGCAACAGGCTGGTAAGCACCTGCCCGTAAACATCGTTCTGTACGTGTTCAGATGCCTGGTTGCCGATTCTTACCGGTTGATTACCCCGGTAACCGGGCAAATCGAGGATAAGCTCTTCTATATTAGATTCCCCGGTAATGCTGTATAAAGGTTGCGCCCTCTTGGTTTCAGCGGTTATTACATTAAGTATGTATTTAAAATATTGTTCCAGCTCCTCGAAGTGGCCAACGGAATTAAAGGCATTCAGGGTGTAATAAGCATCGCGCATCCAGCAATAGCGGTAGTCCCAATTGCGTGTGCTGCCGTCGAACTCAGATAATGATGCTGTACCTGATGCAATTATGCCTCCCGTATCTTCATACTGGTGCAGCTTAAGCACCAAGGCAGAGCGTATAATATTCCTTTGGTAAACCGATGCTATGCTTGTGGCCCTTACCCACCTGCGCCAGTAAACCAATGTGCGTTTATAGAAATCTTCAAGTGTTGATTCTATAGGCCCTTCCAAGGGAACTCCGTAGGTAAAGCAAAGCCACATAGCATCTGTAAGCACAAATTTTTGCTCGCTTACTATGTAGTTCAGGGGTACATTGGTTGTCAGCCTTACAGGGTCGGCAAGGCCCTCGTAGCGTATGGAATTGCTTCCGTACATAATACTTGGAGAAACGCTTCCGTACCCGCCTACAGGCCTGCAAACTATTCTGACTTCCGGGGCGCCGCTTAAAACCTCAATTTTGCGAACAAGCATGAGTGGCTTGTAAAACCGATCGTTTTGAAAAAAGCGCGGGGCAAAATCTGTCAGGCGGAAAGAGCCGGAAGCGCTTTTGAAATCGGTTTGCAGCATATTGGTGTTTTCAATATACACCTGCTCGGGCGAATGCTGAATTCGCCGCCTTTTTCACCCGCTATAAGAGAGCCGAAAATAAAGCTGCTGTCGAAACGCGGCATACACATCCATTTTACGGCCCCTCGGGTATCAATATAGGCCATAAAAGCGCAGTTGCCTGTAAGGCCCATATTGTAGGTATGTCTTTCCATATTCACCTGTTGGCTAGTTGGCTTGTGCCTTTGTTTGCAGCCTTTTCCTGTTGCAGAGTCAGTTGTACAAATTAAGTGCCCGGCACTTTTTGTGGATTTACTGCGAATTCCTTTACCCGGTGATACGGCTATTCTTCACCTGACAACAGTAGCCCCAGGGGCAGTTTTTTGAAAAGTATATTGGCAGGAATGCCTGAATCATTCTTTAATTCGCTGCCGTCTAAAAGGTTTTTCCAATACCCGGAATTTTGGGCCGGCAGAATGACTTTTGTATCTGACCAAAAATCAAAGCTTTCAGGTAATGATTCGGTTTTGCAAATAGCAGGCAGATGCAGCGGAACTGCAGCAACTAAATATTTGCCTTTATACCTACGGGCAAAGGCCAAAATATTTTCACTATACCTGCCGCTAACTTCCAAAGGCAGGTATTCCCCTTCGGAAAACAGTTTTTCATGCTTGCTTCTTAAGTTCATCAGCAGGCTGCTGAGCCAAAGCTTAATTTTTCCGTCTGCTCTTGAACGCCAAAGTTCTTTAAGAAAATCAGCTGCCTTAGAGCCTGCTATAAGCTCCCTTAATTGGAAGGCAATTTCTGCTCGTTTAGCATAATCAACAGGCCTGCGATTATCAGGGTCAACCAGGCTTAAGTCATATAGTTCACAGCCTTGGTATGTATCCGGAATGCCCGGGCAGGTATGCTTTAACAGTACTTGTATTAAGGAATTCAATTTGCCAAAATCACTGACCATTTGTTGGAGCTTACTAAAAAGTTGATAAAACTCAGAGTCGGTTTCTGTGAGTTTCAGGGTAAAATCAATGGCTGCTTTTTCATATTCTGTATTCGGTTCCGTATAATTCGAACGCCTTTTAGATTCCCTGAGTGCTTTTTCAAGATATGCCTTTAGCCTTTCCCGGTATTCAGGCAACTCCGCATGGCTATCGGGCCATGAGCCTGTAAGGGTTTGGTAAATAAAATACTCGTCGTTGGCATCGGGCATATTATTTACTTTAAACTTTGAAGCCAGGTTTTGCCAGGTTTTTACGGCCACAATCCATTCATCAGAAATGCCTGTTATTACGTTCAGCCTTGCCCGTACATCTTCACCGCGTTTGGTATCGTGGGTGGCTGTTGAATTTATATCTGTCAGCTTGCGGCTTTGCATAAAGGCATGAAAATCTTGCCTGCTGATGCCGAATACCGATTGTGAACCTCCAACTTCATTATGGCCAATAAACCTGTTATAGGTGTACATAGCAGTGTCTTCCACTCCTTTAGCCATTAACGGGCCTGAAAATTGCATCAGCCTTGAATAGAAATCAGCCGCACGTTTCCTGTACTCATCATCAGAATAAATTGGCTTTTCCAGCAATACAAACCTGATAAATGCTGACTCAGTATTTAGTTCCTTATTCCTTTCCTGAACAAGCTTTATTAGACCTTCAAATTCATCATGCTGTGCAGCTGTCAGCGGAAATGCTGTACCGAAATAGCGGTAAACAGGGCAGCAAATAAGCAGCTCCCCAATAGCTTGTTTCAATTTACCGGCATCGGCTATATGGTTAGCCCCGCTTTGGTCAATTCCGATAAACTGCCTGTATAGGCTTTCAAGCTCGCCTTGCATGAAGTGATTAAGAATATAGGCCTTTCGCTTATGTATTTCCTCGCTCAGGTCGAAATCTAAATCCGGGCTTTCAGCGGCAAAGGTTTTGTAAAAATCTGTCAGGTTCTTTTCAGCAGGGGCATAAGTGAGCAGGTTATTAACCTTCGACAGGAAATCATAACCGGTATTTCCCTGTACCGGCCATTTTCCGGGTAAAAGCTCGTTTTTAACTAAAATTTTCTCAACGGTTATATAGGTGTCGTTGCCGCATTCATCTCTCAGCTTTTGCAGGTATGCTTCAGGTGCGTATTGCCCGTCTATATGATCTACCCTGAGTCCGTTAAAAAGGCCCTGCTTTACATAAGTAAGGGCTGTTTCATGAAAGATTGTAAAGACTTCGGGGCGCTGAATGTTCAGGCAAATAAGGTTGTTTACAATAAAGAAGCGCCTGTAATTTATATGTGTATCGGCTGCCCGAAATGGAGCCAACTCATAAGCCTGCTTTGCTAAGAGACTCAGTAATACACCTGTATCCGCATTTATTTCCCCTGCCGATAATTTTTCCCCGAAAAGGTTCAGCGGGTAAAAGCTCCCGGAAACAGAAATTCCGGTTTTGCCGTTCCTTTCTTCTGCTTTTAATTCGCCTGCTTCTGTAAGCTTTTCTATGCTGTTGCCAAGAAAAGGCAAAATCAGCTTATTATTAAAGAAGCTGCCGCTAAGGCAGGTATCGAAAAATTTTGCATATTCTGAATGCTCACCCTTTTCTAATACATCCCAAAGCCAGAGATTATGCTCATGAAAGGCCATGTGATTGGGCACAATATCCTGCAGCCAGCCAATGTTGTGTTTACCTAATTTTGCCTTTATTGATTTGAATTGCTCATCGGTACCAATTTCGGGGTTTATGAAATTCGGGTTTACGCTGTCGTAGCCATGCATGCTGCCGGGAACGGCTTCCATTATGGGCGATGCATACACTGTGCGTACTCCCAGCTGAGCCAGGTAGGGAATAATGCCTTCTAAATCACTAAAGCTAAAGCCTTTATGAAACTGTACCCTGTATGTTGAAATTGGGTTATACACCTTTTTAATGTCTTTGGTTTAAATAAGCTCCCGGCATATATAAACCGATTCGGGCCTTACAATTACTGCATCTCCCGGAATAGGGAAATCCTGGTTTTCGGTAGGTCCTCGCCAATCTGTATCTGAAGAGCAAATCAATTTAGAACAGGCTTTTATATCACGGGGCAGGTTCATAGCACGCGGTTTTTCCGAGAAATTCATCAGGATCAGAACAGAGCCTGTTTCATGATTGCGGCGTAAGGTCAGGGTTTGCTCTTCAGTATTGTGTTGGGTGCTTACAGCAAGCCTGTTTAAATCTCGCAGGGCCGGAACGCTTTTGCGAAGCTGAATTAGGGTTTTATACCAATTCAAAAGGGTAATGTGCGGCTCTTCTTCAATTTGATTCCAGTTCAGCCTGCTTCTTTTAAAGGTTCGTTCATCGCTTGGGTCGGGCGGCATGGCCTTAGGGCCCATTGCCATAAAATCGTTTTTCCTGTTTTGCCATGCAGCTTTTCTTGCCTCAGGATCCTGGTGATCGCTGAAAAAGTAAAACGGGTTGATTTCCCCATATTCTTCGCCCATAAAGAGCAGGGGAATATATGGTGCACACAAAACCGCGGCCGATATAAGTTTCAGCAACCTGAAACTGTTAAGCGCCCCGCTTCGCTTGCTGAGCATTAAATTGCCAACCTGGTCATGGTTCTGACTGAAAACAACAAACCGATCGCCACGGCTGTTACCGGCCGATGCACCATGTGATCGCATTCGGCAGTTGCTGTATATGCCATCGTAAACAAAAGCTTCGGTATAAGATTTGGCCAAATGGTTTACACCTTCATAATCAGCAAAATAGCTGTTCTTTTCAAGGCCCGAGCTTACGCGTAATGTATGGTGAAAATTATCGAGCCATTGTACATCAAGTGAATGCCCTCCCTGTTCAACAGGGTTAATAATACGAACATCGTTTAAATCAGTTTCAGCCATGAGCCAATACCGCCTGCCGGTTTCAGCCGACAGTAAATCGGCGAATTCGCGCAGCTCAAGCAATATATGCTTTGGGCTTAAATCGAAAATACAATCGGCAGCATCAAGCCTCAGGGCATCAATATGGAAATCGCGCAGCCACATAAGCATGTTTTCTATAAAGAAATGCCTCACTTCATCGCATTGCCTGTCGTCGAAGTTAATGGCCGGGCCCCAGGGTGTTTTGTACTTTTCAGTTAAATACGGGCCGAATTGTGGCAGAATATTTCCTTCGAAACCAAAGTGGTTGTAAACTGTATCAAGTATGACTGCAAGGCCTTTTTCGTGGCAGGCATTCACCAAATGTTGCAATGCAGCAGGACCACCGTAGGTGTTCTGCACCGAAAAAGGAAATACGCCATCGTATCCCCAATTGCGTTCACCCGGAAATTGCGCTACAGGCATTAGCTCAACTGCCGTTATGCCTAATTCAACCAGGTAATCAAGCTTTTCTTCTATAGCCTCTAAACTGCCGACATTCGTAAAAGTGCCGGTATGAAGCTCATATATTATATAGTCTTTGGTTTCGGGGTTTTGCCAATTGCTGTCGGTCCATTTAAATGCTGAAACATCAAATGCCTGTGAAGGGCCTTCAATACCAAAGGCTTGGAATAATGAAGCAGGGTCTGGCAGTGCAGTGGCATTATTTAAGCGAAACCAATAATTATCACCCGGCTTAATTCTGTCTGTGATTAGGTTGTACCATCCTCTTTCGGCTTTTTCAAGCTGAATAATTACGGGTTCTTCGTGCAGCTTTACAGCGGCTTCGGTTGCATAAGGTGCCCAAAGCCAAATTTCTGCCTTCCCGTCCGGCAGAAACTGCAGGCCGGTTCTGCGGTGCTTTATTTCAGGTTTATTCATTTGTTGTATTAATTCTCCTGAGCAGAACTACACTTCTGCCTTCGGCATGCAGAGCCTGGCCCGGATTAAACTCTTTCCCCGGTTCAGTTTTTATATCTTTTGTATCGAACTCCAATATCCATTTCTCGCCGTATTCTTTGGGAGGCAAAGTAAAATCTATTCCCAGTTCATAGGCATTGAAAATGAGGTAGAAGCTATCGTCTTCAATGGGGTCGCCACGTTCGTCGCGGTAATTAAGCCCGCTGCCGTTCAGGTAAACGGCCATGCTGCGCGCAAAATCTTTCTCCCAGTTTTCGTCTTCCATTTCCCGGCCGTCGGGCAGGAACCAGGCAATATCTGAAGGACCGCGACCCTTTGAATTCTCACCTAAAAACCAACGCCTGCGGCAAAATGCCGGGTGCAATTTACGAAGCGATATCAGCGACCGGGTAAATTCGCAAAGTTCATTATCAGCATTTTCGAAATTCAGCCAGGTGAGCTCATTATCCTGGCAATAGGTATTGTTATTGCCTTTTTGGGTATGCCCCATTTCATCTCCCGCAAGCAACATGGGTACGCCCTGCGACAAAAAGAGGGTGGCCAGCATGTTTCTTTTTTGGCGTCTGCGTAAGGCAATAATGTCTGCATTATCGGTTTCACCTTCAGCGCCATAGTTATTGCTCAGGTTTTCTTTCGGGCCATCGTTATTGTTGTTTTTATTGGCTTCGTTATGCTTATCGTTATAAGAAACCAAATCGTTCAGGTTAAAGCCGTCGTGCGAGGTAATATAGTTTATGCCCGCCGAGGGATTACGAAATTCATCCTTATACAAATCAGCGCTGCCGGTAAAGCGCTGGGCAAATTCGCCGAGCATGCCGCCTTGTCCGCGCCAGTAATTACGCAGGCTGTCGCGGTATTGCCCGTTCCATTCGCACCAGCCGGGCGGAAATTTACCAACCAAATAGCCGTCTTCCCCAATATCCCAGGGCTCTGCAATCAGCTTTACCTGCGAGAGAACCGGGTCCTGGTGCAGAATTTCGAAGAAAGAGCTGAGCCTGTTTACATCGCTGAGCTCACGGGCAAGGGTAGATGCCAAATCGAAGCGGAAGCCATCAACATGCATTTCTGTAACCCAATAGCGAAGGCTGTCCATTATCAGGCGAAGCACGTCGGGCAGGCGGGTGTTGGGTGTATTGCCTACCCCGGTAAAATCCATGTAGTAACGCTTGTCATCGGTCAGGCGGTAATAAGAAGCATTATCTATACCGCGGAAGCTGAGGGTAGGGCCCATGTGATTGCCCTCGCCGGTATGGTTGTACACCACATCAAGAATAACCTCTATGCCTGCTTTATGCAGCTCTTTTACCATGTTTTTAAACTCCTGCACCTGCTCACCCAAAACCCCGCGCGAAGCATAACGGCTGTCAGGGGCAAGGAAACCGAGAGTATTATAGCCCCAATAATTTCTTAAGCCTTTCCCGGTAAGATCCCCGTCGTCAACAAAGTGGTGAACAGGCATCAGCTCAACGGCAGTAATGCCCATTTCCTTCAGGTACTTTATTGAAAAAGGATGCGCAAGGCCTTCATAAGTGCCCCTGATTTCTTCAGGTAATTTTGTATTCAGCTTGCTGAACCCCTTTATATGAAGCTCATAAATAATAAGCTTGTCATAAGGAATACAGAGCTGCCTGTCGCCTTCCCAATCGAAATAAGGATGTGTAACAACACATTTCGGTACGTAAGCGCTGCTGTCTGTTTCACTGAAGCTCAGGTCCTCATCGGCGTGGCCGGGTATATAAGCGTAAATAGCCGGGTTTTCAATTACGTTACCGGCAATTGCTTTTGCGTAAGGGTCTGCCAACAATTTGTTTATGTTAAACCGATGGCCGTTTTTAGGATCAAAAGGCCCGTTTACGCGGTAGGCATACAGCTGCCCGGTTTTTAGGTTAGGCAGGTATATGTGCCAAATATGATTGGTACGCTCTTTCAGCTCGTAACGGGCAAATTCCTTTTCATCGCCCGGGGAATTGAAAAGGCATAAATAAACTGCGGTGGCGTTTTCTGAATACAAGGCAAAATTAACACCTTGGCCATCCCATGTGGCCCCGAGCGGGAAAGGTGATCCCGGGTATTCCTTTTTTAACATGTTGGTTAGGCGGTTATATTTTTTCCGCGATTACCAATATTCAAATCTTATTCCAAGGCCAACGCAATACCGAACCTGTCCAAAAAACTACCCTGCCTTAAAGCGGTATCTTTTTTGAATCAGTAAAAGTAGCCCGTAATGGCTATGAAAATCAGCAGGTTAGTGTTTAATATATGGAAAGTTATATAGGTTGCAGCGGATTTTATTACCCGGAATGGAAGGGGAAATTCTATCCTCAAAAATTAGCATCCACAAAATGGCTGGCATATTACGCCGGGCATTTTTCGGCCATAGAAATTAATAACACGTTCTACAGGATGCCAAACCCTGAAACTTTAAAAAAGAGCGCAGAGAGAACTCCCGAAGATTTTAGGTTCGCCCTTAAAGTTCCCAAGCTGATTAGCCACTTCAAACAAATGCAGGACGTTAATGCAGACCTTGCCCAATTTTATGTTGCGGCAGAGCAAGGCTTAGGTAATAAAATGCTCTGCGCCTTATTCCAGTTCCCGCCTTCTTTCCATTATTCGCCTGAAGCCTTAGATGCTGTATTGGCGCCCCTGAGCAGTTCATTTAATAATGTTGTTGAATTCAGGCATGAGTCTTGGTGGAATGCCGATGTTTTTGAGCAGTTCGCAAAAAAGGGCATTTGCTTTTGCTCCCCTGATATTAAGAAGATTCCTCGAGGAGTAGTTAACACATCAGGTATGATTTACCTGCGCCTGCACGGACAACCACGTACCTATTTTTCAGCTTATTCCGATGAAGAATTGGTACAGTTTGAAAAAGACATCATTGCCCTGAATCCGGCCAAAGCATGTATCATGTTTAATAATACGGCTTTGGGTTTTGCGCCTGAAAATGCTCTTTTTATGAAAGCGCTTTTCGGGCAGGAAACCGGCGAAAACAAAAATGCAGCATAAGCAGGTTTAATCCTTTTATGCTGCATTTTAAGTAATTGAATGTTCTTACTTATTTCAGACGTATGCCTCAATTTCACCCGCAGGCTGGGGTATATATTCGCCTTCGCTTTTGGCAATTACCAAGGTTGCAACGCCGTTGCCAATTATATTTGTAATGGCCCGAGCCTCGCTCATGAACTTATCCACACCTAAGAGAAAAGCCAGCCCTTCCGGCGGAATAGTATGCAGGTATGCCAAGGTTGATGCCAGTACAACAAACCCGCTTCCCGTTACGCCGGCTGCGCCTTTCGAGGTGAGCATAAGTATGCCCAACAAGGTAGCCAGCTCATACATGCTCAGGTGAACATCATACAGCTGCGCTAAAAAGATGGCCGCCATAGAAAGATAAATAGATGTGCCGTCGAGGTTAAAGCTGTAACCGGTAGGCACTACCAAACCAACCACCGATTTTGCGCAACCCATTTTTTCAAGCTTGTACATAAGGCCTGGCATCGCCGTTTCGCTGCTCGATGTGCCTAATACCACCAAGATTTCTTCGCGTATGTACGACAGGAATTTTACGATACTCAGTTTAAAGTAACGCATAATGCCGCCCAGCACCAGGAAGATGAACAAAGCCATGGTTACATACATGCATCCCATCAGCTTGGCAAGCGGAATAAGCGTGGCAAGGCCAAATTTACCCACTGCAAATGCCATTCCGCCGAAAGCACCTAAAGGAGCTAAGTACATTACGTATTTAAGGGTCTTAAATACAATCTTCGACAGCTTTTCAAGCAAGGCAATTATTTGCTCTCGTTGCTTCAGGTAGCTTACAATAACTCCTACAGCTATAGCAGCAATTAAAATCTGCAGTGTTAAGTTAGATTGCAGGAAATGCAGCCAGCTGAACGGCTCGCCGGCTTTGCTTGTGAACTTTGAAGGGTCCTGTACGCTGAGCTTAGATTTATCTATGCTGCCCGGTTGCAGAATTAAAGCTACAGCTATACCCAAGCCCAGTGAAAGCGTTGTAACCACCTCGAAATAGATAAGTGATTTTAAGCCGATGCGACCTACCTTTTTCAGGTTACCCATTGAGCCTATACCGAGTACTATGGTCAGGAAAATAATGGGACCAATAAATACCTTAATAATATTTATAAACCACTTCGCCAGGAACTCGGTTTTAATGGCGGTTGCCGGTGCATAATGCCCAAGCAGAATACCCGCCAATATGGCAATGGCCACATAAAAGGTAAGGTGGGTAAGTACTTTTTTCAGCGTGGGATTCATGGTTTTGTATTCGGCAGGTGTATTAAGGTATGGCTATAAGTTTTTTATAAATGGTACCGCTGTTTTCAGCCTTAAGCTCCAGAATGTACATTACACTTGATTCATAAGTAAACGGAATGATTTCATTTTCGCTGTATTTGCCCGATGCCGTAAAATATTCCTGCCCGGTTATTCCTGTAACAGAGATTTTATATCCCTCACCCGCATCAAGGCCGGCAACATGAATACTGCCTTCCCCAAGCCAGGCTTTTATTGAATGTGTTTTAGGCATTGTAACGCCTGTAAAAGAATCTACAATATAGGGTACAGCACGCAAGGCCATCTGGTAATGATCATGGCCCACACCGGGCACCTCTACCGAATTCCAGTTATACCAGGTGCTCATATTATTGGCAATTACCCTGCTGTTGTTAATGAAGTACCTGCCTCTTGCCAGCCTGTTCAGGCCCTGCAAATCAACTATGGAGTTATGGCGCAGTCCTGCAGAATTCGGGTCATTATCTGCTGTGCCGAGCATTACGAGCATGGGATGTGCAAAGGCAGCTTTTAAAGAGGGTATAGTAGCCGGGCTTATCTTGGTTCCGTAAGGGAAATTCAGGCTTAAATCAGGCATGGTGTACCAGCCGGCGTTGGCGCAAACGGCTTTATCCATGAGGCTGTTTGGCTTGTAGAGCAGGTATTTGGTAATAAACTGAGAGCCGGCAGAATGCCCGAAACAACGGTAAGAAGTGGTTGTACTTTGCGTGCGCTGCTTTACATAAAGGAACAGCGGGTCAAGTACTGAAAATGTCCAGACTGAATCAGGATTTAATGTGGAAAAGCTAGGGTTATCGCCGTCCACAAACATATTGGCCAGGTTATAACCGTCGCCGCCGGGGAAGTATGAATCAAGGAATTCCGGTGCTAATACAATGAATTTATATTGGTTGGCAGCTGCTACCCAATCTGTAACGTTATTGTTTGCGTCCCTTTCTTCGCCATGAAAAACCATGAGCACAGGCATTGTTTGCTGGTTGCCGCCTGCGGGTACATAAGTATAAACCTTAATGGGCTTATTCCTGAAGGGGTGGTATTGTGTAAATGTAAAGCTGGAGAGGCCTGTTGTTAAAAGCTGGCTGTAGCCCGGCAGGCATATCAGCAGGGCTACACCAACAATAAGTATGAGTTTGAATATTTTCATTTCGAATAGCTTGTAATACTAATTCAGGCAGCTTAAAATACAACCTGGAACATAAGCTCGGCTAAAAAGGCATTTACAGAATTGGCATAATGTACGCTGCTCGCCGAAGCCTGGACCTTAAGCTTATTGTCTTTAAAATATCGGCTTAGGCCAATGGTTTGAACATCGGTTTTGGCTAATAATGAACCTGCCTGGTCGCTAAACTCGGGGCTCAGTTTTTCATACCTTAAATCTAAGGCATAGCCGCTTAAAGTTGCATAGCCTAAAGATACATTATATGCATTGCCTAAAATCAGGTATTGGCTTATTTGCCCGGGCTTAAGCAGCAGGGCAGTATTCGCTGTGCTGTCGAGGTAAGCGCCTTTCAGGCCTGCCGCAGAGCTGTTGGTGTATTCGGCCAATAAGGAAACACCTTGGTATTTAAGCAAAACATCGGCGTGCAGCTTGCGTAAATCAGGTAATTGTTGGGCTTTGGCAGCATTGTAGAAAAGGAAATTGCCGTGGCCTTCACCCTTTGCATTGCTTGCGCCTTTGTTCAGGCTGCCCGAAATGCCGAGTACAAATTTCGGTGAATCTTCATGCTTTAAATCGGCAGTGAAGCCTGAATTGCCTTCTTTAAAATCTCCCAGGGGATAAATATCGAGCCGACCGCCGTATTTAAAACCACCCAAATCCATATCTGAAGATGAAGTGCCGAATGAATTAGGGCCATCGCCCGATGTAATGGCAATTTGGGGGGCAATTATAAAAGATGTCCCCAGTTTTCCTTCAAGAAACAAACCGAATTCACGACCATTACCGGTAAAGGCAGTGCTCACCATACCGCGATCTGCAAATTGTAGCTTGTCTTCATTAAAGGTCATTTCACGGTTATTGGTGAAAGTACGCTTTTGACCCGCCGTTAAAGAAAATCGGGGAGTGAAATTATAGGCTACCCAGGCATCGAGCAGGGGAGTGGATGCGCTGAAATCTGCCTGTACAAAAAAGCTGATTTTCTCTTTAAGGGCATTACCGCCAAAGTTGAGGTATGTGCGTTTGGTATTAAGCGTTGTTTTCCTGTCGATTCCGTCCGTTTTATTATAACGGACAGATGGCTGAAGCATGCCGCTGAATTTAAACCTGTATGAGCCTATTTGGAAATTAATGCCCTCGCCCAGGGTCATTTTGGTACCTGTGCTGTCGGGGTTGCCTGTTTCAGGTGCTTCAATGGTTGAATCCTGCGCAATGGCAATGCCCGAGGTAAGGCATAATAGTAGTAACAGTGCTGCTCTCATTTTACTTGTTTATTTTCCCGGGCTTCATGTACCTGTAAACAGGCAGCTTTTTACCGGCAGTTCCTTTTATTACTTTCATAGCCAAAAAACCATCTTCGTTTTCAGGCTCCAGCACTTCGCTTACTAAGTTTCCGCGGGGCTGGGCAGTATAAATTATATAGGTACCTTTTGTGAATACCTGCTTTTGTACAACCGTTGAGGCCGATGATTTTGGTCCCGAAGCTTCCTCGTCCTCATTCTCCTCGGCATCGAATTCAGTTATTGTATAAGCTTCCGTTTCAAGCTCTGTATCTTTCTCAAGGCTGTCGAGCTGAATGCCGAGTATTCTTAGGTTGGCAGATGCTTTTTTCTCATCTGCCGACAAAATATAAGCTGTTGGGCGAATCCTTTTCAGAATTGGCTTGGCATGCAAGGCATTGCGAATGGTTATTTCCAGGTCAACAGCCTCGTTTTTTTCAAGGTCAATAGCCTTAATTACCTGCTTTTCCTTGTTCGATTCCGCTGTAACAACAATACTTTCAGTAAAGCTGCTGCCGGTTTCTTTGAGCAATTCCCGCAACTTTACTCTTTCGGCGTAAGCAGATTTTAGGTAAGATTCTGCTATCAGGAAAGATGTTTTTATGCGTCGCTTAAAGCTTGTTCTGCCTATGCCAACGCCCCTGATTTCAAGCAGCGTAGAAACTGTATTCCCTAAAGACCAATTGCTTGCGCTGGACCTGGCATGTACCGAACCCAAATTAAACTCCACAAGGCCGCCTGCCTTCCGGGGGGTTATATAATCATGGTGATTCAGGTTGTTTTCAGTTAAATGAGCTTTAGCGTTGTTAACAAACCTGGTTTGCGTGTAGCTGCGCAGGGCTTCCGGCACATTCAGGTTGCCTGAATACAGGAACATGGCATCGTAAAAGCTTGATATACCGCGTGTACCGAAACCTGTAAAGTCTTTTCTGAATGGCCTGAACTCATGGAAATCAAGCGCAACCGCCGGGGTGAAATTGGTATAGGCTGCTTTAAGAGCCTTGCTTTCGGGTGCGCTTAGCTTGGTTTGGTCGCGGTTTAAATCGGTTCCGTTTGCAGATTCACGGGTTTGTTTTTCATAGCCGTCAATATTTGCCATGGGAACAATGGCAATTTCAAGCTCGGTTAACAGGTAAGCATAAGCAGTATCGTTCAGCAGCTTGTCGGTAAGGTAAAGCATGGTTTCAGTTCCTGCCGGCTCATCGCCGTGCAGACCGCCCTGCATCCAAACCTTGGTTTTTGTTTTCCCGTTTTGCCTGTTGAAAACAAGCATTGGAATTTGCTTGCCTTTTTGGCTGCTGCCAATAAAGCTTAATGTAACTACAGATGAATGCGGTTTTATGCATGTATTCAGCCATGCCAACATTTCATCATAATTTGTAAAACCCTCTTTTTTTGCGAAAGCCGGGGTATGAATATCCAGCTCGGCATCGGGGAAGAATTTGGCTGTCAGCTTTTCCTGCTGCGGGTTAAACTGGGCCCATGCGCACATTGGAATCAGCAGCAATGCCAAAAATGTAAAGGTGCTTTTCATGGGTTAAGTCTGTCTTTTATCCCGGCTAAGGGCTTAGGAATTTTATAGGGCAATGGTCAGCTGCAAAGCTCCTGAAAGTTCATTACCGGTTATTGTGGTTCCAAGAACGCTTAATGTACCTGGTTCAGCTTTGGTGTAAGTAAACGAAGCCTGTAGCTTGGCACCATAATTCCTGCTCAGGTATTTGCCAACACAAACCGTATAATATTTGCTGCGGTTGTAAAAGGTGCCGTTGGTAAGGAAAGAATTGGTTGCCGGCATCATGCGTGTAAACCGCCCGTCTACTGATATTCCGGAAGAGAATAGGTACCCTGCCTGCACATTAACAGCCGAACCGGTAATAATGCGCCCTTTTACGTAATCAGATACATTCTGTACCCCGTTAACCAGGAATGCAGTGGATACCGTACCGTCGTTTCGAACGCGTTGTGTAATGGTTGCAGGCACAATGGCGTTTGCGTTCACATACTCGCCAAGCATAGTAAAACCACGGAATTTGAACAGGAAATCGGCCCCGAATTTGGCATAATCAGGCAGGGCTTCTTTGCCGAGGCTGTCGCGGTAAAGTACCTGCCCGCTTTGGCGGCCTCGCCTGTCGCTCATGCCGGAATTGTAGCTGTAAGTTGCGCCAAAAACCAGCTTAGGGGTAAGTTCATAAGCCATATCGGGCCCGCGGTATTGGCCATGGCTGTTGAATTTTCCGAAAGGCAGGAAATCAAGTCGTCCGCCGGCTTTCAGGCCGCCGTGGTCTGCGCCAAGAATATTAGCGCCATCCCCGTTTGTGAGTGCAAATGAGGGTAAAACATAAGCATCTCCGCCTATTTTG
>JAZKBN010000082.1:6293-14022 GCA_040388605.1 Bacteroidota bacterium | reverse complement strand
TAAGAGCCTGATTCTCCCTTTTTAAACTTTCATTTTCTTTTGTTAATGCTGCGTTTTTTTCCATGAATTCTCTTCGTTCTCTTTCAAAAGCTTCTTTTTCTTTTCTTGACTGCTCTTTTAACTGCTCAATACTTGCCAAAGAGTTTGATACCTCGCCAACAGCATTCAATACGGTCTGGCGGAATTGCAACACTACTTTTTCGCGTTCCACCTGTGCTATTTTGTAATTGGTGCTCACAAACACCCCGAATTCCCGAATAGATGCAAAGGCAAGTGAAAGCGGGCTGCGGTCAATCAGCTGCAAAGTGTTTGAACGCATATTCATCTCCCGGTTATCGGTAGGTGAAGACTCCTGCCCGAAAGTAATTTCAACTCTTTTGCTCGGCGACCATGAAACCCAGGCATCCATCAGGTAATTGTTGGTGCCTGCATCGCCTCCTCCGTCTGAATTACCGGTTAAATCAAGCTGAACCTGGTAATTAATATTCTGTTTCGGGGCAGAGCCGGTTACGTATGTAACCAGCCTGCGCATCCTGAAGCGCGTATAGGTTTTTTGATCATCTGATGCACCTGTATAAGACCGGGTCTCCAAACCCGGCTGACCAAAACCGGAAATGCGAATGCTGTATTTGTTGGCCGATGAAAACGTTATTCCCTCGCCCTGCATATAAGGCTGCAAAGTAATGTTTTGGGCATGAGCGCTGAAAGCCGCTGCCTGCAACATTGCCAATACCATAATTTTAAGGAAACGATTCATCTTTAGGTTTGGTGTCAGGTTACAGGTTTTCGAAAGCGCCTTTTACAAGAATATTTCCTGAACGCATCATGTTCCTGCCGCGTGCATAAACATCGGTTAGCGTTAATTTTTCATCGAAGAAACAAAGGTCGGCATCGGCGCCTACGCGTATGCAGCCCTTGTCTTTTAAGCTCAGGTTTTTGGCGGGGTTGGCAGTTATCAGCTTAAAGGCTTCGGCTATTTCAACGCCGCCTTCCTGTACCAGTGCACGTACCTGGTCAAGGTTCTTGTGTATGGGTGCCTTGGTGAAACCGCATGCCTTACCGTTTTCATCTTTTTTAGCAATGCCCGCATGCCCGTCTGAGCTGAAGCTGAGCTTATCTATGCTTACGTTTGCGTCAAGGGCTATCATTACTGCCTTCCAGGGATCTGTGAATTTAGAAGCGCCTGTGGTAATATCTATCATGCCGCCCAGGCGGGCAAAATCAAGCGCCTGCTCAAACAAATCAGCTGAGCGACCTACATGTGTAGGCGAAATGTGTTTTATAGGAAACTCAAACTCCTTTACAAGCCTGAACAGGATGTCCATTTTGGTTGAAAGGCCGCCAAGGTGCACATGTAAAATACCTCCTTTACCTGAAATAAGACCGCCTACGTGCACTTCACGCAGGTGGCGCAGCAGCTCAATGGTGTCAGGGTAGCTTGAACGCTCATCGCTGATGGCAACTTTGCAACCTATTACTTTATCAATAAATATGATATCGTCCTGTATGCTGCCGGTTATGGTAATGGGGTCTATGCCAAAATAGCTGGTGAGCATGTAGGCCGTAATGCCTTCGTTATCAAGCGCTTTTGCTTTTGCGTACAGGGTTTTAATGCTGCGCGCGCTGGCATCGGTACCCAGCATGCCAACAACGGTTGTTGTGCCGCAGGCCAGGAATTCGCTCAGGAAAATTTCAGGTGTCATGCTTGAAAAACCATGCTTACCCCCTGCGCCAATAATATGCACGTGTTGGTCAATAAGCCCGGGGGTGGTGATTTTACCCTCAGCATCCCAAATTTCTGCGAATGCGGAATTTGGCTCTATATGGTTTTCAACAGCCAGTATTTTGCCGCCGCCTAAAACCAGGTCTTTTTTTCCGAGCGATGCCGGGGCGTAAACGTTGCTGTTTTTTATAAGTTTTAACATGTGCTTTGTAATTACAATACGCTGTAAGCCAGCATTACTGCGAGTGCGGCTATAAACGGAATAAGGTTTCGTTTAACTATCTGTACCGGGGTAACTTTTGCAATGGCTCCTACAGCCACCACCACCCCGGCTATGGGCGACACTGTGCGCCCCATTGATGCGGCCAAAGTCATGGGCAAAATCATACTCACGCTTTTAGCGCCGAGCTGGCCCGCAATTTTGGGAATGAGCGGGCCGAATGCGAAGAATGCTGCATTGCCGCTGCCCATAAGTACAGATGCAAGAAAAATCATAATGGTCATTACTATGCCGATTCCTGTTGCTCCCAGGCCGGCATTGCGTGAAATATCAATCAGGCCGTCAATAAACCCAAGGCTTATCAGGCCCTTAGAGAATATATCGGCTGTTACAATAAGTGTTACAACCGATTTAAATATATCGCCCATACCGCCCCAAAACACATCAAGAGATTTGAAGACAGCCATCAGGCTGCGGGTGCGAACCAGTTCAAATATTAATGAAATGAACAGGCCTGCCACCATAGCAGCATTGGTATCAAGGTGAATGGCCGGGTGAAAGAGGTTTACAAAATCAGAGAACACGAGCAGCAATGCCAAGGGCAGCACCGGCAAAACCGCGTATATGAGGGGGGCCGAATGCCTGGCCTCTTTCTTTTCATGCTCAATTTCTTCTTTAGCAGAAACCAGGTTTTCTTTTTTATCGTAATACCTGTTCACAAAGAAATAAGTAATGGTAAGGGTAATGCAAAGCGGCACAACCAAGGGTATCTGGTGCAGAAAGAAGAAAGATGTTATATCCATTTCAAGCACCTTGGCGCCGCTCAAAGCAATTGCTGATGCAGGCCCAATTCCGAAGGCTGTAGTGGCTGAAATAAGCGAAACGGCTGAAACCCGGCTTACGCCCAGGTTCACAATAATAGGGTACACCGATGCCATTAAAAGCAGTCCTAACCCGGCTGCCGATGGTATGCTGATGAACAGGAACTGCCCCAGCGGCAAAACAAGCGAGGCAAGGAAGTAGGGGTACTTTTTAAAGAAGCCTAATGGCTTCATGGCCAGGAAAACAAGGGCGTCGCTTGCGCCGGTTTTATCCATATATGCTACAAAGCCACTGATAATCATGATAACAAGGCCAACACCGGCATTGGTATCTATGAGCGACTCAGTTATGTATTGTATGAAATCGAAAGCAGGCAGGCCGGTAGGCTGCTTCAGCTTAGGTAAATCATGGTTCAGGAAAAAAGCAGCCACCAGCATCAGGAAACCGCTGATCAGCAGCACCGCATGCGGATTATATTTTTTTACCAGCAGGGTAATTACACCTGCAATAAAAAAGAGAGATAATATAGGCCCGAGATCCATAAGATAAGCTGTTGTTTGGCTTATGTGCTTGTTTGATGAGGCTTTTTTAAAAGTCGAGACCGTTTACCCTGGTTCCCGGTGAGAACAGCCTGCCTCCTGCAATGGTATGGTGCTGTACAAATGCGCCGCTTATATCGGGGTTTCGCGTATAAGATTCGTTCGGGTTATCTGCAAGCGCATCTGAATCGAAGATTGCCACTGCAACACCGGTATTATCTCGTATTTCAATGCGTTCGCCTGAGTTTTGCAGGCTTAAGCCGTTGGTACCCCCGGCAACAAATACCTGTGCTTTTCCAAAATCACCGGCAGGTGTTCCCCCGCCGAATACAACTATAGCTTTACGTGACTTTGCAATAGTATTGGCCGGAAAGGTAAATTGGAGTTCACTTACGCCGCTTACAACGTTTACGTTGTTTACTGTAAAACCACTGATGTCTTTATCCTGGGGCGATACGTTAATCAGCTCAATAAAGGCATCGTCTTCCTGGTCGTATGCACCGTCCCCGTTTGCATCTCCCTCAAGTGCGGCGTTTGAAGGGTCATATAAGACTTCATTTATTATAATGCCGAATGTACCCGGGCAACCGCTGTTTGCAATGGTTCCTGAATCCTGCGGGCATAAATCCCCGGCATCTGAAATTCCGTCATTGTCGCTGTCCTGGTCATCGTCTGAAATAACAATATACTGAACTGCCGTTGTCAGGTTAATCGCACTTGTTGCTGAAGTAACACGAACAGCAATACTGTCGTCGCCCTCGGTAATATTATCCTGTAAGGCGGTAATGGTAATATAACCACTTATTTTGCCGGCAGGTATGCTTATAAAATCACTGCTTTTGCTGTAGTCTTCCCCTTCTGTAGCCCTGCCGGAAAATGAAAGCTTAATATTTACAACTTTGGAGCAGGAACTGTTCAGTGTAGCTGTGATTTTGGTGCTGCCGCTGTTTTCACTAATCCTGTTGTTACCAACACTGTCTTCAGTGCTGATGGTAACAGCAGGGTCAGTGTCTTCGGTTTTACAGGAAAAGAGGGTAGCTGTCAAGCCCCCGCAAACAAGCAGGAACAGGCAAAAGCGCTTGTTGAATAGCATGCTTTCTTAAATCAGGATGAAAAGGAAATTTGGTATCTTAAGCAGGGCTGCGCTTATGCTTAGCGTGTAATTACTACCTTGCTGCTGAAAACATGTGCGCCGGCATTGGCTGTAACATGGTAAACGCCCTGGCTGAGCTCGCTTAAATCAAGAATGTCAGTATTTCCCTGCACAGTGTAAACGGCCTTGCCAATTGCATTGTAAACAGTAATACCTGAAACATATCCGCTGATTCCGGTAACATGGAAAATACCGGTTCCGGGATTCGGATACAGGCTGAAATTACCTGTTTGAACTGAATGGGCTGTGCCTGTTGCTGCGCCTTCGAACCTTGTGCCGTCTGCCTTGGTGCCGGGGCTGAAAAGCACACCTGCCATGGCTATATGGTGCTGTACGAAAGCTGCTCCTGTAATATCGGGGTTCAGGGTATAAGATTCATTCGGGTTGTCAGATTGTGCATCTGAATCGAAAGTAAGGCGATTGCTTCCTGAAGCATCGGTTACCACAATTTTCTCGCCTGAGTTGCCCATGCTGAGGCCTGCTGTGCCTATATCTGCCACCACAACTGCGCCGCCGAAAGTACCGGTTGGGGTACCGCCGCCAAAAATTACAAGAACTCCGTGGCCGGGAACAATTGTACCTGTGGGTACTGTATGGCGTAGCGTCATGCTGTCGCCGGTAATAAAGTAATCGTAAACTTTGTAGCCGCTTACATCTAATGCATTGGCCGATGTGTTGTAAAATTCAATAAACGAATCCTGTTCCTGGTCATAAACACCGTCGCCGTTTGCGTCGCCCTGCAATGTCGTGTTAGAGGGATCGTATAGTACCTCGTTGATAATCAGCTGTGCCGGGGCCTGGAAACAGATTAGAAAAACAAGAATAGAACTAAGCAGGAATTTCATTGTAAAGGGGTTGATTCGGTGGTGTTTTTATTCTGAGTTCAAAGCACGAATTAATTTCATCTAATTTCGCATACCAATTCGTACTTACATACCATACCAATTTGTACACCGTAATCAACAACATTATTAAGTCGCACTTTAAGCGCTCCGGCAAAACAGATAAGGGAGTTTACATTCTCTTATACAATGCCGTTAAAACAGCCATTGAAAACGGTGAAATTCCTGATAAAACAGTAATGCCGCCAACAAGAATGCTGGCCGAAGAGCTTTCCATGTCGAGGAGTACAGTTGTTAAGGCCTACGAGATGCTTACCGAAAGCCGTTACCTGAAAAGCAGGCAGGGTGCCGGGCATACGGTTGTGGCAGTACCCCAGGGCCTCGCTCCTGCTCAGACAGAGCAGCAGGGTGGCTATCCTGAAATTTCGGAATTGGGAAAATCATTCCTGCACAATATTCACCTGCTCAACAGCTCCGGCGAAGGGGTGGCATTTACCCCCGGTCTGCCGCCGCTTGATGTTTTCCCTATTGGGCAATGGCAAAAGCTTACCAATTTGTATTGGCGTAATATAAAGTCATCGGAGCTGAACTATACCATTTCCTCCGGTCTCGATTCACTGAAAGTATCCATAGCCAATTACCTCCTATTAAGCCGGAATATTAAATGCGACCATAAGAACATTGTAATTGTTGCCGGCTCGCTTCAATCATTATACCTGCTTGGCAGCGTGCTGGTTGATAAAGGAAACGCTGTTTGCCTCGAAAATCCAACTTTCCCTAATGTAATAAGTATTTTCCAGAGCCTTCAGGCAAAAGTGCTGCCTGTGGAAACCGATGAAAACGGGCTTATGGTAAGCCAATTAGCATCTGAGCTGCATAAAAGTGCCAAGCTGGTGCATACCACCCCCTCTAACCAATACCCTACCGGCGGTAAAATGAGCCTTCAGCGACGACTTGACCTCCTGAAATGGGCCGGTGAGAATAACGCCCTCATTATTGAAAACGATTACGAGCACGAAATAAACAATTGGGAAAAACCCATTGAGTCAATTTTCAGCCTCGACAGGGAACAAAGGACCATTTACCTGGGAACTTTTAACCGCATTCTGCACCCTTCAATCAGGTTAGGATATATGATTGTGCCAAGCCATTTGCTGCCGGCTGTTAAGGCCCTTCAAATGCATTCGCACAGGTTTGTACCGCAGAGCATACAGGTTGTAATGAACGATTTTATGAACCGAAAGCTGCTATATAAGCATATAAAAAATGCCATTGAAGAAGCAGAAGTTCGAAGGAAAAGCTTCGTGAGCCTGTTTAAGAAGCATTTTGCTGAAGAAATGGAGCTAAGGCAAACCGATACCCTAAGCTTTCACCTCTTAGCCGATATAAAAAACGGGGTACAGGATGAAGCCTTATGTGCCAGGCTGGAAGCAGGCGGGGTTATTGCGCACCCCTTAAGTAAATGCTATGTTGATGAAACCAATAACAGCGGGCTGATTCTTGGCTATTCTTCGGTGAGCAAAGCTTTTATGACTTCGCCCTTGTTAAAAATGGCAGGGGTATTTCATGGTATGCATTAATATGCAGCAGGCAAATGCCATGTAATTTATTAAATACATTCCTGCCTTGAACGGGCTGTGGTGTGGTTTTTACGCAGCTTTAATGTTCGCCGTGTATATTACAATAATGCAAATTAAGCCGGCGGCCAAACCAATTCCTTAAAGCGCAAACTAAATTTGAGGATATTAAATTACGATTAAACATGTTCAGTTATTTTCCTGTGAAATTTCCCTTTACCTGCTGATTTCCAATATTAAACTTGGTTTCAGGGGGCCTAATCCGAATAATTACTTTTTCAAAGATTTTAGCATAAAGAGTACAAACCTGCCTTATTCAGGCGCTTTTTAATTGGTTTGTATATGTTGTATGAATTGGTATGCGTCAATTTAGCCAAGTCTGGAAACCTTTGTAATGGGTAATACCCGTTCTTATCACCAAATACATTCAGTTAACCATTGTTTATGAAAACTATAAGCCTTCAAGGCCAAAGCATTTCCTCGATCCCGAAAAGCTATCGGGGATTGAGATTGGTGTTCCTGATGATGCTCATTTTTACTGCATCACATCTCCGGGCACAAACATCGCCCCCCAATTATACCACTCCCGGAACCTACAATTGGATATGCCCTAACGGGGTTACATCTGTTGATGTTAAGGTTTGGGGCGGCGGCGGCGGCGGCGGCGGCGCACATGGCAATACCGCTGTATCAAGAGCAGGAGGCGGCGGAGGCTCAGGTTCTTATGCAGCCCATTCAACATTAACCGTTGTACCCGGTACAACATATACAATTGTTGTGGGCGCTTTAGGGGCCGGCTCACCTACGGGTGCCTCTGCCAGCGGAAATGGCTCAGATGGCGGCGCTTCAAGTT
>JAZKBN010000082.1:0-6283 GCA_040388605.1 Bacteroidota bacterium | reverse complement strand
GGCATTTCAGGTGTAAGCACAGGTACTACCTTGGGTGCAGGCGGTGCAGGCGGTGCCGCACCTACAGGTGCTTCAGGTGCTACCCTTACTGCAGGTAATGCAGGAGGTGCAGCAACCACCTCACTTTCAGGCGCAGGCGGAAACGCACCGGGAAGCGGGGGCACAGGTGCTCCGGGAAATGCAAGCACAGCAGCTGTTGCCGGTGGTAGCCCCGGTGGGGGAGGAGCAGGTGCCAGGAACAGTGCAACTGCTACCAACCGAGGCGGAAGCGACGGAGGATCGGGTAAAGTATCATTGGTGTATGCAACTGCGTGTACCACTGTTTCTGTACCTTTTGTCCAGGGCTTTAACTCAACTTCAATGCCTTCCTGCTGGTTTTCAAACCAGGGAACTTCAAAAATTACTTTTGTACCCTCTTCAAATAACCCTACAGCTTCAGCTCCCAGCGAAGGCGCTGATTTTGTTAAATTTAACTCTGCGGCAGCAATCATTACAGAGCGCCTGGTATCTCCTTTTATGAATACTTCGACGAGCGCCAACCTTACCATGACATTCGATTGGTGGGAATCTTCCGCAAACACAACCGCAACAGAAGGTGTTGCCATTGAATATACTTTAGACGGAGCAAATTTTACCGCTGTAGGTACTCTTATTCCCCGTTACAATGCTGCGGCAACTGCCGGCGGCGGTTGGGTTTCAAAATCTGTAACCATGCCTGTCGGGTTCCTAGGCCAAAGCGCAGTGGCTGTCTCCCTTACATTTACAGGTGCAGGCGGCGACAACTGTTACCTCGACAACCTGAAAATTACCGCTCCATGTGTTGCACCTGCCACACAGGCAACCAACCTTACCTTCCCAAGTGTGGGAACCGGCCAGATATCGGGAACTTTTACCGCCTCGGCATCAGCGCCAAGCGGTTACCTGGTTGTTCGCTACGCACACAATGTAACGGCAACTAATCCTGCCAACGGCCTGACTTATACTGCCGGAACAGCATTGGGTTCAGGCTCCGTAGTTTATGCAGGAACCGGAACGTCCTTCGTAAACTCGGGGCTTGCAATCAATACTTCTTATGATTATTATGTATATGATTATAACAGCGGTACCTGCCTTGGTGGCCCGGTATATAATACCACCAGCCCCTTGTTCGGAACCCGCAGTACTAACAGCTGCCCCACATTTGCCTCGTTAATTCAAATTGATGCCGCTGCCACCAGGGTAGACGGTAGTGTTTATAACACTTTAACTGACTGTCTGCTTGATTTGAGCGGGTGCAGCATTTCAGCGCCTGTTGTAATTGAGCTTCAAAGCAATTATGTGAGCACCAATGAAACCTACCCATTGGTATTGAATGCTGTAACCGGCATGAGCGCTACAAATACCATAACCATTCGCCCTGCATCAGGTGCATCTAACCTGGCCATTGCGGGCAGCAGCCTCATTCCATCCGGAGCAGGAAGCATAATTTATGTTAACGGCGGAACTTACTGGAAAATAGACGGCCGTTCAGGCGGCACAGGCAGCACACGCAACCTTACCGTTCAAAATACCGATAATACAACCTCCGGCTCAGCTGCAATCAGGTTTATTAACGGGGCGCAGTTCAATACAGTTACATACTGTAATGTGAAAAGCTCTAACATAGCGCTTGCCAGCGGTACTATTAACTTCTCTACCGGCTCAACGGTAGGCAACAGCAATAACACCATCTCTTTCTGCAATGTAGGCGATGGTGCAAACGGAACCTCCAGTGTCGGAATCAGTTCGGTTGGCTCTGCCGGCTTCCCTAACGATAACAATACATTAAATGCCAACAATATTTTCAACTTCTTTAACGCAAGCGGTAACAGCTATGGCGTTTACATTTCAGATAATACCACCAACACGGTAATTACCGGGAACAGCATTTATTCTACTGCCGCACGCGTTCAAACCTCGGGTTCAGATCGTAACTGGGCGGGTATTGGCATCAGTCCTACAACGGCATCTTCCGTTTTCGGCATAAACATATCGGGCAACTTCATTGGTGGCACTGCACCTAACTGCGGCGGCACTGCATTAACCCTAAGCGATAACGGTACCGCAAACATTGTATTGCGCGGCATATTTGCCCAGGTGGGCACAAGCGTTGCCACAAGCATCCAGGGAAACACCATTACCAATTTCAACGTTTCGAGCTCAAGCACAGCCGCTAACCAAAGCCTTATTTCGGCAGTAACAGGTTCTTTTAACATTGGCGATGTAACAGGCAATGTTCTTGGCAGCACATCGGCAGCCGGCAGCGTAACATTTACCCAAACAACTGCTGCTACTTCTTCCCGTTTCTGCGGTATTATAGCAGGTGCGGGCACCCCCGGCGCCATGGTTATTTCCAATAACAGCATTGGCGGAATAAGTGTTGCAAACAGCAGCACCGGTACGGTTGGCCTTGCAGGTATATATGCAACAGGTACTTCTCCTTCCTATACCATAACCGGTAACTCAGTTGGCAGCCCAACTGTATCGGCTTCAATGAATAATACCACCACAGATGATAACTGGGGTGTTTTCCTGGGAGCTGCTACGGGCAGCAATTCCGTTTCAGGAAATACAATAGCTAATATCACTGCTTTGGGCAGAATTTTCGGAATTCGTACCGACGGCGGAATAAATACTGTATCAGGAAACACCATACATGATTTGCTTGCAGGTTCAACCCAGCAAACAGGCTTAATTGGTATTTGGTCTAACTCGGCATTGGCCTCTCAAACCATTTCCGGCAACACCATTCACAGCCTTACCTCAACCGATGCAGGTGCTGCCACATTTGTTAACGGCATTTACCTGTCGGTTGCAACTGCCGGCACCACGCTTATTGAAAAGAACTTTATTCACAGCCTGAATTTATCAACCTCCTCAATATCAGGCTCTGTGTATGGTATTAGGGTGGTAACCGGGGCAATGGCAGTCAATATTCAGAATAACATGATTCGCCTGGGTATAAATGCAGCAGGCACGGGTATTACAACCGGGTATTCAATTTGGGGTATTGCCAATGCTTCTACTGCTGCAACAAATCATTGGTTTAATACGGTTTACATTGGGGGTACAAGTGTATCGGGCACAGCTTCCAATACTTACGCCTTGCTGAGCAGCGGCGCCACAAATACCCGCGCCTTTACTAATAACGTGTTGGTAAATGCAAGAAGCGGCGGTTCTGCCGGTAAAAACTATGCAATCAGCATTGGAGGAACAGGTGTGAACCCAACCGGCCTGGCAAGCAATTACAACCTGCTTCGCGCAACCGGCACAAATGGTTTCACAGGCCTTTACGCAAGTACCGACAGGAGCAGCATATCTGACCTGAATACCGCAACCGGCCAGGATGCACGCAGCATTAACTGTGATCCCGGTTTCACTTCAGCTGCCGGCGATGCAGCTTCAGTAAACCTTCACATTAATTCAGGTTCTCCAACCCCGGTCGAAGGTTCCGGAATTGTTGTGGCTGATGTTACCGAAGATTTCGACGGACAGACACGTTCATCGCTTACCCAAACTGATTTAGGCGCTGATGCAGGTAATTTCACCTCACTTTTCGGTTCAACAACTATAAGCCTTACTACCGGCACTACTGCCTTATGCGAAGGCAGCACTGCCACACTTACCTCTGCGTCTGCAACCGGTAACTTATGGAGCACAGGCGAAACCACCCAAAGTATTGTGGTATCAGCTTCAGGAACTTATACAGTACGCAGCATTAGCGGAAGCTGTACATCAGCATCAGGTAATGCCATTGTAATTACTGTGAACAGCGCACCTGCCGCAACCGTTACTGCGGGTGGCACAACTACTTTCTGCTCCGGCTCAAATGTTACATTAACAGCTTCAGCAGGCAACACTTACCTGTGGTCTAACGGGTTAACAACAAGTTCAATATCTGTTGGCGTTTCAGGCGATTACAGTGTCACAGTTTCTTACCTCAACGGCTGTTCCAAAACTTCAGATGAAACATCGGTTACTGTACTCGATTGCCAAAACCTTACCTGGACAGGTGCAGTAAGCAGTGATTGGAATACAGGCGGAAACTGGTCGGCATTTTTTGTGCCCTTGGCTTCAAATGGTGTAACCATTGCAAATACAACTGTTAAACCTGTTGTAAGCGGAACTGCAAATGCAAAGTCTTTTACTGTAAACAGCGGTGCGCTGGTAACAGTAAGCGGTACGCTCAACGTTTCAGGCAACTATACCAACAACGGTACGGTAACTGTAAGCGGAAAATTAAGCTTTAACGGAACAGCCGGCCAAACCATTTCAGGCAGCGGAACCAATAGCATATATAACCTGGATACAAGAAACACATCAGGTGTTACAAACCTTTCAGGCTCAACTGTTAAAGTCGGCAACACGCTAAGCTTCACCTCGGGTGGCAAATACATTAATGCGGGCAGTACTGTTTTAACCTCAGGCGCTGCCGGCACTGCTCGTTTAGGTACTATGGCAACTGCTGCTGACTACTCAGGCAACCTGACTACAGAACGCTATATTGCCGGAGATATGGGTTCTTCTGCCGGAACAACGGTAATGCTTGGCTCTCCTTTCAGCAACACCACCCTGGGCAGTTACGAAGATGTTACCAGCCCTATGTTCGGCTTCCCCGGCGTTCCTGATTATTACAACGGCAACAGCTCTGTTTGGATGTTTGACCCCTTGAATACCGATACTTTATCAGGTTGGGTTAAACCTGCCGGAAAGTCAATTCCTTTTACATCCGGTATGGGTGCGCGCATATTCTACTCAGGTTATTTCCTGTTGGCTAAAAATAAAATATCGGTAACCGGTACCTTGCCTGCAAGCTTAACGCATACATTACCAACAAGCTATTGCGCTTCGGGCTGTGCGCCCGGTATGGCCACTAACGGTTGGAACATAGTAGGTAACCCTGTTCCTGCTGAAATTTCATGGAAAGCTGCCGGCTGGACAAAGACCAATATCGGCAATGCCATTTATATCTGGCATCACAAAACCAAGCAATATTCAGTTTACAGCTATAACCCCAATACCGGCGACGAAGAATCGTTAAACGGGGGTACAGATGTTATTGCCTCGGGCCAAAGTTTCTTTGTTGAAGCATTAGGCAGCTCTTCTTTGCTTACTGCAAATGAAAGCGTTAAAGTAAACGGAACAACCCCTTATGCAGGCCTTCAACGCCTTGCTACAGGCCTTCGCCTGAAAATAAAGGCTCAAACCCCTGACACAGGTCTGTTTGCTGAAACAGTTATTTCCTTCCGTTCAGATGCCTCTGCCGGGCTTGATATTCAGGATACGAAACTTAAAAGGGGAACCTATATCAATATTGGTTCGGTACCTGTGAGCGGCGTAAACCTTGCCATTAACCGTATGCCGGAAGTGAATGGTCAAAATGTATTGCCTTTGTATTTCTCTTCAGAAATTAAGGGTACACATACTTTAGACTTCAGCGGAATTGCTGAATTCATTGCCGCAGGAAATACCATATCGCTGAAAGATTATTATACCCATACCATCACTAACCTGGGTACAAATTCTGTTTACAGCTTTACTGTAAATAATGAGTCTTACAGCCACGCTACCGGTCGTTTTGAGCTGTTATACGGAACAAACGGCATAACCGGCAATGCTGCATTATCGGCAGGCAGGTTTAATGTTTACCCTAACCCCGGCACAAGCCAGGCGCTTACTTTTGAAATGAGCGGCTTAACAGGCAGTTCAGCTGAATTACGCGTTACCGATGCTTTAGGCAGGGAAGTAAGCGTTAAGCAGGTTTCTTTAAATGCAGGTTCTGCTATTGTTAAGCCTGAACTGCAATTGCAACCCGGCGTATACGCAGTTTCATGTATAAGCGGTGGTAAAAACCTTGTTCAGCATATTGTTGTGACAGAATAGGCTTAGCTGCTTTTGCAGCAATTGAATTTGAAAAGCCCTTTGCAAAGCCGGATTCGGTAATGCAAAGGGCTTTTTCCTTTGGAATTAGATGTAACTTTAAAGACGGCTTTATTTTTAACGAGAGTGCGGGTTAAGCGAAAGGCCTTCATCCGCAATAAGTGCGTAAGTGTATAATTAGCTTCATATCTTAAACCACATGGCTAATACTTTATTGAATTTTTATTTACGCAAATACCTGCATTCCAATTAAATAACGATCCTGCGAACCGATCAAGGTTCGCCCGAATCTTACCAAACTGAAGCGTTTCTTTCATCACGGACGTGCACAAAATCCTGCCCTTTACATTGAAAATATTTCAAATGTTCGGCATCGCGAATGCGA
>JAZKBN010000081.1:10145-17612 GCA_040388605.1 Bacteroidota bacterium | reverse complement strand
CTTTAGGGCTACGCCCGTAAGCTTCGCGCTCCCGCGCTTGCTTATACCTCGCATTTGAAATATTTTCAATGTAAAGGGCAGGATTTTGTGCACGTCCGGGATAAAGAACGCCATATATTGGTAAGAGGTGGGCGAACCTTGTGCGGTTCGCTGAGTTGAGAATTAGCTGAAGTTAAGAAGTAGAAGCTAATATTATACCCTACTCCCCTAACAAAAATAATGCTTTTTGACGCCGGGGCCAAAAAGCATTATCAATTATAATCTCAGTAAAAGGCCGACATTGATCGGTATTGCATGCTGTTATGTAAGCATGCCGCCGTCTACCTGTAAAACCTGGCCGGTAATGTAGCTGCTCAAATCGCTGCCGAGGAAAACGGCGGCATCGGCCACTTCTTCGGCCTTGCCTGCACGTTTCAGCGGGATGCTTTTTGCCCATTCCTCAACCACCTTAGCGTCAAGTTCTCCGGTCATTTCGGTTTCAATAAAGCCCGGGGCAATGGCGTTGCTGCGTATGCCTCGGCTGCCAAGCTCCAATGCCACCGATTTTGTGAAGCCCACAATACCTGCTTTGCTGGCCGCGTAATTGCTTTGCCCGGCATTGCCGCGCAGGCCGACCACGCTGGTTATATTTATAATGCTGCCCGATTTCTGCTTCATAAGGGGCTTAATGGCCGCCTTTGTCAGGTTGAAAACAGATTTCAGGTTTACCCTGATAACAGAATCCCATTGCTCTTCGGTCATACGCATGAGCAGGCCGTCTTTTGTAATACCGGCATTGTTCACCACAATATCAATATTGCCGAAATCGGCCAGCACATCGGTAATTAATTGCTCTGCAGCTGCGTATTCCGATGCATCGGAGCGGTAGCCTTTGGCTTTTACGCCGGCAGCGCTCAGCTCAGCCTCAAGTGCCCGGCCTTTTTCAACGCTGCTCAGGTAGGTAAATGCAACATTTGCACCTTCGGCGGCATAACGCAGGGCTATGGCACGGCCTATGCCTTTAGATGCCCCTGTAACAAGGGCAGTTTTTCCTTTCAGTAAACTCATATCAAGATCGGGTATATGGCCCGGTTTACAGTGTATTCAATTCAGGCGCAATGGTACGAAAATTTGCGCTAATGCCGGGTAAACCCGGTAAAATCATGCGAAAGCCAGGGCAATCAGGAGCCGGGCAAAAGAACTAATAGTTCTTGAGTATTTTATCCTGTATTCCGTGCTTATCAAGCATATAGGTAAAATGAATGCCGTATTGCATAGCAACAATATTTAAATCAGTAGGGTCAGGGGTGGCAGAGCCGGACTGTACATAATACTGCGTGTTGCGCATTGCACTTAATGTAATAATGCATTTTTTAGAAGGCATAAAGCCAAGGTTAAAGCTTGCCGTACTTATATCTATAAAACGCTTATATGGCGTGTTTAACTCCTCTTTATCGAAGAAAAGCCAACTTGGCTGAATACCAATACCGGGACGTAAAGCAAAATCATTTCCCAGGTCAATCTGGTATATCATGGCAAAGCGAAATGAGGGACTGAAATAATTATAATCCAGTAAAAAAGTCCTGGTAAGCTGGAATTCCTCAATTAATTCCAATTTTTCATATTTACCATAGTGGCCTAATAAGGGGGTAATTGGCAGGTAAAAATTGCTCAGCTTATCGGTACCATGCGCCAGGCCGGCACCAAGGCGGGTTTCAAGACCATAGTACCAATGGTCGGAAGAACGCCTTTGATATGAACCGCGAAGCTCAAAAGCACGGACACCGTTATTGTATGGAACAGAAGCGGCAGTTGCACCTATGCTGAGCCAGCTCCTGTCTTTAAAATAGTTATCAAGCCTTGGCAGGATAAAATACACATCAGGCAGGTATTCTTTATTAACACCCTGGGCCTTTGCAGGCGCCGGGCTGAAAAATGCTGAAATAACCAAAGTAAAAAGGTAAATACCCGGAAAGCCCGGAAACCGGAGGTGAATTTCTGAAATGTTAAGTTTGAAGTGAATCATTATGATAAGAGTAAGACGTCAGATTTTGATTAGCTAATAATGAAAACACATGTTACTTAACCACTTATTTAAATAAGCCTCGGCAAATTATAAAGAATTCTGGTGGCTGTAATGTTTTAGCCTGACATAGCCCGGTAAAACCTTATTTTTGTCAAATCAGATTGCTGCCGCAAAAAAATGAAAGCGGCCCGGATATGGATATTAAAGAAGCCCACGAGCATAATTACGAAACAGCCTACCGCCATCCATGGGAAATTGTGCGAAGCGGCTTTATTGAAAAACTAATCCGCAGGTTCAGACCCCAGCTGTTCGGCAGCGGGCGAACTTTTATACTTGATGTTGGCAGCGGCGACCAGTTTATGGCAGCTGAGCTAAGCCTGAAATTGCCCAATGCAACTTTTTACTGCATAGAGCCGGGCCTGCCGCTTATGATGCACCATGCATACAATGTTCGCTATTCGGCTCAGCAAATACCAATAAGCGTTGCGCTGAGCTTCGAGGAACATTTAATGGTGCACCCTTACCGCATAGACGCCGTAATTTTAGCCGATGTTTTACAGCAATGCCCCGACCCCGCCGCAACGCTGCGCGAAATACTTACTCACCCCGGCATTGGCAGCCATACCATTTGGTTTATTACAGCACCGGCCTTTAATTCTGCCACAAGCCCTTATGACGCAAAGCTTGGTAATTTACGCCGATACAAAGCCCGGCAAATGAACACCCTGCTGGAATCTGTCGGCTTGCAAACAGCAGCCGTGCATTATTTCTTTTTTGTGCCGCTAATTTATCGCCTGCTTGGCCTTAGCAAAAGTCTTGATTCGCAGGGATTAAGCAACCAAGGCCCATTTAATTTTAAGGAAAACCTAATGCTGAACGTTCTGAATGCGGATATTGCTATAAGCAGTTTCCTCGGGAGCATTGGCATTAATTTACCCGGGCTATCGGTTTATGCAGTTGCCGCATTACCTGAGAAGCTTGCTGAACCAGGACAGGCTGCTTAAACCAGGCGGGTTCATTTATTGCTTAAGCGTACCTGAATTATTAAGGCTGTAATTCAAAAGCTTCTGCCACCAGCTCGAAACAGCGTAAGCGATCTTCAAAGCTATAAGCCATGCAGGTTATCATCACTTCGTCGGTTTCAAAATCATGGGCCAGGCGAAGCAATTGCTCTTTTACAGAACCTGGTGTTCCGCTGACAATTCGCCCTGCATTATTGCGCACCCGGGCCATCTCATCAGGTGAGAATTTATAATCAAGCAATTCTGATGAAGGGCCGGGGGCTTCAAAATTACCCTGCTCAAACTGAAGAATTCGGTAATCGGTTGCCCGGCGAAGCTCCCCGGCTTTTTCTTCGGTATCGGCGCAGAGCACCATAACGCTTACCATTACACGGGGAACGGGGTTTATTTCTGTAGGCTTAAACAGGCGACGGTAAACATGGGCCACTTCCGGACCGGCGTTGCCGTTAATAAATTTAGCCACCGCGAGGCCCAAACCGAATTGTGCGGCAATTTGGCTGCTGCCGCCGCTGCTGCTCAGAATCCATTGCTCGGGAATGGTGCCTGCCTGAGGCACTGCCAATATGCGACCGAACTGCGTTCCGGCGGTATCGGTTAAAAACGCCTGCAGGTAATCAAGCTGTGAAATGTATGCAGATTCGCTGAAATCGTTGGATGGATTAAGCAAACGGGCACTGATTCTGTCGCCGCCGGGGGCCCTGCCCATTCCCAAATCAATTCTTTTTGGGAACAGGATTTCCAACATTCGAAAATTTTCTGCTACCTTTAGGGCACTGTGATTGGGGAGCATGACACCTCCGCTGCCAATCCTGATTTTTTTCGTCACACCGGCCAGCTTTACCATTAATACTTCAGGAGCCGATCCGGCTATTGACGCTGAATTATGATGTTCGCTGACCCAAAACCTGGAATATCCCCAAGCTTCGGCGCGGCTTACCAGGTCAACGGTTTCTGTGATGGCCTGCAATGCAGTTCCCCCCCTGCGTAACAGGCTTTGGTCGAGTATGCCAAGCTTCAGCTTAATGCTCATATAAATTAAAGGCTTTAATAAGGCCCCAGTTATTAAAACCACGCTTTGGCCAAGCTTGTTTACGTAAAAGCCGGGCAATAAAAAACAAAGAGGTACTATAACCTTGAATATTTAAACCGTATGCTGATTAGCATAAAAAATTTAAATATTTCGGCTTAATGGTTTACCTTTAGTCTTGTGACTTGTATTAGGTGAAAGCAGGATTGCGGCCATGACGGGCCCGAATCTTTTTCATTAAAGATCTGAACTGGTTTTACAGCATTTCACAAATTCGACGGGACCCGACAGCATATGACGGATGCTATTGGGTCAACCCGCCGAAAAAAAGCACCGCTGCAGTACTGAGCAGAGTCTGCAGCGGATTTTTTGGATTAGAGTATGATTAAGTAAAAAAGGCCGGCTCCAAATTGGGACCGGTTTTTTTGTGCAATCCGTTTGACGACAGGCTGCACTATATGCAGACACTGTTTCTGCGGAAAGGGTTGCCCTGCCTGAAAATAAAAATAAAAAAAATTTCAAAGCCTGAACCTGAGCCCGGCTGACAGCAGGCATAACACTGTATATCAGCTTATTATATAAATTTATTTATTTGGCCGAATGTGTATTTTTTCGAAAATAATCAGGGAAAGAGCAGGCAGGCATCAGAACTCTTTAAACGCAGCACAGCACCCTCAAACAGTCTGCTAAAAACGTTTAAGGAAAACAGGGAAAACAATAAAACACTGGGGGGCTTACCTGTAAATTGCGATGGCGAAGAACAGGATTCTTTTTAGCAGGCTTAAAACCTAAGCCTTTGCCATTTCTCAAAACTGAAGGCAAACTCATTGCGGGCATCCGCATTAAAATGCTCGGTTTCCAACAGCTCGAAAGCACCTTCGGGGAATTCAGGGAAATGGGCATCTGCCGCATCTACCCTGGTTTGAACAACAGTGAGGTAAATAACATCGGCAAACTTTAATGTCTGCCGGAAAATTTGCTCGCCGCCTATTATAAAAATATGGGCCGGGTTTTGAGCCAGGGCCAAGGTATAGGCCGCATCATAATCAGGGGCAGATACAGCGCCTTCGGGCAAATCAAGGCCTTCCTGCCTGCTAAGCACAACATTCAGCCTGCCGGGCAGGGGCTTGCCAATGGAATCATACGTCTTGCGTCCCATAATTATGGGGCTGCCCATGGTCAGCTTTTTAAAGCGGGCCAAATCTGAGGGCAGTCGCCAGGGCAATTGGTTTTCTTTACCGATTGCCCGGTTTAAATCCATGGCGACTATTAATGCAACTACAGGCTGCACGGGCATATTATTCTTCATAGGCCCAATCTATACCCGTTTTCATATCTTTAACCTGTATGCCTGCCGATTTAAAATAGGTACGAATTTTATCTACCTTATCATATTCCTTTGCCGCCTTGGCATCGGAATACACGCTCAGCAGGCCCGATATTAAAGTATCAGGTTCGGCAGGGTGCTCTTCTTTCAGGCCCAAAATATCGCATACGAAGAGGCGATAGGTGCTTACGGTTTTTTCAAATACAGCCGGGCTTATGCCGGCAAGACCGGCCGGGTTAATATGCCATGTATTCAGCTTTTTAAGCAGGTTATAAAGGTGCGCAATAAGCACTGCCGTATTAAAATCATCGTTCATGGCGGCCTGGCAGCCCTGAGCAATGGCAACAAGCTCAAGCTCCGCTTTTTCATCGAAAGCAGTATGCTCGCCGGTATAAACAGCTTCCAGCTTGCGGGCAATGCGCAGGCCGTTCATTAAACGTAAATAGTTTTTACGGGCTGCATGTATGGCATCGGTACTAAGGTCTACTGTGCTGCGGTAATGGGCCTGCAGCAGGAAGAAACGAATGGTCATGGGGCTTATACCCTGCTCCATAAAGCTGTTATTGCCGTTAAACGCTTCACGCAGGTTAATGGCATTGCCCAGGCTCTTACCCATTTTCTGGTTATTGATGGTGAGCATGTTGCAATGCATCCAGGTACGTACCGGCTGATGCCCTGTAGCAGCCACGCTTTGCGCTATTTCGCATTCGTGGTGCGGGAAAAGTAAATCCATACCGCCGCCGTGTATATCGAACTCGGCGCCGAGGTATTTGCTGCTCATGGCTGTACACTCAATATGCCAGCCGGGGAAGCCATCGCCCCAGGGGCTTTCCCAGCGCATAATATGCTCGGGTGAGGCCTTTTTCCAAAGGGCGAAATCAAGGGGACTGCGTTTTTCGTCCTGCCCGTCGAGGGTGCGGGTGCCGGCAACCAAATCTTCAATTACACGGCCGCTGAGTATGCCGTAATGGTTACCCTCGGCATACTTAGCCACATCGAAATAAACGGAGCCGTTCACCTCGTAGGCAAGGCCTTTATCAAGTATAGCCTGGCAAATTTTTATCTGCTCGGGTATATGGCCCGATGCAAGGGGCTCTATGCTCGGGGGCAGGCAGCCAAGCTTTTCCAAATCGGTATGGTAGCTGTTGGCATATAATTGGGCAATTTCCATGGGCTCCTGCATTTGCAGGCGGGCTAATTTGCCAATTTTATCTTCGCCCGAATCGGCATCATGCTCCAGGTGGCCTACATCGGTAATATTACGCACGTAGCGCACGGTATAGCCAACATGGCGGAGCCAGCGGGTTACAATATCGAAAGTAACTGCAGCGCGGGCGTGGCCGAAATGGGCGTGGCCATAAACGGTAGGTCCGCAGAGATACAGGCCCACAAAGGGGGAATGAATGGGTTCAAATGCTTCCTTTTTGCGGGAAAGTGTATTATAAATCTGAACGGGGTGCTGCATAGCTTGCTGCAAGGTAGGCTCCATGGGGCGCAAATTACGAAAAAATTAAGCCTTCGCCGGCAGAACCGGCAAAGGCCAATTGTTAATACTGATAAATGTAATTTTTCTGCGTACGAAAATTTGGGTTTAAATTCGGCAGGCAGTACCTGAAAGGTTTTAAAACCTGCATTTTACTGCTCCTTTACCGCCTTCAGATTCCAAACCCCTTCGGCTGTATAAACCCTGATGATATACATACCTGCCGGAACTGAATGCAGCTTTTCAGATTCAGGAGCAAAGCCGCTTACGCCAATTTCTGCGGGCTTGCTAATCAGGGGTGTTATTACCCGGCCCTCCAAATCGGTAAGCTCAAGGTTTATTATTGTGCCGGGAACCTCGCTTGTAATAAGCAGGCTTTTATTAAACGGATTAGGGCTCAGGGCAAAACTGTTCCCGCGACCCGAGTTTTTACCGTTAACAGAAATTACCGCGCTCAGCTTTTCCCTGCCATCATTATCTCGCTGGCGCAGGCGGTAATACATGGCTTTTCCGGGTTCAATATGCACAGGTGAATCTGTAAACCGGTATGGTTTTACAATTGCCGAAGTGCCGGAAGCTGTAACGCTGCCGACAAAGCCCCAG
>JAZKBN010000081.1:0-10135 GCA_040388605.1 Bacteroidota bacterium | reverse complement strand
TTAAGCTCGGTGGCGGTAGACCAATCCAGGTTTACAGCATTGCCTGTGTATAAGCCGCGCAGGTAGAGCAGCTCAACAGGCAGGGGATTATCCATATCTGATAAGACATAGGTGCTGAAGTGGTTGGTATTTACGCTGATGCTCCTGATACCGTCGGCACCTGCGCTTTGCCATACGTTAACCGGGCTTTCGTTCAGGCGTGTCCAATTGGCATTGGCGTTGTTTTGCCTGAAAACGAACATACGGGTCATGTTCAGGCTGTTATCTTCATCGGGCAGCCAGCTTAAATGTATGCGCCTGCCGGTTGTAGGCTGTGTGCCGGTTATGTTGATTTCCCAAGCCCGGTTCAGGCCTGATGCCGCCCCCGCCGGGGCCATTTGCAGGTTGCTGAAACTTTTCCTGAGCAGGGTAACCGTACCCAGGTCTTCATTACCGCCGCTGAGCGATACACCTGTGCCGGCAAAGCTCGCTGAATCGCGGCCGGCGATTTTGGCTGTAAGCACATTGCCTGATACATAGCTGCCCTTATGCTCGCCGGTAATCCGGGCGCCGTTCAAAAGAACCAATGTATCTGTTACCGACATGCTTAATTTGCCCCTGCTGAAATTCAGGGAATTACTTATGCGCAGGCTGCCGCTGAGCACAGCCCCGGCAGTATCGTCAATAGCCAGGTTGCTGAGTTTACCCCTTGCATCGGAAGTAATGGTATGCTTCCCGTTTACCCCTTTGAAAATAATGCTGCCTGCCGAACCGGTAACAGCATCATGCAATACAAGGTTTTTATGCACGGTCATTGCACCAGTTCCTGAAAGCAGGAGGCCCGCGCCGGAATCTACAGTAAGGCTGCCCACATGCCCGCGCAGGCCGTTGCCTACCATGGGTACGCGGGGCGCATCGGCAGGAATGGTAATATCGCGGGTACTGTCCGGCACACCGCCGCACCAGTTGGCGCTTTCGGTCCATTCGGCGCTTTGTCCAAGCCAGGTACCGGTGCCTTTAACCGTAAGCTTTGCAGGCGGAGAATAAATGGTGGTACAAGGGCTCACAATCATATTCCTGAACCAAATGTTGTTCATATTGGTACCGGGCACTGCAATGGTGAGCATGGTATCGGCAGTACCGGTAAACAGGCCGGCGCTGATAATATTATTGAAAGTAATGCCCCCGTTGGTGCTCATTTGCCATTGCGGGCGCAGGCTGTCGCCCGAGGCAGAGGCTTTGAAGGTGGCATTGCTGCCCGAACATGCCGTAGTGCTGCCGGGCGGGGCTTTTAAAACAGGAGGCGCGTTAATATTCACCATTACGGAATCGGAGCCGCAACCGGCGGTGGTAATTTTGTATTTGCCGCTTTGGCGCGCAGTAAAGGCAGCACCTGTACTATCGGACCCTGACCATGTAAAGGGGCCCGTTCCGGTAGCAACAAGTCTTATGGGCGTGCAGGAGCTCTTATTCCTTGCGCCTGTAATTGCAGGCTTGGTATGTACCACCGTATGCCTTGCCGAAGTTGAATAGCAGGTATTAGGCCCGGTAACGGTAACCGTATATACCCGTGATGAATCTCCGGAAGCTGTAACCGTTTTACCTGTGGCCGTGTTCAGCCCCGTTGCCGGGAACCATGTATAGGTATAGGGGTTGAAGTTGCTGAGCGTACTTGCAGGCCAAACCGTGCCGGTGAAATTCTTCAGGCGACCGTGAAGCGCATTGGGTGTGGCATCGGTGGCAATGGTGTCGGTGGTATTATCCATACGGTAACAGGCGACAAGTCCGTTGCTTTTGGCTGCCACCCGGTTGCGCATATCGCCCGATATTTTGGCAGCGTTACGGGCGTAGCTCCAAAGACGGACTTCATCCATATAACCTTTGAAGGCCGGGGCGCCGCCATCTCCTGAATATGCGAAGCCAAGGCCGTTTTCGGTGGTGGATGCCAGTACAGAAGGCAGGAAGGTGGTTGAAAAACTATCTACCTTAACCCCGTTAATATACAGGCGACGTTTACTGCCGTCGAGGGTAAAGGCAACGTGCACCCATGTATTCACAAGTGTTGCATTATTAGTACCCAAGCCCGATATAGCCGGCGTAGTTGGTATGGTAAAGGTTCCGCTTGAAAAATTATTAGAGCCTTCAAAACCCATTCTTGTACCATTACCGGTGTTCAAAACAAAATCCATACGGTTGGCGGTGTTGCTGCCAATACGGAAAAAGCGGGTATAGTTATTAACTGCAGTAGGGTAAACCCATGCCTCGAAAGTAAAGCCCGAAGTGAATTTTGTATGTATGTTATTCGGTATGAGCACATAGTTCTGCCCGTGGGTAGTGCTGTTGAATTGCAGCATATTGCCCGGCCCTTCAGATGAAGATGCGGCCGTAAGGGTAATTGCAGTTCCCTTGCAAAGCACGGTATCGCGGCTTTGGGTAAGGGCAGGAGTGAGCGGCACATCTTTAATATCTGCTATTATAAAGGCAGATGAGGTGGCAGGTAAGGCGCAGCTTAAGCTTGGTGTCAGGGTTACGCGCAGGGTATCGCCGGCGGCGAGGCTGTTATCGGTATAGGTATCGCCGGTGCCTACGGTGTTGCGGTTTTTCTTCCATACGTAAGCGGGAGCCGAGCCTCCGTTTACAGGCGTGGCAGTAAATACATTGCCGCTGCTGCACAGAGTGGTTCCGCCCGCAGAAGCTATTGTTACTATGGCGGCGGCAGGCAGGTTGGGTACGGTTAAAGTGGTTACCACATTTGCCGGAATTGCACAAGGGAAAGCGCTGGTCATTCGGCAGGTAACAATATCACCACCGGTTAAGGGAACGCTGGTGTAAGTTGCTGCGGTACTAACCTCTGTGCCGTTCAGCAGCCATTGGTAAACCGGCGCACTGCCGCCGTTTACCGGGTTCGCGCTGAAACTTTGCACATAGCCGGGGCAAACCGTTTGCGCCACAGATGCAATGCTCACAGCCGGCACAAGGTTGCCCGCTGCAATGGTAAAGTTCAACGGGGCCGATATAACCTGTGCAACCGTAGCGCAGCCGGCCGATGAAGTAAGCCTGCAGGTAATGGCATCGCCTGTAGTGAGCGATCCGTTTACATAGGTTTGGCGCGTGGCATTGGGTATAGCCACGCCGTTTTTTAACCATTGGTAAGCAGGGGTATTGCCGCCTAAGGTGGTGGTTGCTGTAAAAGTTACCCCGGTACCTGCGCAAATATTGGTACCCACATTGCTGCCAATCACAATTGTCGGCGGACCCGCATTTACGACGTTCAGCACGGCTGAATTACCCGTAACAGTACTTCCGCAGCCGGTAACTTTACAGCGGTATTTATAGCCGGCCGATGCAAAGGCATTGCTGCTTATACGCAAAAGGGTATCGGTTACGCCGGAGTAGAGGCCGGCATTTGTAAGATCATGCCAATCGGTGCCGTTGTTTGTACTCTCCTGCCATTGGTAGGTAAAGCCTACCCCGCTGCTCAATGCCGAAAACTTTGCGCTGCTGCCGGTGCAGGTTTCATAATTTACCGGGTGCCTCAAAAAATACGGCGTTTGGTTTACCACCACATTCACTGTTTTTACCGATGCGCAGCCCGAAGGCGAGGTCGCTGTAACCGTATAGGCTGTAGGAACCAATGGGGTTACGGTTGCAACTGTTCCGCTTACCGTATTAATGGCGTAGGAAGGGGTCCAGGTATAGGTATAGGGGTTAAAGCTTGCTACGGTGCTTGTGGCCCAAACGGGTTCGGTAAAGTTTATTAAAGTTCCATGATGCCCAAGGCCAGAAGCATCTCGTACAAAGGTGCCGGCGGTTGTATCCATGCGGTAGTACGCAAAAATTCCGGCAGGACGGCCGGCGAGGCGCAGGCGCATATTGGCAGCTATTTGGGCTTCGGTGCGGGCCACGCTCCACAGGCGAACTTCATCCATTTGGCCGCGGAAATTGGGGGCGGTGGTATTGCCTGTATAGGCTGCACCTATCAAATTCTCGTTGGTTGCAGCCAGTTGATAGGGAAGCATGGTGCAGGCAATGCTGTCGATCTTCACTCCGTTTACATACAGGCGGCGCATTACGCCATCGAGGGTAAAGGCTACGTGCATCCAAACATTGGTTTGGGTGCTGTTATTGGTGCCTAAGCCTGCAATCTGGGGTGTGGTTGGTATGGTGGTTGATGGAAAATCATTGTTGTAGCCTTCAAAGCCGAGACGGTTATTGCCCACATTGGTAAGCAGTTCAATACGGTTAAAGGCAGTTGAGCCGAAACGAAAAACGCGGGTATAGCTGCTCACTATAGTAGGGCGAATCCAGGCTTCGAAAGTGAAGGCATTTTTGAAATTAGCGTGCAGGTTATCTTCCAATTTCACATAGTTATCTCCGTGCGCGTTGCTTGCAAATTGCAGCATTTGGCCGGCCCCCTCGCTTGAAGATGAAGCGGTAAGGGTTAAGGGTGTGCCGGCGCAAAGCACGGTATCGCGGCTGCGGGCAATGGCAGGTACCGTTGGCAAATCACGAATATCTGATACAATAATGGATGATGTGGCCGGGAAGCTGCATGTCAGGCTTGGGTACATGGTAACGCTTAAAGTATCGCCGGGCACTACGCCCGGGCTGCTGAATGTTGAGCCGGTACCAATATAAGAACCGTTACGTTTCCACGTGTAAACAGGATTACTGCCTGTATTTGTTGCTGTTGTGGTAAACAAATTATTGCTGCTGCACAGGTTTGTTCCGCCCGCGGAGCCAATGCTGACTGTTGCCACGGGCGCCGAAGCCTGCACCGTTATACTTGCAGAAGTTGCCGGCTTAGGCGAAGCACATTGAAAAGCCGAAGTCATTTCGCAGCTAACCACATCGCCCTGCGCAAGGCCCAGGGTGGTATAAGTACTTGCTCCCAGGCCAACATTATTGCCGTTCAGCTTCCATTGGTAGGCAGGGTTACTGCCGCCGTTACCGGCATTGGCAGTAAAAGTTATTATGGTTCCGGGGCAGTAATAAGGCGTGGTTGCGCTTAAAGTTACCGATGCCGGCAGGGCCCCGAGCGGTGCAATACTTACAGGCATTGCCGCACTGAGCGATGAAGTTCGCGTGGCACATGCAGCCGATGAAGTCAGGCGGCAGGTAATAACATCTCCGTTTGTAAGGCTGTTGGTTTTCAGGGTATGGCCGTTAGCGCCCGAAATAGGGCTGCCGTTTCGGTACCATTGCCATGCCGGGCTGCTGCCACCGAAAACACTTGCCGAAGTGATGGTTATGCTGTCGCCGAAACAAAGCGAGGTACCGGGATAGGCGTTCAGGCTTATTGCAGGGGTGCCTGTATCTGCTACAGTGAGCCATACAGGATCAGAAGTTACTGTTGGGCTGCAACCGGCTACTATACAGCGGAACTTCATGCCGCTGTGCGCGGGTAAAGGGTCGCTCAGGTGCAGGCTGTCGGTAGTGGTGCCGCTGAAAATGCCGGTGTTGGGCACATTGGTCCAATGCGCCCCGCTGTCGAGGGTTTGCTGCCAGGTATAGCTTAATGGGCCGTAATTACCGGCCGTTGCTGCTTTTATTTTATAACCCACAGGCTGATGCGCGCATACCCCCGCATCGGCAGCCTGTTTGGCTATGGCCGGCGGAATAAGGCCCGTAACCGTAAAGCTTTCAGATTTAAAGCAGCCGAAAATATTGGAGCTCTGCACCGTATAAGTTGTGGTTTGGGCCGGCCTTGCACTTACAGTTGCCCGGTTTGTATTATCAAGCCCCGTTGATGGGGACCAATTGTAGGTATATGGGTTAAAATTCCGAATCCATGAAGGGCTGTACAGGGTTCCGTTCGGGTTAATGAAAGTGCCGTGGTTGCCGTTTCCGCTGCTGTCGGCAATGTGGGTATCGTTATTGCTGCCGTCCATTTTGTAGTAGAACACCAAATCTTTGGTGCTTGCCGGCGGCACGGGGTTATACATATAATCACGAATCTGCTGTTGGGTACGGCCCACGCGCCACATGCGGGTTTCATCCATGGTACCATAAAAAGCGGCATCGTTCGGGAAGGCAGATTTGCCTATGTAGTTCATATTGGTTTTGCCAAAAGTATAAGGCACCGACATGCTTTCGATTTTCATAATCACATTGCCGTTGATATAAACTATCATGTAATCGCCATCCATTACCAATGCAAGGTGGTATTTGTGGTTACGCTTAAAGCTGTTATCAACGTTCAGCGATGTATCAAGCTGCGGGGTTTCGGGCAGGGTGTAATTGCCTATATCGGTAAACTCGAGGCGCAGGCGACCAACACCTGCCGGGTTCTGCACCATTTCGAAACGATTCACCAAACTGCTGCCCATGCACAGGAAACGGCCCCAAATGGGGTTGCTCGTGGTGGTGAACCAGGTTTCGTAAGTAAAGCCATAAAGCAATTTCAGGTTAATGTTATCGGGCAGCTTTATGTAGTTGGGATTTACAGGGGCGTTGCTGTTAAAATTGAGCACATTGCCGGCCCCGGTATCGGCATTGGAGGCGATCAGCGCAAGGCTTGTGCCCGGGCATACTGCCGAAACATTATTGGCACTCCTGATAACAGGCTTGCTCGCATAGCTTGTATTCAAAGTAACTTTTGCCGGCTGCGATGTACAATTGCCGGTAGTAACGGTATATAAGCCGCTTTGGGTAGCCTGTATGGTGCGCGTGGTTTCACCGCTGCTCCAAAGCCATGGGCCGTTGCCGTCGGCAGTTAATGTGGCCGATGCTGCGCCGCAAAAGGTAACACTATCAGGGCTGACCTTGGGAGCATCCTCATTCCTTACATTAACGGTTATGGTTCTTGCCGAACTGATATTGCCGGCCCAGTCAGATGCCCGAACGGAATAAGTGGTGGTTGTAACAGGGTTAGCCATTATTTCGGCCCCTACGGTGGTATTTAAACCTGTTGAAGGCGACCATGTATATTTCTGGTAATCGCTGGTAAAGCCGTAAACGGAGCTCTGCCGCCAAACCGTACCGTGGAATTGGTACATTTTGCCATGTATTTTGTTGGGCGTGGCATCAAGCACGTAATCGCCGCCATCCTGGTCCATTTTGTAGTAGACCACCAGCTTATCGCTGTTGGAGGGTACGCTTTTGCGCATATAGGCTTGTATCTCGGCCTTGCTGCGTGCCTTGTTCCACAGGCGAACCTCATCAAGCTGGCCAATGAAAGCATCAGCATTATCACTGTAGCTTCCGCGACCAATGAAGTTATTGAAGGTTGCACCCAAATCTGCGGGTACTATGGGGCAGGGGAAAGAATCTGCCAGAACACCGTTCATGTACAGGCGGAGGGTGCTGCCGTCGAGGGTGAAAGCAGTGTGAATCCAGCGGTCGTCTATTATGAGGTTAACCGGGTTCAGGCCTTCAATGGCCGGGGCGGTCATGGGCTGGCCCCCGCCGTAGTTCTTACCCTGCACATTAATCTCGAAACCGAAACGGTTTTGGTGCCCGTAATCGGCCTGGAAATCTATGCGGTTATCCCAGGCATCGGAGCCGAAACGGAAAATGCGGTTATAGTACTTGTTCCTGTGCGGCTTTACCCAAGCCTCGAAGGTAAAGCCCTCGGTAAACTTCTCCTGAAGGCTGTTGGGCAGCTTTATAAAGTTTTTCTTGGCGCTGTCGGTGGCGAAGTTGAGGGCGTTATTGGCATTATAGCTCAGGCCTGAAGCTTTTAAGGTGGTTTGCCCGCCGCGGCATATTATGGGGCTTGCGCCCTGGTCAGATGTTACAGTCGGGGTTTGAGGCGGAGTGGTATAATCAACAGCCAAAGTATCGCGCACTTTGTGAAAGAGCAGGTTATCAGGTATGGCCTGCTTAGAGAAGCCGGGGCCCGCCCAGGTTACGGAGAGCGCACCGGTACCCTTATCGTTCATGTGGCCCACTTTAACGGGGTGCATGCCGGCTTTCAGCTTTACGGAGTTACATTTTTCGCGCAGGTTATGCTGCCCGTCGTTATAGGTAATCTGCTTGGTGCCTATGAAGAATTTAGAGCCGTCGTCGGAATTGGTGCAGAAGGTATATGTACCATCTGCCGGAATATTTATGTAGCCGTAATACCATGTGCCCCAGGCCGTGGCACGGTGAACGGGGGGCAGGTAAAAATTGCTCATAATGCCCTTGCCGTCAACATCATTACTTGGGTTGCTCAAAAACACCGACCAGCCGAGCTCAAAATAATTGTACTCCAGGCCTGCCGCAACCGGGTCAGGTATTTCAGGCTCCATGTAAGCGGTATCGGGCATTGAGTATATGCGCACATAATCTACCTGCATTTCGCAGGGCATGGGCGTATAATCTGCCATAGGGCCGGGCCAAGAGCCGCCGAGGGCCAGGTTGAGCAATACGTGAAAACGCTGATCAAAAGGGCGATCAAAGGGAACGCGGTAAGACTCTACGCTGTCTACATAAAAAACAAGCAGGCCGGGGGTCCAGGTAAGCTCAAAAATGTGGAAATCGCCGCAAAAATCGCCTCCGTTTATGGCGGTATCGGGTCTGCCCTGGCTGCCGTGTCCGGGCTTGCCATAGTGTATGGTGCTGTGAACGCGGTTACTGTCGTTGCCCACCATTTCCATAATATCTATCTCACCGCTGTTTGGCCAGCCGTTGTACACTTCGTCGGTCGGCAGCAACCAAATGGCAGGCCAAGTGCCCTGACCGCAGGGAAGTTTTGCACGTATTTTCCAATGCCCGTATGTATAGCTCCCGAAGGTGGCATTATGAATACGTCCGCTGGTGTAATTGCTGCCCTGGTATCGTTCCTTACGCCCGGTAAGGTGCAGGCAACCGCCTGATACCGAAACGTTTTCGGGCCGGGCCGTGTAATATTGCTGCTCGCCGTTACCCCCGCCCCAGTTGTTTACCTCGAAGTTCCATTTGCTGTTTGTGTCGAGCTGGGTACCGTTAAATTCATCGCTCCATGCAAGGGGCCAGGTTTGCGCAGCCGCAGGCTTAATACCCGCAAGCAGGAAAATAAGGGTTAAGCCGGAAAAAATAAAAGCACGGACGAGCATTCGGTTCGGGACCGATGTTCCTGTGGTGTGTACGGTATGCATTGGGTAATTGGTGCCGGCGCTGATGCCTGTTTATAATGCACATTCCTTTCGGTAAAGCGCATTCAGGTTTAAGGTATCAGCAACCTGGGTATGGTGAACCAAAAATAATGATTTCTTAAGTGGAAAGGTATATTATTTCGTCAAAACCATGATTGGTATGCTACTAAAGGGGTAATTTTTTAGAGGAAAAAGAATATATACAGTTTCCCGGTAAGCAGTATGTTTTTGCGCATAGCCCGAAAATACCGGTAACTTGCGGCTTGTTCCGTTCCCATGCGCGTAAAGGCAAATTGCCGGCACTGTTTCTGAAACAAATACAAAGGCGGCAATGCATAAAATCTTATTGACCTTGCAGCGTTACAGCAGGTAAAAGACTGTCAGAAAAACGGAGGTATGCCGCAAATCAGGTTTACTAAGCGGAATAAAAATCAGGGTTTAAAATTCTGAAACAGGCAAAAACATAAAAAGGTATTTTCAGCAATACCACTATCAGAAACACACATACTTTACCAATTCAGAATGGCAGAACTTGCAGTAATCTTCGATAAAGACGGGGTAATTACAAACAACAACGATTATCATCTTTTAGCCTGGAAGGTTTTTAATAAGAAATACAACCTTGAGCTTACCGACGAAGACTTTAAAATTAACGTAGTAGGCAAAACAAACCATGAGTTGCTCCGCGATTACTTCCCGGCACATTATACAGATGAACAGATAAACGAGCTGGCCGAAGAAAAAGAAGCCATGTTCAGGGAAATTTACCTGCCCGACTTTAAGCTTACCAAGGGCCTGAACGCCTTTCTCGAAAAGCTGACAGCAGCCGGAATCCCGATAGGCGTGGCTACCAATGCCCCCCAAAGCAATCTTGATTTTACCATGCTGCACGGCAAAATAGGGCATCATTTCAAGGTAATGATAACCCCCAAGGCTGTGCCGCGCGGCAAGCCCTTCCCCGATATTTACCTGAAAGCCGCCGAGCTGCTTGAAACCGCTCCTGAACGCTGCGTTGTTTTTGAAGACTCATTCACAGGCATACGCGCCGCCCGTGCCGCAGGCACCCGGTCACCAGCCGCCCGCTGCACCCGGCTATC
>JAZKBN010000080.1:21190-26519 GCA_040388605.1 Bacteroidota bacterium | reverse complement strand
AATTCTTAAATCTATGAAAAAGTACTGTATAGCGTTGCTGATGCTTTTATGCTCCCGGCAGGGGTTTGGGCAGAAGCTTGGTTTTACTACGCAGGAACAGGCCGACATTAATAAGTACTTCCTGTTACCCAATGCCGAAATTTTCGAGGCAGAGGCCGTAAGCCATGAAAACTATGAAAAAAAGGAAGGCGGTATTTGCGGTTTACTTACCCTGAATGTTCTTAAGAGCTTTGATCCACGAGTAGAATGCGGCAGGTATGAAATTTCTACTCCGCCCGTAGGTGGTATTCTTCATAAGCTCAATGGCCAAAAGAGTAAGATTACCATGCCACACAAGTTCGGGTTCAAAGAGAAAGCCTTATTCTCATGTACAAGGAAAAATGGCATTGCTGTTATAAACAATGCTTTTCTTTATAATGCAATTGATGAAAATGTACCTCATCGTGCTGTTTTGGCAATTACACGAACACTCCAAATTGTGACTGACGATTATGCCAATTTATATACCCTGCTTCCCAAACCTGTTATATGTGGCGAAAAAGAATAGGGATATAATCCGGATGTAATTGCACCGAAGCCGCCGGTGGAAAAAATAAGGGTGAAAAGCGTATCGAGTAAGGGGAAATGACTTTGAAATAAAACGATCTTAAGATTAATTTTTGCATAAAAATTAATCTAACTTGGATTACAATTGAATCATACAGATGTTTGTGACTCACATTTTAATACTATTTATATATGAAAAAGTATTGTATTGCATTGCTGATGCTTTTATGCAGTTGGCAGGGGTTTGGGCAGAAGCTTAATCTCACAGAAAAAGAAAGAGACTTTATCAATAACTATTTCTTGAAGCCGGGAAACCTCATATTTGAAGGTACTGTTATTAATGCTGAATCGTTTAGAGACGAAACAGGTACATATGGTGTGGCTACAGTAAAGGTTCACAAGAGTTTCTGTCCAGGTATAGCATGCGGGGAATATAAAATTCTTACAGAGCCTTACGGCGGCAAAATCTACGATACTGGAAAAAAGACCTATTCTAAACAGAGGAGATGGCATGGAAACAGCACTCTTATTGGCAGCGGATTGTTTTCTTGCAGCAAATTAGAAAACGGTATGCTTAAAATCGTTACGCAATTCTCCTATAGTATAGATGGCGGAAATTGCGCAAGCATGTTTTTGGGAAGAGATGAAACGGGTACAAAACGATGGATAAGGGTGGAAGACTTTAATCTGATTTATGATCTGCTTCCGCAACCAACAGTTTGCACAGAGCTTAAACGTAAGCCAGAGCTTCGTGAGATGAACGATGCCTCAAATAAGGTCACTGAGCCCAATAGGCAAGATTTTAAAATATTGGATAAGGCTGGATTTGAAGCGTATCGAGTAAAAGGGGAAATGACTTTGAAATAAAATGATCTTAAGATTACCTTTTGCATAAAAATTAATCTTAATTTGGATTACAATTGAATCATACAGATGTTTGTGACTCACAATTAAATTTTTTATAGATGAAAACACCCTTGTTTTCCATTCTGTTCTGGCTCCTGTTTTTTGGCGCATTCGCACAAGGAAGCAAAAAATTTGCAACGAAGAAGGAGTTCGAGGATTTTATAACTTCAACGCCTTATGTATTCGAAGGTGAGATGCTGAAACCTTTATACATTGCACCTACGCCGTTGCTGCATTACAGCCAAACTGTTTATGTATCGGTAGCAGAGTTTAAAGTAACCAAAGCTTTTAAAGGCCTGCATACAGGAGATTTAGCAGAGGTATGGCTGGAACCCGTAGGCGAATACACAGACCCCAAAACCGGCGAGACGCGTTCTTTTGCACCATCGTCGCATAACAGGTTTGTACCGACGAAAGGCTGCACCTTAACCTTTGCATGTAAGAATGACAGGGTAAAAATACCGGCCTTTAATAAGAACACTGCTACAGCCCCGCTTGAAATGATCAGTGGTTTCGACCACACGCCCAACGATGTGGACAACAGCCTGCAGGTACTTGTGAGGTGCCCGGAATTAGGTTATATAGGGCTTAATGATTTTCACTCATATCTGAGGGAGATTGTGGCGGGCAAACGGAACATCCAGGTTCCGCTTGTTAAGAAAAAAGTAATTCCGAAAGCAAGTTTCGCTGAGCCTGCTGATTCATTGCATGGGCTAGGAAAGAAGATGAAGCGCGAGGAAGCATTGGCTTTGGGGCAAATACCCGGCATAACTGCGGAAGAGCAAAAAGTACTTGATAAGCGGTTCTTTGTTCCCGGCGCTGATATTTTTGAAGCCGAGGTTTTAAGCCATATTAATTACGCTGCTTCCAAAAAATCGGCGCCGTACGGCTTGCTCACTGTCAGGGTAATAAAAAGCTTCAGTAAAAATATACATTGCGGTGAATATAGAATAATTACAGGCGTTGTCAGTGGTATCGTTTCCGGCCCCGGTTCAGATAATTATACAGAGATTAGTTCCTCGCATAACTCTGCCAATTCCGGTGTTGGCTTGTTTTCATGCAGTATGCATAAAGACAATCAATTGTATAGGAATGACTTTGTTAAATACCTTGGATCGGGAACAGAAAAGGCCGTTTTCTTTTATGGAAAAGGGCAGGTTATTAATATTGAACATTACAATTCAATTTATTCTTTGCTGCCAAAACCTGAAATCTGTTCGGCAATTAAAACAGACTAATTATTAATGTGGCCGAGCGATTAACGTCATCTCTTATAAAATGAAAAAGTACTTTATTGCATTGCTTATGCTTTTTTGCTGTTGGCAGGGGTTTGGGCAGAACGAGGTTAAACCGGACACTGCCGGGCTCAAAAAGCTGGTGGAATCATCGGATGTTATAGTTGACGGTACAATTACCGAAAGCAAAATATTAAGAATGAATAATGGTGAGTACCGTAGGGTAGCCCAGGTAAAAGTGAACAAGGTTTTAAAGGGCGGGGTAAACGCTAAGTACCTGGAATTCCTTCAAAAACCGCAAGGTTTCAGCATATATGATGAAATCAGCAAAAAAACTGTTCGGTATCCGTCAATAGCTGATGGTGAGAATTTTATTTTAGATTCAGGCTCCAGAGGTATTTTAACGGGAAAAATCTCAACCGAGTTTAAAGGCCGAGCTAAATACTCTTCAACCGACTTTGGGAAATTTATTCAGGCAACGCAACCATTTGATATAACAATCCAGTATTATACCAAATTGGAAATGGCTAATTTGGCTTCGTATGGATTCGATCTAATTACTTATGCTGATGCTCTAAAACTACTTACCCAACCCCAAAATACGGCACTTTCCCGACAGGATTCCTCGTTTATATATTCACATTTTATAATTCCGAATGCCGAGATTTTTGAAGTAAGCGCCGTTTCACACGAGAACTTCGCTGTAAATAATAAAACGGAAGCTGTCGGGCATCTTAAAGCCAAAGTAATTAAGAGCTTCAGCTCAAAAGTACATTGCGGCAATATAGATGTGGTTACAGGGTACCTGGGCACCAAACATTTCAAAGCAATTGTCGGGAACTGCCTTATTTCATGTACCAGGCAGAAGAACGGTACTTTAAAAATGAATTCAGTTATAAGATACAGCGAACACGGCGGAACAAGAGCTTACTGCACTATTGGCAGAACATTGTATAATTTAGATGATTACAATATCCTCTATAAGCTTCTGCCAAAACCCAGTGTTTGCTGCCAACTTGAGCAGGATAATTATAAAGAACCTCAGAATATGCCTTAAGAACTACAGGCTCTCCCAACTCAATTCAATTCCGTGTAATTTTTCCTACTCCTTCACCAATCTCAAATGCCTGCCTTCTGCCTGTATATCATATACGCCGGTCGGCAGGCTTTGCAAATCAATTTGTGTATCGGCATCGGCGTAATTGCCCAGCACCTTTTGCCCGCAGGTGTTGTAAATGGTTATTTCAATTTTCCGGTTGAGCCCGGCTATTCTGATGAAATTACCGGCCGGGTTGGGCACAAGCTGTAAATCAGGCAACCAATTGCTGCTGCCAATACCCACCTGTATACCTACTATAAAACCTTCCGATAATTCAGACCAGCATCCGCTTGCAGCCTTGTAACTCACCCGGTAAATACCGTTCTCCGGGCTGCCCAAATATTGGGTGCTCTGGCCTTCCAACAGCGTATCGTTTAAATACCAGCGATACTCTATTACGCTTACGCTTGCAAAAATATAATTTCCTGATCTCGCAATATGAGCTGCTTCAGGCTGCAAAACTGTAACAATTACAGGCAAGCTTGCCCCTGATGTGCAGGTTCCGTAAACGGTTTTCAGGGTATAGGTGCCGGGAACGCCGGTAACAAGCCGGCGGCCTGCCCCTGCCTGTTCCGGACTCCAAATGTATGCATCAGCAGGCTTGGGGCTTAGTTCACGAATCAAACCCCAAAGTTGTTCCGTTAAATATAATTTTCCTGAATCGCCGGCAAAAATATCGTTGGCAACACCTATATGTACACTGTCTGCCCTGCCTTCAACCGGGGCAGCCACCCGCGTTGTTCCCGCAATGCTGCGAATATAACCATCGTTCGATAGTTTATAGGCATATAATGAATTGTAGCCAACGCAATACATATTTCCCTCCTTGTCAATTGTTATTGCTTCAGGACTATCAAGTGGCGATGTGCTGATGAAGCCGGTGCAGTTACTGCAGGAGCTTCGGCGGCGGCCGGCAAATGTGCTCACCATGCCGGCCGGTGTTATTTTGCGAATGATGTTGTTGCCCTGGTCGGCTACATAAAGATTATCAGCTGAATCGAAGGCCATGCCTTTTGGCCGAAAGAATTTCGCTTCGGTACCTTGCCCGTCTATATCACCGAAGTCGGTTTGACCGGCAAAGGTGCTTACTATGCCGTTACTTAGCTTACGAATGGTATGCCTATAGAATTCTGTTATGTATATGTTCCCTGCCTTATCCTCCACAGCCTCTAAGGGGTTGTGAAGCCGGGCAACAGCTATTGGTCCGTCAGCGTCGCCTGCTGTATCGTTTCCGCAAACGGTACTCACCTCCCCGCTAAGACTTATCCTGCGTATGGCGTGGTTGCCGACATCTGCAACCAGCAAAGAACCGTCGGGCGAAGTGCTGAGGCCCTTAGGTGAAGAGAATTTCGCTGCCGTTCCTATGCCGTCCCTGAATCCCCTTAAGCCGCCCGCGGTATCGCCACCGGCAAATACGGAGTAAACTCCCTGGGGCGTAAGCTTACCTATGCATTCGCAATTTTGGTTGCATACATAAAAATTACCAAGCGAGTCGCGCGTAATACCCTGTAAACCACGCAATTCATTGCCCAGGCCACCTGCC
>JAZKBN010000080.1:0-21180 GCA_040388605.1 Bacteroidota bacterium | reverse complement strand
CTTCAGCGATTTCATGTACCATAAGCCATCCGGACCCATCAGTACAGCGCTGTCGCCGATGCAAAGATTAGTGTTGCCCGCTATAATATAGGGCACCGGGCAGCTGCTGTTTGTGCTTGCAGCAACATTGAACCGGCCTTTGGCAGGCAAAACGCTTATATATCTGCCGTTTTTTTTCGAATTAACGGTATTGGTTATCGGCCCGGTTAATGGTACCCGCGGCTTGCTTCGGGCTGTTACAGAACCGGATGCCCCATTCCCCGCCTGCATAGCACCGGCAATACATGATACTTCAGAAAAAGTAAAAAGCAGGCAAAACAGGAATATTAAATGTTTGTAGTTGTTCATTTTCAATGTTTAATCGGCCTAAGCGAATGTACCTAATGCCAAGGCTTTGAGATATATTAAAAACGCAGCCAAAGGTAAAAATCAGGAGCGCTGCACTTAAGTTTACAAATTTAGGCATAGTTACAATTAATTCGAAAAAAACAGAAATAAGAAAGGTTGAAGCAGCATTGTGATAAGAAACCAATGCAGATGCTCCGAAAACCTCTTTCCCGGGTTTTATTTAATGAATAACCTTAATGCGCTTAATTATTGGCCGGTTCTGCCACAAATTCAGCACAGGGCAATTCCCTTTTTTATTTTCCGCCCTCCCAAGCGTATAATCCCGTATTTTTGCCCGCTTACCCACCCGATTGTATTCCTGATTCGTACCCCGAGCTGCCTATGTCATCTTCCGTTCAAAACCCCGAGGCAAAATTCCACCAGGATTCTGCCGCCAAGGCATTCGATACCGTACACAGAAGGAAAATAAAGTTCAACATAGGCAAATACAACGCCGCTGTTTTAAGGGGCCGGGAGCAGTACGCCAACTATGAGCTGGCCCGCAGCCGCGCCGCTTACTTTAAAGACCAGGCCGTTCGCAACCTCGATCGCCTGCTGCTGCAATGGGAGGAAAAATTCACGGCACGCGGCGGCAAGGTTATCTGGGCCCGCGACAGCAAGGAAGCCCTTGAAGCCATTATTAAAATACTGGAAAAGAAGCATGCCAAACTGGTGGTTAAAAGCAAGAGCATGACCACCGAGGAAATTCACCTGAACGCCTACCTCGAAAAAAACGGCATCACGCCCGTTGAAACCGACCTTGGTGAATGGATAGTGCAATTGGCAGGTCAGCGCCCTTACCATATAGTTACGCCGGCCATGCACATGAGCAAGGAAGACGTGAACGAGCTTTTCGTAAAAAAGCTGCAAACAGAATCTACCAATGATCCGCAGGAGCTTACCAAGACCGCCCGCCGACTGCTGCGCGAAAAATACACCACTGCCGATGTAGGCATCAGCGGCGCCAACTTCCTCATTGCCGACACCGGCGCCGTTGCCCTTACCGAAAACGAAGGCAATGCCCGCCTTTCGGTTACCTTCCCGAAGGTGCATATTGCCATTGCAGGCATCGAGAAAATTATACCTGAAATGGAAATGCTCGATACTTTTTGGCCGCTCCTGGCCACAGCAGGCACCGGGCAAACAGTAACCATTTACAATACCCTGCTCAACGGTCCGCGCCGACCCGAGGAAACCGACGGCCCAGAGGAAATGTACGTGGTGCTCCTCGATAACGGCCGCAGCAAGCTGCTCGCCGACCAGGAAAAGCGCGAGGCCCTGCGCTGCATCCGTTGCGGGGCATGCCTGAATGCCTGCCCGGTGTACAAAAACATTGGCGGCCACAGCTACGAAACCACCTACAGCGGGCCCATAGGCTCGGTTATATCGCCGCACTATAACGGGCTTGAGCAGTTTAAGCATTTAAGCTTTGCAAGCAGCTTATGCGGGGCCTGCACATCGGTTTGCCCGGTACGGATTGATTTGGCGAACCTGCTTTTGCAAAACCGCAGGCAGGCTGTAAACCAGGGCCTGACCACAGCCGCTGAGCGTACCGGCTTTAAGCTCTGGAAAACTGCCATGAAGCGCCGTAAGCTGATAGATATGGTGCCGGCTTTTGCAAAAAGCTATGCATTAAACAGCCTTTTTAAAGACAGCTGGGGCAGGCGCCGCGCCGATATTCACATTGCCCCCAAATCTTTCCATGCCCTTTGGGAAAAACGCCGCGGCAAAAGCGGCAGCGACAAAGCTTAAATAAGCCCCGGTTCCCACCTTTTAGTTTTCATAATTACATTTCAGCGGAATCATAAGACCTAAGGCATTATGCAGGGTAAAATAATCAAGGTACGGGTACCATCCAAAACCGCGCTCTGGAACAGGCTTTGGAAGAATGTAGCCTGGGCCGGGCTTATTTTGTTTGTATCATTGGGCATAGGTATGGTGGGTTATCACATGAGCTGCCCCATAAGCTGGGTGCAGGCTTTCCTGAACGCGAGCATGATTCTTACCGGCATGGGCCCCGTAGATAACCCAAGTACCGACGGCGGCAAAATATTTTCGGGACTGTATGCCATTTACAGCGGCATTATATTTTTAGGAATGTCGGCTATAGTATTGGCCCCGGCTATGCACCGCATTATGGCCGGCCTGCACGTACCCATAGACGATGAAGACAATGAGCAAGCCCGAAACACAGATCGCAAATACAATCCTAAAGCGGGTGTTTCGCATCGTAAGCCCGGCGAAAAGCCTTAATAGTAATAGTCAACATGCGTTTATAGCTTCCTGGTGCCTGGCTGAATTTCACCTTATCGGCCTGTTTTCGTAAATTGCGTGCTTTACAAAACCTTCCTTCAGAACACTGATGCTTGTTAAAGAATACCGCACGCCTAAAAGCAGGCTTATTGCACCCGCCATTATTTTCCTGGTTTATTTAATCTCTATCATTCTGTACATTATGCAGCCTGATTTTTCGGGCATGACGGGGGTTAAAAAATTTAACAACTTTTTCGGAAGCTACGGCCTTATCCTGGCCATTATGTTGAGCGTTAACCAAATACGTAACCGGGTTCAAATTTTTGAAGACCGAATTTTTGTACGTATGGGCTTCCAAAAGAAAGAAATTATGCTGAACGAAATTTCAGGCTTTTATATAGATAAAGTTTTCCTGTCGAGTGAAATAGTCATCAAGCGATTCGATACCGCAACCAAAAAATTTGCCATCAATGCCAACCTGGTCAGCAGGAAAGATTTCCTTGAAATTCAGGATTGGCTGGGGGAAAGGTACCCTGATTTAAAAGGTTCAGCTTATAAAGACCCGGGCAGGTAGGCAATAATTAAATTTCGCCGTTTATCATCTCCATACTTTGCTTAGCTCCCGATTCACGAAATAAGATTCGCAGTTGGTGCCCTTAGGCGCCATGTCTCTTATTAATATGCCTGTTCGCAGGCCAAAAGCTGCCTGTTATAGATCAGGCAAAGCAAGCTTTCCGTGATTATCCCCGTCTGCCTCTGCCTTCACCCCTGCCTGCCTGGTTCCGCATGAAGAGCAATAAGGCAAATGCGCGAAGTTCTTGTTGCCGCATTGGCTGCAGTTCTTAAACAGCTCAAGCCCGCAATGCCTGCAAAAATCAGTAACGAATTTATAGATTTCGTTATCGGTGGCCTTCAGGGGGAACTCCCATTTTTTGATAAAGAAATCTTTACCGCAGCTTGGGCAGTAATGGTTGTCGAGGGCTTTTTCGGCTACTTCGGCAATCACGTTTTTGGCGCGCACCTGCATGCTCTTTTTCAGCTCTTCCTGCTTGCGCTCGGTGTACTGCCTGATAGATTTAATGGCATAATACCCAAGGCCCACCGATAGCGCTATACCTGCACCGTACCTGATGTACCCCCCGTAGCTGGGTAAATACGGCACCAACCCGAAAAAGAAGGCATACATTGAAAACAGCGTAAACCCGAAATACAGGGGCCAATACTTATCTTTTCGGTACCTGATAAAAAAGTAGATGCCTATGCCCAATACGGGCCCTACGAACAGCAGCCTGATAAGGAAAACCTTCAGGTCATAGCTTCGAAGTTCTTTATCATATTTTTCGTTGGCAAGGTTGCGCTCGTTTTCAATAAGCAGGGTGTTTTTTTCAATGGCCCTGCTGTGCCTGTCAATTTCATCTGTCCTCGCCGACAATTGGCTGCGCCATTCCTGCTCTACTTTATAAGATTCATCAAGCTTTTGGGCACGGGCAATTACTTCAGGGTCGCTGTTGGGCGAGCCCAGGGTTTTTCGGGTCTGAATCCAGTTATCGAAGCTCTGCTTTTCGGCAGTATAATTCTCTTTGGCCGTGGCAATGGTTTTATTGATGCTGTTAACCTTATCGTTCAGGACCTCGTTCTCAGCGTCATGTAATTTGTTTTCCTGCTCAAGGCGGGCAATTACCGCTTTGTTCTCGAAATGTTCCGGTTCGGGCCGGGCTGTGGCGGTATCAAGATCATCTATGATTTTGTTGGAAAGTAAAATGAGAAAAATGCACAGTATGGCAGATACCGTGTAGTTAACCAGTCGACGCGTGCTTTCGAGCTTTTTGCTGTTGATATCCATAAATAAAGCTGATGCTGAAAAGTTTAAATCGTGTTCCTTAAGCGGACCTTAAACGAGGTATAAACATAGTAAGCTTTTCTTATACTCGGCAAAAAAATCATTTTCCGCACCGCACCTTCAATCTTTTTCAGACGTCTTATATTGGGGTTGAGATTGGTACAATTCAGGACAAAAATAAAAATTTGCGTATAAGCACTATCAACGTAATTTCTGTTTAAAAAGGCATATTATTGCCGACTGATTTCGTTTTTCAGTTTGTTTTATAAAAGCGCAAACAAGTACAGGCCAATTAAAAATTTATTATTGCCCTATTTTACTACCCATGAAAAAACAGCACAGGGCCTACATTATCATTGCTATACTTGTAATTACGGCAACCGCCTTGGTTTTTTGGAGCAAACAGAAAGATTTCTGATGCACCTACTTAGAGCCTATTGCGCAATATTGAGCAGAAGAAAAAACTGTATAACTCGCCTTTAAATATTACGTCACACTTAAAAAAAATTCTAAAACCTAAGACAGCAGATTAATAAACGTCCTGATATTTATGAACACCAACAGAAAAAAAACAGTAGTTTACTCGGCAGCAACAGTGCTTGTTACAGCCATTGCCGCCCTCATATTTTTTGGTAATATGCGGCCTTCCGAAGAAACGCTCCCGGCTGCTGCCCATGAAACCGTACAAGCCGACGATATTATTCCGGAAGACTCGGTAAGCTATTCAGATACATACATATACGCGAGCTATTACGATCCGGAGGGAGAATATGATGAAGACGGTAAACCCATACGTCCGAAAGAAAACAAGATACCCAAACCGCTTACGGCGCGCGATATTAAGGCAGGCCATTGGGTAGCAGCAAACCATTTTACCGATGCCGCACGACTAAAGGAATTAACAGATACAGATGGCGAAGCTTTCACATTCAGTATATTGGCGGATGCCCCCTTTGAAGAATTCCGCGATGAAAGCAGGAAGATTGCTTACCTCTACGCCGAGGGCTTCAGCAATTGGATAAAGATAGATTCCGCAACGGCCGATGCGAAAGGCAGCTTCAGTTTCAGCGGCAAGGCTCCCGGAACAGGCATGTATATGATTGCAACTCAAAACATGCCTTACAGTATCTCGTTAACACACGGAAGCCCTTGCTTTATTTTTCCCCTCGACAGCAATACCGTTCGCATTAACAGGAACGGGGCCTATTCAAAGCACCCCGATATTAATAAATGGGAGCCCTTCCGTACCCTGCTCTTTGAAAACGCAACCATGATTCCTCTGATATTGAATGACAAGAAAATAATACCAACTGATTCTGTAGGGCTTGAAGCTTTTAAAGCAGGCTTGGAAGTGATAAAAACAGCCAATGAAGATGAGGAAAAAAAAGCGCTCTATGCCATGGCTCCCTCGCCTGAAGTAATTTTGGCCGTTAAATACAGCAACTTAGAGATAAATCACCCCCGGCATAAATTCTTCTTCAAAAAGAAGCTGATTCCAAAATTACAACAAGCCGGAATTTCCGAAAGTCGAATAGCTGCGCTGGAAGCAATGGTTAATGAACCATACAAAGCAACCCAATCAAAATGATTAATTAAAAGGAATTTAAGTACCGCCAAACCCGACAATTTTAATGGATACCAAAAAGAAAAAAATTATAGTTACCGCAGTTATAGCAGGGGCTGTATTATTAACTGCCGCCCTTATTATTTGGGGTAAAATGCGGCATAACGAAGAAACTCCGCTCGCCGTAACTGACACGACTGATGTTTTTGACGGCATGATGGCAGATACCGTTAACTATTCAGACACTTACGTTTACAAAAGCATATTTGCAGATGACGGCGATGGGTTGGATGAAGACGGGAACCAACTTTTTACAACTCCGCCGCCGGAAGAGGCAGCCGCACCTGTGCTGAGCGCTGCCGAAATTGACACAACCCCATGGGTTGTCCCCGGCCATTTCACCGACGCTGCTTGGGCCGGTGACTCAACCGATACGGAAGGAGGCGCTTTCGAGTATAAAATAAAAGCTAAAGCGCCCTTTGAAGTATTTCCTGATTCGGATAACAGGCTGGTCTTCCTGTATGCCGATGCATTCAACCATTGGTTGCAAATAGACTCTGCTATTGCCGACTCTGCGGGCATGTTCAGCTTCAACGGCAAAGCCCCCGGCACAGGCTTGTATATGATTGCGGTCGAAGGGAAGTCTTATGGCTATGTGGATATAAATAACTCAACTCCTTTCTTTATTTTTCCCCTCGACAGCAATATCGTTTACATAACTGCCGATGTCAACGTATATTCCAAACACCCGGATATTAATAAATGGGATGGTTTATTCCCCCTCTTAATGGATAATGCAAGCATAAACCGCATGATTTTCCATGGCGGTACAGGTGTGCCCACCGATCCGAAAGAGCTTGCCGAGTTCGAAGCGGCCACAGAAGCCGGGAACATTACCCGAGACAACGAGGTGAAAAAAGCCATCTACGCTATGGCGCCGTCCATGTCGGTTATTTTAGGACTAAAATACAGCAGCTTACAGATAAACCACCCCAGGCATGAATTCTTCTTCAAAAAGAAGCTGATTCCAAAGCTGAAACAGGGTGGCTTATCTGCTAAGCGCATAGCTGCGCTGGAGGCGGAAGTTAATATGCCCTGGAAGGAGTAATTCATTAAACACTGTTTATGCAGAAGAATAAAATCATAATTATTGCGATTGCAGCTTTTGCCCTTGTGACTTCGGTGCTGTTCATTTTGTCGCGGCCCGATACGATGCCGGGCAGTGTTGAACCGGGAAGTGCTGCATCAGCTTCCAACGATACACCTGCCACTGCAAGCCATGAAAAGCCCATAGATTATGAAGCCTATGACGAAAATGCAGCAAATAACGAAGATGAATTACTGCCTGCTGATACAACTCTTCCTTTAACGGCCGAAGAGCTGGCCAAGGCTGCAGCATACCCCGCTACGGCAACCTATGGCCTGCCTTTCCGGTTCAAAATAAGAGCTGCCGAAAGCGAGGGCAGTTTTAAAACCCCTGAGCAGCGCAAAATTTACCTGCTCGCCGATGCCGATACCCATTGGGTAATGATAGATTCAACCATGGCAGATACTAACGGCGCTTACAGCTTTACGGGTGTTGCCCCCGGCAAGGGCATGTATATCCTGGTTCAGGATACCGCGAAACCTGATTACCCGCGTGTATCACGGTATGAGTACGATATATGGTCGGTGGTGCTGCCGCTTGACAGCAATACGGTTCTTGTAAAAGTTTACCCGGCTAAAGACCCGGATGGGGAAGAAAACGATACCGTTGCTTCCGGCTGCCGAAACCCGGGCTTAGACCCCTGGATTAACTTTGCAAGGGAAATAGATGAACTTTACAGTCCCGCAAATGTGTTGGCAGCCGAGCGCAATGCCGCCCAGGGTAATTGGGAATTTGGTAACAACATTGTTGAAGGAGCGCAGGCATACGTTTATGATCTTGCTCCATCGCCTATGGCCTTTTACGGTTTCAAATATGCCATGCAAGGCGGAAAAGCCAAAGGGTACAAGGCTTTTGTAAAGAAGCTTATAGCAGAAATGCAAAAAGGAGGAATTTCTGCAGGCAGGGTGGCTGAATTCAGGAAATGGGTTAAAAATCTGCCTGATTAATAGTTCCGGGGATTACTTACCTGCTCCCGCTTACCAACCTTCCTGTTAAATCAGCACAATGAAAAAACCTAACATGGCCATATTGCTGTTTGTTACAGCCATTTTATCAGCGGCCTGCCTGTATTTTTACAGCGCAAAAAACAGCATTGCCCATTTGCCCGCTGTTGCTGAAAGCCCCGCACCTGCCGATTCACTGATACCGCCGGCAAAGCCCACAGGCTACGGCATAGCAGATGTGGAAGGCGATCCCTTTAATTACCACATTACCGGTAAATGCGCCGCCTGCCTGCCGGATCCCGCAGGTGTTACTGAAGAAAGCAAGGAAGCCAAGCCCTGCTTTTTATACCTTATGGCAGATGCCGATACCGGCTGGGTAAAAATTGATTCCGCAGAAACCGACAGTGAATGTAATTTTGAATTCAGGGGAATTGCACCGGGCAAAGGCATGTATAAGATTGACCGCGATGTATGGCAAAACCAGGATTACCCCGAGTTTTATGGCGCGTTTCTTCGTTTGCATTGGAACATCATATTGCCCCTCGACAGCAATAAAGTACACATAATTCCAATCCTGAAGCCGGTGTATGATGAATACAAAGATTCAGTGATTACCGCTAACCCCTTATGCAAGTCATGGCTGGCTTTTCGCGATACCGTTCGCGAATTGAATGATCATCTTTGGGAACTTGAAGGTGCGGAATTCCCGGCTGTACATTGGCCCCCCGGCGAATATGAAAAGGAATATAACCCGCTTGCAAAAGAAGTAAGAAAGCATCTTGCCGCATTTTCAGACTCGCCCCTGCTGTATTTTGCCATCAGGTATGCATATATTGACGGAACACTGCCCCAAAATAAACCATTGTTCAAAAAGCTGATCAACAAAATGAAAAAGTGCGGGCTATCGGCACGAAGGCTGGCATCGGTTGAGAATGAGATTACACCATAGGTTCAGCCTAAAATTAAGCATCAGACACGGGCAGGAAATACTTCCGCTGTGCAGCCATTAAAACAATCATTTCATGCAGAAGAATAAAATTATTATTCTTATTACAGCAGTTTCAGCCGCAGCCGCATTGCTGTTTTTTGCTTTAAGCAGGCCTGGCACACCGCCTGTCAGGAACGCTGCCATAAGCGCAAAGCCTGCTTTAAGCGATACGGTGGCCACAACAGCCAATGAACCCGGCAACGCAAATAAGCCTCTTTTGGAAGCAACTCTTCCGCTTACGGCCGAAGAGCTGGCAAAGGCAGCGGCATACCCGGCCACGGCAACATACGGCCACCCTTTCAGGTTCAGTATAAAATCTGTGGAAAATCATTCCAACAGAGATTTCTCAACCCCCGAAAAACGCAAAATTTACCTGCTCGCCGATGCCGATACCCATTGGGTGCTTATAGATTCTACCATTGCCGATACGAATGGATTTTATAGCTTAAGCGGAATAGTGCCCGGCAAAGGCATGTATATGCTTGTGCAGGATACAGCCGGACCGGAATACCCGCGTCTTTCAGAAACGGAGCTTTGGTCTGTTCTGATTCCCCTTGACAGCAATAAAGTTCTTTTAAGGTATACCCATGACGAAGAAGAAGGATTTGTGCCTGCTGCAACCGGCATTGATGAATTGGACCAATGGAGAACCTTTACCAGGAAGAGCATCGATATTATGAACCCGAAAGATTGGGCTACCGCCGTCAAATTGGAGGAACTGGGAGACAATAGCTTAATGAATCAATTTTTGGCGGATGAACAGGATTTGGTTTATGAAATGGCCCCATCTTTTAACACTGTTTTCGCGTACAAATTTGCAGGTGTAAGTGCAACAGACCCCGGGGGGAAGAAATTCCTGAAAAAGCTGCTTACCAAGTTGAAAACAGGAGGTAAACACCCCGGCCGCATTGCTGCGTTAGAGCAATGGGTTAAAGCAAAGCATTAAGCATTACCATGGTCCACTTTTACACACAGCTGTAAATGGTTTGCTTTACATTTAATTCAGGCAGGCTTTACCGCCTGCACCATTGCCTGTTAAATATGGAAACAGTGCGTTTCTATATCGTAATAAGCTTAAAAAAGCATATTCAGTTCTTACACACGGGACTTTAACCATACAAACCACATTATATCTTTGCTATCTTTGTAGCAGCCCTTATATTAAACCATGCCAGAATCTTATTCAAACCCGACTGAAAAAATCAACATTTTGGTTATCGGCGGCGGCGGAAGAGAACATGCATTGGTTTGGAAGCTGAGCCAAAGCCCCGTTTGCGGCGAGCTTATGATTACACCCGGCAACGGGGGAACATCGCAAAGGGCCCGCAGCCTGCATCTTTCGGCCCTGAATTTCGAGGGTATTGCCGCAGCCTGCCTGGCTGAAAACGTTAAGCTCGTGGTGGTTGGCCCCGAAGCTCCCCTTGATGCCGGCATTGCCGATTACTTTGCCGACAGTCCTGAATTACAGCACATTGCCGTAATAGGCCCCAAAAAGGCAGGTGCGAAGCTGGAAAGCAGCAAAGATTTCAGCAAGGCCTTTATGCTCAGGCACGGCATACCCACTGCCGCCGCCCGCAGCTTCGGAACCGAAACAATTGCTGAGGCTTTGCGTTATGTGCGGCAGCATACCCTGCCTGCCGTAATTAAAGCCGACGGCCTGGCAGCCGGAAAAGGTGTTATTATAGCCCAAACCACTGCCGAAGCCGAAACCGCTGTTCAGGATATGCTGGGCAATAACCTGTTCGGGGAAGCCGGGCATACGGTTGTTATTGAAGAGTTCTTAACCGGCATTGAAATGAGCCTCTTTGTGCTCACCGACGGCAAAGATTACGTGATTCTGCCCGAGGCAAAAGATTACAAGCGCATTGGCGCCGGAGATACAGGCCTGAATACCGGGGGCATGGGCGCAGTATCGCCGCTGCCCTTTATGGATGAAGCGCTGCGTGCCAAAATTGAAAACCAAATTGTAAAGCCCACCATTTCGGGCCTGCAAAAGGATGGCATTCCTTTTCTTGGTTTCCTCTTTATAGGCCTCATGATCAGCGGCGAGGAGCCCTTTGTAATAGAGTACAACGTCAGGCTGGGCGACCCTGAAACAGAAGCCGTTCTGCCCCGTTTGGAAGCAGATTTACCGGGCCTCTTTATGGCTGCCGCCCATGGCAGGCTGTCAGAATTTGAGATCGGGGAATCGGCCATGTATGCCGCCACAGTGGTTTTATCTGCGGCCGGCTACCCCGGCAATTACCCCTTGGGCGACCTGGTTACAGGCATAGCAGATGCCGAGGCCATGCCCGATACCTACGTGTTTCATGCCGGAACGCGCCTTACCGATGACGGGCAACTGCTCACAGCCGGCGGAAGGGTAATAGTGGTTACGGCCCTCAGGCCCGACCCGAGGCGCGCCATGAAGGCCGCCAAAAAAGCGGCGGAGTCCATTAAATGGAAGGGCCGCTATTTCCGCCACGACATTGGTAACGATGTTTTCGGCGATAATTAATTATGAACCTGATTAACCAAAAATATACAAAATGGCTTGTGGCAATTGCAGCAGCGGAAGCTGCGGCACATCGTCGGCCGCGTCAGGGAGTACAAAAACGGCAGGCTGCGGAAGCAGCGGCGGTTGCGCTACCGGCGGTTGCAATAAAATGAACGTGTTCGACTGGCTGGGCAATATGGAAATGCCCGGCGAGTTGCCCAAATACAATATAGTGGAGGTTCGCTTTAAAGGCGGACGTAAAGATTTTTACCGCAATAAAGCCGAACTCGAGCTCTATACCGGCGACCCCATTGTGGTTGAAGCCGGCACCGGCTGGCACCTTGGCCATGTAAGCATGCAGGGCGAACTCGTGAGGCTGCAAATGAAAAAGCGCGGCGTAAAGGAAATTGGCGGCGATATAAAGAAAATTTACCGCCATGCCACCCCCGCCGATCTTGAGAAATTCGGGGCCCTGGGCATACGGGAGCTTCCCCTGCTTTTCCGCAGCAGGCAGATAATAGACGGCATGAAGCTGAACATGAAGCTCAGCGATGTGGAATACCAGGCCGACAGCAGCCGCGTAACTTTTTACTACAGTTCCGATGACCGTGTAGATTTCCGCGACCTTGTAAAAGTTCTGGCCGAGGAGTTTAAAACCCGCATAGAAATGCGGCAGATAAGCCTTCGCCAGGAAGCAGGCCGCCTGGGCGGCATAGGCGTTTGCGGCCGAGAATTATGCTGCAGCACCTGGCTTACCGATTTCAAGAGCGTATCGGCATCTGCGGCGCGGTACCAGAACCTGAGCCTGAACCCGGCCAAGCTGAGCGGGCAATGCGGCCGTTTAAAATGCTGCCTCAATTACGAGCTCGATACCTATATGGATGCCCTCCGCAGCATCCCGAGGCCCGATAAGCCCCTGCAAACCGAACGCGGTGATGCCTACCTGCAAAAGACAGATATTTTCAGGCGCATACTTTGGTTCGGGTATAAAGACGATAACAATTGGCACCCCCTGAGCGCCGAGCGCGTTACAGAGATAATGGCCATGAACAAGGCCGGCAAAAAGGCCCCTGCCCTCACCCTTGAGGAAGAGCAGAAGCAGGTTGCCGCAGCCGAAAACGTAATTGCCCTCAATAACGATCTTGAGCGCATGGACAAAAAGTTCAGCGACCGCGACCGTGCCGATAAAAACCGCCGCAAGCAAAAAGACCGGGATTCCTCAGGTCGTGATTCCGGCCGCGATGGCCGCAGGCCGGGTTCGGCAGGCGCAACAGCCTCATTATCCGGCGAAAGCATAGGGGCAGCGGGCATTCCTGATTTTGGTCCCCGCGAAGGTTCTGAAAACAGGCCGAACCGCGACCGCAACCGTAACAAAGGCGGCAGGTCCGGAGATGCACCGACTCAGCAGGCACAGGACAGGCAGGCGCAGCAAAACCGCCCGCTTAAACCCGGCCGTGAAGGACGCGATAACCGCAACAACCCCGAAACCCGCGACAACCGTGCCGAAAGAGCACTGGCAGCAGCCGATGCCTCTGAGCTTAAACCTATAAGCGCCCATACTCCGGGTGCCGAAGGCGAAGCAGGAGAATTGCCGGGAGGCGGCATCAGCCGCAGGCAGAAGCAAAAAATGCGTCAGCGCGAGAAGTTCGGAGAAGGCGGCGAGCAGCGTAACGAAGGCCGTAACCGCAATGCTAACCCACAGGCATCGACAGGCGCCGGCGAACCGGGTAATTCCGAAGCGGGCTCAGCAGGCGATTCAGGAACAGGCTCAGAAGGCGGCAGCACCAATTTTGAAATCAGGGGCGACAGGCACAACCGTGGCAACCGCCCGGAAAGGCAGCAAAACACCCCCGGGGAACCAAGGCCGCAAGGCAACAGGGACAGGAACCAACAGCAGGGAAACCGCCCCCCAAGAACTGAAAGACCTCCGCAAGGTGAACGTGCCCAGCAAGGCGACAGGCTCGAACGTACCCCGCAGGCCGACAGGCCGCAAGGTGAGCGCAGTCAACAGGGTAACCGTCCCCCAAGAACGGAACGTCCGCAGGGCGACAGGCCGCCGCAGGAAAACAGGGGTAACCGTCCGCCGCAGGGCGACAGGCCTCCGCAGGGAGATCGTCCGCCGCAGGGCGACAGACCTCCGCAGGGAGATCGTAACCGCAATCAAAACCAGGGTGGCGACAGGCCGCAGGGTAATCGTCCGCCGAGGGCAGAGCGACCTCCGCAGGCTAACCGCCCGCCACAGAATAACGGTGATAATCCCGGATCGCTGAATGCAGCGCCTCCGGAAGGCAATGCTGAGAACAGGCATAACGGTAACCGAAATCGCAACCGGGGCCGTAACAGGGGCGGAAGGCCTGAAGGTGGTGGCCGCGAAGGCGGGGGCGGCGGGGAAGCTTAAGTAACCGACAACATTATATAATATCCCTTGTGGAGTTTCGTTTTGCCTGCGAACAGGTAAGATTAAACTCTGCATGGGATATTTTATTTTAAGCCCTGCTTAAAAGTTGTATACGTGGAATACAATTATTCGGTATAATTGTATTCTACAGATTGTTTAAGGCAATCGGCTTATTTATTTGCCTTCAGTGTGCCGGTTACTATGGTGTTTGAAAGGTTTTATAGCGTCAGATATTCTTTTATGAAGAGTGTATACAAATGTAATTTGCTGCATTGGGCAGCGGCACTTTTTTTATATGTGGAAAATTGCGACTCGCAAAACCACTGATATACGACTTTGAACAGGTTCAGACAAACCCTTCGCAGGCCCATTGTATTTTATTAAACTGCTTTTAAAACCATTATATATTATGAAAAATTACCTGGAATTACTCTGTATAACGGCAATGCTTACTGTATTTTCTGCCGGAAATTATTGTGTTGCGCAATCGCTCAGAACGCCGGCCCGTGCTTCGGCCTTTATTGCCGAGCCTGCCCCTCATGAAAAAATAAAGCTGCCGGATAACCTTGCCGCCCTGCTTTCCGCAAGCGATAAAATGCCCGAAGCGACACGCAGGAACCTTGAGTCACAAGCCGATCATTTTCGTAATGCCGTGCGTGCAAAGCACCTACAGTCAGTTAACAATTTCATTACCTTCGATTCGGCGGTTTATGATTCAACGCCGGGCGGCCCCCAGCCGGGAAGGCCGGCTTGGGGCCGCAGCGAGGGAGCAGCTTATACCCGCAGCCAATCAGGGCAGGTCATGCAGTACAGGAGGTACTCTACCGAGGCCCCTTCGCCGATATTACACCCATATTATTCCACCGATTACGAATACAATGCCCTCGGCTTGGTAACCGTAAGAACAGTATGGTACACAAGGTTGGGGGTACCGCGATTACAAAGCATAGACAGCATAACGTATGACAGCCATAACAATATCAGCCACGGAGTTTCTAAATACTACTATAACGACACATTAGGCTACAGCTTCATAACCGATTACGAGAATATATATAACAGCGCAGGCTACCTCATAAAAACAACATATACATCCCGCTCTCCGCAATCTGCGGGAAGTTATTCATCAACAGTTGCATTCCCCGAGCTTGGCCCTGCCGGCGAGGTGCATAAAAAAGTAGAAAGCTACGCAGTAAACGATACTGCTGCAGGCGACACAAATATTTCTATAACACCTACTTATTACGCCTGGGCAGGCAATGAGTCAGACCCGGGTACAAAGCCCGATTCAGTAATTTATTTCCGGGGCACGAACGGTGCGCAGAATGAATACATCCTCACCAAGTATACCTACGGCCCCAATAATTACAGGCAGCAAACAAACTTCTACTTCTATAACGATACCTTGTACATAGGCGGCGGCGAAACTTTTGAATATGATACGCACGGCAATTTAAGCCTTAATCAATTCGATTCCGTTTCATTTACCGGCGACCGTACCATGCGGTTTAAATATGATTTTGTAAACCAATATACACCTGAAGGCGCACTGTACCGTACCATACAAGTGCTTACCGGCAACTTCAACTTTACCCACCTGAACGACAGCATTGGCCGTATAACCTATTTCGGGTTCAGGGAATTTGCGGCAGTAAGCCCGCTTATGGCCGAAGGCAGGGTAGCCACATCTTACCCGAACCCTTTTAACACAAGTCTTACCATAAGCCTTCCCGCCGGGTTTAATGCCGATACCTATACCATTACCGACCTCAGTGGCAGGCTGATGAAGCAGGGCACAATTTCGGCCGCTGATTCAAAAGCAAACTTCGAAACCGGAGGCTTAAGTGCAGGTATATACCTGCTCAGGCTCAGCAGGGACGGGCGCAGCCTGCAAACCCTCAAAATCTGCAAAACCGAATAATTCACCATTTGCCAGGCAGGAAACTATTTCCTGCCTGTTTTATCTTTTAAAAATAATATTTTATGAAAGCTTTATTCTTATCCATAGCAGTTTTACTCATTTCGCCTGCGGGCCTGTTTAATAGTTTTTGCAATGCCCAGGGCGCTGAATCAAGATTAAATGAAAGCAGGCAGTATAGCCGGCCATATCAGCGAAAGAATGCAGGCAACTATAATAAACTGCCGCAAAATCTGGCTGCCATACTTTCTTCCGGAGTAAAATTACCGGGGGAGTTCAGCCAGAACCAAAATGCCTTCAGTCAGGGCTATACAAACCTGCGCCATACACAATCAACAGAAACACGCTGGCTGCCCGATTCTTCAATCACCGATTCGGCAACACTGGAAAACGGCACTTTCAGGGAATGGGGCAGGCACAATGCAAACGCCTATACGTATGATGCAAAGGGTAATGTGCTTACAGACCATAGCTACCGGGTTAATGCCCCATCGCCTGCATTGATTGCTGATGTGTTTATACGCAATGAATACAACGGCAGCGGCTTTTTAACTGTAAGTACAAAGCAGGCATACAGTAACGGTACATTTAAAGTTATTGGTATCGACAGCAATTTCTACGACAGCCATAATAACCTGGCCCGCAGGGCAGGTTATTACTTAAACAGCCAAAACCAATGGGAATTACTGAGTTATACCAATTGTATAAATTTATACAACAGCGCCGATCAATTAATTAAAACCATATACCAGGCTCGTTACGGCACTTATACAGATTCTTCTTCTGTTGAATTCCGTGAACTTGGGCCTAACGGTGAAGTGTACAAAAGAGTCGACAAACAAAGGAACAGCACCATGCCGGCAGCAGATTCTTCTTTGGTAGAAACTCCTACTTACTATACATGGAATAACATATATTATGATCCTGAAACAAGGCCCGATTCACTATACGTCAAGCGTTTCTATGATGGCGAATGGAGGCAGGTCTCATTATATACATACAGATACGACCAATACAACGGCTATGTAATGACATTTTACTACGGTACAAGTACTGCCGACTTCGGCTACGGCGGCGTTGCATATATAAACGATGAGCACAAGCACCTAAGCCTGTTTAAGGCCTACGAAACCTCAGCAACCGGCGAGCAGCAAATGCAGGTGCAGGAGCGTTATTTTAACAGGTACAGTGCTGTAAATCCCGATGAACCGGTACAGTATGTTGATTACATAACTTACGGAAACGCTGCAACCGGCGACAGCATTTCCCGCGTTAGCTATTTCGGTTACACCGTGGTTGCCGGCGTTCAGAATGAAATTGCCGCGCAGAAAGCCGCTCTTTACCCCAACCCTTTCAGCAGCTATATTACCATTCAAAAACCCGCAGGCAACTTCGCGGATGCTTACACCCTCTGTAACCTGCAAGGTAAAGTTCTTAAAAAAGGCACTCTCGTGCCCGGTGAAACAAATCAAGCCATCGACGCCGATGATTTACCCGCCGGTATTTTTATGCTCAGCCTCAGTCAGAAAGGCAAAACCCTGCAAACCCTGAAGGTTTGTAAAACCGAGTAATTTGCCATTACTGACAAAAAAATCAGGGTTAAGGCATTGTAAATCAATTACAATGCCTTAACCCTGATTTATAATATGGCTGCTGCCGGCTTAAAACGCGAAGCCTAAATTGGCCCCGAAACGGATGGTATATTCTTTCAGCAAGGTAGTGGGCTGCACGCTGTGGTCAACCGGGCCAACCGAGGTATGTAAAACCTCAATCATTTACAGTTACGGTGGTTGGCCCAAACAGTGTTCTTCATTATGGTGCGCTTCAGCTTCTCCTTCGGGAGCAGCATCGGGAAACAGCTCCAGCAGCGGGGCAAAAGCTTCGCCTTTCAGCTACAATGGCCTCTGTAGAATCTTTCTGATCCTTGGTTAATCTCGTAGTACGGTTGTCGCATTTCGTTAACCTGTGCTAACATTTGGAAAGTCTCCGCTCGTAAGACCGCATGCTTCTGTCTCATGTGTATGTCAAATTAACACCTATATTTTCCTGACAGTCGGGGCTTCGGTTAGTTGGGCGCAACTTCAGCCAAGCATAAGTGCCTCCGTACATGGTTTCTTTACCTCAGACCAGGAATTGCATCAGGCTTCCTGCAAATTCCGACAAATGGCCGGGCATTGCCATCCGTTGATACTTCCCGCTGCCAAGCCTGTTCGGGACTTTAAGCCCAAGTATGCGCCCATAAGGGGTGTAAATTAAAAAACGCGCCGGGTAAATGAGGCGCGTTTTTTATAGTGCATTCTGGCATGTACAACGCCTATTGTATTACAAGGCTTATTCTCTTATTACCTGTTTTGGTTTGCAGCTCACATATATAAGTGCCCGCAGGCAAGCGCCCGCCGGAACTGTTGGCCCGGCTAAGGCTTAGGCTATACCTGCCCGGTATTGCATTAGCCATGCTTTCGGCATATACCTCGGTACCCAGGATGGTGTAAATACGAATGCTTGCGGGTCCGGCCCCGGTAAGGGTGTAAGCAATGTTGGTTTGCTCACTAAATGGGTTTGGCGATGCGCTCAGCGAAGGCCGGGCTGTACTGCCAGGCTGTAAGCCTGTGAGCCCGTTAATAAGTACGCTGCCAACGGCATCGGGAAGGCCAAGCAGATCGAGATTGCCTGATACAGCTTCCACGGGCACACGGTTGCCGTTAATAAACAGGGGCAGCACGGTGTTTTCTGCAAGACCCGAATTAATATGTAAGCGTATGCTGAAGAGAACAGTGCCCGGTGCAAAGCTGAGGCCGGTTATGGTTGGGTTATCCCATTGAATGCCAATCATGCCCTGGGTTTTCCATTTTTCACCAAACTTCACATCTGCAATTGCCCCGGGTATCAGGCCGTCGAAACGGGCCATGCCTGCATGCCAGCCAAAGGTGAACTGGAAGCCTGCAATGTTATTGAAATCAGAAGCAGTCACCGGTATAATTACATCTTCGCCCGCTGATGCTGCCATGTTCGGCAGGCCCAGGTGCAAATCTGTCGGGGCTGAATAACGGCGAATATTCGGATTCCAGCTGTAATTCACATCTCCGAGGCGCATGCCTATAAAATCCTGCCCGCCGAGATCAACAGAAGGGGTGGTATAGGTACGTACGCTGTCGTAAGGGAAAGGTTCGTAAGGATCGGTGGGGAAGGTTTGATCATGGCGAACGAATGCCCACAGTCTGCCAAAGAAGCTGTCGCGGTTGCCGAGAATAAAATCATGGATGATATCTATATCAAGGGTTGTTACGGTTCCGCTGTTATTTACATCGGCGGCAATGCGCTTATATGGCGAATTGAGCAGTATGGAATCTATTACCGAGAAGTGTATTAATAATATATCGAGGGTGGTAACGCCGTTGTAGAAACCGGTATCGTTACTCTTATGCGGGTGCAGGCTTACCATGGGCAGGGCATGCACACGGAGGCTGTAATTACCGTCGTCGTCGGTTTGAGTGGCAGCAGGCTCATCTGCCAGCAGGCTCGCATCGGGAATACCATAGCCCCTCGGACTGTAAACCCTGCCCGAAATTAAGGCCGATGTGGTAATCACGGTTACCTGCACCGCGGCAGATACTGCTGAAGTACAGCCGCCGATTACTGTTTGTACCGTATAGCTGCCCGCGGCATTTGCGCTTATGCTTTGCGTAGCGGCACCGTTGCTCCAGATGTAGGCAAAGCCTGCCGGGGCGGTTAAGGTTACGCTTCCGCCTGCACCGATGGTAACAGGGCCCGAGGGCGTAATAACCGGTGCTGCAGGGGGCGATGTAACGGTAACTGTTACCGGGTCTGAGGGTGCCGAGGTGCATCCGTTGGAAATGGTTTGCACCGTATAGCTGCCCGATGTTGCGGCCGTTATGCTTTGGGTAGTGGCGCCGTTGCTCCATAGGTAGGCAAAGGCCGGAGAAGGGGTAAGCGTAACACTTCCTCCGCCTGAGCAGAATGCTATGGGGCCGGAAGGAGTAACAGTTGGTTTGGCAACAGTGTTTACTGTAACTCTGAAAATACTGTCGAGGGTGATGCTGCAACCTGTGGCTGCATCAGAGGCAGCAAAAGTAAAACCTGTTGTTGCCGAAAGTGCGCTTATGGGAAAAGTAAGGCTGTCGGCACCGCCCGGCTGTGCGGCCCCTACCGGAGTATTGCCCGACTTAAGCTGATAAGTAATGTCCTGTTGCGTATTATACAGCACTATAGCAGAAGCTGAGCCTGTACATACTACCGGGCTGATAATGCGGGCGCTAAGCGCTTTGCTTTGGCTGTAAACCCGGAAATAATCTACTGAAAAGCTACCCGAACCATTTTGAGACGTACCACCGCCATCGCCTGAGCCTGCCAGGAACGAGAATTGCAGCGAAGAAGACTTTGTAAACCCTGTTACAATTTTTTGATATGCGATTTCCGAGTCTGTTTTGAAGTAAACACACCAAACCCCGTTCTCATACTTAAGCCGGAAATTATAGTTGTAATATGTGTTCAGGTCAAGTGATGCATCAAGATAGTATATCTCGGTATTTGAGCTGTAATTAACCGGCGATATAACCAGGGAATGTGCATTCCAGGTGTTGTACCCTCTTCCGCTGTTATCAAAAACAGCCCCGCGGTAATTACCATGCAATGCGATATTGATACCGGAGTTCTGGTCGGCTTTATCGTAAAATCTCGCATTAAAATCAACGGAATGTTTGCCGCTTACCTGCTGCCTTTGCAGTTCATTTATATTGAACTCAAAAACAGATGCGCCAAGGTCGGTTGGAAGGTTTGAATAATCGGCATTTAAAACTCTGGAGTCCCAAACGCCGCACACGCCACATGACCCGCCGTTTACAGATATTTGCAGGCTGCCCGCAGCAACAGATGCACTGCCTCCGTTGCCATGTGTAAGTGTACTTGCTCCCCAATTAGCCAAAGACAAAGCATTGCTGAACGACTCATCTATTGTTAATGCAGATCCGGTGGAAGCTCCCAAATCTGTTATAGTATTAGAAAAACTAAGACTCAACACCCTCACACTGTCGCATGCCCCGGCTGTATGCAGAGTATCTGTATAAGTGCCGGATGTTGTTAAGGTGCGACCATAGAAGGCATAGGTACTTCCCGCGCAGATGCTTGCAGATACCGTTGGTTTGGTAACAGGCACACAGTTAATTACAACCGTTACCGTATCAAGATGGGTGCAGCCGTTGGCGGTGGTGGTTAAGTAGTACTTACCCGCGTTTCTTAATTGGGCGT
>JAZKBN010000079.1:2022-20848 GCA_040388605.1 Bacteroidota bacterium | reverse complement strand
TGCTGATGATATTGCGTATGGTTTCGAGGCAGGTTTTATCATCGGGCATTTTGTAATCTGTTACCCCCGATATTTCACAATGCGTTTCGGCACCACCGAGCGCCTCGTTATCTATATCTTCTCCTATAGCCGATTTTACAAGGTACGAGCCCGCCAGGAAAACGGAACCGGTGCCTTCAACAATCAGCGCTTCGTCTGACATAATGGGTAAATAAGCGCCACCTGCCACGCAGCTGCCCATAATGGCGGCAATCTGCAAAATGCCCATTGAAGACATCATGGCATTGTTCCGGAAAATGCGTCCGAAATGCTCTTTGTCGGGGAAAACCTCGGCCTGCATAGGGAGGTAAACGCCGGCGCTGTCTACAAGGTAGATAATGGGCACGCGGTTTTCCATGGCTATTTCCTGCGCTCGCAGGTTTTTCTTGGCCGTAATAGGGAACCATGCACCGGCTTTTACAGTGGCATCGTTGGCCACAATCATACAAAGCCTGCCGCAGATGCGCCCGAGGCCTGTTACCACGCCGCCTGAGGGGCAACCGCCTTCATCTTCATACATACCTTCGCCGGCGAAAGCTGCCACTTCAATGAAATCGGTATCAGGATCACAGAGGGCAAGAACGCGTTCGCGGGCAGTCATTTTGCCTTTGGCGCGCTGGGCATCGGCTTTCTTTTTTCCGCCGCCGAGACGCACTTTTTCAAGCTTTGCGTTCAGCTCAATACAAAGGTTTTTCAGGCTTTGATCGTTGCGCTCTGCTTCGGCAGACATGGCGGGGCGTATGGTTTCGGTATTCAGCATGGTGTGGTGCCTTGGTGGTTGTGCTTTGGTAATTAATTTGGTGTATTCAGGTAATTCTAACCGGTTCAGATGGAAGGCCCAAACCTTTAAAGACCCATAGTGGTTTATTTTAATGCCGCATTTCAATTTCCATGGCAGGAAAAAACGGACCGGAACAGGTGTGATTAAAATAGCACTAATCCTTGTTATTGATATTTTGTAAATCTGCTTAAACCGGGTATAAATGCTTACCTGCTTAATGTATGTTCAAAATTAAGCAAAATGCAGGCACAGGCAAAAATTATACAAAATAAATATTCGGCAGGACCTTAAAATTAGTGCCGGGTTTTATTTTCAGGCATATTTTAGCAAACTTGCCGCCTCAAAACCGGATTCAATTTTAACAGCCGGACAAAGCATACAAGCATGATGAAGGCCGCATACATTGTCGATATTTTACGTACACCTGTTGGCAGGTATGGCGGCGCCCTCAGCTCCGTAAGGCCCGATGATATGGCAGCGGCGACCATTAAAGCCCTGGTACTGCGCAATCCTTCGCTGCCGGCAGATGCTATTGAAGATGTTATTCTGGGTGCTGCTAACCAAAGCGGGGAAGATAACCGCAATGTGGCCCGCATGGCGGCCTTGCTGGCCGGTCTGCCGATAAGCGTAGCCGGGGTAACAGTTAACAGGCTCTGCGCATCGGGCCTGCAAAGCATTGCCGATGCGGCAAGGGCTATCTCATGCGGCGATGGCGACGCCTACATTGCCGGCGGAACTGAAAGCATGAGCCGCGCCCCTTTTGTAATGCCCAAAGCCGAAACCGCATTCGGCCGTTCTCCTGAAATTTTTGACACCACCATGGGCTGGCGCTTTATTAATCCTGCCCTGTCGGCTTTGTATTACCCCTATACAATGGGCGAAACGGCGGAGAACGTTGCAGAAAAATACAATATAAGCCGCGATGAGCAGGATGCCTTTGCCCTTACCTCCCAAACAAGGTATTCCGAAGCTGAAGCCGCCGGTAAGTTTGCCGGTGAACGCATATCCGTTCAGATTCCGCAGAAAAAGGGCGAGGCGCTTATTGTAAATAAAGACGAGCACCCAAGGGCCACAAGCATGGAAGCCCTCGGCAGGCTGCAAGGAGCCTTTAAAAAAGGGGGATCGGTTACGGCAGGGAACAGCAGCGGCATAAACGATGGCGCGGCAACGGCACTGCTGGTATCTGAAACTGCAATACAAAACTATAATCTCAGCCCTATGGCAAGAGTAGTGTCTGTAGCCTTTGCGGGGCTCGACCCTGCATATATGGGTATGGGACCTGTTCCGGCTGTAAACAAAGCTTTGAAAAGGGCCGGGCTGAATGTCCGGGATATCGGGCTTTGGGAGCTTAACGAGGCTTTTGCATCGCAGTCTGTTGCCTGCATGCGGGAACTTGGGCTTGACCCGGCTACAGTAAATGTAAACGGGGGCAGCATTGCCATAGGGCACCCGCTTGGCGCAAGCGGCACACGTATAAGCGCTACCTTGCTGCATGAAATGAAAAGGCGGGGTACTAAGTATGGGGTGGCCACCATGTGCATAGGCGTAGGGCAGGGAGCGGCAATAGTTTATGAGCTGGCCTGTTAACATATAATTCGCCACCTGTTAAGAGTAATAACGGATCTATATACGTAGCTCGTTTTAAGCATAAGAGGCATTAATTCTGCCTTTTATGCAGATACTTTTTTGCTTTCTGCTGAAAAATGCCTTGTTTAGCCTTTGCTATACTGTTTGCATAAGTTAAAACAAGCTCCCCTACAATAAGAGTACAAACTGTACCGCCCAACCTACCCATGCGGATTGCTCATTTGCTGATGGTTCACGCCTTTCCGGAACAAACGGAGCGGCTTGTAGCCAGGCTTGCGCACCCCAATGCCGACTTCTACATTCATGTGGATGCCAAATCGGATATTGAAAAGTTCGCGAGGCTTCGCGACATGGAAAATGTATTTTTTGTAAGCAAGCGCGTAAAAGTATGGTGGGCCGCCTGGAGCCAGGTTGAAGCCACCCTTAACGGTTTCAGGGAGATTGCGTCGTCGGGCAGGGAATATGATTTTGTAAACTTCCTTACCGCGCAGGATTATCCATTAAAAAGTATTGAAGAAATTCATTTATTCCTTGCCGGAAACAAGGGAACCGCCTTTATGCATGCCCTGCCGGTCGAAACTGAATGGCAGGAAGCTTTGCCCCGATTTACCCGCTACCACCTGATTGAATTCCAGTTCAGGTACCGATACAAAATTCAGCGTTTCCTGAACCGCATTCTTCCGGCCCGCAGGCTGCCGGCCGGGCTGGTGCCTATGGGCCGTTCGGCTTACTTTACAATACCTCTTGAACACGTGAAGTATGTGCTTGAATACATGGACAGGCACCCATCAGTACGCCGTTTTTTCCTGTTCACATGGGGGCCAGATGAGTTTATTTTTCAGACCATACTTTGCAGCAGCCCTTTCGGTAAACAGGTGGTAAACGATAACCTGCGCTATATTGACTGGAGCGGAGGCGGCGCAAACCCAAAGGTGCTAAGCCTTGAAGATGCCCCTGTACTTATGAAATCAGGCAAGCTGTTTGCCCGAAAATTCAGCATGAACAACCCGGACATTCTTGATTGGCTTGATAAAGAAGCGGGCTATGAAGCATCTGAAAGCAGGGTGAATGCAGATGCTGCATCTCAGCCACGCGCTTAGTATTGCCCTGATTATCAAAACTGTATGATTCAGGTCAAATTTTAAGCGGGGTGCTGTTTTGCCCATTATTTTTTCATAAACAGCTGTGCTCCCCTGCCCATTATACGCAGGCTATATAAACCGGGCACGAGGTCTGTTGTGGCAATGCTGCCGGTATTAATTACCCCCGACCAAATAATTCGTCCCTGCATATCACATATTTCTGCTTCTTCATTGCTTTCCACGCCCTGTAGGTACAGCTGCGACTCAGTTGGGTTGGGGTAGAGCTTCCATGCCGCATGATTTACACCTTTTTCAAGGCCCAGCAATATTGGGAAAGGCTCAGAGAAAACAAGGCAGCCAATATTTTGGCTTAATACGCTAACGGTATAATTTCCTTCTGCAATGGCTGAAATGCCGCTGTTGGTTGCGCCGGGTATCAGAACATTATTAAGGTACCATTGAAACGGCGGCGTCGGCCAACTGCAAATCAATGCGTTGCCCACTCTTCTTACAACAGGTTTAAGGGTATCAGGCACTACTGTTAATGTGGCAACAATGCTGTCGCAGCCTGAAACGTCAGGGGTAATAAAGGGGTAAATACCGCCCTGGTAGAATACGCTGTCGCGGAAAACGGTGCTGTCGCCTGCGCAGATGTAGCGGGTTGTGAAATACCTGGCCGGGCTCTTTACCAATAAGGTTAAGCGTATAATGCTGTCGCAGCCTGCGGCATTTGTCAGTGTATCGGAATAAGTGCCGGGCTCTGAGTAAAAGTTGCCCCTGAAGCTGTATTGACCGCCTTCACATATTGTTGCAACATGCTCATCAATATTATTATTGATAATGCTCAGGTTCAGTGTTATGCTGCTGTCGCAACCGGAGGCGTTGGGGAAGATGGTTGTATAAGTACCGCCTGAATTAAGCTGCATAACCCCGGTAGCGCTGTTGAATGTATATATGCTTCCCCGGCAAACAGATGCATTTATAACCGTTGCGTTCGTGGAAAGCTGCCTTAAGTGAAGTATGCGAATGCTGTCGCAGCCGAAACGGTTGGTCAGGGTATCAGTATAGGTGCCGAGGCTGTACAGCATTCTCCAACCGAAGGAGTAAGGAGTGCCGGAACAGAAGGTGGCATTAAGGGCATGGGTATCTGGGGAGCAGTTAACGGTAAGAACCAAAGTATCATAAGTAATGCATCCGAAATTATTAGCGGCTAAAATATACCTCCCTGCTGAGCTGCTTAAAACAGGGTTAAGCTGCATAGTTTTGCCCGCAGCCACAAAGCCGCCGGGACCTGTCCATGTATAGGTATTCCCGGGAACAGAATCGGTATTGAGATTCAGGCTTTGGCCGGCAATGGCTGTATTGGGGCCTTTAATAAGTATTGCGTTTGGCTTACGCTCGGTAATCCAATAAAGTTCCAGGCTGCTGTCGAGGTTATTCCATTGGCCGTCAATAGTTATATCGGCATAATGATCATTGGCAATGTTATTGGGTTCCCCGGGTCGCCAGTTAGTATATGCGGGTACCGAGCCGTCGGCCCATTGCCAGGCGTTGGTTCCGGCACTGTCTGATAAGCCTATCCATGGCCCGCTTTGGCCGAAGAGCCAGCGGTTGCCGAGCCTGAACAGGGCTGCATAAATACTGTCCTGTATGGTTTGCGTTTTCAGGCAGGCAAGCCGCCCGCCCGTTGCCCTTGCAGCAGAATCGGCACGGCGATGATTTAGGGGAATATCGGAAATATAATATTTCAGCTTGCCCACACTTGTAAGCAGGCTGTGGCCGGGCAGGGCCGCATTATATTTCGGGCATTTTACCTCCAGCCAAACGGCATCGTTGGCAGTGCAGCCATAGTAGTTCACTGTAAGCAGGTACAGGCCTGAGTTAAGCGCGGTCGAAGGATAAATTACCGGGTTTTGCTCTGAACTTGTAAACCCGTTTGGCCCGAACCATGAAAATGTGGCACCCGCCATAGAAGCGGCGGTAAGGCGCAGGGAATCACCGAACAAAACAGGGCCGTTGCCGTTGGCCATACCGGCTACTGCGTTTTCAACTTCAAGCACATAAGGCAGCTGGTTGCAGCGCCAGCTGTCTAAATCGTTCCATTTGCCGTTGGCGTAATACATGGTTAAAAAGTCTTCGCCCTCATTGCGGCAAGATGCGGATGCGAGATCATTCGGCTCGCCTTCGTTCCAGTTCATATAGGTAAATGGCTCGCCGGTTACCCATTGCCAATCACCTTCCTGCAGGCTGTCGGTAGCGCCGAGCCATGCGGTCTGTACGGCCTCGTTGTCTATAAGCTGCGCCACAAAGGCCCTTTCTTCTTCAGAGGTAATGCTTGCCATGTGCCCGCCTGCGCTGTCGCAAATGTGGCGTGCGCGCCCCCAGCTTTCACGCCGGCGAGATACGAAGTACTTATTGCCGTTGAAGGTATGGCCCGGGAAAAACACATTGGCCTGGTCAATAAAAACGCCCGGCACCCAGGGGCAGGTAATTGTAACATTCACCGTATCACGAATTTCGCCGCTCACATAAGTGGCAACCACTATATATTGGCCTTCGTGCAGCTTTGTTACCGGGTTTATTACCTGGTTACGACCAATGGCATAAAAGCCGTTGGGGCCGAACCATTCGAAGCTCCCTTCAATAATGGTATCAGCATAAAGTCGAAGGACCTGTCCGGCGGGGAGAGGTCCGTTGGCGCGGGCGTTCAGCTCACCAAGCGGGTTTAAAGGAGCGAAAGGCGGAACATTGAATTTTCCTGCTTTTAAGCCTTTTATACTTTTTGAGGACGCTGAAAAAAAATCAGCCGATTCTTTTCCCCTGAAAGCAATGGCTTCAAAAGGACTTAAAAACTGCAGGAATTGCAGACAAAATATAAGAATAAAACCGGGTAATCTCAAATTCATAACAAAAAGGGTAAAACATGAGTCCATCATACAAATTTAAGCTTTTCAGGCATTTCATTTATAATTATGTCTTCATAGGTCATGAACCCGGTTGGGGGTTACTAACCAAGAAAACAGCGCCCCCGGTTCCGGAAATTAAAAAAGGGGGCAAAATTTTGCCCCCTTCAATCGGAATATGTAATCAGTAAGAGATTACTCTTTGCTTATTTTATGAAGGCTTCGGCCTGAAGGACTTATTACTTCAAGCAGGTAAATGCCGGTTGGCAGGCCACTTAAGCTGAAATTATTTTTGATGTTCCCGGCAGCATCAGTTGTACCGGAATTGCGGCCGATTTCAGAACCAATTTGGCTCATCAGCCTCATGCTTACTTTTTGGAAAGCCCCGGCATTGCTGATTTCAGCCATTACGTTTTCGCGCGCAGGGTTAGGGTAAAGCCTGAACACTGATTTAGTAGCCCTTGCATTAACAGATACGCGTACATAGTTAAATGATTCAGAAGTATCGCTGAAACAGTTGCCTGAACGCACTATAACCTGGTAAACACCATTACCCGGGGCATAAATTACGGCTGTGGTATCGGCTATGAAGGTGCCGTTGTATAGCCAGTAGTAATAGCCGCCTGTTACTGATGCCATTAATGAATCAGGCGAAGGCATGCTTATTACAGGAGTGCCGGGAGCAGGCAGAATGTTCAGATGCAATCTTGCTACGCTGTCGCAGCCGTACATATTCCTTGTGGTATCAGAGTAAGTGCCGCTTACAGCGAAGGGTGTTCCGTGCCAGATATAAATCTGGCCGCGGCAGAGTGTAATGTTAAAGTCTGTGGTATCGGTTGGGTTTTGCAGCAGGTTAAGCACGGTTATACTGTCGCAACCCAATGAATTCGTAAAGGTGCGCACGTAAACGCCGGGGCTTGTATATACCTGGCTGCCGAATACAAATTCAGAACCCCGGCAGAATGTACGCGTAACAGAATCGCGTGTACCTGGGCGTATGGTAAGCGCAAGGGTTATAATGCTGTCGCAGCCGTTGGCGTTACGCAGGGTATCGGTATAGGTGCCGGCGTTATACAGCATCACATCATTAAAGCTGTAAGGTGTGCCTGTGCAAACGCTTGCTTCAATGTTAGCAGCTGTTTTGTTCAATACAGCCAGCCTGATGCTCACAAGGCTGTCGCAGCCATAGGTGCTTGTTAGCCTGTTGGTGTAAACGCCCGGCTCATCGAAGGGCATACCGTTGAAAATATAGGTACCACCTTCGCAAACAGATACATTCATAGTATCATTACTCGGGCGACCAATGTACAGGTGCAATGTAATGGTGCTGTCGCAGCCGGCCATATTAGAAATAATGGCGGTATAGGTGCCTGTATCTGCTAAATCACGGCCCTGGAAGTTATAAACGCTGCCTGCGCAAATGCGTGCGTTAATGGTGGAGGTAGTATGCGGCGCAACTGTAAGGGTTAATGTAGATACGCTGTCGCAGCCAAACCTGTCGGGCTTTGTAACGGTATAAATACCGGATGCATCAAACTGCTGACCGTTGAAAATCACGCTTCTGCCCTCGCAAATGGTTTGGCTGAACTCATTTACAGAAGGTGTATGCAGCCTTAAGGTGAGGGTGACAATACTGTCGCAGTTGAATTGGTTTGTGAGGGTATCAGTATAGGTACCTGCAGCATTTAAAACGCGGCTTCCGAAAGCATAGGTGCTGCCGGTACAAATAGCCGTATCAATAGCTGAACCGTTTACACAATCCACCGTAACCATTACCGAATCAAGGAAGGCACAACCGTCTTTGCTGACAGTTACTTTATAAAAGCCATTGTTACGCGGCGATACGCCGTCAAGTACCGGGCTTTGAACATTGCTGCTGAAGCCCAATGGACCTGTCCATGCATATTCGGCATCATGAATGGTGCCTGTCATGAGCTGAAGCTGACCGTAAAGGCTTACCGGGCTGTTTGACCTTGCTTTGTAAATTTTACCGGTAGTAATTTCCAATACAGTAGCCACATTTCCGCCCGGACCTGTAACGGCATCGGTATCAACATCGTCCCAAGTTGCAGTACCGCTGATTAGCTTAACCGCAGTTTGGTTTCCGCCCGAATTATCGGGTTGATTGGCAGCCCAGCGTGAATAAGCAGAAGGCACACCTGAATTATAGGTGAAAGTATCGTCTGCCTGCCGTTCTATACCCAGCCACATATCTGAACCGAAGCCTGCCAGGAAATCATTAGTACCATCGGTATAAGGTTCAGGCAGGCGACCGCCTGCCAAGGTAACCAGCTGTAAGGCCGCATTATAACTGAGTACATTAGACTGCCCTGTGTAAGAATAATATTCTTTACCACCTGTGGCTCCTAAAAAGGTCCAGTTGCTGCTTAGGCCGTATACAAATGTTGAAACACTTACTGATGCCGTATTGCTTACCGCATCTGCTGTAATTACACGCAGCTTATAGTTATTGCCGGCATAGGTGCCCGGCCTGATGCTGCCGTTTAAGGGGCTTGAAGATCCGCGGGCAATTTCTATTGGGTTAGTAAATTGGCCGCTAACATCGCTGAGTTGGAGAACAAAATCGTCTTCGGGGTCAAGGCTGCCGTCGTAGCTGAATTCAGCACGAACATTTGAGCCGGTGCAAAATCCGGTTTCGGCCAACACAAGAGCTATATTACTAACTGATTTTGGCGAAAGCGGGGTAATTATTGGGGTATTTAGCCGGGAAGTGCTGCCTGTGGCGGCAGAAACAGCTGGAAATGCGGAAAAAATGCCGCAAAGCGCTGAGAGTAAGACTAAATAAATTACAGGTACAGTACGAGTTGTTTTCATAGCTTAATATAATGCGGGTAAAATAACGGGAACATGAATAGCCATTAACACAATGCAAGAATGTTGCCGCCCTGCAATTCAGGCTAATTTATCTTTATTAAATTCCTTTAGTTCCACGTTAATTCCCCATAATTCCCCCAAAGAGGAATTATAACCCTTTCAATATTTAAAACACCAACTGATTACCAAGTACATATAATCGAGTAGGAGGCAAAGTTACATACTTTGATAACTTTGCCGTCCTCTCACACCACCGTGCGTACCGGTCTGGTACACGGCGGTTCGTTAAACGTCAGGTTGTTGCCAACCCTTGGATTTCCTTATAAGGTTTTGCATCGTAAAACTCAGCCCTTTGGTTTACCTCAGGAGTTCCGCTCCGTACTTCCACCTATACATGGTATTGTCTGCTTCATAGTTTTACAAAATGCACCTTTAAGTTACCCGTTTAACGTTCGGCCCTTCACCTCTCGGCTACTATGGCCTCTGCTGACTCCTTTCCAAACCCTTGCCAATCACTTGGTGCGGTTGCCGCCGTCTGCATTTCGCTCGCTTAGGCCAACTTTTGAAAAGGTCTCCCCGGGTAAGAACGCATACTTCCGTCTCATGTGTCTGCCATATTTACGTAAATGCCCTCCGGGCAGCTGGGGCTTTAGTTTGTATTGTAACCTTACCCGAACATTCACGCCTCTGTATATGGTTTCTGTTCGTCAGACCAAGACTTTGCATTAGGCTTCCTTCAGATTCCGCTTCACAACGGACACCCTTGCCATCTGCTAACACTCCCGCTGCCAAGCGTGTTCGGGACTTGAACCCTAAAGTATGCGCACATGCCGGGCGCACAAAAAACATGGCCTGAACACCAAAAAAGGCATTCAGGCCATGTAAATTTTATTAAGCTGATTGTTCCGGCTTTAAAATTAAGCCGCCCCGTTTTAAGGCTTATCAGCCTTTAATTTTTGCAATTACGGTTTCGCCGCCGGTGGTTTTGTCACCAATGTTAACGAGCAGCTTGGTACCAATGGGTAAGAAAATATCTACCCGGCTGCCGAATTTAATAAAACCGAATTCGGAACCCTGCTGTACAGGCTGACCTTCTTTAACGTACCAAACAATACGCTTAGCCAATGCACCGGCAATTTGCCTGAACAATATTTCTACGTGAGAGGGAGTATGCACTACTATAGAGGTGCGTTCGTTCTCGGTGCTGCTTTTTGGGTGCCATGCTACCAGGAATTTGCCCGGGTGGTACCTGAAGAATTTTACTATGCCTGAAACCGGGTTAATGTTGGTATGCACATTAAAGGGGCTCATAAAAATGCTTACCTGCAGACGCTTGTCTTTAAAATACTCATTTTCAACGGTTTCTTCAATAACCACCACTTTGCCGTCGGCGGGTGCCAATACGTTTTCGGGGTCCATGAGAATGCGCTTATCTGGGCTGCGGAAGAACTGCAGGGTGATGATAAACACCAGCACAAACAAAAACGTGAACGATGTGTAATAAGCCGGGTGCTCCGGCAGCAGAAAGAATAAAGCGCCGATAATAACGACCGCTGATGCGAAGACTATTCCAAGTGTCGCGTAGCCCTCCTTGTGGATTTTCATGGTTTTTTCGTAGAGATAATGTCGGTGGCAAATATATTTTCAGGGAAATGAAAGGCGTACTTAATACCGGAAACCGGCATGTTACTTTTCTTTCTCCTTAGCCTATATATGCAATTCAAATGCTAAATAACGGGTAATACTTAAAAAAGTAAAAATTCGGGGCCGAATGAATGCAAATTCAGGTAAATTATATTGCAATATGTGCACTTTCGCTCAAAAACCGGGCTTTGGCAGTAAGGCAATAATAAACGCTGCAACATCTTAATACAAACGACTAAATTTAAAACACAATACTCTTACTGCCAGCATGTTAAGTCACTATAAACAATATAAGCGTAACCCCGGGACCCCCATAACAGATACTGATAAAAAGGGAAACAATTTCCAATTTCCGGGTTCAAAATAAAAAGGTCTTGCTATCTGCATCTGTATTGTAAACTCCCTGATATATGCGACATTTTTCAAACTGCTAAAACCTGTTGCATTTAATTCCCATGTGGCAACCATGGTAACAAACCTGGTTCCCGCTTATAAAAATCAGGTCATTTATACCGGTTTATCCGGGCTTAAAAAAGCTGCCCGTAAATGAAAATACCTTATTCTGAAATTCTATGTCTTAACAAGACAATGGGAATTTCAGAATAAGGTATTGAAGCCGTTAAGCATGGGCCCTGTTATCAGGCTTGTGCCTCTATTTCTTCGCGAATACGGTTCAGGATGTTGGCCGTTAGCGGTTTTGGCAAATAATCACGCACAATGGGGTACGCACGGGCCTTGCTTACATCTTCATGATAAACCGATGAGCTTAGCATATATAACATTATTGGCTTAGGCAATAACGGAATCATAGGTGTAAACTCATCAAGAAAATCCCAGCCGTTCATAACCGGCATGTTGATATCTAAAAATATGATATCGGGCAGGGTATCCTGTTTTTTCATACTCTCACGCAAAGATGCCAGGGCATCTGATGCGCGCAAAAATGTACTCACAGAAGCAGCAAACTGGGCCCTGTTTATGATGAGCGAACAAACAGTATTATTAACTGCATCGTCATCAATTATCATTACAACTAATTTAGAACCCATTCCTTACCTATTGGACTTTGTAAATTGGTGCGGCGACCTGTTTTTAATATAGACCTTAAATGTACTCCCTTTTCCCGGAATACTTTCCACATCGGCATAGCCGCCCAGCGTTTCCGCATAGCTGCGAATCAGATATAAGCCCAATCCTTTACCTTCTGCATTGTCGTGAAGGCGATCGTAGAGGCCGAAAAGGCGGCTGCGATGGCGCTTCAAATCTATACCACTGCCATTATCTGACACGCACAATACAACGTAACCATCAGAGTATTCGGAATATACGCTAATAACAGGGCTCCGGTCTGCGGGGGTAAACTTCAACGCATTATCTATAAGCTGTATAAATATGTCGCGAATGTAATCAGGAGGGAAAAGAATTTCAGGTACAAGCTCAAAATCATGAGTGATTTTTGCACCCTTTAATTTGACTTTATCATCAAGCAGCGAAATAACCTCGTTAAATACCTTAGCAAAAACGATGCGCTCCTTCTCTACATCTGTTCTGTTACGAATATCTGTAACATGGAGCAAATCATTCAGGGTGGCATTTAAACGGCCGGCGCTTTCTGCAAAACCGGTAACAATGGCCCTGTTCAGCTCCGATACTTCCTTCTCATGATCGTAAAAATCAAGAAGGCTCACCAAATTCACAACCGGGGCCCGTAAGTTATGCGAAGTAATGTATGCAAACTGCTGCAATTCAGCATTTTGCCTTTGCAGCTGGCGTGTTAAATCACGCAGGTCTTCTTCTGCGCGCTTGCGTTCACTAATGTCCGTAACAAAAGTTGAACCTTTTTGTTCGCCGGTTGGCAACTTTAACCTAACAGCTTCCATGAGTATTGTAACCGGGCTGCCATCTTTGCGCATAGCGGTAAACTCGCCTTTCAGCTCTATTTCACCACGCATAAATGCCCGGTGAGCACCGCTGATAATTTCCGACATATTTGTCTCGAAGAGCTTGGTGTACGGCTGCCCTATCAGTTCTTCGGGCTCATAGTTGAAAATGCGTGCAAAGGCAATGTTTACTTCCTCAATAAAGCCGGGTTCAGTAACAATGCTGATTCCTGTGGCAGATTTTTCAAATATGCTCTTGTTGAACTCTTCGCTGTTGCGGAGCAAAATCTCGTTCTGCTTGCGCTCGCTTATATCACGACCTACCACTGAGGCACCGCTGATCTTACCATCGGGGCCAATGATGGGGTTCAGCATAATTTCAAAAACCAGGAGATCACCGGTGGCAGATACACCGGAAGTTTCAAAGCTGTGCTTTTCGCTGTTGAACGCACGGTCATAATGTTCTTTCCAGAAATCGGCGTTGTGGCCGTGGTGCAGGGTGAGCGCATTCATACCCACTGCGGGGTCTATATTGCCACCCTTACTGAATTCGCCGGCAGCAACGGCGTTTAGTGTCAGGAGCTCGTAATTAAGATCAATGGTCCAGATTCCATCATCGGTATTTTCAAGAACAGCGCGGAGATTTTCCTTGCTGATGCGCATTTTGTTTTGCAATTCCCGTTCATCTGTAACATCACGAAGAATACAGACCAGGCGCTCGGCTTTGCCTTCAACGTTTCTGGAAACCATGCAGCCGGCGTGCACCTGCACGTAATGCCCCTTGCGGTGAAGCAGCCTGAAATCGCCGGCAATACCGGTTGTTATGTTATTGATGAATGCCTGTATGGCATCAATGGTTCTTTGGCGATCATCCGGATGAATGCGGTTCTCAAAGTCCATGATGCTCTTACCGAATTCACCGGCGCCGAAACCCAGGATGGCCAGGCAACGCGGAGAGTACCAAGTGTAGTCGGAATTCAAATCCCAATCGAAAACGCCGTCAGCATGCGCCTCCAGGGCCAGGCTCCAGCGGTTTTCGCTTTCTTCCAGCGCTTTGGCAAAACGCATTTTAGAGCTTACGTCTCGCGATACTATGAGTATGCCTGTTACTTCCTGGTTTTGCCCCAATACCGGGGAAAACGAAATTTCAGAAAACTCTTTATCCTGACCTGAGCCTTTTTCCACTGTTTCGGTAAAAGACTCATTTTTAAAAGCCCTGAAAATGAGGTCGCGAATTTTATTTGAAGCCGCAGGATCAGAATTTGGGCCCAGGTTTTTTACATTCATTCCGGGCACCGGGTAGCTGCCAAGCCTTTCCCTATATAATGTGCCGAAAGCTTTATTGAAAGCGACAAGGTTTAATGAAGTATCTATCTGGTAAATTAAATCATTAATGCTGTCGGCAAGATTTGCGTTGGTTTCAGAGGAAGGTATATTACGTACTATGCGCAATAATGTACCCGTAGATTCGCCAAAAAATACGGTTTCTTCTGATCCGGAAGCATGAAAAGCTACTGAGCCAATAGGATAAAAAGTAAAAGTTCCCGGTAAAATATCGCCGGCATCATAACGGGCCGGCATTGCCAAAGATGACCTGCGAAGATTTTCAGGAAATTCGTTCGGTAAGGCCAGGGTTGTTTTGCCTGATTCATTAGCTGCAATTAAAATATCCTGGTTGTTAAATAATAAGCATGGCTCAGGAATAAGCTGCATTAGCCGCAGCACAGTTCCTAAAGACGGATCCTGGCCTATATGGCTATAGCCGGCAGTAGACGCATGTGATGCCCTGTCTGCAGCATTGGAATTTGATGGCATAGATTATATACAGCGTTTTATCCGTGTTCAACTCGATGTGGCGAAAATCGAGCAACAGTAATTTGGGAAAATTGGAGAACCTATGCCGTGGGGGAAACTTTGTTCCTGTAACGGCGAAATCTGTGTGGCAGGTCAACAATACCGCCATATAGATTTTGGCAGTAAGGTACCAACAAACCAATCTCTTTCAAAACAGGCTTTAATTTTTCACAAAAAAATATTGCGTTTCGGCGAAAAAGCCAAATAATTCCTATCTCAGCTTATAATAAGGCAATAAAAAAGCCGCTGATTAACAATAGCGGCTTCCTTTATATTTAGTTTTTAACATAGCATGCATACAACTTAAAGCAGTATAGGCATACCAATTAATTGCTTAGAACTATTAACGACGCACTACAAGGCGGCGGGTTTGTTCTTTATGCCCGTCGGCAGATACAGAATAGAAGTAAACGCCGTCTTTCAGGTTTGCTACCGATATTTCTATATTGCTTTCTTTTTTGTTAAGCTCGTATTCTGCCACGTTAGCGCCTAACATGTTATATACGGTAAGCTTTGCTTCGTGCACGTTTGGTGAAACCACGTAGTCTATAGTAACATCGGCACGGGCAGGGTTGGGGTAAGCTTCGCCCATTGTAACGCGAACACTTGTATGCTCAGTTAAATCACGACGCAGCGTTTTAACCGCATCTGAATCAGTTTGGGCAATGGCTAATGAAAAAGATAAAAGGCAAATGGCAAGTAGTATTGAAATTTTCATAGCCTGTGTATTTGTGTAACCTGATAGCTTATTGGTTTGTTATTAATCCGTTTAGGTAAGAGCGGCGAATCATTGTTGCTTTTGCCCTTTAGGTTTAATACTAAATTAAATCTAAAGGTAAGACAATAATTTATGCCGACAGTTTAATAAGCCTGTTTTTTTACCGCTTTTTTTACGGGCGGTTTCTTTTTGGGCTTTTGCTTAGGTTTAGGCTTATCAGCGGCCGCACCTGAACCAGGTTTTGCAAGTACTATGCCGGTAACCGATTCTTTACTCGGCCTGTCGGTACCGCGCCACTTAAAGCCTTTGAGGCGTTTCTCAGGCTCAAGTATCTCATGGGGCGGAATAAATATAGCCTCAGGCTGCTTAATAAAGGTGATGGTTTTAAGCGCATTCTTCCCTAAAGTATCAGCAAAACGAACAACCATGTTGCTGCAAATCACCTTGTTCATGCCGGTGAGGGCGGTATCGCCTTCAAGAGCAAAGTATATGCTTTGGCCGTTGCCGTCCACATCAATACGTCTAAGCCGGCTGCTGTCGAAAGAGGCGATCATGTGGCGGCCTTTGAGCTGGTTATAGTTTTTAAGTGTGTCCTGCGATATGACAAAGCTGTTTTGCCGCATTTTAAGCCTGTCAATACGTCGGTCTTTTATGAATGCGAAAATGGTATCGGCAGTAATCTGGTTCCCGCCGTTCCACAATACGGGGTCGCGAAAAAAGCGGATGGTGCTGTCGCGAAACACATAAATGAGAGAATCGGCAATGCCCTGCAGGTCTTTTTTCCAGATTTGAACATGATGCAGGGCAATGGTTTTGCGCTCAACATTATCATTGGTATTGGTGCTTAAAAGCGTATCGGCGGCAAGGAAAAGGGTATCGCCTTTGGCTCCTTTTACCGGGTCTTTCAGGCGGGCTTTACCATAAACTTTTGTAAAATGTTGCGTGCCGCTGTACTCAGCTTCGTCCCCGTAAATAGTGGCGCTGTCCTTTTTTGAGAACATAATTACATTTCCGAGAGCGGTGCCGTATTGGTTCTCGCGGTCATAGTCTACCACATCTCCAATCATGATGTAATCGGGGGTTTCAACGTCGGCGCGGTTTTCAAATTTGGCTACCTCGGTTTTGGTATTGTACTGCCCTTTTGTGGAACGCAGGGTACCCTCTTTATTTACAATTTTAGTGCGGCCATAAAAATAGGCCATCTTGGTTTCGGTATTATAACGCAGGGTATCGGTATCAAGCACCGAGTTTTTGCCCGTCATGTGCACCTTGCGGCGGAAATACATGATGTGGCTTACCCTGTCGAATTCACCGTATTCGCTGGTGAGTGTGCTTTTATCGTCGCGCATGTGGGCGCCGTGGGTATAATAGGCCAGGCCGTTATCCATGTTATAATCAAGCTCCGATGTGGTGAGCACTGCCGATTTATCTTTTACCACCACATTGCCGCGCATATTGCTCAGGCGGGCATCTTTGTAGTATATCAGGGTATCGCCTGAAATCTGGCTGCCTGTATTCTGCATGATGCGCACATTACCAATAAAGTGAACCATTTTACGGTTCGGGTACTCGGTAACCTTGTCGCAGAAGAGGGTTTTATCGGGCTGGCGCAGCTCAACATTGCCTACGTGGTTCACTATAGGCTCGCCGTTCATGAGCAGCTTTTCCTGGTAATCTGACCTGAAAAAGGTGGTTTTACGGTTAGGCGCCTGTTCAGGCTCGTTGCCGGTTGGGGTGGTTTGTGCAGGCGCATTCGGGTCGGGTTGCGGGGCCGGGGAATCCTGCGCAAGTAAGCGCGGGCTTATGGCAAAAAGAAGCAACAGGAACAACGCGGATGTCCGCAGGAAAGGAATCATGCGGCAATTTAAGGAATAAGGAGCGGATTCAGGGGTTTTGTTGCGGGCAGGATTTGACTTGGCAGGTTTTAGGGCCGGTGCAATAAGGAATATTTCAATGAGGGGTCCTAATACTCTTTTTTCGGCAGGGGCTTACATAAATCGCCTTTACAGCGTTCAATGTCTATCCAGGTAACAGAGTAATGCGAGTGGGCCATATACCGTATACCATGCAATACAGAACCTGTAGCGGAACTCATGCCGGGAGGGAGATTGAAGCTGACCCCTGCAATTTGCCCGGGTGTGGCACTCGGGTCCAAAGTTCTGATAAGGGGCGGCATATAGCATAAAATCTGCATGAGTTGGCAGTTATCACCGGCAACCAAATGGACCTTCGTTACTTCAACACCCCAACCGGTATCCACCAAAATTTGTAAGCCCACATCTTTTGATCCCAGCAGGGTAAGGTTACCGTTTTCATTTTCTTCATTAGTTACTTTCAGACGGTCTGTCAGACCGTATTCGGCACAAAGCAGGTTAAAGCGCTGTATGAAAGCATTTACAGAACCTGCAAAAGGTTTTGATTCAATGGTATCGGCATTCAGTTCGAAGTCGAAATATTTATATGCCTGGGCTTTGTATTCTGCTTTGAAGGCCGATTCTTTTTTGTGGCTGAAAACAGCGACAAGAGCAATAGTATCAAGCCTCACAGGCTCTTCCACGTTTGTGCATGGCTCATAATAAGAAACAGAATCGGATCTCAAGTCAGGGTCTTCATTGCTTTGGCTTTCAACACTGTCTTTTTTAACATGCTCTGCTACACTGCTTTCTGCCTGCGCAACTGATGTGCTTTCACTTTTTCCCTGTTCCTTTACAGAACATGTGAAGGCCGAAAACAAGAGAAGAACAAAGGTTACACAGCTTAAGCGGAATTTGAAAAGAAGCAGAAACCTGTACATGAAGGGTTTAAAATATTGAATTCGCTAAGAAGAAATTCCGGCTTAAGTCCGGTGAGCATTAATAAGAAAGTGCAAAGGTATATTACAAAAAAATATTCTCAAAATGCTTTTTTCATTGCGGGGTATGCAAATGCAGGCTTTTTTGAAACAAAATATAACACGAGCTGAAACTTAAAGATTACCTTCGGCTTTGCTCAGGTATGCGGTCGCGAGCAATTCAACAGGCCCCCTCAAAATATTATTCAAAAAGTAATGCACAGGTTAATCGGCAAAAAACGAAGATATCTTCCGCACAAAACAGGCACCTTTCTTCGGGACCGAGATGCTTAAGCCTCCCTGTTGTTATTCAGTAAACCCTACCTGTACGAAGCCTGCACAATACGCTTTCTCCTGGCCTTTGGCCCGGTAAGCGCCCAGGAAACCTGCTGACGGTATATTTTATTGTCGGTTAAATCTGCAATGCTGCTTTCGTTGGCAGTTAACGACATGTATATATAATGATTGTTTCCGTTCACGCGCATAACGCCCGGTATAACGCGGGTACCCCTTGCAAACCAATCGCCTTTATGAGCTACTGATTCAGAACAACCCAGCATGCGCTCGAAGCCTGCTTTTTCCTGGCTGTTCATAGCCATGCCGGCCAAGGCAAGATTTTGGTGAAGCAGGTAAGCCATATCGGTTTTGGCCGATTGCTTTACAGGTTTAACCG
>JAZKBN010000079.1:0-2012 GCA_040388605.1 Bacteroidota bacterium | reverse complement strand
GGGGGGAAATTTATTAATGTGTCGAAAAGACTGATGCTTTCAATCTGCTTGCGGGGCATGCTCAGACTTTGCATAAGCTCATTAAGCCATTGTGAATCAGATGAATTTACTATAATAAAAGTCTTTTTATCGCTGAGGTCAGTGAGGTGAACACCTCCGCAGAACAGCAGCCGATGTTGTTGGTGACCTGTCCAATAGCTGCCGTGCATTACAAAAGTATCGGGCATTTTGCATGGCTCATGCTTTTTTTGCTCGGCCCTGTTCAGTATAGATTCAAACCTTTCGGCATCTTCATAAGTACCCTTAATTTGGCGCACCAACGATTTTTCAAGCCCGTACTGGTCCAGCGTGGCACGAACATCTGAAGACTTGCAGGTAACCAGGGTATCGAAAACCATCATGCTGTCTACATGAATATAATCATGTGCCGGCGCTTTATAAGCGGGAAGCAAAAACGCAGGTTGCCGATGATATCGGGGCAGTTTTGGCCTTGCATAAGAAAAGCCATGGGCAACAATAAAACAGAGCAGAAGTAAATAACATTTCATAAAAATTAAGCGAATTGGTGTGCAATAAATTTACCCGAATACCTGTGTGATTAACCCGGCGATACGCCAAACAGTATTAATCGAAAACCATTTTGCGATCATCAAATATGGGCAAAAAAACAGACACATCAGGCCGGCCTGTAAGGTTATTGAAAGAATTGTATAATTACGGGCATGTAAAAAGCATAATTAATAATTAAACTTAAAATTTTTATACATCGCTAAGACTCAAAATTTAACCTTATTCATTTTTAAATAAATAAAAACCGACCTGTTTGGGGTCGGTTTTTGAAAAACTGTTCGCTTTGAACCTGTAAAATTTGCTGTTAAACGCCTTCCGCAATCACTTCCTTTACTTCAGGAATCATGCGTTTGAGCAGGTTCTCTATTCCGGCTTTTAGGGTTATGGTGCTGCTTGGGCAGCCGCTGCATGAGCCGCGGAGCTCCACACGAACCACGCCTTCGGTAAAGCTGCGGAAGTTTATTGCGCCGCCATCTGACTCTACAGCCGGGCGAACATATTCTTCAAGCAGGTTCTTAATTTTTTTGTCCATTTCCGTTTCATCGGAACCGGCAGACGCGCTTATTTCGTAATCGCGCATGGTTTTTTCGGCAAGAACAGGGCCGTTATTGGCCAAATATTCTTTAATAAAGCTTCGCAGCTCGCTTGAAATTTCATGCCAGTCAAAATCTGCCTTGCGGGTGATGGTGATAAAATTGCTCATGATGAACACGCGCTCGGTAAACGGGAACTGGAACAATGCCTCTGCCAAAGGACTGGCTTTTGCACTTTCCGCATCCGGGAAATCGAAATCGGTACCATCTGGCACCAGCATGAAATTCAGCATGAACTTCATGGAAGCCGGATTCGGGTTGGCCTCTGTGTAAATAGTTACATATTTCTGAGACATCTCGCGTTCAGTGATTGGGATTCAGGTATAATTTTTCTAATATGCGGCTTAGTAATATACACCGCTTTTGCCGGCAGCAATTTCCTTCAGGCACCATGATAAAAACAGATACCGATATGCGCCCTACTATGGTGCAAAACAGAAATTACAGGCAATTGTTTAAGCTGCACCAAATGTTACAACCCGGTGCCTTTTTTCTGCTTATTCCCCTTCTGTTGTTTCTTACTAATTGCAATAAGCCACACAAAGTTAATCAAAATCTGATGAACCATAACCCGGCCACCGATATACACAGCTATGCCCGCCCCACCGAAGCCGTGGTTCAGCATATAGACCTTGACCTGGCCGTAGACTTTGCCGAAAAAGCGCTCAGCGGAAAAGCCACCCTTATTATCCGCAACATTTCAGGCGGGGAAAAACTTTGGCTCGACAGCAAAGGCCTGCGCATTGAGCGCATTACACTGGGTACCGACGACAAGCCCACCACCTTCGATCGCGGTACAGCTGATGCCATAATGGGCGAAAGCATTTGTGTAAAAATTGAAAATACAAA
>JAZKBN010000078.1:0-31121 GCA_040388605.1 Bacteroidota bacterium | reverse complement strand
GCTGAACAATTTCCCAGTCTCTTTTTATAATCTGACCTGTATCAACAACCTGCCAACGACGACGCTTTATATAAAGCATCACCCGGTAATGACGAATGGGAAAATCCTGTACAGAAATCTCGGGCAAAAAGCCTTTGGATTCAAGTTTTACGTCTTCATAACCCGAAGGAGCCAAGTTCTTCTCTTCAAGATAAAGGTCTATATCTTCATTACTCTTCTCTGCCTTTACCACATCAAAGAAATCTAATAAGCCCTCAGGCAGAAACATAGCCAAAAGGCTTGTATTGTCAGTTGTCAAAATAAAGTGGCTCTAAATATTTCAGCCAAACTTAGAAAATTTATACCGCCCCCCAAAATTCCGGACTGGTCCATTGATCCACTATCAGCCTCCCTGCAAAAACAAAAAAGCGGATTGCAAACTGATAAATCAGTGCAATCCGCTTTGGTAGCCCGTACGGGAATCGAACCCGTGTTTCATCCGTGAAAGGGACGTGTCCTGACCCCTAGACGAACGGGCCGGCTACTTTACAAAGCTTTTATAAATTTTGCTTTGTTTCCCGAATCTTTGTTTCGTTTCGGGAGTGCAAAGGTAGGTATTCTTTCCTTTTTCCAAAACTTATTCAGCTTTTTTTTGTTATTTTTTCTGAAGGCAAATATCAGCGTAATTTAACCGGCAGTTGTTTTTGCCGTTTACTATTTCTTATTTTACCACCTGATAAGGCTCTGTACGAGCGTAACTCATTAATAAACAATACTATGTCAAAAATCAAAGTTGCCATTAACGGCTTTGGACGTATCGGGAGGCTTACTTTTAGGGCCTTATTAAAAAATTCCGACGTCGAAGTTGTTGCCGTAAACGACCTGACTGTACCCGCCACACTGGCGCATTTGCTCAAATATGACTCGGTTCACGGAAAATTTTCCGGCACTGTGGAAGTAACTGATGGCAATTTGGTAGTAGACGGCAAAACCATTAAAGTTCTTGCCGAAAAAGATCCTAAGCTTCTTCCCTGGAAAGCGCTTGGGGTTGATGTTGTTCTGGAATCTACCGGTCGCTTTGTTGACGAAGCCGGGGCAGGGCAGCACCTTACCGCCGGGGCTCGCAAAGTAGTTATATCGGCTCCTGCGAAAGGAAATGTGCCAACTGTTGTGCTTGGTGTTAACGAAGACACGCTTACCGGTTCTGAAACAATTGTTTCTAACGCAAGCTGTACCACTAACTGCCTGGCCCCGATGGCAAAAGTACTTGACGATGCTTTCGGTATCGAAAAAGGCTATATCACCACAATTCACGCATACACCTCTGACCAAAACCTGCAGGACGCGCCTCACTCTGACTTACGCAGGGCCCGCGCCGCAGCTTACTCTATTATACCTACCAGCACCGGCGCTGCCAAAGCTGTAGGACTGGTATTGCCGCACCTTAAAGGCAAACTCGACGGAAACGCAATGCGCGTTCCCGTGCCCGATGGTTCATTAACTGATTTCACTGTTGTTCTGAAACAGGAAGTTACTGCTCAGCAAATTAACGATGCCATGAAAGCGGCCGCCGACGGTCCGATGAAAGGCATTCTTGAATATGCTACAGATCCTATCGTTTCTATCGATATTGTTGGCAACACACACAGCTGTATTTTCGATTCTGAGCTTACTTCAGTAAACGGAACTTTGGCTAAAGTTGTAGGTTGGTACGATAACGAAATCGGTTACAGCACCCGTGCCGCCGATTTAATTGCCCGCCTTGGCAAATAATTCCTTCAATGGAAATTAATAGGATTATTTAGCAGCCTCTTGCATTGCATTTTGGCATTTGCTACCTTTATCTCAGATATGAACAAGTACGTAACATTAAATGCTTTTTGGTGGCAGTGGTCAGAAAACGTCCATTGGAAAGCAGCGCATGTTCCTTACTGATATAAGATCTGTCCTAAGAAGATATTCCTTATTCAATATATACAAAAGGTCTGCTGTAATCCGGCAGGCCTTTTTGCTTTTATGGCCTTGCTGATTTAAGCGTTCAGTACAATTTATCCCTTACCTGTTTCGAACCCCTTATGCCGTTTAATAAAATAACTTACATTTCTCAAAAGCTCCTGGCCGATACAATAACACCTGTTTCGTTATTGCTTAAACTCAGAGACAGGTATAGCCCATGCCTGCTTTTGGAAAGTTCAGATTACCACGGCCATGAAAACAGTATTTCTTTCATTTGCTGTGAATCGCTGTTCAGCTTCAGCTATTTGCCATCCGGCGTTCTTGAATGTTCAAACCGAAGCGAGACGAATTATAAGGAAAAAATTGACAAAGCTGATTTGTTTCCTCAATTAAGGAAATGGAACGAATCTTTCAGTTTTACAGGTACAGGAAGCAGTATTCCAAACGGGTCTTTCGGTTATATGACCTTCGACGCGGCTGAGTCTGCCGAGGACATCAGTTTCACAGGCCCTCACCTGCACCCGGACTTGCCCGTAATGTGTTACAGCGTTTTCAGGTATGTGATAATGATAGATCATTTCAGCAATTCAATGACCTTGCAGGTCAATTTTTCTGAAGGTGAATATGCCGATCCGGAATTGCTTGAAAGCTTAAAAATGTTGGTTTTAAGCCGGCCTCACCCTTCATTTAAGTTCATATCAGAAGGCCCGGAATCAAGTATTACATCAGACAATGATTTTGCTGAAATACTTGGGCAAGGTATAAATGAGTGCAAAAAAGGGAATGTTTTCCAGGTAGTACTTTCAAGGCGTTTCACCAGAGAGTTCAAAGGCGATGATTTTAATGTCTACAGGGCATTAAGATCTATAAACCCATCGGCCTGGTTGTTTTATTTTGACTATGGGCACTACCGCATATTCGGGTCCTCACCTGAAGCACAATTGGTTGTAAAAAAAGGTCGGGCTGCCATTCATCCCATAGCCGGCACTTTCCGCCGAACCGGTGACGATGAGCATGATGCCCGGCTGGCACGTGAATTAGCCGAAGACCCCAAAGAAAATGCCGAGCACGTAATGCTTGTAGATTTGGCCAGGAACGATTTAAGCAGGAATTGCAGGCAGGTTAAGGTTGAAAAATTTGCAGAGATTCAGTTTTACAGCCATGTAATTCATCTTGTAAGTAAAGTTACAGGCGTTCTTGAGCCCGGTTCCGATGCGCTTAAAGTTGCCGCAGAAACCTTCCCGGCAGGTACTTTAAGCGGTGCCCCTAAATATATGGCAATGCAGATTATAAACAGGCTTGAACATCACAGAAGGGGGTTCTATGGCGGTTGCATTGGCTTTTTAGGTCCCGACGGCACATTTAACCATGCCATCCTGATTCGTTCTTTCCTTTCAAGAGATAATAAGCTGCATTACCAGGCCGGTGCCGGAATTGTGGCAGCATCGGTTATTGAAAGCGAAATGCAGGAAGTACATAATAAGCTGGCTGCCCTGCGAAAGGCCATTGATTTAGCTGTAACACTCTGATAAGTAAACCTTTTCAATCTACAGGCTTAAGAAAACTCAAATAATGCCGCCACTTTTTAATACCCTCAACAAATGAAACTACTCGTTCTTGATAATTATGATTCATTTACATACAATCTCGTTTTCATGCTTCGCGAAGCAGGAATAGAGCCCGATATTTTAAGGAACAATAAAATCAGCCTTGAAAAGGCTTTGGAATATGATGCAGTTTTAATTTCACCGGGGCCGGGTATTCCCGAAACTGCCGGCATAACCAAAGCCCTGATTTCAGCTTTCCCGGCCGAAAAGCCTTTGCTGGGTATCTGCCTCGGGCACCAGGCAATTGCCGAAGTATATGGGGCTGATTTGTATAATCTTCCAAAAGTTTACCACGGGCTTTCAATACCGGTTCACATCAACAATGCTGACCCTATATTTAAAGGGCTTGATAGCGGTTTTAAAGCGGGAAGGTACCATAGCTGGGCTGTTGAACCCGGAAGTGTTAAAAGTCCCTTAGAAAGCCTTGCATTTGATGCAGAAGGCAACCTGATGGCCTTAAGGGTTAGTAATCGCCCGCATTATGGCCTGCAGTTTCACCCTGAATCTATTTTAACAGAAGGAGGCAAATTAATGATTGATAACTGGCTGGCCATGATTCAGAGTTAATCCGGCCCGGACCTATATCTCATTAAAAGAAAACATCCTTATACTTCATCCTGAAATGAAAAACATCTTAAACCATTTGCTTTCCGGCAGAATCCTTGATTCCGGGGAAGCATCTGAAGCATTATATATTATTGGTCGTGGCGAAGCCAATGCTGCTCAAATGGCCGCATTTATAACGGTTTACCTGATGCGCCCCTTAAGTGCCGAAGAGCTCGCCGGATTCCGGATGGCCATGCTGGAACTTTGCATTCCTTTTAACCTTGACGGTATTCCGGCCATAGATATGTGCGGTACCGGCGGCGACGGCAAAAAAACATTTAATATAAGCACCACATCGGCCTTTGTAGTTGCCGGTGCCGGTGTTCCGGTAGCCAAGCATGGTAACTACGGTGTAAGCAGTTCCTGCGGAAGCAGCACGGTTATGGAAGCGCTTGGTTATAAATTTACCTCAGATTCATCAGCTTTATTGAAGCAAATAGAGCAGGCCGGTATTTGTTTCCTCCATGCGCCTTTATTTCACCCGGTAATGAAAAATGTAGGAGCTGTAAGGCGCGATTTAGGGGTTAGAACCTTCTTTAATATGTTGGGCCCCCTGGTAAATCCCGCTCGGCCGCCATTTCAAATGACAGGTGTTTTCAGCCTGGAGCTTGCAAGGCTTTATAATTATATTTTCCAAAACCAAAACCGGCCCCTGCAATACAGCGTGGTTCATAGTTTAGATGGTTACGATGAAGTAAGCTTAACTGCACCTGTGAGAATACTAAGCAGTTCCGGCGAGAGGCAGCCCATACCGGCAGATTTTAATTCTGTTACATTACAGGATACAGACCTGGCTTCAGGTGGTTCAGCTGCCGAATCGGCCGATATTTTAGTTAATATCCTGTCTGGTAAAGGTACTTTAGCCCAAACAAATGTAGTTTTAGCTAATGCCGCGCTTGCGCTGCAAACAGCAGATAATGCGCTGTCTTTGCAGGATGCTCTGGCTTTGGCCAGGGAAAGTATTGACAGCGGAAAAGCTTTAATCAGTCTCGAAAAGGTAATTTCAATAAGCGCTGCAGCATGAGTATTCTCGAAACCATAGTTAAGAAAAAGCTTGCCGAAGTGCAGGAGCGCAGGCATAGCGTTCCGGTTAACAGGCTTGAGAAATCGAAATATTTCGGCCGTAAAACTTTGTCGTTAAGCAATGCTGTTTCTGCAATCGGCAGCAGCGGGCTAATTACCGAGTTTAAAAGGCAATCGCCTAGCAAAGGCATTATTCACCCGAATGCCGATGTTGAATTTATCACTTCCTGGTATGTTAAAGCCGGGGCCGCAGCCCTTTCTGTCCTCACCGATGAAAGCTTCTTTGGCGGCAGCAATTCAGATCTCCTGATTGCAAGGGAGCATAACAGGGTTCCTGTTCTTCGAAAAGACTTTACAATAGATGAATACCAGGTTATTGAAGCCAAAGCAATCGGAGCCGATGCCATTTTGCTTATTGCGGCAATACTTACCCTGGAGCAGCAAATTCAGCTTGCAGAACTTGCACATAGCTTGGGGCTGGAGGTCTTATTGGAAATTCATTCAACAGACGAACCTGCTGCCTTCGAATCTGCCTGTATTGATCTTGTAGGAATTAATAATCGCAACCTTAACAATTTTATTGTCGATATAAATACAAGCGTCGCATTATCTGACCATATTCCCGGAAGGTTTGTAAAGGTTTCAGAATCAGGACTTAAAAATCCTGAAGATGTAATTATGCTTAAAAAGCACGGCTTTAAAGGTTTTCTTATCGGCGAGAATTTTATGCAGCACACAAATCCGGGCGAGGCATGTGCTGCCTTTATTCAGGAACTTAACCGATTGTAAAGGCTTTATACTAAACCTTGATTTGCTATATGCTCAAAGCTAAAATTTGCGGCCTGCGTGAAAAAGAAAACATACAGGAAATTGCTGCTCTAAAGCCGGATTATATTGGATTAATGTTCTGGCCGGGCTCTTCAAGATATGTTGGCGAGAATTGGCAGACTGACAACCTGAATTTAATTAAGCGCTTAACTGTTCCGGCAGGCGTTTTTGTAAATCAAACCGTTACAGAAATATTAGAAACCGCAAAGAAATTCGGCTTAGATATTGTTCAGCTACATGGCTCTGAAAGTCCGGCAATGTGCCTTGAATTACAAAGCTCAGGCCTGGAAATAATAAAAGCTATTCCCGCAACAAGCAGGCAGGGCATACAGCAACAAGCCGGATTATACAGTAAGGCAGTAAGTATGCTGCTCTTAGATACCCCAACTCAAAAACATGGCGGAACCGGAATATCCTTTCCGCATGAAATCTTGATTGATTTGCAGCTGCCCCTGCCGTATTTCTTAAGCGGCGGCTTAAATGCAGAAAGTATATTAAACATACCAACCGACAGGCTACCCGGTTTGATTGGCTTTGATGCAAGTTCAAAGCTTGAAATATCACCGGGTTTAAAATCAGTTGAAAAGTGCATGGCCTATATTGAAGCCGTGAAACATAAGATGATGTAATCGTTTTAAAACACTATGTACCAAACAGATAACAAAGGCTATTATGGCGAATTCGGGGGCGCTTTTGTGCCGGAAATGTTGCATGCAAACATAGAGGCCCTGCAAAACGCTTATTTACAACAGATTAACTCACTTGGTTTTCAAAAGGAGTTCAGGCGTTTACTGGCAAGCTATGCCGGCAGGCCAACGCCTTTGTTCCATGCCGAAAGGCTAAGTGCAAAATATGGTTTTAAGGTACTGCTGAAGCGTGAAGACCTTTGCCATACAGGCGCACATAAAATAAACAATACAATTGGCCAGGCATTGCTTGCCAAACGCATGGGCAAAAGCCGCATAGTTGCTGAAACCGGGGCAGGGCAGCACGGCGTGGCTACCGCTGCTGTTTGCGCATTATTAGGTCTTGAATGCATTGTATTTATGGGCTCGCACGATATGGAGCGCCAGAAACCCAACGTATTCAGGATGAAAATGTTGGGCGCTAAAGTAATTCCGGCCACCAGCGGGAGTCGTACACTAAAAGATGCAACCAACGAAGCTATGCGCTGGTGGGTAAGTAATCCTGAAGACACCCATTATATTATCGGTTCAGTAGTCGGGCCTCACCCTTACCCTGATATGGTGGCGCGGTTTCAATCGGTAATCAGCGAGGAAATTACCTGGCAGATGGAGGCAGATGAAGGTAAACAGGACCCTGATATTATTATTGCCTGCGTAGGCGGGGGAAGCAATGCCGCAGGTGCTTTCTACCATTATCTTGATAAGCCCCATGTACGCCTTATTGCCGCCGAAGCTGCCGGTAAAGGGCTTGATACAGGTTATTCAGCAGCAACTACATTTCTTGGTAAGCCGGGGGTATTACACGGCAGTAAAACTTTGCTCATGCAAACGCCCGACGGTCAAATAACCGAGCCCTTCAGCATATCTGCCGGGCTTGATTATCCCGGAATAGGCCCGCAGCACGCCCATTTGTTTACAACGGGCAGGGCAGAGTTCAAGGCTGTAACAGATGAACAAGCCCTGGATGCCGCGCATGAGCTGGCTCTCCTGGAAGGTATTATACCTGCCCTTGAGTCGGCGCACGCATTGGCGTGTTTAAGCACTATTGAAACAGGACCTGAAAGCATTGTAATTGTGAACCTCAGCGGCAGGGGAGATAAGGATTTGGAAACCTATATGAAACGCCTTGAACTTTAATAACATGACAATGAACAGAATAGACAAGCTTTTTGCCCAAAAGAAAGGCAATATATTATCTGTATTCTTTACTGCCGGTTACCCTGCTTTTGAAGATACCTTACCCATTTTAGAGCTTCTTGAAAAGTATGGTGCCGATATGGTGGAAATAGGTATTCCTTTCAGTGATCCTGTAGCCGATGGGCCAACTATTCAACAGGCATCCTCAATAGCGCTTGAACAGGGCATGACATTAGAAAAGTTGCTTGGGCAATTGGCCAATATGCGAACTAAGATAAGCATACCGGTAATTTTAATGGGTTACCTGAACCCGATACTGCAGTTCGGTATAGATAAATTTTTAGAACGATGCCGCGAAACAGGAATAGACGGACTGATTATACCTGACTTTCCGCCGGAAGAATTTGAAAAGGGCTTTGCCGAGAAATTCCTTGACAATGGTATTTCATATATTCCCTTGGCAGCGCCAAGCACTTCTGCCCAAAGGTTTAAACTGGTTGATAAAGCGAGTACCGGTTTTATTTATGTTGTAAGCTCTCCCGGGGTAACCGGCGGCGAAGGTCAGTTTTCCGAAACCACAATGAGCTATTTTAAAAAGCTGGGAGAAGCAAAGCCTGTCAGGCCTATGCTTGTAGGTTTTGGAATTCACAATGCAAATACTTTTGAACAGGCATGTGAATATACATCCGGCGCAATTGTTGGCAGCGCATTTATAAGAGCACTTGAAAAAGGCGGCTCATTGGAAGAAAAAATTTCGGGCTTTATGAAAAAGTTCAGGTAATTAGTAAATAAGTATCCTGGTTTACAGTTGTTTAGTCTTCTTCCTGCTCTCTGATTTTGGCAATTATTACCCATGCTAATACGCCAATAATTAAGGCACCCAAAATGTACATTAAGTACCTGTAATTATTCCTGCTCTTAGGGGGTATGGCCGCGCCTTCTTCCTCTCTCGAAGGCCTGCCTGTTATGGTGTCACCATCTTCAGTGTAGGTATTGTTGTTAATATTTGAACTGTCGGGCCTGACATTGGCTGAGCCTGTGCGGATATCTGTATCAGGCTTAAAATCAGGTTTATTGCTGTCGTGATATTGTGCAAGGGTAAAGCCCGGCTTTAGTTTATGCCCTGTTTCTTTATCAGAATAGCTGTTATACCTGATTTTCTTAACATGCTTTTTTGCAGGCGGAACCATTACAGGCTTAACCGGAGCCTTAGAATTTGGCTTTACAATTTTAGGTAAGTTGGTTTTACCCTCAGGGACTCCTGTTTTTCCGGGCAACGGAGATGAATCAGGGCCTGTTGATTTTGGCATCTTATAAACCGGTGAACCTGGTGATTTTGGTTTGGTAACCGGGGCTTCAGGTTCTGCCGGCATCAGGTAGTTTCTGCCAAAGGGATCAGGCTCATGTTCTATGGCTACAATTTTTGGCTCAGCTTTAATTGCTTCAGCTTGCCTGTCTGTTTTGTTACGGTTTAATAATGAAAGCTGCAGGGCTATTTCTGTATCGCGCTTATATCGGGCCTTTCTCAGTTTTTCGGTTTTGGCAATGAGCCTTTGCTCAGCTTTGGTTCTGGCCGGCACAGCTTTTACGGATGAAAGGCGTTCGGCTATGCTCCTGTATATAGTTGCACGTTCATCATCGGTGCCGGAAATCATATTGGCGGCACGGGTATAATGGTTAATTGCTTCTTTTTTATTACCGCTTTGTTCTGCAGCGTCACCGGCCATAGCATAGCTGTTCGCAGCAGAATCATCTTGCTGCAGCCTTTGCCAGGCCGATGCCATTTTGCTGCATATTCCAACTTTTACACTCTGTTTGGTTTCTAATGCGGCCAATTGGCGCAGGTGAATAACAGCAGTATCGAACCGCCGTTGAGCTATGGAAAGGTTTACAGCGGCACTGTGGTGCAGTTTAAGGGCCTGCTCGTCGTGCACCCTTTCAGCATGGCGGATGTGGGTGTTTATATCGGCCATTTTTTCAGAAAATACTTCCAGTGCGCTGAAGTTCTCTGAAGGGTGTAAGTCTATATCAATACTGCTTTGGCCATAGGTATCTTCCAATATGCCAAGCGGCCTTGCCGGTTTTAAGCCGGCCGGTGTTTTTGCAGAATGGCTCTTAATTACAGCCACATCAGTATAAAAAGTATCGCGGCAGGCATCCTGGCTTATTATGAGGCTGTATCTTCCTGATGCCTGTTCCAAAGCGGTAAAAGGGGCAGGTGCTGCGGTATTATCACTGAAACCTGCCGGGCCTGTCCACCAATAATCGGCGCCGGGAAACAGGGGAGCGCTGAGCCTTATTGGCTCATTCAGCAAAACCGGGCTGTTCGACTGAAGGAAAGCAGCCGGCTTATAATGGCCGGGAACTGCACCTAATATTTCAAAATTATCTGAGGGTGAACCGGTTAATGCCGGGTAGCTGCTCCTGATTCTTATTCTGTAGGCCGATCCGGGTGGGTACCTTTTGGGAATTATTACCGGAACCGAACCTTCAGAGGAAATTCCGTCAACAGCAGCCAAAACATGCGGATTCCCAAAACTTCCTTCGTTATCGCTGATTTCAAGCGTAAACCTGTTGCCGCTCAGGGGCATTTCGGTACAGTGGTAAAAAACGTTAATTTTTGAACCGCTGCATATTTCTTTTACATTATGCAGCATGGTTTTCAGGGGTGATGTTCTGCCTATAAGCCATTGACCGCTGCGAAACGGAACATCTTTAAACCTTACGGTTCTTGTATCGGCTGAAACGGAATAAGCCACTCCTAAGGCTTCCCAATCATTATCAGGCACACCGGCCTCCCTGAAAAAAAGTACCAGCCTTTGAGGCCTTTTTATATCGTCGTACTCCGGGGCGTTCCTGAGAATGAAGCTCATTTCAGCAACTGTATGCGGTCCGGGTTCTCTAACAGTAAACCATACGCGGTCTTCAGAAAGGCCGGCAGCAGCAGGCAGCCTGCCCAGGTAAGCTGATGCCGGTAAGGCATCAGATACAGAAGCCGCAAAATTTATAGCCTGCGTTTCTTTCGGAACAATACTAAAGCCAAACCTGTGCTGCAATTTACCGGCCGAAGAAATCTGAACATTGGCCTGGCACATTGGTAAGTTGGAAGGTACCCAAGCAGATGATGCCCCGCCGGAAAAAACCTTACCCTTTGCCGAAGCCACCATATCTGAAACTACGGTTTCACCATTTTCATTAAAATCGAACCCGGCAGCAAGGCAAGCCGAGCTTACGCTTAGCATGCCCAGGAATTCGGCCATAACTTTAGACGGACTCAGGGCACATTTATAAAAGCCTGCTTCGTCTGTTGTGCCGTAAAACCATGGGCCGGATTTCGGTTTTCCGGCAGGGCCCGGAGCGGCGCCAATCATAACCGGCCTGTCGGCAGCATGGGGAATAGTAATTTGTTTTACAGATTTTGCCTCTGAAGCAACAACACCATCAACATACAGGCGCAGATTATAGCCGTTAAATGTTAAAAAGAACTGCCTCCACCCTGATTTAATTCTGCGAAGCGGAACAGAACATGAAAGGTTTTGACTATTGCCGGATATTTCCGCTTTTAGAAGTGAATCTGTAATGCTTAAGCTGAAGCCGTCTTTTTGCCTGTTTGAAATAATGGTGCAGGGCGGAACTTTTTGCCAATCATGCCGATGTGCCCGTAACGAAACACTGAATGCGGGCGGCAGGCTACCGGTAGGCACTGTGCCCAAATCAATATAAGTTTTGCCATCAAGGAACAATGCTGTTCCGGGTTTGCCAAGGGGATCAAGCAACTTTTGCTCAATCATTGCCCTTGCCGACAGGCTGCCTTCATATAGCACAAGGTTTCGGTATGAAGCTGTTGAGTTGCTTAATACCGGGGAAACCGTTCTGATTACGTCATTATAATCGCTGTCTGAAGAAAATCGCAGGGTTGCAGCCAAAGCAGAGGAAGAATAAAGTAATACCTCCTCGTTTTTAGCAATTATGGTCATTCTCCGCATGCAGGTATCGCAGCCCGATTTACCAAAAATGCTGTCGGGTAAGATGCAGCCTGCAGTTCGGGCAGATGGCGGCTCTCCCGGTAAATTTAAATGGATCTTAACCAGGCCCGGACCCTGGCGTGTTATTGCAAAGCCAATGAAATCAGAATTGCCTTTCCTGAATTTGCAGTTTATTGCATATTGACCTGAAATTGCTGAAATACTGCCGCTGTTGATTGGGAATAAACCGGTTAATGTAAAATGTTGCTGATCTGCGTCAGCTGTTTCCGGAATTTTAAATTCATAATTCCTCGTTTTAGAATTATCTGCCCAAGCTTGCTGAGCATCAGTGGGGGCTGAAAAAACAATTTTATTCCCGGTACCTATTACCTGGGCGCACACTTTTAACGGCAAAGCCATTGCCGATAATATCAGCAAAAGTGCAAAAGCCAGGTGGCTAAAATGCAGGCTAAAAGAATGCTTCAGGTGTACCGGATTCATATCAGGCCGGAAAATTGGAAGGTAAATGCATCATGGGAATCATGATAACAGATTACCTTATGAATTGCATTAAACCAATACCTTGCCGGCTTGTGATTGCCTGCATCCGGAATTGGTCCAAAATAAGGACTTTAGCGCGATAAACTGCAATAAAATTTAATCTTATCATGAAAATACAATTAATAACCGTATGAGTTTGCTCTTAAAAGCTTGCATTTATTTGGGTTTAATTATGAACAATGCTGTCATTTTAAAGGCCAATGCAATCTGCTTAAAGGAATAATTGTTACATTCGTACTTCGGTTACCGGATAAGACACGGCCAAGGCCGTAAAATGCACATAGATGAGCGTACCCAAAGGCAAGATTATTGCCATAGGCGGAAACGTGGATAAAGGAACAGATCCGGAAGGATCTGCGGCCTACAGCCATGTTAACTTTTTTGAATCAGGTATTCTGCGCCGAATACTATATGAAATGAAGGGCCCTGAATCCAGGGTCGAGGTAATTACTACCGCTTCTATGATACCCGAGGAAATAGGGGAAGGCTATAAGCAGGCTTTCGACAGGCTTGGGTGCAGGAATGTTGGCGTAATGCATATTAAAAGCCGCCACGATGCCGTTAAGCCTGAATTTGAGCAACGCATACGTGAAGCCGACGGTGTTATGTTCACAGGCGGAAATCAATTGAGGCTGAGCACTATTTTTGGCGGCACTCCTTTACTTCAAATTCTGAGGAATAAGTACCTGCACGAAGATTTCATGATCAGCGGCACCAGCGCCGGCGCCATGGCCATGAGCACCACCATGATTTATGGCGGAGAAAGCAGCGAAGCGCTCCTTAAAGGTGAAGTAAAAATAACCACGGGGCTTGGCTTCGTACCTAATGTTATAATAGATACCCACTTTGTTAAGCGCGGACGTTTCGGTCGACTTACCCAGGCTGTTGCCGGAAATCCCGGTGCCATAGGTATTGGCCTTGGAGATGATACCGGTGTGCTGATTACAGAAGGAACGCAAATTGAAACCATAGGCAGCGGCCTTGTGCTCCTGTTCGACGGTCACAATATCAAGTACAGCAACATAGCTGATATACCCGAAGGTTCGCCCATAAGCATAGAAAACCTTGTGGTGCATATTCTCGCCAAAGGCTTTAAATACAGCCTCACAGAACGCTCATTTACTGAAACTGCGCCAATCCCGGTAGAGCTGGATTAACTATATCAATTAAAAAAGAATAAAGAAAAACGCAGCATTCAGGCCTTAACAGCCCGGGTGTTGCGTTTTTCTTTATTCGAATTATTAGCTTAGACCTGCTCAACTCCTTTGCAGTTCGGCAACAAATAACCGGCCGGAATTTAATGCAAAATGCCGCTGAATGTCCCAAAGGAATTCAACGGCATTTTGCTGTGAGCAGTTATTACCCGGTAATTATTTGGCTGCTTTTTTAGCCGGAGCTTTCTTTGCAGGTTCAGCCTTCGGGGCCGGCGTATTCGAAGCTTCTTCTGCTTTGGCTTTAGAAGGTGCTTTAGCCTTTTTTACGGGAGCCTCTGCTGCAGGTGCCGCAGCCTCGCCTGTTTCAGCAGGCTTGCTCATGGCCGCAATTGCGCCGGGCGTCTTAGGAACCACTGCACTGATTTCTTCAACCAAGGCCTCGAAATCAGAAAGCACGTTCATATAGTTTATATATGCATCGTATGGCGATTTGTAAGGGCTGAATGCCTGCCTTACACCATCTTCCCAATACTTGGTGCTCATGTAGTAGAAGTGGTCGCTGGTTTGAAGCTTGGCCCACGTGTCGGCAAGCTCAGGGGTACCATCGGCTTTTACTTTTTTCTCAAGAGCGTAGATTTTGGTAATGGCATCTTTCTGCATGTTGTTATCGAGCCAGCCGGTAAGGTCGCGCTCTTCATCTGCCCAGGTTGTTACTTCGGGGCAGTTGTATAAATGCTCATGCGGATACTTTGCAACTATTTCAGACGGGGTGGCAAAGTCGAAATCAGGATCTTTAAGTACCTCGGCAGGTAAGTATGTCAGGAATTGGAAAATGCCTGTTTCAGCTGCACGGTGCTCACCGAAGGTTTCATAATCGAGGAAGAGGTTAATGGTATCGGCCCCTTCTTCTTTCATATTATGCAGCCAATTCGCAAAGCGGGGGGCAAGAAGCGGGTATTCGCTCCAGCCTTTATCTGAGAAACGGAAAGCTATGTCGTCGCTGAGGCGGTAGTGTCGTAAAAGCACTTTCATCAGCGGCGTTCCTTCGGCACGAAAAACCGTGGTTGGCGGCAAGCCGCCCAGGTTGCGATCAACACCTTCGGCAAGTATGGCTTTATAGCCCATTTTCTTTACCGTTGCTGCTACTTTGTTGCTGTAAACAAGCTCAGTGTTGCGGAAAGTGGTTGGCGTTACACCGAAAAGCTTTTTAACCTTATCGGTATGCATTTTAACCTGCCTTTCAAACTCTTCGGCGCTGAACAGGTAGGCGAGGCTGTGATAATAAGTCTCGGCCATAAATTCAACGCAGCCGGTATCGGCAAGGGCTTTGAAAGAGGCAATTACATCGGGGCGAAAAGCTTCCAATTGTTCCAGCACTGTGCCGGTTATTGAGAACGAAGCCTTGAATTTCCCGCCTGTTTTTTCAATCAGCTCAAGAATTTTGTTGTTAGCCGGCAGGTAGCACTTATCGGCCACGCGGTTCAGAATACCGAAGTTTACATCTACGGCTTCGTACTGGTGGTCGGTTCCGATTTGGAAGAAACTAAAGCTCTTTAACCTTACCGGTTGGTGAACCTGGAAATAAAAACAAACAGATGTCATTATGAATTTTCTTTGGCAATATCAGCAGATGAATTTCTAAAGTACCGGCAGCTTCAGATTATCAGGAAGCAAACAGGGTTTCGTATACTTCATATACGTCGCGGGCGCTGTCGTCCCAGCTCATTGCATCAATTTCGACCTTTGTATTTTTGGTCATATCGGTACGAATACCTTCATAATTCAGCAAAGCGTAAATGTAATTTGCGAATTTGTCGGTATCCCAATAATCTGCTTTCAGGGCATGGTCCATTACCTCTGCCACACCGCTTTGTGTGCTGAGCACAGCAGGTATGCCGAACTGGGCAGCTTCAAGGGCAGAAAGGCCGAATGGCTCAGAAACGCTGGGCATAAAGTAAACATCGGCCTGGGCCAATATTTGCTGAACCTTGGGTTTGCTCAGGAAGCCTGCAAATATAAATTTATCGAAAATGCCCTGTGAACGGGTAAGGTCTTTAAGCTGCTGCAGCATATCGCCCACACCGGCCACAAAGAATTTAACGTTCGGGTATTTCTGAACCACTTTGAAAGCGGTTTCAGCCATAAATTCCGGGCCTTTCTGGAAAGTGATGCGGCCAAGGAACAAAACTATTTTCTCATCAAGCTCACGCGGCAGGCGGAAAACAGGGGCCTGATCAATGGCATTATAAACCGGGTAGAACTTGGCAGGGTCTATATCGTAATGCTTAACTGCGCAGTCGCGGGTGAAAAAGCTTACAGGTATAAGCCTGTCGGCAGCCTGCATTCCCTTTTTCTCAATTTCATAAACCATGTTATCGTAGTATTTGGCTTTTTCGCCAATACGGTCGGTTTCAAGGCTGTGAATGTGGAGGCAAAGGGGTTTGCCGGTGGCTTCTTTAATTTTTACCGCGGCAGGGTAAGTTATCCAGTCGTGTGCATGAATAACATCGAAATCTTTAGTTAGGGCAATCTGCGTTACAACATCGGCATATAAGGCCACCTTGGTCATAATATTCGGACCATAGGGCTCATTGGTGCTGTACATGTTCCTTACGTCTTCCGCTGTGCTGGTTTCCTTATACTCAATTTTGGTATAAGCAATGCCCAAGGGGTAAGGGTGAATATCCGGGTTGTCTACATAAGTGACTTCGGTAAAAGTTTCATACGGAACACGTGGTGTTTCGTATGGCAGTTCTTCATCAAGACCTGTGTAATTCAGGCCCAGAATTTTGACATTGGTGTCTTCAAGCTTTTGCTTTTCCTCAGATCGGGGTACAATCAAAGTTATATCAGCATAGGCGCTCAGCGCCTTACAAAGACCATAGCAGGCGGTACCCAGACCGCCGGCGAGGATGGGGGGAAATTCCCAGCCTAACATCAGAACTTTTAACTTTTTTTCCGCCACTTTGCTTTGCAGATGAATTTATGTTCGAGAACAGTGGATAGTGATAATAATTGCAAAGATATGGAAAGAACATTGAAAATTACGCAATGAAAACCCATAATTATTCTGCTTTTTTTAAAATACTGCCCTTTTCTTTCATAAAAGGCAGATAAAATTATCTATCTGCCCTACTTAAAGCGTAAATGTAAGGTTTGGCGTCGTATTTCCTAACCAATAAAGGAGCGGGTGAAGAATTTTTTCACTGCATCAGTAACAGATTTAATTTCATCGGGCCTCATACCGGGGAACAAGGGCAGGGTAAGCATTGTTCTTGCCATCAGATTGGTAAGCGGGAAGCTGTCGTCTTTGAAATTCAGGTTCTTATAAGCATTCTGCCTGTGCGGCGGAACGGGGTAATGCACCATTGTTTCAATGCCTTCGGCACGCAAAAACTCGGCCAAAGCATCGCGGCTGGCTGTACGAATTACAAACAGGTGCCAGGCATGCCTGTTCTCGCCCTGCGGACGCGGCAGGCTTAAATCTCCCACACCGGCCAGTTCAGAGAGGTAAGTTTCTGCAATGTTTCGTCGCTCTGCCTGCGCTACAGGCAGGTGGCGCAGCTTAACCCTGAGAACCGCAGCCTGTACCTCATCGAGACGGGAGTTAAAGCCCAGGTTCTCGTGGTAGTTTTTGCGTGTGCTGCCGTAGTTACGCATGGCACGCAGGGTTTCGGCCATGGTTTCGTTGGTGGTGGTAATGGCGCCGGCATCACCTAAAGCTCCCAGTACCTTTGTAGGGTAAAAGCTGTGGGCACCTGCAGCGCTCATAGTACCGCATACCTTGCCCTTATACACAGCCCCGTGGGAGTGCGCATTGTCTTCAACCACGAAGAGGCCATAACGGCCGGCAAGGTAGTTTATGGGGTCCATATCGGCAGGCTGGCCGAAGAGGTGAACGGGGAGAATTGCGCGGGTGTACTGCGTTATTTTCTCCTCGAGGCGGGCAGGATGCAGGTTGTAGTTATACATATCGGGCTCTACCGGTACCGGTATTGCGCCTGCCTGAGTTACCGCAAGCCATGTGGCTATATAGGTATTTGCAGGTACTATAACCTCTTCCTTACGCGGACCTATTCGGTTACCAATGCCGAGCGCTTTCAGGCTGAGTACCATGGCCTCAAGGCCGTTGGCAACACCTATACAGTACGGAACGCCTAAGAAGGCTGCGTATTCCTGTTCGAAAGCGGCAACCTGGTCACCTAATATGAGATTATTGCTGTCGTGGACTGATGCTATGGCATTCAGTATTTCAGTGCGCAGCACACTGTTCTGCCTTTGAAAAGACAGGAATGGAACGGGAACGGACATGCTTATAATATAATAGCTATAAAATGAACCACAGCAGCAGCAGCAAGCCGGCAGCAGCGGCAGAAATGAACTCTCGGGCACTGAAGCCCTGATATGTTCCGGCAAACCTGCCAAAAGCGCCTGCAGTAAAGCCCGATGCCTTCACCATGCCGTCGACAATAAACCTGTCGAGGGCAGAACTGAAATGGGCTAAAACAACAGTAACTTTTGAAACACCATCGGGCAGGGCATTAACCCTGCTGTCGGCGGCAAAGGCAAAAAAGCGGGATAAATGAATAACGGCCGGCGAAAACCATTTTCTCCATATATCATCCCAACCAAAATGGCTTTGCATCAGTTTCCCAAAAACTCCGGAAGCAGTTGATGAAAGATAGCTAAGGTTGCGGCAGGCGGTGCCGAACCCTATTACAATCATGGACAAAGTAAATACAATGAGTTGATAACTGCCAAACTTTATTTTGCCAAAGGCAGAAAATAAGGGCGAAAGGTGGATTGGATTGACTGAAAATATTGCATACAGGGAGCAGAAAGCCAAAACAAGCACAGGAATGCGCATAAGCAGCCCCGGGTCTTTTAAAGATTGGAATAATGAAATATTTATATTCCCTGATGCTGCGCCCTCACTGGTGATTAATTCAGCGGGCAGAACTTTGATTCCCCTGAAATTGCCAATAAATATCATCCTGAATGCGCGTAATGAATAAGCTGCCGTAAAAGCGCTTGTGAGCAGTACCACTGTAAAAAGAAGGTAAGCGGATGTTTGCCCTGATTGCAATGCTGAATCATAAACCGCCCCTACAACAGCCTCCTTGCTTAAGAAGCCGGAGCTTAAGGGCAATCCTGCCAATGCTGCCGCGCAAATGCCGAAGCAAACCGCAGTAATCGGCATTTTTTTGGCAATGCCACCCATCAGGCGCATATCCTGCGCCTGCTCATACGGTAAACGGGTATGCAAGGCATTAATTACGTTTGCAGCGCACAGGAACAGGCCGGCTTTAAAAAATGCATGTGTTAACAGGTGCAGCAGGGCAGCCTCGGGCGCGCCGCAGCCTATTGCTGCTGCCATTAACCCAAGCTGTGAAATGGTGCTGTATGCTAAAACCTTTTTTAAATCTGTTTGTGCCCATGCCGACATAGCAGCCGATAAAGCTGTAAGTGATGCAAGCCATGCCAGCACATCAGCAACCGGGGGAAGCAAAATAAAATTCAGCCTGATAAGCAGGAAAATACCCGCCGCCACCATAGTGGCTGCATGAATAAGTGCTGATACAGGTGTGGGTCCGGCCATAGCCGAAGGCAGCCAAACCTGGAAGGGAAATTGTGCCGATTTGCCCGCTGCTGCCCAAATAAGCCCAAAACCTGCAAAAATTAACAGGGCTTTATCTGAGGGGTTTTCATTAAATCCCGGGGTTAATTCTCCCAGGCTATAATTTATACCTTCGTAATTAAAAGTATGCAGCAAGGCGCCGCAAACCATGAGCAGTATAAGAAAACCTGTATCTGCAATGCGGTTAAGCATGAACGCTTTAAGCGCAGCAGGAGCGGCATCGGGCTTTTGGTAATGGAAACCAATAAGCGCATAGCTGCAAAAGCCCATAAGCTCCCAGCAGCAAAATGTAAAAACAAGGTTTTGCGACAGAACCAGCCCGCTCATGGCAGCGGTAAAAAAGTTAATGCCTGCATAATACCTGCCGAAATTCTCAGGACCGCGCATGTATTCCATTGAATACATCTGCACCAGAACAGATACAGTTAATGCGGCAGCCAGCATGAGCGCAGCCACCTCATCGGCCAAAAAAGATATGCTGAGGTTCAGTGAACCAATTTGAAGCCAATTAAAGCTGTATGCTGACGGAGTTTGATCTCCGAACAAGGTTATGCCGATGCAAATGAAAGCAGGCAGATACACCAAGGCAGTACCGGCAAGCGCCAAACCCTTGTTGGCCCAAAGCCTTTGCCCAAATAAAAGCCAGACAAATGCCCAGCCCAAGGGAAGCAGCAGCGGGCAAAGCAGTTCAGTACCTTGGCTGTTAAGCATTTAAGGTTGTTAAATTATCAGGTTTGCCCGGCCCTGCTTTATTCTAAGCTCAACAAGGCCGGTTGTATTATACAGTAAGAATCAGGCAGCCTGCTCTTCAGCTTCGAGACTGAATATATAGGCTGAAATAGGAGAAATAGTTATGCGCGCACCCGCAACCACGCTGTACATGTTCAGGGTATCGGTACCGTTGAAACGGAAAGTTTGGTTGGTACGCAACAAGTCTTTAAGCTTATAATTACGCGATGGATCTATGCCCATTTTATCCCATGCTTCGCGCGGAATTTTTATGCGGGGTTCCATATTGCGCCTGTTCCTGTCGAAATTCACGAAAACAAGGAAGCGCTGCTCCTTAGTAAAGCGGAGGAAGCAGAAAACCTTGCTGTCGTCAAAATCCCAGGAGCAGCCGGTGTTGCAGCTTTGCAGGCTGTAAGTATCACCCTCGCTGAATGCAGGGTTTTTAGCAACCGTATTACACAGGCGATGGTAAAAACCACGCAGCTGTAAAATATCGTTGCTCAGGTCTGCTCCATCGAATTTGCCGTTGTTCATCCACTTTTGGTGCTCAGGTACACCCCAGTAATCAAAAATGGTGGTTTTGCCGTCTTCGCCGCTGAAGCCTTCGCTGCCCGACGCCGGTTCGCCTACTTCCTGCCCGAAATACAGCATCAGCGGGCCGTTACCTAAGGTGGCGCTCAGGGTCATTCCCGGTACGGCCGACCATGGTGAGCCTGCAAACAACCTGCTGGCAATGCGTACCTCATCATGGTTTTCCATGAAACGCAGCATTTTATCGTTACGGGTTCCAAGCTGGGTGAGCAGGGCACTAACGCCGTTTGCATTTCCGATTCCTCGTGTGAGGCTGAAAACCTGGTCGTAGAGGCCTACTTTATCGTAGAGGTAATCGAAGCCGCCTAAATCAAGGTAGTTTTGATAAACGGCAGGGTTATAAATTTCTGCAATGAATATGGTATCCGGGTGGCTTTCTTTAACTTTTGCAATGGCCCATTGCCAAAATTCAACCGGAACCATTTCAGCCATGTCGCAACGGAAACCGGCAACTCCTTTATCGGCCCAAAAGCGCAGAATATGCAGCATTTTGTTCCAGGTATTCGGAATAGGGTCGAAATGTTTGCTTTGATTGCTGAAGTCTATGCCGTAATTGAGCTTAACAGTTTCATACCAATCGTTTATATTTGGTTGGCAACGGAAACAATCGTTACCGGTAACACGTGCCGGCTCTTCGCGGTATTCTGTATCTGTATGGTTAGCGAGCTTGGCCGGAACATGATCTTCAGGCGTTTGAAAGGCTTCGCCCGGCAGGTAATAAAAGTTATTGTTGGGGTCAAAGGCTCGTGAATGGTTATCTGATGCCCCTAAATCAATAACCCCGTCGGGCTTGGCATCAGATGAGTATTGGCGGGCGGTATGGTTGGGTATGAAATCAATAATTGCACCCATACCGTTTTCTTTGGTTCTTTTCACCAGCGCTTCAAACTCTGCCATTCGGTTGGTAACATTGTTTGCCAGCTCGGGGCTCACATCATACCAGTCTTTTATGGCATAAGGTGAACCTGCAATGCCTTTAACAACCTGCGGATGGTCAAGCGGTATACCGAACTCGGTAAAGTTGCTGAGCGTGGCATGTTCGGGCACACCTGTAAACCAAATATGGCTTATGCCCAGTTTCTTAATTTCAGAAAGGGCCTTTTCATTTATATCGTCGAACTTGCCAACCCCGTTTTCAGAAACGGAACCATTGTGCTTGTAAGTTGTTTTCCTGTTTCCGAAAAGCCTGACCAGGAGCTGGTAAATAATAATTTTCGATGTTGGCATTAGGTTGTGCAAATTACCTTAATAATAATGAGCTAAAAGGTTTGCGTGCTATTTAGGTAAATTAATAACAACCCGCAAAAAAATGAAAAGGCAGGTACCGTATTATGTACCTGCCGTTGTATAGTTTTAAAATGAATGCCGGTAATTATTGTTCTTAGGCTTAACCCTTATTTATTATGCCTTAGAAAATGTTAGGGCAAATATTAGTCTACCCGATACCTGTTGAACCACATTAAATCATTCATGGTGGCTCCAATGCTGAACTTAATATAGTTATCCTGGAGGGTATTGCTGCTTATGCGTCCCATTTTACCGAAAGAAAGGGCAAAATTTACAAAAGGCCTTGTAAACTTGCTTTCCTGCCTTGTTATGGGAACTGAGCCGCCAACCGACACGCTCATATCTGAAACCTGGTTACCGTTGGCTGTATAAGGCGTTTGGCTGAAGTTTAATCCCCCACGGTATGTAATGCGCTTATACAGGCTTGGTGAAGAATAATTCGGAAGATATTCACCCCCGAATGAAAGGCTGTAAGAGTCTTTCATACCCTGGCTTTCGCCGAAGCTGCGGAATTTTGAGCTTTGGGTCATGCTGAAATCAAGACCAATGCCCCATTTCAGGCTGCGTTGCAGGCTGAGTGCAATATTAAATGTGCCGGGTATTACAATTTTACCGCGTTCATCTGATGAAAGTGTATCGGTAACGTTTATAAGCGCTCCTGTATTCGGGTTCAGGTGATCAATGGTTTGGTTTCGCAAAGAATTAAGGCCTGTTGCAAATTCATAGCTTACCGAAAGGCCGGCAGCTGTGTTTGTTGCAGTATCGTTCCAGATGCGCATGAATGCACCGGGTTTAAACAGCAGCTCGTTGGTATTAATTTTAGACTGCGAACGAGTAAGCTCGTTGTAGCTGTAGCCCGGGTAAAAGCTGTTATAATTATCAAGTGAGCCATACAGGTAAGAAGTTTGCAGGCCAAGCAGGAAAGTGGGGGTTACCGTATAGCCCGCAGATACGCTTGCACGGCTTATTGAACCGTTGGCGCTAACCGTTTGCCTGTATATGGTGCCGGTATTGTTGCCGTTTGCATCGGCAATATAGCTGTCGGTATAAACGCTGTAATAGGTGAAAGAGTATGGCTTAATAGAGGCGTTCATTACCAGCTTTTTCGAAACAGGGAAGGTAAATGAAACAAATGCCGGCCAGCCTCCGCCGGTTAAAGCTTTCCCGAGAGAGGTATCGGTCATCCAATGCCGGGTCATATCTATACCGAGATCCATATTGGTGGTTCGGTTAAAGGCAATGAGGGCAGGGTTGCTTTGGTTTACAAAATCGAAAGAGGGCATTGCAGCGCCTGCGCCGCCCATACCCCTGGTTCTTATATTTCCCTCGGGAACCTGTAAACCTAAACCGAAACGCGATAAAGGAATATTTCCAATTGTACCCTGCGCAAACGCAGGACCCGAAAAAATGGAAAGCGGGAGCAGCATTAACAGCAGAGCGGGCTTTCTGAAGAGTTTATACATTATATTCAAGTATGCTGTTCAAACCTGCAAGTACCAGGTTAGGTACATTCAGGTTGTTATTTTCGTTGGGCTGCTGAAGCCTGCCTGCATCGCCGCCGGTTGTAACAACGGTAACGCCCGGGTCGGTTATACGGTATCGGGCAATAATGCCTTCGGCTTCTGCAGAAATGCCGTTAAGTACGCCGCTTCTAATACATTCTTCGGTAGATGTACCAATAAGGGCAACATCATCGCCTGCTTCCACCAACGGCAAACGTGCGGTAAAATTGTGCAAAGCTTTAAGGCGCATGTGCAGGCCGGGGCTTATTGCGCCGCCTTTGTAATTTCCTTCAGCATCGGCGTAATCGTAGGTAATGCAGGTACCTGCATCTATAACCAGAACGCTTTTTCCGGGAAACATGCTCATTGCACCTGCTACAGCAGCTTTACGGTCGGCGCCAAGTGTTGCGGGCGTTTTATAATCAAGCTTAAAAGGCAGGGGAGTTTGGCCATCGAAAAGCAGGCAATCAATATTCTTAGGGAGGCGTTTTTTTACCTGGCTGGCGGCTTCCTTAACTGTTGCCATTATACTGCGTTGAATACCATATTTGGCAACCAACTCTTCAATTTTCATTTGACTGGGATCTGTTGTTTTTTCAAGCAATTCCCCGTCGCGGAACACGGCAAATTTAGCCGAGGTGTTCCCTACATCAATACATAAATTCGTCATAGTGGAAATAAATGTCCGGGCCAATGAAGGTCTGAACGGCAATCCGGTAACAAGATTAAGGCAAAAAAACGGCTATTCCGAAGGTTTAGGAAGAAAAATTGAAAAAGCAGGGTATAAAACATGCCCCCAAAATACTGCTGATGCCAAAATTATAGACCTGATATTCAGGAGATTTCAATTACTGTAAGCTTTTTTACAAGCGAAGATGCAGTAATAAGCTATTTTCGCCCCCGAAAACAGATTAATCATCAATTAACCGGGAAATTAACCTTCATAAACCTTTACATGAAAAAACTGATTACAATGGCAGCCATTGCTGCTTTAAGTATTACCATTGGTTCAGGCATAAGCCAGGCGCAAATTGTTACCCCATCGCCAAGCCCTTTGGGTAAAGTTGAGCAGCGCGTAGGCGTAACCGATATTACACTAACTTACAGCCGCCCAAGCGTTAAAGGCCGTAAAGTTTTCGGGGAGCTGCTTGCTTTCGGTGAAATCTGGCGTTTCGGGGCCAATGCACCCACTAAAATTAAGTTTGCCGATTCTGTTAAAGTGGGTGGTCATGATTTGGCTCCCGGTGAGTATGCCGTTTACGCTACCCCGGGCCAAACCGAGTGGACAATCTATTTCGGTAAAGACACAAAAGTACAGGCCGATGCTTTCGATAAAGAAAAGGCTGCTGCCAAACTGACTGTAAAGCCGGAAACAACAGCTTCAAATACTGAAACCTTCACCCTGCAATTCGGAGATATAACCACCAACAGCACCAACCTGACAATGGCTTGGGAAAAAACAATGGTTAAAATTCCTATTACTACCGAGGTAGATAAAAGGGTTATGGCATCTATAAACAGCACTTTAACCGATATTGGACCTTATTGGGCTGCCGCCAACTATTATTACGAATCTGACCGCGACCTGAAACAAGCCCTGGAATGGACAGAAAAAACAATAGCTAAAGACCCCGCTTTCTACCGAATTCACCTGAAAGCCAAGATTCTTAAGAAAATGGGCGATTGCAAAGGCGCTACCGCAGCTGCTGAGCTTAGCAAAACAAAATCAGTTGAAGCCAAAAACAAGGCATATACTGATATGAACGACAAGATTATTGCCGATTGCAAAGGCAAAAAGTAAATCTTCTCTAAATTAATTCAGAGGGGGCCATGCATCAGCATTGCCCCTTTTGCATTTAAGCTGAACAATTGAAAGCTTTACAGGTTCAGGTATTTGATAAAGATAGTTTGCCATAGATTTAGCAAATTGCCGTCCCGTATATAAGAACCCATACAATGCATTTACCATTTCGCCGCATTTTGTCGGCTTTCACTTTTTTTGCTCTTTTTACCTTACCTGCATTTTCCCAGGCTCCTAAAAGCTATTCATCTTCAGATATTGAGCAAATGCTGCGCAAGCTTAAAGTTTGCGGAACAGTATTATATGTGGCAGCCCACCCCGATGATGAAAACACCAGGCTTATAGCCTGTCTTGCCCAGGATCGCAAGCTTGATGTTTATTACCTGAGCCTTACCCGCGGAGACGGCGGTCAAAACCTGATTGGTTCTGAACTTGGCGAAGGCCTGGGTGTTATTCGCACGCAGGAACTGCTGGCTGCCCGCAGAACCGACGGGGGAAAACAACTTTTCAGCCGGGCGCGCGATTTTGGTTTCAGCAAGAACCCCGAAGAAACATTTACCATTTGGCCGCGAGAAGAAGTATTGCGCGATGCAGTCAGAATAATCAGGCAAATTCGTCCCGATGTAATTATTACACGCTTTAATCCGGAGCCTTCACCCACGCACGGGCACCATACTGCCAGCGCACAAATTGGTCTTGAGGCCTTTAAGGCTGCTGCAGACCCCAACCGTTTCCCCGAAGACATGAAGCGCGACCATACATCGCCATACCAGGCTCGCCGGATTTTTTGGAACATCAGCTCATTCTTCTTTGCAGGGCGCGAAAAGGAATTTAGGGCTGAGCAATATTTGAAAATAGATGTAGGCACATTTAACCCAATCAGCGGTAAAAGCTACCAGGACAATGCCGCCGACAGCCGAAGCATGCACAAAAGCCAGGGATTCGGATCTGCCGGCGCCCGTGGTCCGGCCCCTGACTACTTTAAACAATTAGGTGGCGACAGTGCCAAAACCGATATTTTAGAAAACATAGACATCAGCTGGAACAGGTTTCCGCAAGGGAAAATTATTGAAGCAAAAACAGATTCGGCCCTTAAATTATACGATCCTTCTTTTCCTTATAAAGCAGCTTTGCCCTTGCTGCATGCGCTTCAATATATAAGCAAAACCTGGGTAAGCACTCCTGAATCTTTAAGGCCTCTTTTGAAAAGTAAAAGCGAACAATTAGAGGAGGCCCTTTATGCTGTTTTGGGCCTTCGTATTGAGGCCTGCAATGCTGTTCAAACCATGCAGCCGGGCCAGGCTTTAAACCTGACACTGGAAGCAGCCAACCGCAGCAGCCTGCCTGTTAAAGCTTTAAGACTTTACGGACAAGGGCTTGACAGTACCCTGAGCTTCGATATAAGCCCCTTGAAGCCACTCCGATTTACAATTAAAGGCGGCAGGCTTTCTTCAGGCTATACAGATCCTTACTGGCTCCGTAAACCCGGAACTGCAGGCTTATTCAGTGTGCCTGCCAAAAGCGAATACGACGACAACCTGCCCGAAAATACAGCTCCAAGTGTAAAAGTGAGGCTGAACATTGCAGGGCAGGAAAGCGAGATTAACGTGCCTGTAAGGTACCGGGTGGTAGACCCGGTTAAAGGCGAACTTTATCGCCCTTTGGAAGTTATACCGGCTGTAACTTTAGAACCCGCTCAAAAAGTACTGATTACCGATGCTGATAAGCCTTTTATTCTCAAAGTTAAATTAACGGCGCAAGCTAAAACCACAGCTTCAGGCCTGCGCATAACCGGCATTACCGGCCTTGATATAAACCCTACTGAAATTCCTGTGCCTGCTTTAGCCAACGGGCAGGAGTTTGAAGGAGCTTTTTCTATAAAAAGTACCGGCAGCCCGGTTACAGGCAATATTGCATTTAAATTCGGCGACAGTCTGGCATACAGCCTGCAACGAATCAGGTATGATCATATTCCTGACCAGGTTATTTTAAGGCCGGCATCGGTAAAGGTTTTGCCGTTTAACGGCAAGGGCTCTTCTGCCGATAACAACTCCCTGAAAATTACCGGTAAGCATATTGGCTATATTATGGGTGCCGGCGATGAAGTGCCAGAAGCATTGCGCCTGATGGGATACCAAGTAGATATGCTTACACAGGCAGACATTAACCCAAGCCGTTTAAAAAGTTATGATGCCGTTGTAACCGGCGTGCGAGCCTGGAATACACATGCATGGTTAAAGCAGCGTAAAAACATGCTGCTAGATTACATGAAGCAAGGTGGCAACCTGGTTGTGCAATACAACACCGCTAACTTCCTGAGCGGCGGAACCGGCATACTCGACAGTATTGCACCATACCCCTTTAAGCTCAGCAACGACCGTGTTACCAATGAAAACAGCCCGGTTAACCTGCTTGCCGCTGATAACCCGGCCCTGAATACCCCAAACAAAATTACACAGGCAGATTTTACAGGCTGGGTACAGGAGCGCGGTATTTACTTCCCTAAAGAATGGGCATCGCAGTTTACCCCGCTTTTAGGAATGAATGATCCGGGCGAAACTGAAATGAAAGGCTCGGTGTTGGTTGCGCCGGTTGGCAAAGGCAATTACGTATATACAGGGCTTAGCTTCTTCAGGCAATTGCCAGCAGGAGTTCCGGGGGCATACAGGCTTATGGCAAACCTTGTTTCTTTGAAACATAAGTAGATAATACACTTTACTTCATCATAAACATCGGTGCAAACAACAGAACCCGGATTCAATAACGCAGAAGATAAACCGCCCCTGTTCAGTTCGTGGAAGGGTTGGTATATTCTCACTGCCGGATTTCTTTGCCTGCAGATATTTTTCCTTTACCTGCTTACAAACCGGTTCAAACTATGATTCAGAGTCCGCTGAACAGTTTGGACTGGCTGGTACTGCTGGGCACCATTTTTTTAATTGTGGCCTGGGGCGTTTGGCGTACGCGCAACAGCCATACAGCAGATGCCTTCCTGGCAGGGGACAGAAAGGCCCAATGGTGGGCAATAGGCCTCAGCATTATGGCAACGCAAGCCAGCGCCATAACTTTTCTCAGCATACCCGGGCAGGCATATACTGATGGGTTTCGCTTTGTCCAGGCTTATTTTGGCCTGCCCCTCGCTATGATTGTGTTGTGTGTTACAGCGGTTCCTATTTTCAGCAGGCTGAAAATTCTCACAGCCTATGAATACCTCGAAACGAGGTTCGATATTCATACCAGGACTTTGGCTGCCGGCATTTTTCTGATTCAGCGCGGATTGAGCACCGGTATTACCATTGCCGCCCCAAGCATTGTATTGAGTACCGTTCTCGGCTGGAACCTGAATATTACAATTGTATTTATTGGCATAGCTGTAATGGTTTATACCGTGGCAGGCGGGAATAAGGCCGTGAGCGTTACCCATAAACAGCAAATGTTGGTTATTTTTTTCGGGATGGGCGCTGCGGCTTACACTGCTGTTAAGCTCCTGCCCGATGGCATGGGCATTATTCATGCTGCCGAGCTTGCCGGCCATTTGGGTAAAATGAATGCCCTTGATACACACTTTGATTTGAACCAGCGCTACAACCTTTGGAGCGGACTTATAGGCGGTTTTTTTATGCAGCTAAGCTATTTCGGAACCGACCAAAGCCAGGTGGCCCGCTATATAAGCGGAGATACCATTACTGAAAGCAGGATGGGGCTTATAATGAACGGCCTGTTAAAAATACCCATGCAGATTGGCATTTTATCTATTGGGGTATTGCTGTTTATATTTTGGCAATTTAATGCGCCTCCGCTGTTTTTTAACCGAAATGCTGAACAAAAGGTATTGGCCGGCCCTTACGCCGCAGAATATAAATCCCTGCAGGCCGAACATTTAAAAATGCACGGCCTGCGTGTTATATCGGCTAAGGAATTACATAATGCTGAAAGCGGGAACACTGAAGCAATTCCTGCCATTAAAGCTAAAATGGATGCCATTAATGTTGATGCAAAACAGCTGAAGAATAAGGCAATCAGCTTAATCAATAAAACAGATCCCGGAACCGACCCTTTAGATAACGATTACGTTTTCCTCACATTTGTGCTTGATTACCTGCCGCATGGCCTTCTTGGGCTATTGCTGGCCGTTATTTTCTGCGCAGCCATGAGCAGTACCTCATCGGCGCTGAGTGCCTTAGGGACAGCAACAACCATTGATATTCATAAGCGCCTGGCGCGCCCCCAAGCCCGAGATTCTGAAATGCTTAAAGCAGGGCAGGGCTATACACTTTTATGGGGCATAGTGGCTATGGCATTCGCTATGTTTGCAGGCCGTCAGGAAAACCTGATTCAGGCGGTCAACATTCTCGGATCTTTATTTTACGGCAGCATTTTGGGCATTTTCCTTTGCGGGTTTTATGTGCCCTATATAAAGGGCAGGGCAGTTTTTGCAGCTGCGCTCCTGGCCGAAATTGTTGTTTTGCTTTGTTTTAAATATTCCCCCGTCAGCTTCCTGTGGTATAATGCCATTGGGTGCTTATTGGTGCCGGTATTTGGTTTTGGGTTTCAGCTTATTTTAAACAGCAGGAAAAACAGGAATATTGAAGCCGGTTTATGATGCTATTCAGGCCAAAGGCATTTTATATGCATTGTAAAAACTATACCTATCTTCGTGCCGATGCCGAAAATTAAGCACAGGAGCAGCGGAGCCCGTTTTATTGACATTAAAGCCCGGTCCTCGTCAGTAAGCGCTAATGATAAACTGACTGTTGTGAGCCTGTTTTCAGGCTGCGGCGGTTTAGATATAGGCTTGGAAATGGCCGGCTTTGAAACCCTTGCCTGTGTTGAAACGGATGCCCATTGCCGCGAAACCCTGCGCTATAACCGTCCGCAATGGAAGCTGATGGAAAAGGATAAGGCCGTAGCGGATAACGGCGAAATTATAAGCCGTGTTCCCGGTGATATTAGAGCTGTTGACGCGAAGGAAGTTTTGGAAGCTACCGGCTTAAAACCCGGTGAATGTACTTTAGTGGTGGGTGGCGCCCCCTGCCAGCCATTCAGTAACATAGGTAAAAAGCTGGGCAAAGAAGATGAGCGCAACGGCGACCTTTTCCTTGAATTTGTTCGGTTCGTTAAAGGCATTAACCCCAAAGCCTTCATCTTTGAAAACGTAACCGGTATTACGCAAGGCAGGCATAACGATGTGATTGAGTACATGCTCAAGCACCTGAGCGGCTTGGGTTACGGAATAAGCTATGCCATTTTGAATGCGGCCCATTACGGGGTTCCGCAAAAGAGGGAAAGGTTTTTTATGATTGGTATAAAGGGTACAGATGCACCGGCATTCCCCTTACCCACCCATTTTCGCCCTGATTTTAGATTTTGGCTGCAATTCCTGAGCGATAATAACCTGCCGGAAACTTTACCGATGCCTGAAACCTGGCAAAGCGTGGCAAAAACCTTTGCAGCGCTTCCTGACAACATCAGGGACAGGCAGGATTATGTGGTAATGAACATATCGCCCAAGGTGGTTGAGCGTATGAAACTGGTAAAGCCCGGTCAAAATTTTAAAGTCTTACCTGAAAGCATGCTGCCACCCTGCTGGCGAAACGGAAAGCACCAGGGGCAGGATACCTTTGGGCGCATGTTGCCCGATGAGCCTTCTGTTACCATACGAACAGCCGCATACAACCCCTCTAAGGGTATGTATATACACCCCTTTGAAAACCGTGGCCTCAATTCAATGGAGCTGGCGGCGTTGCAGTCTTTCCCTGTTGATTGGGTGTTTAAAAACAAGAGTAAGCCTAAGCTGACCTTGGTAAGCGGGGGCAGGCAAATTGGCAATGCAGTACCGCCTTTAATGGCTGCAGCATTGGGTAAAGCCATTATTGCCCAACTCGATAAAAAGGTTGGAGCTGCCAAAAAGGGTAAAAAGTAAAAGTATAACCTATATTAAAATCAAAGCCGACCCTGAATATTCTTCCTGGTCGGCTTTGGCAGTTAAAGGCGAAGTAGGTGCTTATAGCTTATACTGTAACTCTCCCGAATTACGTATTCTAACCCAAAAAAACAGACCTGATTGTTTG
>JAZKBN010000077.1:0-4472 GCA_040388605.1 Bacteroidota bacterium | reverse complement strand
CGCCTGTTATTACTGAAGAGGCGCTGCTGTTTACAACATAAGCGGTGTGCGAAGCGCTGCTGAATAATCTCAGGCTGCCCGCGGCAGATATTATATTGCCGCCGCCTAAAGCCATAGTGCTGTTGCCGTTTCCGTTATTGTTCTCGTTAGCGTCAGGTGCGCCTAAACGTGGCGGAGGTGCAGGGCTGCCATGAAGGTCTACATGGTCTGTTACGCCTACCAAAGATACCAGGGTTAAAGTGCCGGTTGTAACTTCAAGGGTTTTGGCAACAAATGACAGGCCGTCAATTTTAGCCGTTGCGTTGAAGATAAGGGTTGCGTTTGAGAAATCAGAGCTGCCGCTGTTCACCAGGCCGGCACCGTAGAAGTTAAGTGAGCCTGCGCCGCTGATAGGGGCGTTGGGGTCAATTGTAAGTGTTGCCGTTTGCGCAGATGCTGACAGTACAGTAGCGAAACCTGCCGAGGTAACCAAGGTATTTGTTGTATTGGTTGGTACGCCGCCGGTCCAGTTACCTGCCGTATTCCAATCGCCTGAAACAGCGCCTGTCCATACAGTTCCGCAAGGTGTGCTTGTGGCGCCGCTTATGGTTACAGTATTGCTGTTTGCGCTGCCGCTTACGCAGGCAGATGCAGGCGGAACAATGGTAAGGCTAACTGTGCTTCCGTTAGAAAGACCTGTGGTTATAAATGATGTGCTTGCAGTAGCTGCGCCGCTGTTTGCATTATCAACTTTCCATTGGTAGGTGGTTCCTGATGGCACGCCGTTAATTGTGGCTGTGAAAACGAATGCGCCGCCTGAGCAAAGCGGGTTAACGCTGGTTTGGGCAACACTTGCTGTAGGAGTGTAAGCAGGCTTCAGCTCAAATGCTGTTGTGGCCTGTCCGTATGCAAATGGGGTGCTTTGAAGCACGCGCAGCTTATAGCCTGTTCCGTAAGCAGGGCTTACAGGGAATACTATGGCAACCGGTGAGGTTGTGCCGCTTCCCACAACATTGCTTGTGCTGTCGGCAAAAACGCCGTTTTCATTGCTCAGCTGAACGCCGTAAACATTACCGCCTGCAGGTGATGCATCGGTATTGAAGCTGATATTAGCCCCGCTGCCTCCGCAGGCAGTGGTCAGGTTAAAGCCGGTGATATTGATTGTAGGCAGGAACACGAAACCGGCTTTGCAGGTTGTGCCGTAAGGCATTTCAACGCAAACGCTTCCGCTTACTGTTACAGGAACAGTGGCTGTAATAACGCTGTCGTTAAGCACGGTATAGTTGGCAGGCGCCAATGTGGTTCCGCCGATGGTAAGTGAAACAATGCCATCGAGGAAGCCAACTCCCTGCAGGGTAATGGTTTGCCCGGCCGATGCTTTTGTGGGAACAAGCGCATCAATATTAAGCTCCTGGTTGTAAGAAAATACTGAGAAATCTCCGAAATCGCTCAGGGCATCTACGTTAACGGCATTGAATGTACCCAGGGTACCGTTATTTTTTTCCCAAACCGCGCCGTTTTTGCGGGCTATTGTCGGGAAGTAAAGCAATTCGTCATCAGGAGTTTCAGATGCGTTCCAGCCGAAAGTAAGCTTTGCGCTGCTTCCGCCGGCAATACCTTCGTTCACATGCCAAAGCTTGTTAACCCAGGCAGGAACTTCTGCAGGAATTACAGGGCTGAAGCTTGCCTTAGAAGCTTTGTCTTCCACCCATGCGGTAAAGTCATCGCCGCTTACATCGTTAACTGTTACAGGAGCGTAACCTGTGGATGAACCTATTGGCAATAAACGGCTGCCTGTTACACCCTGCGCAGTGAAAGTACCTGCTGCAGAAGATACCACGTAGCTGCCGGTGCTTCCGCCGCTTACAGTTGAAGTTGATGCGCCGGTAACGGTAAAGCCGTTGGTTTGCAGCTTGCCTGAGCTAAGTTGCAGCCTTTTGTTAACGGTCAGGTTTTGCGCAAGAGTCAGGCTCTTGCTGCTTCCGTTGAACTGTAAGGAATCAATTACGAGCGGGCTCGATGAAGCCAGGGTAACGTTAAATTTAACATCTAACCTGCCGGGATTAACACCGGGCGCTACTTTTATTGTAAAGCCGTCAAGCACAGAGTTACCTGCATGCTTTGCGCTGGCCAGGGTTTTACCTAAAGCAAAGTTATTTCCTGTAACAAAAGCAGTATTGGGAATAACAGTTACAAATCCGAGTGAATCCCAGTCTGAACCGTGCTGAATCCTGTCTTCAAGAGAGAAAAGCTCGGTTTCGCTCATGGCAGAAGGAAGCTTAGGTGTTCCGCCTGCGCCATCGCCGAAATAGTTGGCGCTGGCATCAAGGTCCAAATCAACGGCAATGCCTTTGGCTTCAATAATTGCTTTGTGAATAGGGAAGGTAGCTGTTACGGTATTGGTCATAATCAGCGGACCTGTCCAGCCCATTTGCGGCTGAGAGTAGCCGTACCACAACGGATCTTTTAAAGTAGAGCCGGTAATGGTTTTGTAGGCAATGAAATTTTTGTAATTATCGTGGAAAGTATTGCCGGTAAGCACAATACCAGAGAAGGGGCTTTGGCCTACTGTTCCGCCGCCGTTACCGAATAATAGAGCTGCGCCTTTGTTACCTACGGCGCCGCCGTGTACTGTGTTATTGGTAATGCTGATATTTGTCAGGGTGGATGGCACCGATGCAAGCGTCAGGCTTGTGCTGCCTGTCAGGAACTTGGTATCGAAATAAATGCCGTAAGTATCTGTGGAAGTATCAGCAGGGGTAAGTACGTTATTGTCTAAAGTTATACCACCTGTGCGGCCTACATTTATACCATAGTGGCCGTAACCGGTAATGGTATTGTTTTTAACTTCAAGAGTTGCGCCGGGACTTGTTACAAAGTCTTTAATTTCTAAAGCAATACGAATTGCCTTGGGGTTCTTAACAATCAGCGTGTTGTTGTTAAACTTGTTCAGGCCGGGGCCTCCGCCGTAAACTTCGTTGGTGCTGCCCAATGTATTGTAGCTTACGTCGTACAGTTGGTTTAAACCGCCAAGCTGAACGCCGTAAAAAGCATCAATTGTGTTGCCGTCGCCGGGAGCGCCGCCAATTATGGCTGCACCGGCCTGGATACGAATACCACGACCAATATAGAATGCGTTGTTAGGATCTTTAGAGCTGATTGTGCAACGCTTAATAATTGCATCTTCAACCAGGTTTACATTAAGTCCCAAAGTACCTCCCCAGCTGTAACCAATCAGGTAAATACCGCAGCTGTTATAATCGCCGGGATAAAAACTGTTGCTGCCGGTAACTGTGGTGGCCGCAGTGCCTGTTCCGTAGATTTTACAGTCGAGAATCTGAAGGTTATTCCAGATTCTTTTTCGGGCTGCTAATGTACCGTTTGGCGGGAAAGAATTGGCCACACCACTTGATATGGCAGTAATGCCACCTATAATATTGGTTTGGTTAAACTCAATTTGCAGGTAACGCAACGTAACACTTGAATCAGTTACGTGAATTACACCGCGAGTGGAGTCAGGGCCTGTTGAGGTGTTGCCGTATGCCGGAGCGCGGTTATTAGTAAGAACCGGGTAATTACCGCTTCCGTCAGGAATACCCTGTAAGGTTACACTGCGGTTAACTGTGTAGTTACCGAATGAGCCGCCAACTTTTGAATAGTTACCGGCAAAAACCTTGATGGTATCGAACCTTTTGGCGCTCAGGAGCGCTTTTTCGATGGTTTTCCAAGGGGTTGCCGAGTTTTGAGCGGCATTGGTATCTACCGCATCGTTGCCGGTTGTGGCAACATAAAATGTTTTGACAGGCCTGACTGCCATGGGAGTGGCAAATGCATTGCTCATGCATATTACCGTTGCCAAAAGCACCAAAAGACCTCGAAGGGTAAATTTGATCATATAGTATGGGGATTAAAGACTAAAGCGGCCATAAATATAGTGTAATTCCGTTTTACTATCAAAGTATCCAATTATTGAATACAAGCGGTTGAAAAATCTGTACGGGCGAATTATCCACATTTTTTAAAAACATAGCCCATTGTTTATCAGACAATTAGAATCAATATAAACACAAATTAAAACGCGATTAAAGCAAAACAGCCATAGTTCCTCATTTACAAATAACAAAAATATTAATAAAAAATACCGGCTTTATATAAGTAAAAAGTGCAAATTATTTCATCGCCTCATACCCGCGAGGCAAAATCAAGCTCACATAACCTGATTATTGACCTAATTCGTCGCATAAACGTGCGAATAAAGAAGCAATAAGGCGGGGTCGAAAAAAAAACCTGCCCATAGCGGCATCAGCAATTCAACCGTCGGAAAAGCTTATTTACTTATACGGAGCTTTGCCGCACGCTCATTTTGATTTTAAAATAACAGGTTTTAATAAAGCCCCCACCCATATAAACACAATAGGCGGGAATACCCGCCTTTTGGGTTTAAGTCCTCGCGGACCGATATAATAAGGTGCTTTAGCCTTAGTAAATAACTT
>JAZKBN010000076.1:49375-58250 GCA_040388605.1 Bacteroidota bacterium | reverse complement strand
TCGCGCTCATTGCTTCGGTACCTGTCGTGGAGCGTGCGAATGAGGGTGCTTATAGCCATAAACCTATTGGTATAGGCAAGCACAATCAGGCTGATGGCCGGGAAGAGTATGGCCGGGGTAGATATGGTAAAATCCATTTATGGGCGAGATGCAGGTTTTATCTGCGACTCAGTAATATACGATCAACTACGAAATTAAGTCTTAAACGGAAACCTGCTTAATTTACTAAGACAGCTTTGCCTTTTCTCTTTAATTGTTTTGAGGTATTGTTTCACATCTTTTGTTTCGACATCTAAAGCATTGGAACTATTAAAGATTTCATAAACCGTCAAAAGTAGCGATAAACCCAAGCTTATTGCACTGTATTGGAAAAATCTAATCCCCCATTTTTCAGAGCCGTTAATTAGCGTGACTACACTTACCGTACAAAATACTATGCTTAAAATGCCAAGTAGCTGCATTGCCCTGATAACGGCAACTCTATTCAGGAGCTTACTTATTTGTTTTGCATTTTTATTCTTAAGCTCTACCAAATTAGCAAGCTTATCTTGGTAATCCGTTTTTTTTACATTTGTAACTGTATCAGTTATACTTGCATCAATAGCGGAATATTTATCATGTAGAATCCGCACAACTTTACTGATTTCCAAAAAACGATTCGTATATGCAAGCATAACCAAACTGATTGCCGGATATAATATGGCAACTATCTTTATATCTTCCTTAATTTCATCCAAAATATCCATAAGGGTCCGGTTTGATTAAATTGAATTAGCTATGAAGTTATTTAATTGAAAACTAAAAAAAGCAACACACAAATATAGGAATACACCTCAACACAATCTTACTCTTGCCTAATAAACCAATGTATAACCTTTAATTAATTCGGTGTATGTTACTTATGCGCCCGTTCTAAAACCGTAAATTGCGCCTGCCTCTTAATTACACAAGCCTTAAAAAGCACCCAAGCGACACCAATTATGAAATTTGCCACCCGCGCCATACATGCCGGCGTTAAGCCGGACCCAAGCACAGGCGCCATTATGACCCCTATTTTCCAGACCAGCACCTATGTGCAGCAGGGTCCGGGAAAGCATAAGGGCTATGAATACAGCCGTACCCACAACCCCACCCGCACGGCCCTGCAGGAAAGCCTCGCGAGCCTCGAAAACGGTAAGCACGGCATCTGTTACGCCACCGGCCTTGCCGCCACCGATGCCGTTTGCAAGCTCCTTGCCCCCGGCGACGAGGTTATAGCATCTGATGATATGTACGGCGGCACCTACCGCTTGTTCGTGCGCATCTTCCAGCCTTTCGGCATAGTGTTTAAGTTCGTGGACATGACTGACCACGAAGCGGTTAAAGCGGCCCTCAGCCCAAAAACAAGACTCGTTTGGATTGAGACGCCCACCAATCCCATGCTCAAAATTGCGGACATTGAAGCTATAAGTACATTGGCGCACAGCAACGGCTCAGAGCAAAAACCCATAGTTTGTGTAGACAATACCTTTGCCAGCCCTTACCTGCAAAATCCGCTTGACCTGGGTGCCGATTTGGTGATGCACAGCCTAACCAAGTACATAGCCGGCCACAGCGATGTGGTAATGGGGGCCCTCATTTGCTCCGATGACGCGCTTGCCGCAAAGCTTGCATTTATACAAAATGCATCAGGCGCCACACCCGGTCCGCAGGATTGCTTTTTGGTTTTGCGCGGAATTAAAACCCTGCACCTGCGCATGGAACGCGCCTGCCAAAACGCCGCAAAAATCGCCGATTGGCTGGTTGCACATCCCAAAACAGATAAGGTATATTATCCCGGCCTTGCATCGCATAGGGGGCATGAAATTGCGGCAAAACAAATGCGCGGTTTCGGCGGTATTATATCTTTCACCCTGAAGGGCGATAATGAGCAGGATGCCGCCAGGGTAATGGAAAATGTTAAAATTTTCGCGCTGGCAGAATCTCTCGGTGGTGTTGAAAGCCTGCTCACCTGGCCCGCAGGCATGACCCACGGCAGCATTCCCCGCGAAGAACGCTACAAAAACGGGCTCACCGACAGCCTCATGCGCCTCAGCATAGGCGTTGAAGACGTAGAAGACCTGATTGAAGACTTAGAGCAGGCCATTGGCCGGGCTTAATTCAATGCCATAATTATTCCCCCTGCAATGCATAATAACCGGCGGTAAGCTGAATTGGATTGCAGGGGGATTTTAAAATTACATTACGGCTTTGGTCGGCATTAATAAAGGCGCATAAACCTGTGCCGAAATCTTTTTACCATGCGCCTGATAGCCCGCCCCGTTTTATGCAATTACTACGTAACCTACCGGTGCAATGCCACCTGCAGCTTTTGCGATATTTGGGAAAAGCCATCGCCCTACGTTACGCTTGAGAATGCGGCAGAGAATCTAAAGGCTCTTAAAGCCCTTGGTGTAAAGGTGATAGATTTCACAGGCGGCGAGCCCCTGCTGCACCGCGAAATGGATAAGCTGCTGGCCCTTGCCAAAAGCATGGGCTTTATTACCACCCTTACCACCAATACATTACTGTACCCCAAACGCGCCCAAAGCCTGCGTGGCCTGGTAGATATGCTGCACTTTTCCCTCGACAGCCCTATTGAAGCCGAACATAACAAATCGCGCGGGGTTAACTGTTTCGGGAGCTTTACAGAAAGTATAAAAGTTGCCAAAAGCCTTGGCGAGCGACCCGACATTATTTTTACTGTATTCAGCCACAACCTGCACCAAATTGATCAGGTATGGCGCGAAATCTGTTTGCCGAATAACCTTGTTTTAATTCTTAATCCTGCCTTTGATTACGGCGACATTAAAACCGGTGAAGGACTCAATGCCGCTGCCCTTCAAAGCCTGAATGCCTGGGCAGGTAAAAAGAACGTATATCTGAACCAGGCCTTTATATCGCTGCGGCAAGACGGGGGCAACCATATTGCAAAGCCGATTTGCAAGGCAGCCAGTTCAACCATAGTAATATCACCTGAAAATAAATTGGTATTACCCTGCTATCACCTTGGTTTGCAGGACTTTGAAATTAAAGGCGACCTGTATAACCTTTGGAAAAGCGAGCCGGTGCAAAAGCTTGTGAGCCTGGAAGGCAAATATGAGCAATGCGAAGGCTGCGTGATAAACTGCTATATGCAACCGAGTTTCGCGGTAGAGATGAATAAATACTGGTGGCAGGCCCTGCCAAGCACCATTAAATACAACAGGGTAAAGGGAACCTGGAGGCAGATGCTGAGGTTTTAGGTTAAGGATTGTACCGGCATTTTCCGGCACAAAAAAATCCGGGCATTCATATGCCTTATAAAACAAGCTCAGACATGAATGAAGTCATGGTTGTTCAACCTTTATTCAAACGCCTTATACATCCCCTTCTCCACCGATATTTTCAGGCGTTCAATCATTTCCGCAGGATTAAAGCCTATGCGGGCATATTCCTCCATCATCAGCTGCTTAGATTTTTCAACGGTTTCCTCGCTTGCCCAAAAGGCAATGGCATGAACAATTAAGTTGCCGTGCTCATCATTACGTTCAAAAGAGCTCAGGCTTATATAGCCCGGCAGTTTTGCCACCAAATCGCAACTTTCCTTATACCTCATTTTGAACTCCTCGCGGGAGGAAGCCGGAATGGTATATTTATCGATAAATATCTGTTGATTAGGCATAAGTAAATATACTCAAAGATTTTCGAGAGCCAAAATATCAAGGTTTTTCTTAACCATGCTAAGAATATCAACCTCCAAATCTATAATTTTTCCGTTGTGAATATCATAAACCCAACCATATATACCGGCAAGCTCTCCATCTATGTAAGCTTTCTGAACGCCGGCAATCTTTGCAATATTAAGGCATTGCTCCATTACGTTAAGCTCCACCAGGCGGCGATAGCGCATTTCCTCGTTGGCAATGGCTTTCAGCTCATCGTAATGAATGCGATACACATCGGTAATATTACGCAGCCAGCCGTTTATCAGGCCCAGATCGGTGGGGTGCATGGCGGCTTTAATGCCACCGCAATTATAGTGCCCGCACACAACTATATACTTAACGTGCAGGTGTTCAACCGCATATTGAATTACACTTTGGCAATTCATGTCGGTATTATCTACCAGGTTTGCTATGTTACAGTGTACAAAAACATCACCGGGATCTGTGCCCATAATTTCATTGGCGGGTACGCGGCTATCAGAACAACCAATGTATAAAAAGTCGGGACGCTGCTGCCGGGCCAGGTTTGTGAAATAGTCCGGGTCCAGTGCCAGCTTTTCGGCAATCCAGGCCTTGTTATTTTCAAAAACTTCTTTGTATTCCATTGGTCTTTCGGGCGGGGAAGCACTAACAGGCCGCATAATAATACCGGGATTGGTATTAAGCAAACAGGCCAAAAGAAATTGCTTTCCTTTGGCCTGTTGAATGTGTTTTGGCCGGCTTTAAAACCTGTTTAAGCAGCCTTTACCTTTTTCATAAAGCTGTTGAATGCATCGCGGAATTCAACGAAGAGGGGGCTGTCGCGGTGGCGCAGCATTACTTCGCCCAGCATTTTCATGCCAACCACCAATTCCGCCGAAGTATCGTCGTCGAAAAGTTCGCGGCTTTTAATGCGCTCCATTATTTCGAAGAGGTCATCATGGTTTGTGAATTCCAAATCAAGACGTTCGTCCTGAACTTCGTTGCCATCTGTATCTGTGGTATGGCGCAACTCCATTCGGTAGCGGTGCACTTTCTTTTCCATTTTGTGTTTGAGTATTATTATTCCTTACCCTGCAATGTTAAGGTTGGGGCGCAAAGGTAAGCTCATAATACATAACATTTCAATTTATGGAAAAGAACAGCATCTATGGGCCTTTATGTGCAATTTAAAACAAATTAAACTCCGTTTTAAAAAGCATAACCTATATCAAACCTGAAAATAAACGGACAGCCGGGGCCGGTTGTAAAAGTGGAAAAGCTTGCCAAATCACGCAGCTCCCCGGAATGTGTGGTATGTAGGAGGTTATCTGGCAGCGGGTAATATTGCAGCCCGTACCCTATATCTATTGTAAGGCCATATTTGGTTACAATCTGCCTTCCGGCCCAACCTGATATACCTACCGCATAGAAATCGACATCTCTGTAAATCCGGTTATCTGAAACATAGTTGTATTCATAATATTGAAGTACCCCAGCGTGGTGACCTACAGCAACACTTGCCTGAAAATACGAACCGTCAGGAAAAAAAAGCCCATCTGTTTCAGGAGAATACCTTAAATACGGGGCAATTTTTTGTGACAGCAGATTTCCTCCGCTCAGGTTTGCAAAGTCTTTAAAAACATAATCTAAATCTGCCCCAATGGCTATTTTCGGGCTTAAAGAATGTTGAACCACCATGCTTGCCTTGCCGAAAAACAATGCAATAGGGGCAAATTTAATTACAGTATTCCGGCCTCGCGGTGCTTCAGGTTTCAACTCCGGTATTTCGCCCTGCGTCTGAGTAGCCGGTACTTCAATAGCAGCATTTGCATATTTTCCGCGCAGCCGGCTTTGTGCCAAAAGGCAAATTGGTGATGCCAAAAATATGGCTATCAGAATGGCTAAAGTTCTCATTTGAAAATTCTGTATAAGGTGATTATCTAAAAAGGGCAAATGCTTTATAAAGCAAAACAATTAAGCATGCACCAAAGTAAACTTTTACTGTATATCTGTCAAACCCGGTATTCATATTTTTATGCGAATTCAGCAAATTTCATTAGCTGCGTAATAAACGTTGCCATTTTCGGAATGCGCTCTTCTTTGTAATTCGGGCAAACAGCCCTGAAACTCCGGTTCCAAAAACCCTTTCGGCGGTTTTTTTCCTAACTTGCAGCTTATTCCCCCTCTTTTGCTTTGGAAACCACTGCTTCACGCATAAAACGACATACAGTAACAGCTGCCCTGCCCTACGCCAACGGACCCGTACACATTGGCCACCTTGCCGGAGTTTACGTTCCCGCCGATATTTTTGTGCGCTTTATGCGCAGCAAAGGCAAACCTGTGTTATTCGTTTGCGGATCAGATGAGCATGGCGTACCCATAACCCTGCGCGCCCGTGCCGAAGGTACAACGCCGCAGGAGGTAGTAGATAAATACCATACCCAAATCCGTGATTCGTTCAAAGATTTCGGCATTGCATTCGATATTTACAGCCGCACCGGCAATGCCACGCATCATAAGACAGCCTCAGATTTCTTCCTGAAACTGTACGAGGAAGGCAAGCTCGATACCAAAACAGAAGAGCAGTTTTACGATGCCGAGGCCAAAATGTTCCTCGCCGATCGTTACATTCAGGGTACCTGCCCCAATTGCGGCAACCCCAATGCCTACGGCGATCAATGCGAAAAATGCGGTACATCATTAAGCCCCGATGAGCTTCTTGAACCCAAGAGCATGCTCAGCGGCGCTGTTCCGGAAAAGCGCCCCACCAAGCACTGGTACCTGCCCCTCGACCGCCACGAAAACTGGCTGCGTGAATGGATTTTGCAGGACCACAAAGAATGGAAAACCAATGTTTACGGGCAGTGCAAATCATGGCTTGACCAAGGCCTGCATCCGCGCGCTGTAACCCGCGATCTCGAATGGGGCGTAAAGCTGCCCATTCCTGATTCAGAAGGCAAAGTGCTCTATGTATGGTTCGATGCACCCATAGGCTATATATCTGCCACAGCAGATTGGGCCGCCCAAAACGGGCAGGATTGGGAACCCTGGTGGAAAGACGCCGATACCCGCCTGCTGCATTTCATAGGTAAAGATAATATAGTGTTCCACTGCATTATTTTCCCGGCTATGCTTCGTGAGCACGGCGAATTCATTTTGCCGGATAATGTGCCGGCCAACGAGTTCCTGAACCTTGAAGGCAATAAAATAAGCACTTCACGCAATTGGGCCGTTTGGCTGCATGAGTACCTTGAAGATTTCCCCGGCTGCCAGGATGTTTTGCGCTACGTGCTCTGCGCCACCGCTCCTGAAACCAAGGACAATGATTTTACATGGAAAGATTTCCAGACCCGCAACAACAGCGAGCTGGTGGGCATCTTCGGTAATTTTATAAACCGGGCATTGGTGCTCACCCACAAGTATTTTGAAGGCAAAGTTCCTGCTGCCGGCGCGCAGGGCCAGGCCGAACAGGATTTGGAAGCTGTTATAAACGCAGCTCCGAATGCCATAGCTGAAAGCGTTGAAACTTTCCGTTTCCGGGAGGCATTATCAAGACTTGTTGAGCTTGCCCGTGCCGGCAATAAATACCTGGCTGAAACCGAGCCCTGGAAACTCGCTAATTCCGACCTGGCAAGAACAGGTGCTATACTTAATCTTGCCTTGCAGGTGGCCGCCAACCTAAGCGTTTTGGCTGAACCTTTCCTGCCTCAAACAGCTGCCAAACTGCGTAAGATGCTTAACTTAAGCCTTACAGATTGGCATGTTGCCGGAACTACAAGCCTATTGGCTGAAGGTCATCAATTAAATGCACCTGAATTACTGTTCCGCAAAATAGAAGACAGCGAGGTAACTGCGCAGGTTGAAAAACTGCATGCATCAAAAGCAGCGCTCAACCCGGTTCCCGATACGGAAAAACCGGCTCTTGCCGATACTGTTATACCTGCCGACAAAAACCTGAGCTCAGCCGGGTTTGCAAATACAGGCAATACCGGTACTGAAACAATTGCTGCTGAAAGCCCGGTAAACACCTGGCAGCCGGCTCCTGCCAAACCCGCCATTACCTTCGATGATTTTCAGCGAATGGATATACGGGTAGCAACTGTTTTAGAAGCTGAATCTGTGCCGAAAAGCAAAAAGCTGCTGAAACTGAAATTAGATACCGGCCTGGATATAAGAACCGTGATGAGCGGAATAGCCGAACATTTTAAGCCCGAGGAAGTTCTCGGGAGGCAGGTATGCATACTTGCCAACCTGGAGCCGCGCAACATTATGGGTGTGGCATCGCAGGGAATGATACTGATGGCCGATAACGGCGCCGGCGGACTTGCATTTATGCAACCCGGCTCCCTTACCGCCCCGGGTGGAACTGTAAGCTAAGAAATGAACGAAACACAATCACAGAAGCAGAAGCCTCCTTTAAAGGTTTCTGTTATAGTACCTAATTTTAACCGGGCCGAACTGCTGCCGGAAACCCTTGATAATATTCTTGGCCAAAGCCTGCCGCCTTACGAGCTTATTGTAGTTGACGACCGAAGCACCGATAATTTTGCCGAAGTTAAAGAACGATATAAAGACCGGGTAATTTTCGTGGTCAACAAAGGCCGCGGCCCCGGAGCCGGCCGTAACACAGGCTTTGAAATTTCCACGGGCGAATACGTAAAGTATTTCGACAGCGATGATGTAATGACCGTTAATTCCCTGGAGGCACAGGCGGGCCTGCTGAATAAAACCGGGCAGCCTATGGTTTACGGTCCTTATGTGCATGTAACCAAAGATGCAGATAACCGCTGGAAACAGGCAGGCGCTATTTTGCAATACAAAGGAATTCCTGATGCCATGCCGCTCAGGCGCTGCATGGTCCGCGGCTTCTTTACCGCCATTGCTGCCATGACCTTCCGCCGTGATTTTATGCAGGATATTGGTCCCTGGCGTACCGATATTTTTGCTTATGAAGATTGGGATCTGCTTTGGCGAATTGGACGAACACTCATTCAGCCCCTGCATAATTCTGAAACTGCCATGTTTTATCGCATGCACGGGGCCCAGATTACAGGTTCGCAGGTAGCCAACCAAACCCGAAATTTCGACCGGGTGGCATGTTTTACCGATGCGCTGAACAGCCTGAACCCGGCAACGGACGGCACCAACAACTGGGATAAGCAGGTTATGAAGGCCCAAATTTGGCGCAC
>JAZKBN010000076.1:39374-49365 GCA_040388605.1 Bacteroidota bacterium | reverse complement strand
AGGCACTGCCTGAGTACAAAGAGCGGTTTGCGGAGCTGAGTACTTTCCCGGTAAAAGCCGCCGCTGCCTACCTTCGGGTTGAAAACAAACTTAACCGCATGATGACAAAATCTGACTGGCAGGTTATGCACGGAATAAATTCCGACCCGGAAGTTTTTGAGCATTACCACAGCCTGATTCCATACAGGCTGCCTGCAGTAGTTTAAGCGCTTTTAATCAGCGCCTAATCATTTATTAAATCTGAAACGGCAGCCCCGTATTCCCTGAAGCCATGCTTTGCCTGCTTCAGGCATTAAAACACTTCAATTGTAAGTGTAAGATGCAGCTAAGTACAATAAAGCTAAGCAACACCAATCATTCGGTTAAATGGCAGTTCCCATTATTCTCATACATTCCGGCAACAGCGACTACCTGGCTTACTCAATTACCCAGATAAAGCAATCATGCCCCGACAGTGAAATCTATTTACTTGGCGATGGAGCAACGAAGCATTTCAGCATGCTTATAAACCATCGCTACCTTAAAAACTATTTCAGGTCGGCAGAGGAATTTGCGCCTCATTTCTTTAACCGAAGCACCAATGGTGCTGATTATGAACTGTTTTGCATTCAGCGTTGGTTCATTTTGCTTGAGTTCCTGGAGGCAAACAATATTGAATCCTGCATATACCTCGACAGTGATGTGCTGCCCTATACAGATCTTGACAAACTTGCCCCGAAACTTTCGCGCTGGCAAATGACCACCCTGTATAAAAGCCCTCATACCAACTTTATACACAGCCGCGATATACTGGCCAAATTTTGCGCTTTTATTAAATTCCATTACAGTACACCGGAAGGCAAGACCCTGCTTGAGCAATATTATCGTGAGCATTATGCCATTTTTGCAGACAGGGGCGGTATTTCTGATATGACATTCTTCCTTATGTTTCGCCGCCGCCATCCTGATTTGGTTGGTAATATATGCCCTCCCGGGCCTGAAGGCGCATTCGATATTACAATGGAAGAAGCCCAGGGCTTTGTAATGGAAAATAAAGTAAAAAAAATTAGCTGGCAGGGAAACACACCATATGGCACTCCACTGAACGGCAGTGCACCTGTTCCTTTTAATACTTTACACTTCCAGGGGCCAAATAAGGGCCTGATTGCGCCTTTTTCCAGGCCGATGTCCTTGGGGCGGAAAGCAATGGTAAGTACGCTGAAAGCCATATATATTGCACAGCGGGTAATTGCTAAGCTGAAAAAAATGGTGTAATTTTGCGCCTGATTTGCCAATTTCCTTTATGCAAATGCATATATAAAAGGCCTTTGGTTAAAGGAAACCAAATAGTTTTTAATGAAGAAAATAGCAGTAATCGGTTCCGGAATTTCGGGCCTTTCAGCAGCAAGAATGCTGCAAAAAGATAACGAAGTAACAGTTTTTGAAGCTGCCGACAAACCGGGCGGACTTGTTAAATGCGAGCGCGTTAACGATAACCTTTTTCATAAAGTAGGCGGCCACGTATTTAACAGCCGCAGAAAAGACGTACTTGACTGGTTTTGGGCACATTTCGACCGTGATAATGAATTCCTGAAAGCAAGGCGCAATGCTAAAATATTAATGGATGGCAAAATTATTGGCTATCCGTTGGAAAACTATCTTTTCCAGTTACCTGCTGCCACTGTAAGTTCCATTCTTGACGATATGCTGGCCCTTAAAGACACAGCCAAAAAGCCAGAAGACTATCCTAATTTCGAGGAATTCCTGAGAGGCAATTTCGGCAATGCGCTTTATGAGCTGTACTTTAAGCCTTATAACACAAAAATCTGGAATACTGACCTGAGCGCGGTGCCTCTGGAATGGCTCGACGGCAAATTGCCCATGCCAAACCTGAAGCAAATGCTCATGAGCAATATTGTTCGTGAGGAAGAAGGAGATATGGTACATGCCACTTTCTATTACGCCAAAACTAACGGCTCACAGTTTATTGTTGATCGTTTGTCTGAGGGGCTTAACATAAAGTTAAGCACTCCTGTTACCAGAATAGAAGAAACTCCTGATGGGCTTCGCCTGAACGGCAGTGATGAAGTTTTTGACAGCGTGGTATTCTGCGGTGATGTGCGCAGGCTTTGTGATATTTATGCTGATGCATCTGAAACCTTAAAAGAAAATCTGGACGCTGTCAGCAACCTGCGCAGCAACGGTACCAGCAACCTTTTTTGCGAAAGCGACCCTACAGATATCAGCTGGCTTTACCTGCCCGGTCCGGAAATACAAGCCCACCGCATTATTTACACCGGTAACTTCAGCCCAGATAATAATCGCGGTTCCGAAAGGCTTACCTGCGTTGTTGAGTTCAGCGGCAGGCACAGCTATGAATTTATGGTTGAGCAGGTTAAAAAGCTGCCTGGAAACCTTAGCCCTATTAGCTATAACTACGAACCTAACAGCTACGTGGTGCAGGGTAAAGATACCCGAGACCGCATAAAAGCTATAAAGGACGAGGCGAACGAGAAAGGCCTGTACCTGCTTGGCAGGTTTGCCGAATGGGAGTATTATAACATGGACAAGGCTATTGAAGCAGCCATGGAAGTAACTGAAAAATTAAACGGGAAACCTGTTGTTACTGAAGCCTGATTTTCGGCATTAAGGTAATACCCGGCTTTACGGTGTTGCTTCAATTTGATTCCCCGGGTAAAGCATAAGGCTATAATGCGCCAAAAACAGTGCAGCCCCGGTAAACGCCAAATACCGATCAAATCCGTCCTAAAGAACAGAATTAAAGAAAATTACAGAAAATGTATCATGATAACGATTGGGCGGTAATTATACCGATGGCAAATGAAGAAGCTGATTTTCCTCCTTTCGAGGAAATGTTGGTTTCCGTGCTTGATAAAATTGAAAGCGGCACTGTTTACTTTGTTGTGGATAATGCAAGCAAAGACCGCACCCGCGAACTTTGCGACGAGCTTTCAACACGCGACCCACGTTTCCAAACCGTATGGGCGCCGCAAAACCGCAACGTTGTTGATGCCTACCTGAACGGATACAGGCATGCCCTTGCAAAAGGCCATGAAATACTTATTGAGATGGATGGCGGCCTTAGCCATGACCCACGTGCCCTGCCTATGTTCCTGCGGGTACTTAATGAGGGCAATGAATGCGCCTTTGGCAGCCGCTTTATTAACGGCGGCTCTACTGCCGACTCTGCGTGGAAGCGTAAGTTCCTGAGTAAATTTGGTACTACATTGGCTAATTTGCTGCTTGGCACCAAAATGAAAGACATGACCAGCGGGTACCAAGGCTTTCACTCAAGCATTGTGAAAGAGTTTTTGGCCTACCCCCTAAAAAGCCGCGCTCACTTTTACCAAACCGAGCTTCGCTATATTTTACGCAACAAGCGTTATATGGAAGTGCCGATTCATTACCGCGCCCCTTCGCCAAGCGTATCAGATAAAGCCATTAAGAATGCCATAAACTCACTTTGGTACTATTTTACCGAGCGATTAAAAGGGCGCACTGAATTCCTGGGTACAACCAACGAATTCGACAAATAAGAAAACACAGAGAATTGCCGGTATGCGGTAACCGGTAAGCAGCTAATAATCTATATTCTGCATTGGCGTTTTCTGTGTTTTGGGCATTTAGTTATACCCACAAAGAAAAAAAACAGCCATGTTTAGAATAAAAAAGGCAAAATTGGCAATCTGCGCTTGCGCTGAAAAATAAATTCTGCTACTTTTGCATCCGCAATTGTCCGATGGTGTAACTGGCAACACATCTGATTTTGGTTCAGAGGAGTCTAGGTTCGAGCCCTAGTCGGACAACAATAGAAAACCCCGGTCAAATTAATTGATTGGGGTTTTCGTTTTTTATGCCATTCTGAATAATTCAGGAACCCGGAACCCTTGCTTTTCTATATACAGTAACTACCATTGCTGCATTTTTGAACATCACTGAACGGCAGGCATAAGCGGTTTCAAACAACATCAGGGCTCTGTAACAGCAGCCAAATGGTATTTTTCAAGTCCTTCGCCGGGTGAACGAACTACCGAAGCAACTTCGAGGCCCTTTTCTCCTGCAACGCGTTTTAATACATCGGCAAAATGGAATGCAATGCTTCCGCAGAAATGAAGCGGCAATGTACCGGCCTCAGGATATCGCATTACACTGCGCTTAAGGAACAGGCTGAAAGACTCTTCCACAATGGCTGCGCAGTATTCATTATTTATATGGTCGTGCAGGAACTTGGCGAATGCCGCAGCATACCTGTTCGGGAAGGAGTTGCGGTATAAACGCTCTATAACAGCATCGCGCTTCAGGCCGTACCTGTTCTCAAAATCAAGGCTGATGATGCCGGGCATTTCCTGGTTGAAAAAATCCTGGATTAAGCGCTTGCCCAGGTAGGCGCCGCTGCCTTCATCGCCGAGCCAAAAACCAAGATTAGGCTGCGTGCGTTCAATATTACGGCCGTCGTACAGGCATGAATTGCTGCCAGTACCCAATACACATGCTATACCTGCAGAACGCCCGCATAAAGAACGCGCAGCGCCCAGCATATCGCTATGCACCTGTATATCGGCCGTTCGGGGCAAAGCACGCTCCAAGGCCCTGTGCATGCGCCTGCTTTGCTCTTCGCCGGCACAGCCTGCACCGTAAAAATAAACTGCCGCCGGGTCTTCATCAAGCTGGGGCAGCAGCTCACTGCGTAAGGCTTCGAGCAGCTGGTCAGGATTAAGGTACCAAGGGTTCAGGCCCTGTGTAAGCAAAAGCGTGCTTTCATTACCGGGTCCCGATAACAGCCAATCTGTTTTAGTTGAGCCGCTATCGGCAATCAGTATCTGCATAAACCGGTTAAATTATACTGTTATTTGCCGGGCTGCCTGTAAAGTCGGGCATGGCCGGGGTTTCTTTTTGAGGAATATTCTGAATATAAAATACTGATTAGTGCATTAAACCAAACCGGAATAATGCACATGATACATCAGTCAGTTTTTAGCAGGCCAATAACTTCAAACCGAAGGAATACGCCTTCAGTATGCGGAGCATCTGCCAGCTCCTTAGTCAGGTCCTGGCCGGCCCAATGTTCATAATGCATTCCCCTGCGCCAAAGGCGTGAACTGCCTACATCATAAATTTTACCTTCATGGGCCACCCAAATTTCATCACGATCCTGCCCGTTTCTAAGCGCCAGCTGGCTGCGTGTATATTCAGGTAAAGTGCTTATATCCGGCATAAAGCACAAAGTAATCAGTTTCCCGCTATTGACAAAATAAGGATATAAGGCAAGTAAAATTACCTGACCCGAAACGGTATAATCGGCTCATTTTTCACTTATTGGCATTTCGATTGAGCAGTTTTATGCGAGATTGAAATACCTTGTAACAAAACATTAATATGAAGCCCGATATGTTTTCCAGATGGTTGGCACTTGCCATATCATTCCTCAGCTTTCCGCTGAATTACTTAAGCAATTATATTGGCAGCGCACCAGGCATTAAAGATGTAACCAACAAATACGCAAGCCTGTTTACTCCTGCCGGCTACGCTTTCAGTATTTGGGGACTTATTTACTTATCATGGTTTATTTATAGTATTTTCAGTGTACTGCCTGCTGAAAGAAAAAAGCCCGTTTATGATAAGCTTTCACCCCTGCTTGCGGTTTCAGGAATAATGGGGATGGCCTGGCAATTTATTTTCAGGTTCGGATATATTGGCTTAAGCCTCATCTGGATATTTTTCATGCTTGTAATAGCCTTAATTTTATTTAACAGGGTACAGAATTTTGTAAAAAATGGCGGGAGCAGGTGGGTTTCAACCCCGTTTAATATGTATGCAGGCTGGCTGTCGGTAGCAAGTATTGCCAATGCTTCAATATGGCTTATTTCTGTTGGCCTGCGCGGGCATAACGAAGCAGGCTATGCCAATGCCATGATTACAATTGCTGTATCCTTGGGCCTCTATATTGCATCAGGATACAGAGACTTTGTTTACCCGGCTGTTATTGCATGGGCACTTGCAGCTATAGCTGTTGCCCGCAAATATGATTCAGAGGCGGTTTTCCTATATGCCTGTGCGGGCTCGGCTGTTGTATTGGTTGGCTCATTAACAAGCATTGTACTGGGCAGGCGAGAAAAGCTGAATAATAAAATCGGCAGCCAAAATACATCGGGTACGTTTACAAACCGATAAAACACTTGTTATAAATGAATTTTGCTGATTAAAAAACACGCCGTAGCTCTCCGGATTTTAGGCATTAAAAATAAAGAAAGCCCTGTAAAACAGAACGTTTACAGGGCTTAATATTTTAACAATTAACTCATTTCCCGGCAGGGTTGCCGGCCGGAAAAGCAGGATTAATTACTGAACTTTAACTACTTTTTTCACGTCGCTCATGTTGCCGGCTACAATGTTGATGAAGTACACGCCTTCAGCTACATTTTCGCTTGCCCAAGTGATGCTGTGGTTACCGGCAGTCATTTTTTCGTTAGCAAGGGTTTTAACTTCCTGGCCTAACATGTTCAATACTTTTACTGATACATCAGAAGCCTTAGGCACCGTGAAGTCAATAGTGGTTGAAGAAGTGAAAGGGTTAGGAACGTTTTGCTTAATAAGGCTGCCTTGCTGCAGTTTTTTAGTGCCTGTAACAGGGAAAGGGAACAGGAAGTCGGTACATGTAGCGGCGCCGGTATTAGGGTTTTCAGTATATGCTTTGCCTTCATAAGTATCCCAGCCGTTGCCATTGAATACGAATGCAATGCCTTCCAAAGAACCTACAGGTATTTCGGTAGGGTCAACACTAAACCAATCGCGGGGAGTAAGGGTAATAGAGAAAGTACCGTCACCGTTTGGAATTAAAGTAGTTTCAGCTCCGGCATCGAAATTATGCGTTTTGGTGCCCCAAACACCGCCGGACATAAGACCGCTGTGCATACGAATTTCAGGCGCAGTACCAACATTCTGCTTTCCGTCAGGCGTACAGATATTAGCAGGAGTAATTGTAATGGTAATAGGAGATTCTCCGTTTGCACCTGCAGGGGTAATGGTGGCAAGGCCAATTTGGTAAGGCTGTGCAACTGCTGCAAGGCCAAAAGAAACTGCTAAACCTGTCAGTAAGAGTCGAAGTTTTTTCATTTGTACTTTTTTGGTTTGGTTAAAAGAATCGGGTTATGATTTTGTGGGTGTAAGCTTGCGTTTTACGGGTATAAGTAATGAGCGCAATACAAATATATCGCTTTTTGCAATGCTTAGGCAGCCATTAATCAATTTTTAACCGTAAATTTTGATAGCTTATAAGAAAAGTACTTTTTTAAAACATTATATCAATAATTAAACATAAAAAAGAACCACGGGGCATGCAATAAAAGGCTATAAAAGTAAAGAGCACTAATTAAATCACATCAAAATATTAGTTTAATTGTATTAAACAGCTCAAATTAACTTGCGATTAATATGCCTTAAAGCAAATTTTAACCTGAATTTTCGGGCGGGTACTGAATTGCAATAAAGCTATAAGCCGGGCCCGGAGCAAAGGTTAAAAAGCTGCAGATATCATATTGTTCTTTTGCCTCCGGGCCATACCGAAAAAGCGAATCAGCAGCATTACAGCTGATGATGTAAGCCCAAGCAGCAAACCATACCAAATGCCGCGCACACCCATTTCAAGGTACACACCCAGGAACCAGCCTACCGGTATTCCCAGCAGCCAATAAGACAAAAGGCTGAGTAGCGTTGGTACCTTAACATCGGCCATACCGCGTAATACCCCTTGCCCAACTACCTGTATTCCGTCTGACAATTGAAAGAACGCCGCTATTACCACAAGCTCCGATGCCGCCCGAATTACGTCCTTATCGGTAGTGTACATGGCCGGCAGGAAACCGCTTGAGAAAATAAACACGACAGCGCAGGCGCTCATAAATGCAATAACCAGCAGGAACGCCGATTTTCCGGCCATTGTAAGCCCCCTGTAATCGCGCCTTCCCAAATAATTTCCTATTCTTACTGATGCTGCAGCCGAAATGCCGCTTCCGGCCATATAGGTAATTGCCGCGAGATTCAGGGCAATTTGGTGAGCAGCCTGGGCTGTGCTGCTTATTTGCCCCGCAATAATGGCTGCAGCCGAAAAGGTTCCGAACTCAAAGAGGAATTGCAGGCAAACCGGGAAGCCAACCTTTAATATACGCATGCAGTATGCCCACGAGAAGCCGCCAAAATTGAGCCTGAACAGGTATTGCTTAAACGCAGGGTTTCGCCACACGTAAATGCACATAGCTATTGCCATAAGGCTGCGGGAAATAAAAGTTGCCCATGCAGCACCTTGCAGCCCCATTTTCGGGAAACCAAGATTACCGAAAATGAGCAGGAAATTAAGCCCGATGTTTACCGCGCAGGCCCCAAGGCTAATAATCATGGCCGGCCTGGTAGACGACATTCCTTCGGCAAACTGCTTGAAGCTGAAAAAAAACATCATTGGGAACAATGACAGCATGAACACAAAAAGGAAGGGACCTGCAGGCGCAATAACCTCTGGCTTCTGGCCTAAAAAGCCCAAAACCAAGGGCATAAACGGGGCGAGGCAAAGCATAATGATGCCCAGCATCATATTTAATATAAAGCTGTTTTTGAACAACGCTTTGATATCATTATGATTTCCCTCACCATCGGCACGTGCAATAAGGGGTGTAAGGCCATAGCTTACTCCTAAAGCGAAGCAAAACATGATACCCCAGACAGCCTGCCCCAAGGCGGAAGCGGCAAGCGGTATTTTGCCCGTTTGGCCCACCATTACGCTGTCGGCGAGGCCTACTAATATGTGCGAGAGTTGGCTCAGCACCACCGGCCACGCAAGCTGCATGGTTCGGCGAAAATGAAAAATATAGGCCCTGTTAAACAATTGGTGCTTGTGCCGGTATTTATTACCACGGGCAGGGTACCTTTGCATCAGCCATGAAAAAAAGCCGTATCCTGAAAAGGGACGCAAAGATACACGGAATACTACAAAGCTTCCGGGCTTCCGGCTTATTGAAATGAAAAAACGGTTTTGTTCAAGGCACCGAAACATAAATGAACGTTAATACCGAACAATTCGAGATACTGGCACAAATGGCGGCAGCCTACGGCATTAAGCAATGGGTTTTAAGCCCCGGCAGTCGTTGCGCACCCATAACCCTTGCCCTGGTTCGCTGCCCCGATACCCAAACCCGCAGTGTAAGCGATGAACGCAGCGCTGCCTATATTGCCCTTGGCATGGCCGAGGCTCTTGGCGAACCGGTGGGGCTGCTTTGTACCAGCGGAACCGCTGCCCTGAACTACGCCCCTGCTATAGCCGAAGCTTTTTATAAAAAAGTTCCCCTGTTTGTTCTCACTGCCGACCGTCCGCCGGAATGGCTTAACCAGCAGGACGGGCAGGCTATTCCGCAGCAAAACATTTACGGGCGTACGGTAAAAGGCAGTTTCGAACTTCCGGTAAGCCAGGCACATACGGATGAGCGACATTATTTTGTAAGAATACTCAGCGAAGCTATGAACCTTTGCCTTGCCGGCCCGGGCGGACCGGTACATGTTAATGTACCGGTCCGGGAACCATTTTATCCCGAACCTTCTTACAAAATGCGTTTCGACAGGCCGGTAAAAATGATTAGGGAGAACCGGTTTATACCCAAAGTCGATAAGTTTTTAATGAATGAGCTGGCCAATCAATGGCTGTCTACAGAGAAAAAGCTCATGGTTGCAGGCCAGCACCTGCCCGACCTTGATTTACGCAATGCCGTTCATGCCTGCCGAACATATAACAGTGTGCCGGTAGTGGCCGACATTACAGCCAACCTAAGCACGGTTGAAAACCTGGTTACCCGGCACGACTTATTTTTACAACCAGCCGATGCCGGAGCCTTTCAACCTGATTTACTGGTAACCTTCGGTGATACACTGCTCAGCAAAAACCTGAAAGGCTTCCTGCGTAAATACCCGGCAAAGGAACACTGGCATATTCAGGCCGGCGGTGATGTGC
>JAZKBN010000076.1:38225-39364 GCA_040388605.1 Bacteroidota bacterium | reverse complement strand
GGCAAGACCACCATCGCTCGGGTGGTTGCGCAGGTCTACTGCGGTCTGGGCCTGCTGAAGACGCCCGCCGTGGTCGAGGCGAAGCGCAGTGATTTCGTCGGGGAACATCTCGGAAGCACGGCGATCAAGACATCGGCTCTCATCGACTCGGCGATGGATGGCGTGTTGTTCATCGACGAGGCCTACACCCTGATTCAGACCGGCCTGGCCGGCGGTGATGTGCCCGACACTTTTCACAGCCTTACCAGGATAATCAGGGCCCGCCCGGTAGATTTTCTTACAGTTCTCGGCGAACAGGGATTTTTCAGCATGCGCGAAGAAGAAAGCCCGTTTACGCAAACATGGCTTAATGCCGATAATTCCGCGCAAAAATACATTGCCCAATCTTTTGCAAAAACTTCTGAAACGCAATTCAACGCAGCCCCGGAACTGCAGCTCAGCGAGTTTGAAGCCTTAAATTTGGTTATGAACGCATTGCCCGAAGGCTGCAACCTGCATTTGGCCAACAGCATGCCTGTTCGGTATGCGAATTACCTGCAACCGTGCCCGGAAAAACATATTGCCGTTTTCGGGAACAGGGGCACCGGCGGAATAGACGGATGCACCAGCACAGCAGTTGGTCATGCGCTGTTCCGCGAAGGGCTGCATGTATTACTTACCGGTGATATGGCGTTCTTTTATGACCAAAATGGGCTATGGAATAATTTCCTCCCCAAGAACCTGCGCATCGTGGTATTTAATAACCACGGCGGCGGCATTTTCAGAATGATAGAGGGCCCCGCTTCGCAACCGGAACTGGTTAAGTACTTTGAAACCGAGCAACACAGGAAAGCTGAACGCTGCGCCCTTGATGCCGGTATGGACTATACATTTTGCCATAACCAGGCTGAACTACGGGCCGCACTGCCTGCATTTCTTGCGGAAACCGGCAAAGCAGCCCTGCTTGAGCTTGAAACTGATGCTGAATACAACACGGCATTTTTCAGGGAGTTTAAAAGCGGGTACCCAAAGCAACAGTAATGCAGGTATAATATTTGACCTGTAAAAACTTACATTAAAAAAGACTTGGTAAAAGGCAATAGGCCTCAATAAAATTCCGTAACCTTGTGGCATAAAGAGCTTAAAGAAGCAGCCCTGCC
>JAZKBN010000076.1:0-38215 GCA_040388605.1 Bacteroidota bacterium | reverse complement strand
TTGTTTACCCCGTAATTCCGCCTGCTGCGGATTCCGCACCTCTTGAGCAAAGCAATTGTACGTCCGGATGAAGAAACCCTGGTTTCCCTGCTTCAACAGGGAGAGGCACAGGCATTCAACACCCTGTACGACAATTACTCCCCGGCCCTTTACGGTATTCTGCTAAAAATAGTAAAGGTTGAAGAGGAAGCGGAGGATTTATTACAGGAAGCTTTTCTTAAAATCCAGGCTAATATTTACAGGTACGACAGGAGCAGGGGCACACTTTTCACCTTTATGCTGAATATTACGCGTAATTTAGCAATCGATCGTTTAAGATCTGCCGGGCATATTAACCGGCAAAAAACCGATAACAGCGACAGTTACGTACATATACCAGACAGCCAAACATCAGATCTGCAGCACGAATACATTGGCCTTGCCGAAACAGTTGAAAAACTGAAGCCCGAGCAACGCCGACTGATAGATCTTGCCTATTTCCAGGGTTATACACAAACCGAGATTTCGGAAGAGTACGATATTCCTTTGGGAACGGTGAAAACACGCATGCGTGCCGCTATTCAAACACTCAGAAAACTGCTTACTAATTGATCTAAAAGAAATTGTTACCCGCTGACTACATATCGTCCGGATTGACTGAGGCTTATGCACTTGGGCTCACAAACCCGCAGGAAACTGCGGAGATGGAAGCTGCTATGCTGCAATACCCCGAAGTTGCTGCCGAAGTCGAAGCAATTCGTTCGGCATTGGAAGGATATGCGCGGGCACACAGCCAGGCGCCCCCTGCAAACCTTAAAAATAAAATTTTGGCCCGCATGCAGGCAGCTGCAGATGAAGCCAAATTAAAATCGGTTTCGGATACAGGCCAAGCCGAACCTGCAAACACTGTACCGGCCGGCTTAATCACCAATATTCCACAGGACGGCCAGGCTAAAAAAACGGAAACACCTGCTTTTATCAGCAGCAACGGGGGAATGCCGCCAACACAGGCAGCGGCAACTGAAGGCGCCAAAGTAAGATCTATAAATGCCCCGGCAATACCTCCTGTAACAACAGAAACCTCGTTCCTGCCATTGCTTATTGCGGCATCGGTACTGCTGATGCTGAGCCTTGGAACCAACCTGTATTTATACAGCAGCCTTGGTACAGCCCAACAGCAGCTTGCCGAAGCATCTAAAAGGAACAGCGTGCTCGCACAGGAAAACGATGTGCATCTCACCAATTTCCACAGCGCCGAGGCGGAAATAAGCCGCGCACACAGGCAGATGGCCATGATTAACGACATGGAAACCAAGAAGATTAAGCTTGCCGGTTTCCCTGTATCACCTACGTCTGCTGTAATGGTTTATTATAACCCCAAGGTGCATAAAGCCATGCTGAACGTAATGAGCCTGCCGGAAGTTGGTCCGGAGGAAGATTACCAGCTTTGGGCTATGGTAGACGGCAAACCCATGGATATGGGCGTAATTCATGCCGACCATGATATGCACGAGATGGATATTCCGCCAACCATTAAAGCCGAGGCCTTTGCCATAACTATGGAGAAAAAAGGCGGCAGCCCGGTACCTACCCTCACTAAGATTTATGTAATGGGTAAGGTGAGCTGAGCTTTACTATCAAAAATATTATTAGCCCGGTGATGCGAAAGTGTCGGCGGGCTTTTTTGTGTTGCGAATTCAACCCTCAAATGCAATGCTTATGCCTACGGAAGGCGAAAAATTACAGAACCTTCCAAACAATGGGTAATCAATGTAATTAAAAACAACATAATCAACATAACCACCATTATTTATTGAATAAAGGACAAAATATTACACATTAAATTATCTAAATATCGCTTACTTAATAAAGCATTATAGCATTAACAAATGCGCTTTTAGTACAGTTTTTATTAAACCTCTACAATTACCAGTATCATGTATTATTTTAATATTATTTTGCACTTTACAAATACATTCATTCTGCTACATTTGCATATCTCTTTAACCGGCGGAGATAACATTTTATAATCCATCATTTTAAAAACTCATTATTAACTATTCAAATGAAAAAAATATTATTAATGCTTATTATGCTTTGTTCCGGCTTTGCCGGGTACAGCCAAATTATTCGAGTAAATACATCGTTAGATCAGAACGATAACGCAAATGCCGATACGTCGCTAAGGGAGGCAATTACTTATGCAAATGCACATTCCGGTACTTTGTATACAATTGTGTTTGCGCCGACAGTTCACTCAAGTACTTATAGTGTCTCAACCAGGGACCTTGCAATTACAACTAACCTTGCAATAGACGGGGGTGATACCACACTTACAGTTCATGATTACAGGTTTACTTACACCGGCTGCGCCACTGCTAAAACGGTAATATTTAAAAACCTGACAATTGAATCGCCAACAGCCGAAGCTATTTTGGTTAATGCCGGATATAAACACAATCTATATGTCGACAATGTTAATTTTAAAACACTTGCAAGTTCCGGCATATATGCTGTAGGTACAACTACATCAAACGGAGCGCACTTAATCAGCATGAATAATTGCAGAATAAACAACACCTTAACAGGTCAATATGGAATCTGTGTATTTTACACCGATACTCTATCGGTAAAAAACAGCTCATTTAAAGGTAAATTAATACGTTCAATATACTCAAATAACCTTTTAAAATCAAGTATCATAAAAACTGTTTTTGAAACTACGCACCCAACAAATATATATCAAGAAATTGACGCTGAGGCAGGTACAAATATGGTTGTTGATTCATGTATTTTTCTAAAAAATTTCAGCTGGGCTTTTGGTTCTATACTTATATATCCTAAAGTAAATATGACTGTTACCAATTCATACGGTGGATTATCCCCCAACGGCAGCGGTGGGTTTAATACATCTCTACTGAGCAGCTTTATTTCCTTTGCTTCAGGCGACACCACAATTAATAGTACTTCAAAACTAAAAGTGGAAAACTGTATAATTTTCACACAAGATCGGGTTTTAAGCGAAAATGGGTATGCTATTGGTAATAAATCTCGGCTTAACATACTATTCAAGGGAAACTTTATTAACCAAACCGACACAACAGGATCTGCCTCCTACATTAACTACCAGCCAACAATTAGGTTTGCACATGGTGCGAATAACAGATTCGCACAATATATTCGTATTACCAGGAACTTTTGGCATGCAAAGGGCTCGTCAATTACTGCTACAGCAATGCAAATCAGTTGCGTTGACAGTGTTCTGATAGATAGTAATATAATAAAAGACTTTCATTCCTCAACAAAATGGTCTTATGGTACTATGTTAGAAACTTGGCCTGATTCCAATTATTCTTATAAACTCTATTATAAAATGAAAGGCAATATCCTGTATTGTGGTAATCATTCAAGTAATACAGCATTTATGATCCAAAATGCTGACTTCGATGTAAATTCCACGATGGAGGGTAATTTAGTAACATCTTTTTCTTCAAACAGAGCAAGTTATAGACTGCTAAATTGTTCAGGTAAAATAAATATTTCTGGTAAAAGCGGAAACTTAAGCTTTTCATCCCCTAATCAATCTTACTCAACTGTGACATCTGATCCAACAAGCGGAGTTTGGGTATCTGGAACTCATAGAGGTCTTTTATGCAATGTTGTAGTTGAAGCGACTCCACTTTATAATACTTCTGCTGCTGCACTCACACACAATGCAAATTCTATTTACCTTGACCCATTAACCGCTGCTGCCAAACCTGCACCCATAATTAATGATGTAATTGTAGGAACAACCACTGCTACCTATATTATTCATGCAATAACCCCCGGAGCAATTGCTGCATCAAGAATAGATTGTTATGCAACAGACAAAATTGGCCTTTCAAAAAAATGGATAAGCGCAACCACTTCACCTGATGTATCAGGAGGTCATACATTTACAATAACCCGTCCGCTCTCAGATTTAGCTACTAACGAGTTTTTCGTATTTACAGCTACATATCCCGGTATTGGAACTTCAATGCTCAATAAGCCCAGAATTTTCAATGTCGTTACTGACAGTATAGCTTCCACTTGTAGTTCTGCCGTAATCACATATACCTTTTATGATCCTTTCAGGTATTTCCTGAGTAGTGCCAATTATTCAGGAGCAGTTTCCTATTCGTGCTCATTATCAAGCCAACCTGTTCGCACAACAAGTACAGGGAGTTGGACAGTAACAACTGAAACTGAAAAAGATCTTTCATGCAGGCTTAAATTTACAAGCACCCCATTCTCTTACGACAGTACTACAAATTTCGATTGCTCCCCTGTTTTCCTGAGCCCGATCTTTACAGATAATAACGTTTCAAATCTTAAGTTGTGTACAGGTTCAGGTTGGACTTATACAGTAACCAGGGGTGCGGGTGGCCGCTTAGGAGATAACTTAACTTATGAATGGCAGAGTTCTGCATCGCCAACTTCCGGATTTACGGCTTTAAGCAATGGTACGCATTATAGCGGCGTTTCATCAGGTGCTTTAAACCTAATAAATATGTATAAAACATCAGCGCCAATTTATTACCGTTTGAAAATGACCGGCCAAACTTGCAGCACAATTGTTTACTCAGGCGTTAAAACCCTGAATGTTGACAGCACTTTTGTACCACATGTAATTATTAACCCTTCAAACTGCCTGCAACTTACGCTGGCAACACCCGCACCCACTGGCGATACAGTTTCCTGGTACCTATCAGGCAACGCAACAACATTATTAAGCGGTGCAAATCAAAACACTTATACACCAACAACCTGTGGTTATTATTATGCCACTATCAGGTTCAGGCCATGCGGGGTGATAAGGTCTTTAACAAGTAAGTTCGGAACTTACGCTTATGATTCAGGAGGAACACCACCTGTTATCAGGCTGGCCGCACCTGTTGCCGAACAGGAAGAAGTTAAAGCTCCTATAGAGCGGAAACCCATAGTGTACCCTAACCCTACTGAAGGTAAATTCAACCTGAGTTTAGGCGGGGAAATAAGAATCAGTACCATGCAAGGCCAAACCGTATACATTGAGGCAATAAAAGATTTCAACAACCTGCCGACCCCTGATTTGAGCTCCAGCCCTATGGGTACATATTTAATGACCCTGTATATGGGTGGTACACCCGTAATGAGGCAGACTATAGTAAAAAAATAGGCCTTAATTTCCCATTGCCTGTATGTGAGCAGCAATCACAAAACAGGCCCGTCACATTAGCGGTAATAAAGAAAGTTTGGTAATATTATTTGGACACATCCGATAAAAACCTCCAAATTCTTCAATATTCTTTAAACCAACCCTAAAAGATGGACATTTTGAAGTAACAAGTTAAAGTAAAAACCGCGCCGAAATAAAAATTGGTCGCGGTTTTTATTTTTAACAGGAATTTGGAGTAAGGAGATAAAGACCGTAGCATGGCCGCTCCATTATTTTGCTGTTTCAACAGACAGAATTAACCTACCGAATAAAATTTCGTCTATTCACACCAGGAAAGCACCCTCAGGCCCATTGAGATTATCAGAACCTTTCAAATATATTTAACGTGAATTCGGAGTAAGGATTGAAATTGAGTTCACCAAAATTCAACTTAACTCCCAACCATCAAATTCTTATTGCTTTGTAAGCTTCCTGTATTCAACTATGCCGTTCACAGTTATACGGGCTATGTAGCTGCCCGCTTCAAGATAGCCTAATTGTGTTATGGCAAATTGCCCGACAGGTGTTTCGGCTGATATGGTTTTGCTGTACACAATACGACCGCTTATATCTGTAATCTCAAACAGAACATCCCCCTTATTACTGTTTTCAATGTACAGTGTTTCTGTAAATGGGTTCGGGAACAATGCGATTTTGCCTTCTTTTTCATTCCCGGCATTAACTGATACCGGCGCTGAAAGCTTATCTTCATCGTCGCTAATCATGCGGATACGGTAGTAGAGCTCATGTGATACTCTGGCAGCCTCGGAATTATCAATAAAAGAGTAGTCTTTTATTGATACTGAGCTGCCTGCTGCCTTCACAGTTCCTATAGCAGTAAATTCGGAGCCTTCACTGCTCCTTTCAACATGGAATTCTTTTGAAGATTTTTCCTGTGCGGTTTGCCAGCTTACCCGTACCGCTTGTGCATTGCGTGTTGCGTAAAGATCTAAAAAGCTGATTGGTAAAGGACTAAGTTCGTCGGCAATTGTCCAATCGCTGAAAGAGGTTGTGCTCAGGGTTCTGGTTCTTGCCGAAAAAGGAGCATCGGCAGTGAGCACCTTCTTCCAGGTGACGCCCGCATTGGTGCTTTTCCAAACTTTGGCAACTGAGCCTGCCGCTCCGTTATCATCGTCGCTAATCCAATTCATGGTCAGGTTTACAGCAGAAGCAGGCTGGTTAACCGGGGTTATTGACCATACCCTGTTTATACCCTGGTAACTGCCGAATACTACCGCCTTACCTGTACCTGATTTACGGGTAACAGTTACGGAATCCATATTACAGGAATTGCAGGCGCTTATTGTAAGCCCCATGCCGCCAAAAGTTTCGCCGCTCACGTTGTTGTTTATCTGCCTCACAGTACGTAAAACGCCGGTTACATAATGCCCGTTTGCTTCGCCGGCAATGCTGCCTGTGCCTGAATAGCTGAGAATGTTGCTGCCTGTAGCTATTTTGCAGGTAGTGCCGCCACTGAATATTATGCTGTTTTTAACCGCCAAATCGGCTCCGAGTGTAAAGGTACATGCGCCGCCTTTGCGGTTGATTAACAGGCTGCCAAGCATATTGCTGCCCGGCGAAAAAGCGAGCGTACCCACATTGCCTCCCGTTGTGCCGCCAACAGCCAAAGTACTTGTATTGCTGCCTTTTACAAATGCCGTGCTCCCGCTGACCGTACCTTTTATTTTTATGCCCGAAAGCCTGATATCGAGATTGCCGCTGCTCATGGTGAGCACACCGTTTACAACCGGCACATTGCCGGAAGCCGTTGAAACATCGTTTCCGGAACCTGTGCCTATGCTTAAATTAGTAAGCTTAGTGCTGTCTGTCGGCATTTCGAAACCTATGGCTGAGCCGGTGGAGGCGTAGCTTATGTTTACACCGGTTCCGAAAACCGGGGCAGCGGTCATGCTGCCTCCTGCTATAATAATGGTGGCCCCGTTGCCTAAGGTTACATTTGCGGTGCTGTTATTCAACTGCGCCGAACCTGAAAGTGTAAGGGTTTTGCCGGCCGCCAACGTGGTTGCCGCCGAAAAGCTCTTGGTTCCGCCTGTGGCGAAAGTGAGGTTGTTAAAGCCGACAGGCACCGGGTTTAAGCCTGTTTGGTTTCCCGCCCCGTTAAAGCTGAAAGTATTGTTGGTGCCTACCGAATAAGATACACTTGTTGCTGTTATGCTTAAAGCGCCGCCAACGCTTAGAACGCCGTCAGGGAAAGTAATGGCTCCCCCGCCCCGGCTTTGGCTTACGGACAGGTTATAATAAGGCAGGGCCGGCACTGCCTGGCTGCCGGTACCAATAAAGCTGACGCCATAAGTTGAAGCATTGAAAGCGCCGCTTCCCATGTTAAGTGTACCGGTAACTGAAATGTCGCCGCCAAGGGTTCGTGAGCCGTTGCCGGTATTATTCAAATTATTGTAAGGCAGACCGGGAATTGTTTGTGCACCGGCACCGGTGAAATCAATAGTGGTTCCGGCAAGATTATATGAACCGCCGGAAGTAAATACGGCAGTTGCTGTTAAGCTGTTTGCAATAGATATAGTTGTGCCGGTGCTGAATGTTACCACGTTATTTCCCCTTACACCTGATACCAACAGGTTGTAGTACGGGCCGCCAACAATGGTTTGGCTGCTGAAACCCGTATATTCTACAGCGCTTGTGCCAATGGTATAAGCCCCCGAACCGCGGCTCCATGTGCCTGAAATCTGAATGATTCCGGTGCTGCTTAAGGTGCGCGGGCCGTTACCTGTATTGGTCAGAATATTGTAGCCGAAAGGGGCAATGGTTTGGCTGCCGCCGCTGCTGTAATCAAAGGTATTGTTGGTAACCACGAAGGCGCAGTTGGTGGCGGTATTGGTAAAGGTTCCGCTTACGGCAACGGTGCCTGTAGGGCTTAGGGTAATATTTGCGCCGCCACGGTTATTGCTCACAATCAGGTTATTATAGCTGTTTGCAATAATGGTTTGCGCACCTGGGCCGTTATATTCCAGGCTTGAGCCCGTACCCGAAAAGGAGCCTGAAATGGTTAATGCGCCCGATATGCCAATTATGCCCCCGTTACCCCCGCTTGTTCCCAAGGTGGTAAGGCCCAGCCCGCTGCGCTGTATATTGTGGTATTGGCATGGAGGAATGGTTACAGGGCCCGAATAGCTGAAAATAATGGTAGAGCCCACCGAAGTGTAAGCGCCCATTCCCGGGCTGAAATTACGGCCTATTGTAACAGTGCCTGTAACCGTACGCGGCCCGTTGCCTGAATTGGTTACACTGTTATATGTTATGCTGCTTATTACCTGGGCCGAAGCAGATGAATAATCAATAACGGCATTAGTACCAAAAGCGCTGATTAGAGGTGAGTTGGCAGTGGTAATGGTGGTATTTGTTCCGCCCATAACGCCGTTGGGGTTGGCGGTGCTCAGGGTGCCGTTCAGGTTGTGTGTGGCGCCGTTAGCTAAAGTAATAAGGTAGGTACCGGCATTAAAAGTACCGCCGTCCTGCAAATCGAGGTAGCCAATAAGCACATCGTTCTGGAGGGTAACGGTGGTTGCTGAAGGTATTACAACGCTGGACGTAATATCAGGCACGCCGTTAGGGTACCATGTTGAGCTCAGGTTCCAGCCCGATGTTGCGCCGCTGGCAATATAGCTGTTACCGAAATTGCTGCCGTCGCTGCCTATAAAATAAAGCTTGTTTAAATCTGTGGCTGGCACAAGATCTGCCGACGACGTTAAAAGATATCCGCCTGTAAAAGAACCGGTACCCGACCATGTACCGGTTGGTATGCTGATTGAAGTTGGTGTTGCATCGGCACCGGTTGCGGCGCGGAGCAAAGCGGCATCGTTGGCGTTGAACATATACCTTGTGCCAATATTGCAGGCAAGGTTCGCAGTGCTTCCGAAGGAGGAACTTATATCCCAATATCCCTGCGTTATGCGGGTAACAGCCTGGCCGTTTACAGAAATTGTGTTGGGCGCCGGCTGGGTATTATTGCCGTCAACATACCTGACAGCAATGAAACCGGCTGAGCTTACTGTAGCAGCGGCTGCTGTAAAATAAACAGTCCGCGGCAGGCCGTTCACATTTGCCAGGGGGAAATGAAACAGCTGCGATGCAGATGCCGCTCCCGGGGCCGATGAAGGAATGCTGCTGCCCAAGGTGAGCCATTTTATAACCCTGCCTGAGCCGTTATTAATTATATAGCCAAGCGGGCTGCCGGCTAATACAGCTGCGGTGCCGCTTTGGCCTAATGTTAAATCAAAATTATTGAGCTGCAGGTTGGGGCCGCTCATGGTTAAAGTTTGTCCGCCGGCAATGGTGAGGGCAGAGGCAAGGGTTTTAAGGCCGGTTCCGCTGACAGTGAGGTTATTCAGGATTATGCCTGAAGATGAAAGCGTTACGTTTTGCGTGCTGCTTCCTTTCAAATTGATATCGTAAAATGTAAATGACCCGGCCCCGGTTGCGCTTATTTCAAAATCGCCTTCAACATTTACAGTACTGCCCGATGCGCCTATTGTAATTACCGGTGAACCGGTTCTTGCCCCTGTAACCTTTAAATGGTTGTACGGGAAACCTGCAATTACGGTTTGCGCCCCGGCCCCGTTGTATTCAAATGTTGAGCCTGTGTTTATAATAAGATTAGCGCCCATGGTAAATGTGCCGGCAACCTGTATTGCACCAGGCCCATTTGTTAGCGGGCTTAAGGTGCGGTTTCCTGTGCTTGAAAAAGCAAGATTATAATACGGCAGGTTAGGAATGGTTAGGGAACCTGCTGCATTAAAGTTAATTGTGCTGCCCGTGCTTATATAAGTGATGTTGGTGTATGATGGTACAAAAGTGCCTTGTATATAAATTGTGCCGGTTGCGCTGAATGTTATATTCCTTGGAGTTGCCGCAGATGTTATTGCAAGGTTGTTATACTGCGCGTTAGGTACCGCTTGATCTGTGGTGCCGTTAAATGTTAAGGTTCCGTTCCCGGTGCTTACAAAATCGCATGAACCGGGAACAAACACACCCGCAACACCAATATTGAAGGTGCCGGTAAGGCATATTAACTTGTTAGAGTTGTTGAACGTTAAATTGTGGAAGTTAAAGCTGCCGGTATAGCTCTGGTTTACCGTTCCGTTAAAAACGAAGGTATTACCTGTAACCACATACCCGAAACCTGAGGCAAAGGTTGCCGGGAATAAAAAAGTGTTGTTAACACTTATAGATGCACCGCTTTCCAAGGTTAAATTCCCGCTGCGGTTTGTACCCGATAAAGTGAGCGCCGTATAGGCCAGGCCCTGCACAGTTTGCCCCCCGCTGCCGTTATAATTTACCAGCTGCGAAGTATTAACAAGCACGGTTCCTGCGCTCGGGCTTGTATTGGTTACAATATCGAAGCTTGAATTAGAAAGGCCATAAATGGCTTTGGCTGAAGTATTACCTGTATTCAGGGTTCCCTTAATGTTATTTATGGTTCCGCCGGCAAGGGTAATGGTATATACATCGGTGCTTAGTGTGGCGCCGTTATCTACCGAAATGCTGTTGATAGACACATTGGCATTGAGCGTAATATTAGTGCCTGAAGGTATAATAACAGTTGGGGTTATACCGCCGGTTCCGGGTTGGGTGCCCAGGTCCCAATTGCTCCCGGTTGTCCAGGCGCCGCCGTTTGTTGAAGTGGCTATCCAGATGTTTATTGGTAAATCTGCGGCGTTGCCGCCTATATAATATGCACCGGCAGTTAAATCTGAAAGCAGCCAGCCGGTTCTTGCGGCAGCAGGGCTTGCTTTGGAAGATGCCGCCACAACCAGGTTGGTTCCGGCAGGCACGGTACCGGTATTCCTTACAACCCTGAGCAGTTGCGCCGAGGCATTGCTCGGCGGATAGCAGCTTCCTTCGCCGTTTATCTGCACGCCAATGGTATTGCCTGAGCTTAAGACAGGCGCTGACGGTGTGCTGAAAACCCAGTTGCTTTTGCTGCGGTTATCTATTAGGTAACCGGCATCGTTTTGCTGAACGGCCAAAGGAGAAACGCCTACAATATCGGTATGCGATACAGAAATGAGGCCGCCAACGCCAAATGCCTTTGCCGAGCTGAATATTAAATACACGCTCCGGTCCTGCCCTGATGCATTTTGGATGGGAAACAGGCCGGTTGACCCGGCAGCAAGGGGCAAACCGGTTTCGGCAAACCAACGCCTGAAAGCACCTGTTGAATTGCAAACAGCGTTTTGCCCGGCAGTATAGGTAAGCTGGCCAACTTCATCGGCCGATGTGCCAATGGTAAGGTTATAAGTATTCAGCTGAACATTGGCTGCGCTCATATTCAGGATTCCGCCCAGGGTAACATCGCCGGTAAGTGTTTTGGTGCCTCCGCCGCTCATGTTTAAATTCCTGTAATTCGCGCTTCCGAAAACCTGTTGCGCCGAACCTGCCCCGTAAGTAATAGTTGAGGCATAATTGGGGCCGGTTATTAATTTCCCTATGGCATTATTAATCCCGTTCACTCTCCACAAATGCGCCGCTGAAGACATATCATAAGTTCCTGTCCCTATCACATCGGCACTCGTAGTCAGGGTATATGCTGTATTTCCGAATTGGAAATAGGCATTATTGATTAAGTTGGCACTTACAGAGGAATTGCCCGCAAGCAATTTCTGGGCTGTTGCGCCGCCTGAAAGGGTTAAGTTTACATAGCCTATACCGCTCACAAGCTGGGGCCCGGTTCCGTTATATTCAACCAGGGTGGTAACTGAATTAGAATAGATACCGTTGGAAATTGTTCCGTTTGTTGCAGACAGGCCGTTGGGGTTAGATGTATAAACACTGCCGCTTACCCTGAGCTCCGATGTGTTCATAAAAATTGATTTATCGAAGGCATTCAGCGTAACTGCCCTGTTCAGCAAGCCGGTTGCCATACTGATGCTCCCGTTCAGTGTAAGGGTGTTAAAATTGAAGGCGCTTAATATTGATGTGGATCCGCAGGGTGCAAAAACAAAGGTGCTGCTGCCCGCAGCAAATTTGGTTACATCGCCTGACTCATTTACAATATTGCCCTGCCCTATAAAAGTAACCGTATTGGTACCCAGCGATATTGCTGCGTTGTTCACCAATGAACCCTGCAGCCCGAATGCGGCAGTATTCCAGGTTGTGCCGCCTGTATTGCAACCCGACAAATAAATGCTGCGCGACAATGTAATTGAAGAGCCGCTGCTGCCAATAGAGAAATTAGGCAAAATTAAGGTACCGGTTCCGCTGCCGCCTATGGTTTTTGTAGTTGCCGGAATTAAGGTAAGCCTTAAGGTGCTGTTGGTTTTAGGGCCGCAATTAAATATTATGGGGTTGCTGCTGTTTGCCGTAAAATTACCTTTTACTGAAAAATTGCCTGCTGCATCTACGAGCATGTTTCCTATGCCGGCAGAGAAAATCATATCGTTCACATAGAGGATGTTGTTTACGCTGCTGCCGCCGTTAATATTCTTTGCCGCGCTGCCGTTAAAAGTGAGGTTGGCCTGGTTGGTAAATGAACCCGAGGTTTTTACAAGGTTAACACTTACAGCGCTGTCGGAAAACAGGTCGGCATTGCCCTTAATAAAAACGGTATGGGTGGTGCTTTGTGCGCTGGGGGTGCCCAGGGCCAGGCTGCCTGCCCATACATTCAGGTTATTTATTGTTAAGGTAATGGCATTGTAATCGGCGGGCAAAATAAGGCTTCCGGCATGGCCGGAATTAAAACGCCCAATGGTAAGGGTGCCGTTAACGGTTGTATTTACCGCAATGGTTTGGGTGCGCCCGCTTACCGATACCGTTAAATCATTAAAGGTGGTTACCGGAGAACCGGCAGCTGAATACAGGAGGCCATCTGTGCAACCTGTGCCGCAACCCCAATATACCGTGCCGGCGGTGCAGTTAAGCGTGCCGTTGTTAAGCAGGTTACGCCTGATGCTCCAGTCTGCTGAATTGTTAACTACAGCGCCAAGGGCAATTGCCACATCGGTAAAACCTATGAGGGCCCCGTTAGAAGCGCTCACTGTGCCCGAAGAAATAAAGCTGAAGCCGCTGTAGCCCGATTCTGACATAAGACCACGTGCCAGCTTAGAATTAACACTTAAATTACCTGCCAGCGTAAAGGCATTGGCGCTGCCGCCGCCTGAAAGGTTAAGCGCTGTTTGATTACCTATATTGATATTGCTGAATGCAAAAATCTGATCGGTATTGCCGGCGTTAATGGTTTGCATGCCTGCGCCGTCGAAATAAGCGGTACCGCTTACCTGGGTAATTGTGCCTGCGCTGCCGTTTGCCATATTAATAACATTTATTCCCTCGCCTGAAAATGTTACATCGGTAGGGAAAACAATGGCGGTTGCCGCGCCGGAAACAGTACCCACATTCAGGGTTTTGCGTATTGTAACAGCTGAGCCCGGGGCTGTTTTTGTTCCCCCGCCCGATACTTTTATATTATTGTAAGTACTTAATGAAGAAGGCAAAACATAGTTGCCCGTGCCTGCAAATGAAATAGTGCTGTTACTTGTTGCTGCGTTAAAGTCTGTCCATGAACCGCCGGGGAAAACAGGATTGCCGGAAGCAATTGTGTATTGCAGGGTACCATCGCCGCTTACGTTGCCGAAATTATGGCCGGTTGTGGTACCTGCCTCCAAAATCCCTGTACTGTCTATTAGCAGGCCGGCCGTTTGTATATTGTTTGCATTTAAATTTACCGTGCGGTTATTGCCAATGAGCACATAATCTGAACTCCCGGGGCTGGCAACGGTGCTGCCAGAATATCCATCGGTAACAAAAGTGCCGCTTGTGCCCCAGTTTCCGTTGGTCTTGCTGTAATAAATACCTGAAGGGAATGCGGCTGCCTCGCCCGCAGTATAAATACCTGAAAAGCTGCTTGTTGCTGTATAGGTAAAAGTAACGTTAAAATTAGGCGTGCTGCCCCCGTTACTCACAACCGCCCCGTTAGCCGACCATTGCCCCGTGCCGCGGGTGTTCAAATATTTACCGATATATGAAGCCTGTGTACCGGTAACCTCAGCATTCAGGTAAGTGTAGTTAATGGTTCCTGAAATGCCTGTCCAGCCGGCGGCGGTTCTTACTATAAAGTACTTTGAAGCCGCATTGCTGCCTGTAACAGGGTGCCTGCTGCCTACGGCCCGCAATACAAGGCCTTCGTTAGCTATTGTGCCGGCAGTAATATTAATTACAACAGGCGTATAATTGTATGAACCGCTGCCGGAAGAAAGCGGGTAAACGGCGTTATAGTTGCTGCCCGAGGTACCCAGCTTCAGGTTTAATGCCCCGGTTCCGTTGCATACAATTTGCCCGGCAAGGCTGCCAAAGGTACCGGTTATGGGGTTGGCCGCGTTCCTGTTAATGGTAAGCACACTGTTTCCCAGGGTCAAAATTCCGTTTGTGCCCAATTGCAATTGCCCTGATGTGGCTGCAGAGCCCAGGGTGGCAGGCGCTGAGAGGTTTAGCTGTATTCCTCCCTGCAGAATTAAATTCCTGACCAGCCCCACTGACGGACTAAGCTCGGTATAGGAGTTTTGGCTTACCGTATAAATTACATCATAAAAATGCGTGGAAAGTGCACAGGCAGGCGCGTTCCCCAAATAACCCCCGGAACATTGAATGGTTGCCCCGCTGCCTATTCTCAATAAACCGGATGCAGATGAAGAAGAGGGGTCGTTGGCATCCTGCGCCAGCAGGCCGCCGCCGTTCAGGGTAAGCAGGCTTGTAACAGTTAAGAGGCTGCCATTGGTGGTTTTAAGGCCCGAGCCGCCAATGGTGAGGTTGTAATAAGTGCCGCCCTGCACCAATTGGTCGCCGGTTTTATCATATATAACAGTGCCTCCTGTATTACCGGTTGTGTTTAAAGTTATACGCTCAGGATTACCGCGCAATGTAAGCACATGGGCTAATGCCGAAGTTGCCATATCCAGCGTTCCGAAGTGCACATTACCGTAAAGGTTCAGATTCTGCGCCGCGGTTGTTCCGAACGAAAGGATGGAGCCGTTCAGGTAAACATCGCCTGAGACGGTAACCGTAATGGCCGATGCGCCGAGGCTTGCCGCAGCTGTTTCGGCATAGAGGTTATTTGTTACTGTTGTGGTACCTGAAAAGGTTTTAAGTCCGCTGCCCAGCAGCTTTAAATGCTCGTAGGTTACAGGCATAATGCTTTGAGCCCCTAAGCCGGTATAAGCCACCGACGACAATTTACCGTTGGTAATTATGCTCCCAATGCTGTTTGAACCCAAAGAAGCCAAAGCCAGCGTATGCGGCGCATTCTGCAAGGATATGCTGCCTGTACCCGAAAGCAAACCACCAAGAACCAAGGTAACCGGCACAGAAGGAAATACAAGCGCCCCGTTTACCGCAAGGCTGCCCTGCAAAGTGCCCCCGTTCGGAATGGTTACCGTGCTGCCGCTGTTAATTATGTAATCTATATAATCGGTTTGGGTTGCTGTACCGGAAATTACCAATTGCTGGCTTGTGCCGTTAAAGGTAATTGTACCCCGCCTAAGCACGTTTGCAGATGCAGATGAACGTATTGTACCATTAATTAAAGATACGTTTCCGGCAACAGCAAAGCTCCCGACAAGATTATCTGATGTGGCAGGGTTCATGTTTAAAGTGCCGCCCACAAACTGGAAATTGCCGCCTATAGTGGCAGAGGCAGTATTGGTTGTGCTGCCGGTTGTATTGGCCTGCCAGTTCAGGGTTCCGTTGGCGAGCATGAAATTGCCTGTAACACCCAAGGCAAAGGTATTGCCTGTTCCGCCGCTTACCGATGAGCCGTTTACAATGCCTCCCATGCAGGTAAAAGAAGCTGCGCTCACATTGCAAACATTATTGGTACCGCTGCCTTTGGCAAAAGTTGCGGTTGGTCCGCTTAGGGTAAGGGCCTCAGATATATTCAGCGTGACGGTATTTGAGCTGCCCGAGCTGTTCATGAAATCTGCCACTGCGGTGGCATTGGTGGCCACAAAGCTGCCTTCAACATTCATGGTTACACCTGAAGAAGAACCGCCAAAAACGCTTGCTGCAGATAAATAAGGCGCAAAGCCGCCTGTTCCCTGCATGAAAATATTACCATCTGCGCCGCTTACTTTTTTAATATTTACCGTTAAGGTATTTGCTGCAGAGCCGGCATTTGAAGTCCCCAGGCCTGTGAAAGAAGATTTCGGAGAAAGTAAATTAGCTCCGGTACCTTTTAAATAAAGGCTGCCGTTAATTGTAAGGGAAAGGTTGGATGTGTTTTGCGTTCCGGTTCCGTCCTGAAGCATAAAAACCTGCCCGTTGTCGAGCAGGTTTACCTGTGAAGCGTTGCCGGCAGTTCCGAAGACGGCTGAAGCTGTTTGGTTGTCGCTTGCGGCAGCGCCCCACCAGAGCATTTGAAACAGCGCATAATCTGTTGCGGCCGACCTGCCTGTTTCACCAATATGTGCGTTTTTAACAACATTCAAGGCTGCCGAACAGCCGGCATTGGCCCCGGGATCAAGCACCCGGAACAGCGTACGTGAATCAACAACCAAATCTGAGGCAACATTCAGGGTGCATGGGCGCACGTTTATTGATTGGCTTATTCGTATGGAAAGTGTTGTGCTTAAGACGTTAGAGCGGGTAACAATATCATCGCCGATATTAAAGGTAACAGGGTTGGAGCCGGTTCCGTTGCTTAAAACCAGGAAGGCATTGAAGAGATTGGTTGTATTATCTACCACCAAATCATAGCCAATATTAAAAGTCCTGGTTACGGAAGACTCATTGAAGAGAATGAGGGCAGTGCCTACGTTCCCGTTATCAGTTACTGCGGAAGCGGTTGATATTGTTGATGTTGTGCGCGATACCGTTAAATTGTTCTGCACCGCAAAGCCAACGCTTATGCCCAGGGTAAGGGTTGCTGTTTGTGCGCAGTCCCATGTAAAATCGAAAAAGTTTTGGTTGATGTTGGTTGGGGCTGTGGTGGTAATGCCGGTAAATTTAGCTGTGGAAGGGCCTGTCCATGTGGCTGTGGGAACTGCACCGCCGTTGCGAAGGTGCGAGTAAAGCCCGCCACCGTAAAACGCAACTGTAGTTGTGCTTATACCGTTGGCAGTTTGGCTGTTATTTGCCAATGTGCCCAACACGTTCAGGCTGCCTGCCCCGGCAAGATTGCCTGAAGCGCCCGAAACTGTGAGTGTGCTTCCTGTATTAACCGTTAGAGCACCTGCGGCGCCAATGCTTCCCGCACCGGTAATTGAAAGATTATTATTTGTGCTTAAAGTTAAAGAGGCCCCGGTTGCACCGGTTACTGTTACCGCAACAACCGTAAGCGTTGCCGCAGCTGTTGAAGTAAAAGTGATTGCTTTGTTATTGGTACCGCCTATAGTAAGCGATGCCAGGGAAAGCGTAGGTACGTTTGTAATAGTTGCGGCAGCAGCCGGGTCTATAGTTAAAACGTCGCCGGCAATTGGTATTGCTGCGGGGTTCCAGTTGGCTGCCACATTCCAGGCGCCGCCGCCTGAAAGATTCCAGGTTCGGGTTACGGCAGATACAGGGTTAGCAGTAAAAAAGATTATGGCAGTAAATGCCACGCAAAAGAAGCGCTGTAAAGTTTTATCCATTTTATTATGTCGGCTGGTTGATGATGCAATACGCAAAACTCTAATCCGCAAAAAAAAAACAAACGGAAGGGCTACAAGTGCTGAACTGAATACTCAAGGCAGAGCAGTACCCCGAACAAAGCTCGGAAGCAATGCCGGCCTGCGAAAATAAACCCGGCAGACAGGTGATTAGTACTTGTAAGCTATTGAAGTTTTCAGCTGTATTTACCACCGGCAATTACAATCGACGCTCAAAGTTAAATGAATTATTTTTAAGTAATTTTACATTTAATATTAAAAAAACAATATTAAAATTGCATTGCACAAAACTAAACGCATAATATCATTTGATTGGGCATGCTTCAAATCTTTAAAAAAGTTAATTGTGCGCGTAATGAATTGCACTAAATTCTAAATACCAGGCAATTAATAAACCGCTTACCTTGGCAATTACCTCAACAATCCTAAAATATTGATACAATGAACATGCAGCTCTTACTGCCTGCATTGAAATAATGAAACAATCGATCTCCAAAAAAACCAAGAAAATAAATTCACATTTTAAATATTGCACATTTGTTTCCCCTATCACCTGTTGGCTGAGCCGGTTCAAAATGGTTATAAAAAACAGAAGCTTTAGTTACCTTTCCATTCTTACCAATGTAATTTACCCCGGGAAAATGAACCCTATTTACAGCCCTGCAGTAAGGCAATGCCGTTAAATATAATTGCCGGCCATTAATTAGGGCATATCTTCCCTTACTTTAATACATACGCCTGAACAGACTTTAATTTCAGGATAAGCGGAAGACTCAAAAAAACGCATTCCTATTTCAGTATATGGAAGGAAGCAGCTTAAAAAATTACCTTAAATTGCAAGCTACCGCAATAAAAACGTGCCAAACGCAAAGCTTATTCATTCTTTCAGATCTTTTTTTATTGCAGGTAAGGAAGTCTTATTGCGAGTCTTAAACGGGCAGGCATCTTATGTTTCGGCATGGCTAATCGTTTTCGGGGCCTGCCAGCTTTCCGGTGCCTATATATCGCACAGGATGTTTAATATCCCGGCCAAGGTTTACAGCTGCTATAATATTTACTTTCCATACGAAGTCGGCTGGACAACGTCGGGCATCATTCTCACCTTCGGGCTGGGTCCTGTAATAGCAGGGCTGTTCTTAGTAATCTTCACCCATTTCGTTGGCAAAGTACTTAGCCCTGATACAGGCGTGCTTCGTGAGTTTGTAATCTGGATTCGGATACATGCGTTTACCATGGTATTCGGTAATATTATAGCCGGAGTATCTACGGGGTTTGGGGCCGCACATGCCGTAAAAGCAATTTTCGGGCAGAATGTGGCAACCAATATAGTTGTGGGCTTTGTTTGCTTCGCCATATTCACAATTACGTGCATGGTAATGGCCAAAAAGTATATCATAGAAATTATTCCGCGCCGGGCATTGGCCGATGAATCATCAGTAAAATATATGTGGGCTTCAACAATAGGCAGCTGGCTGGCCGGCAACCTGCTCATTTATTTAGTGGTATTTTTACCTGTTCATACAAGTAAAATTCCCTTGCAGAATATTGTCCTGTACAGCCTTACAACTGTTCCCCCTCTGGTTTTCATGCTGCGGTTCAGGAAAATAAGATTTTTTACCAAAACCAATGACACCCGGTTTACAGGTAAGCCTGCAAATTTTTCGCTGATGATGTTTGCAATTTGCATAACAGGCTGCGCGGGCTGGTACCTGCTTTTTAGAAACGGAATTAAGGTATAGCTCAATTACTGTATTAAAATTCGGCACAGTCCAAACCATGCATGAGTAAATAGAATTATTTTACTGTTTTTTTTCAATTTACAATGCCTCTATTGACCTGTAGCAGCCGTTCCTATTTAATTTTCTTCTGAAAACTCGCTACAGATCAACAAATTATTGATAATTCATGGTTAAATGGACTGAGCCCGGCCGTTATAAGTAAGAATCGGACAGAGGGCTTATTTAACCGGCCCTTGCCTGCAAAGCAATTAAGACCAGGGAATTTTAATTTTCCGAATCAAACCAAAACAAATCGGCATTAAAAAATGCGCCCTTAAAAGCGCACAGGGACTTTTGTGCCTTAAAATTGAACATCTGAGCATCATGAAACTATGTCCCGATGTTAACACTCACCAATAAACCGCTTACCAATGCAGCTCAATTACAAACTATTTTCTTTTTCAGTTACTGCCCTGCTCTTTACAATTGCAAGCCTGGGCAGTTTTAGCGCTTCTGCTTTAAACATTAAGCCGAAAACGCCGGGCATAAACTCAGCAGCTGCGGTTAATGCCTATTCATTCAGCTTTGGGGCAGCCGGCTTTACCTCTGTTGTAAACGGGAACAGCGCCTTTGGTGACTTTGATAACGACGGCGACCTTGATGTGTTTACAACCGGGCAATCGTTAACCGGCACCATTACAAGCAGCCTTTATACCAATAACGGCTCGGGCAGCTTTACGCTTTCGCCGCTCAGCCTTGTGATTACACCGGTTTGCTCATCTTATGCAACCTGGGGAGACTATGACCGCGACGGCGACCTGGATATTGCCTTTGCAGGTCGTACAGGCACAGGCACCTATGCCACTAAAATATTTAAAAACACCGGAACAGCATTTGTAGACGCCGGCGCTACCCTTACAGGCGTTTATTTCCCGTCGCTGGCCTGGGCAGATTATGATAACGACGGCGACCTTGACCTTTTTGTTGCCGGCATAAGCAACAGCGGGCAAACCGCCGCTGTTACCATGATTTACAAGAATACCAACGGCAGCTTTACAGATGCCGGCGCAGGCCTTGCCACCTTCTTTTACGCACAAGCTGCATTTGGCGATTACGATAACGACGGCGACCTTGACTTAGCTGTACAAGGCAAAACAGCAGGCACAGGCACAGAAACAAAAGCCACAATTTATAAAAACACCGCCGGAGTTTTCAGCGATGTTGCCCCCACATTTACCGGCGCTGCCCGCGGCTCACTTTCATGGGGTGATTATGATGCCGACGGCGACATTGACCTTTTACAAACCGGCTCAACCGACGGCGGAACAGTAAACGCCACAAGCAATATATATACGAACAACGGCAGCGGCGGCTTTACCCGCAACGCATCGGTATTAGATAATTACTGCTATTCTGCAGCAGTTTGGGGAGATTATGACAACGACGGCGATCTTGATATCGCTATAGGCGGCCTTAACACTTCTTCAACACCTGCCGTGCGTAACGGTAAAACTTACAGCAACCAAGGCGGCGTTTTTACTGAATCTGCCACGGGCTTCGGCTCTGCAAGCTGGTCTTCAATTGCCTTTGGAGATATAGATAACGATGGTGATTTAGATGCCATGGTTAACCACAGCACCGGCGGCGGAACCACCCAATACACAACAGGCATTACAGGTATTTACTCCAATTCAGGCGGCCTGGTTGCCAATACAAAACCCGGCGCGCCAACATCGGTTACCGCAACTGAAACTTCGGCCGGCAGAGTGAAGTTCACCTGGGCTAAAGCAAGCGATAACCAAACGCCACAGAACGGCTTAAGCTATGTATTGCGCATAGGAACAACAAAAACAGGCATGCAGGCGCTCAGCAGCATGAACAATGTAACAAACGGATACCGCCGCATAGCTGCATTCGGCCCGCTGCAATACAGCGCAAACGGGGATACCGTTAAGCTTGCTGCCGGCAAATATTATTTCAGCCTCTCGGCAATTGACGGCGCATTGGCCGGGGGCACACCCTCAGCAACCGACAGCATTACCGTAACCGGCAGCGCAGCCGCCGACAGCATACGCAATATTACATTTAAAGTTGATTTGGGCGCAGAACCGGTAACAGGATCGGTATGGGTAACAGGCTCATTTAACAGCTGGGCCCTTACCGCCACAATGACCCGCGGAGCAGATAATGTGTACAGCGTAACTTTGCCTGTTCTGCAAACGCGCGGCAACCAAATACTGTACAAATTCGTGTATAACGGCTGGGCCAGGCAGGAAAGTGTAACCGGCAGCTGCCGCTCAGCTTCCGGCCCAAGGTTCTTCAGCTTCCCGCGCCGCGATACTACCTTAGGTTTGGTTTGCTATAACAAGTGCACGGCCTGCGATTCGGTTAAGGTTACATTTAATGTAAACATGGGCGGCGCAACCGTAAGCCCTAACGGGGTACATATAGCCGGCGATTTCCAGCTTTGGAACCCTGCCACAACCGCGCTTACCAATGCCGGGGGCAGCGTTTATACCTTCAGCAAGTATTTCAGCAAGGGTGAATACATTCAGTACAAATTCCTGAACGGAAACGCATGGGGAACCGATGAGTCGGTATTCGGTCCGTGCTCATTTACACCGCAGGCTGCGCCTAACCGCTGGCTGCTTGTATCGCGCAATAACGACACCACCATATCGGTAGCATTTACAAGCTGCAGCGAGCAGGTACCGCAGCAAGGCAGGCGCATAGCCTTTGTAGGCAGCAGCGGATGCTACGGCCAGGGCTCTTCGCGCCCTTCTTACATGAGCTTCCCGGCACAGTTCAACCAACTGACAGGACCCAATTCAGGCCTTGTGGAAGCTAACTTCGGCAGACCTGGCGCAGGTATGCAGCGCAGCATTATCGGAGCAGGCATCAGCTCTTACTGGGCATCGGCTGATTTGCCGCATGCGCTTAACTTCCGCCCCGATATACTCATGATAAACCTGGGCGGTAACGATGTGAAAAGCACCACCTTTAACACCAATACCTACGCTGCTGACTACAAAAGCATGCTTGATTCTTTCCGCACCTATTCACCAAATGTGGAAATATACATGGGCCCCGGTTTCAGGTCTATTGTAAGCACCGAGCAGCTTTGCATAGATTCGCTTATGCCCAAGCAGCTTGAGCTCAGCGCCAAATGGGGACTGCCTTATTTCGATTTATGGCACCCATCTTTTAACCCCCGCTTTTACTTTACCGCCGACAGCCTGCACCCCGATTCAATAGGCTACAGGGTGCTTGCTGAATATATGTATGAGTACTGGAATACACCACGCCCGGTAATTACACAAACCACAGACAGCCTTGTTGCCCCCGCAGGCTATGCAGCCTACTGGTGGTACCACAACGGCAACCTCATAAGCCCGCTTGCCGGTACATCTGCAAAGAGCATAGCCCTTGGCGCGCCGGGTAAATACAAAGTGCTTGTCCGCCTTGATCCCGTATCTTTTCAACGCCTGCTTTCTGCTGAAAGCGAAGTGCTTACCGGCTTCGGCCGCGGTTTTAAAACACCCTCTAAAATTTACCCGAACCCATCCCAGGGTCGGCTGAATATTGAATTTGCAGCTAACACCGCAACCGAAGCCGTTTTCGAGGTTTATGATGCCAAAGGGCAGCTTGTTTTCAGCCGGAACTTTAAAACCCAAACAGGCAGCAATTACGCGGAGCTTGATTTAAGCAATCTTAAACCCGGCATTTACTCGGTAACAGGTTGCGGACACGGACTGCTTATACAGAGTCGTTTTGTTAAGCAATAAGCAATACCCAGCCTCCTGAAAAAGGCATGAGCATCGGTTCCGGTTAAAGCACCGGGACCGATGTTTTTTCAGCATCAACCAATTAATACTGCCATAACCGCCGTTCCCGGAACTTTTATATCCCGGAATTGCTGCTGCTTACCCCTATTTCTGAATAAATCAATCTGCAAACAATCCATTCTAAATTAACCATATAAAAATGTACAGTTATAATAACGGAATAAGGGCCTTTTATACAGGCCTTCTCCTGATTTGGTCTGCTGTTTTTGCCGGCTCCTCACAGGCTGCCGACAAACCTGGCAAGCTCATTAAACCGCTTGCGCCAAAAGCTGCCCAGGCAATAACATTCACATCTTACACCACAGGCCTGCCTTCTGTTGCAAACGGAACACTGGTGTACGGCGACCGCGATAACGACGGCGATTTAGATGTGCTTATAACCGGGCAGGCTACTGACGGTACTATTACCACAGCCATTTACGATAACGACGGAAACGGCAATTACAGCGCAACCACCCTGCTCAACGGCCTTACGGCTGTATGCTCATCGGCAGCAGCCTGGGGAGACTATGACCGCGACGGGGACCTTGACATTGCCGTAAGCGGGCGCTCAGGAACCGGCGTTTATTCCACAAAAATTTACCGTAACGACGGAGCGACTTTTTCAGGCAACGCCTCTGCGCTTACAGGTATGTATCTGGGTACCGTTTCATGGGCCGACTATGATAACGACGGCGACCTTGACCTCTTTGTTTCGGGCGTTAGCAACAACGGAGAAAATACTGTTTCTGCAGTTCTGTACAGGAATACAGGCGGCTCCTTTGCAAGCGTAACATCCGGAATAACAGCACTGTTTTACTGCCAATCTGCCTGGGGAGATTTTGATAACGACGGCGATCTTGATTTGGCTTACCAAGGGAAAACTGCTACAACGGCCACTAAAACAACTATATACAAAAACACTTCCGGCGTTTTTACCGATTTGGCCCCCGCCACATTAACAGGCGCATGCCGCGGTTCGCTTGCCTGGGGAGATTATGACAGCGACGGAGACCTTGACCTGCTGCAAACCGGCTCTACCGACGGCGGAATAGCTGTAAACAGCGCAGTTACCAAGATTTACACCAACGACGGCACAGGCACATTCAGCACAAACGCAAGCAGCCTGGCCGGCTATTCTTACGCAACAGCCGTTTGGGGAGATTATGATAACGACGGCGACCTGGACTTTGCCGTTGGCGGCCTGAACACCAGCACCAGTCCGACTACCCGTTCCGGCAAAATTTATAACAACAACGCAGGTGCATTCAGCGAAGTTTCACTTGGCTTTGCAAGTGCCAGCTGGGCTTCTGTAGCGTTTGGTGATCCCGATAAAGACGGGGACCTTGACCTTTTAACAAGCCATTCCACAGGAGGGGGTACATTGCAATATTCCACTGCAGTTACCACAATTTACAAAAACGCGGGTGTAACATCGGCAAATACCAAGCCGTCAACGCCTGTGCTTACAATTGTGCAAACCGGCATAGATACCATTAAAGTAACATGGACCAAGGCGACTGATTCCCAAACCCCGCAAAACGGGCTTAGCTACAGCCTGCGCATAGGTACTACGCCGGGAGGAAGCGAAATTGTAAGCGCGCACAGCAATGCCGGTACCGGCTACAGGTTGGTTGCCGCACCCGGCCAATTCCAATACAATGCCAACGGATACAAATTTTACGGCATTAACGGGGGCAAATACTATGCCTCCATACAGGCTATAGACGGCAGCCTGGCAGGCAGCACACCCTCATCTGAAATAAGCTTTAACGAGGTTGATTTCACCCTTGCAACCGGCACCAACCTGCCGGCCCTTTACCGCGGCTCATCTGCCTGGGGAGATTATGATAACGACGGTGATTTGGACCTTGTAATGACAGGCACAAGCTCTGCTTCTGTTGTAACATCATCCATATACAACAACAACGGAAGCGGTGTGTTCAGCCTTTCAAGCCTGAGTGGCGTGCTTACACCGGTTTGCTCTTCGGCCGTAGCATGGGGCGATTATGATAACGACGGTGATCTTGATTTGCTCATGAACGGCACCACAGCAGAAGCAAGCGCAGGCACATGCGTAAGTAAGCTTTACCGAAACGACGGATCTGCCTTTATCGATGCTTCAGCAGGCTTCACAGGCCTGAGCAACGGGGCTGCCAACTTCGTTGATTATGATAACGACGGCGACCTTGATGTTTTCCTGAGCGGGCATACCAGCGATAACACCACGGCCGCAAACGCATCAATTTTGTATACCAATAACGGCGGCGTTTTCACAAACGCCAATGCGAATATATTAGCCCTGGGATGGTCGGCAGCGGCCTGGGCCGATTATGACAAAGACGGCGACCAGGATTTGGCTATCAGCGGTTATAACAATACATCAGGTTACCGTACTTCGGTTTATAAAAACACCCTGGGCACATTTACACTTGTTACCACCGGCATGACCGGCGTAGACCGCGGCAGCATTTCATGGGGAGATTATGATGCCGACGGAGACCAGGACCTCTTGGTTACCGGCACAACGGACGGAAATCCCCTTGGCGCTTTAACCCGTATTTACAGCAACGACGGCGGAACATTTACAAACATAAATGCCACTGTTCAAAACCTTGGCTATTCATCGGCATCCTGGGGCGACATAGATAACGACGGTGATCTTGATGTGCTTATGGAAGGCGTTTTCAGCGCATCGAACACACGTGTGGCCAGGCTATACCGCAACGATGCCGGATCTTTTACCAATTACAGCCCGGTAATATCAGGCGGCAGCTACCCCTCTGCCACCTTTGCCGATTATGATAACGACAACGACCTCGATATATTAATTACCGGAACCACGGCGAACACGGCCGGAACCGCCTTTACAAAACTGTACCGCAACGATTACGGTACCGCCAATACAGCGCCAAGTGTACCCACAGGCTTAACTGTAACATCGCCGCGCTACGGCAGGGCTGTATTTACATGGAACAAGTCGACCGATACTGAAACTGCTCAAAATGCAATTACTTATAACCTGCGCATAGGCACAGGCGCTGCCGGTGTGCAGGCGCTTTCACCCATGGCTGATTTAAGCACAGGCTTCCGCAAAATCACCGCTTATGGTCCGCAATTATGGACAAGCGGGGGCGATACCGTAACCCTGCCCGCAGGTACCTATTACTACAGCATTCAGGCTATAGACGCTGCCGGCAAAGGCAGCGCCTTTTCTTCAACAGGCAGCTTTAACGTTTATACGTTCGCAGATGTAAGCACAGGCATACCCAATTTATATATGGGCACAAGCTCCTGGGCCGATTATGACAGCGACGGCGACCTCGACCTGCTGGCAGGTGGCCTAAACGGCACAACCGCAGTAAGCACCGTTTACAAAAATACCGGCGGAACTTTCAGCGATGCGGGTGCAGGCCTTACAGGCTTTTATAACGGAACTGCCGCTTTTGGCGATTATGATAACGACGGAGACCAGGATTTGCTGCTTACCGGCAATACATCTTCAACCACCTGGGCAACAACCCTGTACCGCAATACAGCCGGCACTTTTACCGATGCTTCGGCAGGGCTTACCGGCATGTACCAAAGCGTAGCCGCATGGGGCGATTATGATAACGACGGTGACCAGGATTTACTTATCAGCGGACTTACCGGCGCTAATACCGTAAGCAGCGGGGCAACCGTACTGTATAAAAACACGGCAGGTGTTTTCAGCGTGGTAAATGCAGGCCTTGCTAACCTTTCTTATTCGGCAGCTGCCTGGGGAGATTATGATAACGACGGAGACCAGGACCTGGTAATATCAGGTTATAACAATGCAGCCGGCGCTTATAACACCAACCTGTACAATAACAACGGCGGTGCTTTCAGCCTTGTCGCCCAGCTTACCGGCGTTAACCGCGGTACCCTTTCATGGGGAGATTATGATGCCGACGGCGACATTGACCTCTTACTATGCGGCACAACCAACGGCAACAACAACGCCGGCATAACAAAGGTTTACCGCAACGATGCAGGTACACTGACCGATATTAATGCCACCCTTACCGGTTACGGCTTTGCCGCCGCAGCCTGGGCCGATTTCGATGGTGACGGCGATCTTGACTTTGCCGTATCGGGCGTATCGCCTGCAGTAAGCCGCGGAACTAAGCTCTACCGCAACGATGCCGGAACCTTTAATGACGCTTCCTCAGGCCTTGCAGGCGGCAGCTATGCAACCCTTTCATGGGGCGATTATAACAACGACAACACACCTGACCTTTACCTGAGCGGCACTACCAGCGCAGGCACATCTGCGGGTGCAAACAGCCACTTGTATAAGCCATCGGGTTTTGCAGTAAATACTGTTCCCGGAACACCTAACGGACTTAGCGTAAATGTAACAGGGCATTCCGTGGATTTGAACTGGAACAAGCCTTCTGATGCGCAAACTGCATCTGCCGGGCTTGCATACAGCCTGAAAGTGGGCACAAGCGGGAACAAGAACAAGCTTGTGAGCGGCAATGCCAATGCATCGGGCTACAGGCAAATTGCGGCGCTTGGTAAATTCAGCAACGCAACAGCTTCTTTAAGCGATGTGCCTCCCGGCACTTACGCATGGAGCGTGCGTGCGGTTGACAACAGCCTTGCAGCCGGATCTTTCTCAACTGAAGGCTCTTTCAGCATCAGCAATCATTTACCTGAAGCCAATACAATTGCAAACACAAGCATTTGCAGCTTTGCCGGCTTACAGACCATAACCGTAAACGGCATCAGCGACGGCGACGAATTCACGCAAACGCTGACCATAACCGCCACATCATCTAACCACAGCGTATTGGCCGACCCTTCGGTTGTTTATACCCAAGGCGAAAGCAGCCTTGATTTGCAGCTGAACCCGGTTTTCGGCCGGTTTGGCTCTTCAACAGTTACACTTGTAATAGACGATAATTACGGCGGAAGCAGCATTACCCGCACTTTCACTGTAAATGTTACAGCCCCTGTAGTTTCAATCTGGACCGGTGAAGTAAGCAGCGATTGGAGCAATGCAGGCAACTGGAACTGCCAACCCCTTACCACAACCAATATTGAAATTCCCGCTACCGATGGTTTTGCCCCGGTTGTAACAAGCAGCCAAACATTTACAATGGCTAACCTAAGCGTTACAGGCTTATTAACCGTAAACGGGACCCTGGTTGTAAACGGTAACTTCAGCAACAGCGGTACAACGGCAATTGCTGCATCTGCCAATTTCAGTGTAAAAGGCAATTTTGCAAACACCGGCAGCTTTAACCCGGCCACAGGCAATACCGTAACTTTAAACGGAACATCGGGCCAAACCATTACAGGAAGCACAGCGTTTTACAACCTGGCGGTAAGCAATTCAGGTTCAGGCAGGGTAACCAACGCATCGGGCTCAACGGTAAGGGTAATTAATACCTTCAGCCTGCCGGCAGGCGGTAAGTACACCAATTCAGGCAGCACGGTGCTGGCTTCTTCGGCAGCCGGAACCGCGCGCTTAGGCGTTTTATCAGATGCTGCACAGTATGCAGGCAACCTGACTACCGAGCGTTATGTTTCTCCTGACCTGATACAAATAATAGGTACCAACGTTATGGTGGGCTCGCCGTTTACAAATACCACGCTGGCAAGCTTCCAGACCCCGCTTAACCAAATGTTCGGCTTCCCCGGCGCTGAGGGCGAAGGCGGCAGGCCGGGCGCAAGCTCTGTTTGGCTATATAATCCATTAAGCGCCGACAGCAATTCAGGCTGGGTAAAACCAAACGGTATTACCGAGGCAATGACCCCGGGTAAAGGCGCAAGGGTATTCTTCAGCGGCAGGTTCATGACCCAATCTAATGTATATTCATTAACGGGCACCCTGCCGGCAAGCACTACCTATAACTTACCATTGCAATACTGCACATCAGGCTGCGCTGTTGGTTATACACCTAACGGGTTTAACCTGGTGGCCAACCCCCTGCCTTCTGAAATAAGCTGGGAATCTGCAGCATGGACAAAGACCAATATTGCAGGCGCCATTTATATCTGGCAACAGAAAAACAAGCGTTACAGCGTATTCACATACGACCCTAATGTAGGCCCTTCATCTGCCGAATCTGTTAACGGGGGCAGCGGCATTATACCATCGGGCCAGGGTTTCTTTGTTCAGGCCACAGGCGCGAGCAATGAGCTTACAGCCACTGAAGGTGTAAAAATAACAGGCTCAACTCCTTATGCCGGCTTGCAGCGCAATGCATCTGCCGGCTACCGTTTAAAGCTTGGCATTACAGCGCCTTCAGGCTTCAGCAACGAGGCCATTGTTGCCTTGCGTAATGATGCAACACGCGGCTTCGATGCGGCTATAGATGCTTACCTGTTCGCAAGCGGCGGAGGCGCCGATATTGCAACCATGCCTGTGCCCGGCAAATTCCTGTCTGTCAATAAAATGCCGATTACGCAGGGAATGGATACGCTCGCGGTTTATGTTAACTCTTCGGTTAAAGGTGCGCATACGCTCAATATTACAGGTCTTGATGAAATGTTTGCCGACGGCTACCGCGTTTACCTGCGCGATAACTACCTGCATTCCCTCAGCGACATGAACCTGTACCCTGTTCGTAATTTCAATATAACAGCCGATGCGGCCTCAAAAGGCAGCAAACGTTTTGTGCTCATATTCTTACCGCAGGATGTAACAGGCTTACAGTCGGCAGATGCCGGCCTTCATTTTGAAGTAATGCCTAACCCCGGCCGTGCCGAAGAAATGAACCTGTCGCTGAATGGCTTCGGAAAAGGCGCCGTGCAAATACGCGTTACCGATATGCTTGGCCGCATTGTGGCTGAACGTACGCTTGAAACGGCACAGGGCGGTTTCAGCGGGGCCTTGGGCTTAACGCTAAAAGCAGGGGTTTACAATATAAGCGCCGTAGAAGGCAACAGGCGTGTAATGCGCAAGGTGGTAATTAACTAAGCCCGGCCTATTTTCCTGCCATACATGTAAAAGCGGGCTGCTTCCTGAAAAGGAGGCAGCCCGCTTTGCTTTTTGCGGGTTTGAAACCGGGCAGCTTATTTATTCAGCAGGTCTTTATAGCTTATCAGCTGTATGTTTTTCTTTTTTATAAATGCCTTCACTTTGTTGCTGATGAACATATCGGTAATCCCCTGGCGATGAACAGCAACATCTTCGTAACCAATGTGGTGCACAGCCTGTAATTCAGCATCGTTGAGGCCGGGATGCTCAAGGTACATATAGGTTTTACCGGGCTCAAGCGTATTGAGTAAATCAAGGAAAGTTTGCAGGCGTTCAGCCGAGGTTTTGTTTGGCTTATCGAAACCGAGCCATTTTACACCGTAGTCCTCGGGGTCTATATCTATTTTATACTCTATAGCCAGCCTTTTGGTAAGGGCTTTTACTTCATCGTTCACCCGTGCGCAAGCCATGTGCGCAGAAACATGGCTGATGCGCGATATATGTTTCAGGGCCATTTCTATTTGGGCTCGAAACTCGGCTTCTATATCTGCAATTTTCCAGTTGTTTTCCAGCATGGCTTGCTGCGGATAATCTTTATTGGGGTAAATCATGGGGAAGAAATATCCGTTGCTGTCGCGCAGACTGGGGCAATTGGTTAAGGGTCGCCATTTAACGTTATCCCATTCGCTTGAAAGGGCAAGGTGAATACCAACGTCCACACCCGGGTTGGCATTCAGCATTTTAACCGCCTCAGGGAACCATGGGGAAGGTACTATTACCTCAATTGATTTTTCAATACCCTCTTTGTAGCATTTAATAAGCGCAAGGTTGCCTGAATGGGTATAACCCATATCATCGCCGCGGATAATCAGGCGTGCGGGTTTGGGCTGGGTATAGGCTACACAGGGAAGCAGTAAAAGCAAGAGAAGCAATACCTGTCTGTTCATTTTTAACCGGGAGTTGAACAAGCGTTAAAACAAGCCTGGCGCAGCAGTATTATTTTTAATTCCGGCAACAGGTACGTCAAAGATATTGTCTTTTCGGAAAACCTGTTCAGGATAGTTTTTGAGGACATTGGAAGTGTAATGGTCAAAGAAAAAAAATACACATACGATATTTCAACCGCGCAAATTCAAAAGTCATGAGCCTTAATTCCCTTTGCAACCTCTATTTGGCCGGTAATGCTACCGGTTTTTAAACTGCCGGAAATATCTACATGGTTATTAAAACCCCGCTTTCATTATTGATATAAACATTAACCGACCTATACCCCGAAGCCTATTGAACATACACAGGGGCAGTTCTCTGAATTTTGAGCATATAAGCGCTCACAAAATCAAGCGGAACATTTTAACATACCAGACAGGTGCGCATTTTCATATCCCGATTTTTTACGAACACCGGGAATATTTACCGGCGGAAAGCTGCAATACCGGATGAATCACCTGCACTTATATTGCTGCTGCTTCACAACGCCTTACCTGTAAATTCACATGCATGTATATCCGCCTCATGGTGAGGGTGTTTGGGAAACCAACATGGGCGAAGCGATTTACACCGTAAAATAAAAACACAATATACAGGTTGCAGCAATAAGAAACCTTGTTAAACCCTTGGAGTAAACCACAAAAAAAACGGTGCGCAACTGCGCACCGTTTTTTAAACTTAATTAATATTCCAAATTATTGAATTACCAGTTTCTGAGCGGTTTTAACCGTTGCAGATTGGCATACAACAGTATATACACCGGCGCTGAGCGCAACGTTAAGCTGCTCTGCCGCTGAGCCTGAACTAAGCTCAACTTTACGGGTATTTACAGTTTTTCCGAGGGCATCAATAATGCTGATGCTTACGCTTTGCTCCTTAAAGCCGGTAAGGCTTAGGCTCACGTTGCCGCTTGTGGCAGGGTTCGGCATTAATTGCATTACAGGTTTCGAAACTCCTGTATGAACACCTGTTACATTTGAAGGCGTAAATACAATTACAAAACGACCTGTACCCTGGCTTGCAGCATCAGTTGTAATGTTGAAAGCATAGGCCGGTACATCGGCTATATTGGTTGTTGTATTCGTGAAATTATCTTTCAGAATTACAGTAAAACCATCGGTAATCATATCTGCAACACCTTCGAAAGTAAGGGTATGCGCACCGCGTTCAGTTGAAGTGAAAGCAAGCGGTAAAGATGCTGTAATTGCAGGTACAGGCATGCGGTTAACAACCAGCTTATCGGTTCCGTTAGGTATGGTGGCAATGTTTACAACAGAACCGGCCAGCAGGCGGGCATCCAGGTTGGCATCATAGCCATTGGTAGCATCGCTGCGGAAACCAACAGAAGCCTCGTTGCTGTAACCGGCAGGTGTGCTGCCTGTAATGTGCAGGCGGTAAGATGCGCCTGTACGTTGAATACCGGTCCAAGGGGTGGTGTGTATGCTTTTAACAGATTCAGTTGCAACAAGCGATGCTGATGAAGTTAATGCGTTTACAAAGAATCCCTGGCCTGAAGGTATAATACCTGTTCCGCCGTTCAATGAATCCTGTGTGCCGGGGGTGCTGTATGTATAAACGCTGTAGCGCTTATTGGCCTGTTGCCAGATGTAGATGGCAGGGCTTAGGTCTGTTTTTGTCCAGCCGGTGCTTCTCCAGCTTATTTCAGAAGGAACAGGGTTAGAAACTATGTTCCAGCCGCTTTGGTTGGTACATGCATCGCAACGCTTCAGGGGCAGGTTATAGCTGAGCGAGGCAGGTAAGGTGCCGGTCAGGGTATATTTGCTTTCGGTTTGGAAGAAGCGGCCGCTGAAGAAAATGCGGGCGCCTGTGCCGGGGCTCATGGCCTGGTTTACGGAAGTCGGCTTAACCCAGCCCTGGTAAGGAGCATCGGCGCTGTCGTTATTAAAGAAGTAAACAGATGGGCGACCGTTGTACTCATCCGGCACGCCGGGGAAACCGAACATTGTGCTGTTGGCTGTCTGGAAATCGGCAAGTACGTTGTTGGTAAAGGGGGTGCCCACCATTACGTTTGCGCCAATTTGGGTGCTGCCGATTAAAGTATTCGGCAAATAGCGCTGAATGGTTAGGCTGCCGGCATAATCAGTAGCAGAGCTGCGAACGCCTAAGCGAGCTGTACCTGTTGCATTGGAAAGCAATACAGTTGAACCTGAGTTGGTGTATTTGCCGCCTGAAGGCAGGCTGAAGGTGTTTTGCACCTGCACCTTTGAGCCGGAGTTGGTAACGCGACCTGAGGATGTATTGCTCACAGTCAGGTTATAAGCCTTTAAAGTACCGGTACCCTCAATTTTTTGGGCTGCGGTTCCGCTAAAGTTCACTGTTGAGCCGGTTGAGCCGGTAATTGTGCCGTTGTTCAAAACATTTCCGCTGATATTCAGGGTGGCATTATCTGCTATGCTGAAGCTGCCCTGAACTGTAAGCGCCCTTACGGTTGCGCTTGTTCCGGCAGCAAGAGTAGGAGTGAATACGGTAAAGGCAGGAATAACAACACTGTCGGTAGCAGTTGGCACGCCGCCGCACCAGTTAGGAGCATAATCCCATGAAGCGCCGGTTTGGCCTTTCCATACAGAAGCTGTGCCGCAGTTTTCATTTACAGGCGCGTAAACAACGCTTGTAAATTTATTCTTAGTGGTAGCTGTGTTGGCCTGTACTATGGTTGTAACTGTGGGGTTGGCTGTAATTGTTTGGTTATAGCCGCTTACATCGGTAAACACAACTATTGTTGTCAGGCCAAGTCCGTCGTCTTTTGAAGCTATCAGCTGCACATTACCGGCTGCGTTTTTAACGAAGCCTGAAACACCGCGGTAAGCATTGGTAATATCATAAGAACCATTGGCTGTCCAGGTACTGCCAACGAGACTGTATTTTTTAATTCCACCTTTGTCGAAAGCTACATAAGCCACATCCATACCTACGATTGAGGAATTAAGGTCAACAAAGAAGAACTGGTAAGGAGCATCTGAGCCTGAAGTTGGCAAGCCCGGAAGGTTTGTGATAGTGTTGCCCGTGGTGGTAGGTGTGCCTGTTCCAACGGTACCCAGCCTTAAACTGCTTGAGCCTGATGAAACTACCAATTGTCCGCGTGTGCCTAATTCTGCGTAACCTAATGAACGAAGGTTAGTGAATGTTGTACTTACTATAGTATTTACCGCAGTTGAACCTTTAGTGGTATAAGCAACGCCGCCGGAAGCGCCACAAAGCCAAATATCTGTACCGTTGGTTGTAAAGGCAGAACGCGGGTTATTGCCGGTTGCGTAGTCTTTCAGGTATGTGGTAACATCCACAAAACCATCGTAATCAATAATGGCTACAGAGCGGTTAATGGCGACCGATGCACTTGCGGCAAGGGGTGCGGTGTTAGTTAGCGATGTATCGTAACCAACAATGGCTATGTATTTTCCGTCGCCTGAGCGGGTCATAAGACCTTCGCTGCTGGCGTTACCGCTTACTACAATTCTGTGATTTTTACCGTAAACAGAAGTTGGCAAAGCTATGGTTTGAACCAGAGATCCGGTGATTGAGTATTCATCAAGGAAAATAGGATTACCTGTATTAGCAAGAGCTGTTACACCATCGCCAACGCGCATTACAACAAGGCTGTTAGAAGAAATAGGCTTGGTAACCTGCCCGAAAAGGCCGTAAGTACCAGAACCGTTGGTGGTGCTTAAAGTAATATTCCTGTTGAAATAACCTTTGGCATTACCCGCCTTCATGCGTACATATACAGTTTGCGATAATGTTGAGCCTGCAACTGTGAAAGTAAAGTCTGAAGACCGGAAAGTAGTATTGTCTAAAGACACCTCGTAGCCCGCAGGAACATGCAGCGTAACATCACCCTGGAGACGAACACCGCTGATGGTTAAGCTTTGTGAAGCGGTTAATACACCTGATACGCTCTTAAAGGTATTAAGCGCAGAAGGTGAATATGTGAATGTAGGGCCAAGAATGGTAACTGATGCGCTCAGTGTTTTTGAAACAGCACCTGAAGTAAAGGCTATATTGCCGCTTGTGGTACCTATAGGCGCGTTCAATGAGCCCCTGATGTAAACTGTACGGGAAGAAACATTGCCTGATCCGTCAGGGCTTACAGTGAGTGTTAAGCTGTAAGTGGCACCGTTTTCAGAAAATTCAAATGCGTTGGCAGGGCTGCCGGTGAATGCTGCATTTAAATCGGCATTCAGGGCTACAGCGCTCAGCGTAACCTGCTGGGCCGCAGTTACACTTCCGTAATCTGCGCTGAACGCAGTAAGGCTTGCAGGAGAAACAGTTATAGCCGGTGCAGTAATTGTACCGCTTACTGCTACGCTAACCGGGGTGGCCGGAGAAGTAGATACAGTAACTATACCTGAATTTGTGCCTGCAGGAGCAGCAGATGTTTGCCTTACATAAACGGGGGCAGATGCTACTGTTCCGCCGGTTGGCGTAAGCGTGAGGGTTGAACTGAAAGTGGCATTATCTGTTGAAAGCTCAAAGTAGGCAGCATTAGCCCCGGTAGACTGAACAGTGATATTATTGGTCAGGTTAGTACCGCCTACATTGAAAGACTGGGCTGCCGAATTCCTGCCAAGTCCGGCATTAAGACCTGTAACCGATACCGGGCTTACCGATAAAGTAGGACCTGTTACAGTACCGCTAACCGATACTGTTTTTGTAGTTGCGCTTGAGCTTGTAAGGCTTACTGTTCCGCTGTTAGTACCTGAGCCGGCTGCGGCGCTCATGCGCACATAAACCGTTTCATTGCTGATGCTTCCGGAAGCAGGCGTAACAGTTACAGCGCTGCTGAAAGTAGTATTGTCTAAAGAAACTTCGAATGCAGGAAATGCTGCTGCGCTTATTGTAACATCGGCAATCAGGTTAGAGCCGCTGAAGGTGAACGACTGGCTTGCTGAAGCAATACCCTGGTCGGTATTTAAACCTGTAAGAGATGAAGGCGTAAGGGTAATTAAAGGCTGGGTAACCGTACCGGTTACGCTGATGCTGTTAGCAGGTGAAGTACCGTTTGCTGAATAAACAGATATGGTGCCGCTGTTGCTGCCTGCTGCCGCAGAAGCTGCCTGGCGAACATAAATGGTTTGTGAAGCAAAAGAGCCTGAAGACGGGCTTACTGAAATTGACTGGGCGTAAGTTATACCGTCAGATGAAACTTCGAAAGCGGCAGAGCTTGAGTAAACGGCAGCAGGACCAACCTGGCCGGTACCACTGAAATTGAAAGTTGAAGCTGTTGATGCCTGGCCGGCAATGTTGCTGAACGACGAGCTGCCAATTGAGCTTATTGCTGTGAAAACGCCTGTGCCCGGGGAGAAAGATAAGCCGTTATATGCCTTATTGGTACCGGGCAAAGCTATTGCACTTGCGCTGATTGTACCTGACTGTGAAGCATCATAAGCAGCCGCATCTGTTAGGGTATAAATACCGGTTCTGGCCGACATGAAAAGCTGGGCATTGCCTGAAGCATCAATATAGCCTGTAATACCCCTAAGACCCAGGGCGCTTAAGGTTCTGCTTACAAATGTCCAGGAAGAGCCTGCGTATTTGAATTTGTAAACACCACCGTTGGAAGCGTTATCATCAACAACATACATCACATCAGGTCCGGCAAAAGCGTTGCTCTTATCAAGAATAATAAATGAATAAGGGCTTCCCATATTGGCATTGCTTGCCGAAAGTACAGCAGCATTCCCGCTGTTGGTTGGTATGGTACCGGCCGTGCCGACGGTATTTACGCCAACATTTGAACCGGAACCGGAAACCATATACAAAGTGTTGTTAAACACCTTTACAGCCCTTGTATTCTGTTGTGTAATAGAAACAGCAGTTGCTGTCGAAGCGGTAGTAGGAGTAGCATTTGTAGAAATGTAACGTATACCTGCATCGGTATTGCCTGATGCATTTGCGCCGGCCATAAAATAACCTGAACCATCTTTAGTAGCTGCCGAACGCATGTTGTTGGCTTTATAAGAAGAGTTTGCACCTGAAGCCACAGTTCCGAAGATTACAATAGTTTGAACGTTTGCAGATGCATCTACAGAAGCAACAACCCTGTTAAGGTCTGCGCTTGCAATGCCTGAGGTTCCGGTAGTTCCATCATAACCGGGCACTGTAACAAACCTACCGTCCTGTGACAGGGAAATATTCCCGTCGGAAGTTGCAGAGCCGCTTTGTGTGAGCTGATTCACAGTACCGGTTGTGGCGGTTGGCAGCGCAAGGGTAGTACCTGCCGTTCCGTTGAATTGGTACTCATCCAGAAATATAGGTGTACCCGTACCACCTAAAGAAGCAGCACCGGTACCCACCCTGTTCACCACCAGGCGACCGGGTGTGAACTGCGCATTTGCTCCCGTTATGCCCATCAGGACCAACAGGAAACTCAGTAATACTTTGTTCATGGTTATTATGTTTATTTGATTGGTTTTTAGCTTTTTGTGGTTTTACTTTTTAATGCCGTTCAACCTGAAATTGTCGAAACGGTTGTTACCGGAAGTACCTGTATTGTTAACGGCAAAGTCAATCTTCACTTTAAAGTCCGGGTTATCTTTAACGCCCGGAATTTTACTGAAATCGTGTTTTACTATGTAATACGTGCTTTCAATGGCAAGATTAGTTGTAGCAGTGGCGAGGCCGGCATCGGTAAACATGACGCCGTCGGTACTGTAAGAAATTTTGTTCTGTTGGGCCCCTGAGCCTGAGCGTTGCACGGCATAAGACAGCCTTATTGAATCGTAGCCGGTGGTGGGCAGGCTCATAGTAAATACACCTGCCGGGTTACGCAGTCGAAGTGCAAGCCCGGGAACAGTGCCGGGGGCAGCGTTCATGGCAGTACCCAAACCGAAGGTATCCCAAACAGCCGTGGTGGCGGGTGCACGCGGCTTGTACTCACGATGCGCCCCGGGTACAATGCTCAAATCCGG
>JAZKBN010000075.1:0-1324 GCA_040388605.1 Bacteroidota bacterium | reverse complement strand
GTTTACTATTTTGTGTAAGTGCTTTTGTTGAGCCATATCAGAGATTACATCTTTTATCGAATATAATGATGAATTGATTAAGAATAAGTCCCCAGTCCCGGATAGGCAGGGTCCATTTTTGAGCAACATTGTTAACAGCCATATACACAGCCTTTAAGGCAGCCTTGTCGTCGGGGAACTGGTTTTTGGCTTTGGTGTATTTGCGTATGGAGCTGTTCAGGCTTTCAATGATATTAGTGGTATAAATAATGCGCCTGATTTCAGCCGGGTAGTCGAAGTATTGGGTAAGCTCGTCCCAATTATCTTTCCAGCCCTTAACGGCATAGCCGTATTTGCCGCCCCATTGCAGCTCAAACGCCTCTAAAGCCGCCAATGCGGCCTCACGGCTCGGTGCTGTGTAAACAGCCTTTAAATCGGCAGCAAAGGCCTTACGGTCTTTCCAGGGTACATACTTGCAGCTGTTGCGGATTTGGTGTACCACGCAGAGCTGCGTTACGGTTTTGGGAAACACCTGGGCTATGGCTTTGGTAAAGCCTGTAAGGTTATCGGTCGAGGCAATGAGTATGTCCTGAACGCCCCGGGCTTTGAGTTCGGTAAGTACCGACATCCAAAACGATGCGCTCTCAGCCTCGTTTATCCACATGCCCAAAACCTCTTTTTTACCCTCTTGGGTGAGTCCTATGACCAGGTAAATACATTTGCTCACCACCTTGCCGTTATGACGCACCTTAAAGTGGATACCGTCCATCCAACAGGCAAACTAAACAGCCTCCAAAGGTCTTGACTGCCATTCTGTTATGGAATCGAGCAGCTTGTTTGTAACGGCAGAAACGGTGCTTTCGGACACCTCGACACCATAAACCTCGCGTACCAGATCCTCAATATCGCGGGTGCTCATGCCGCGGGAGTACATGCCGATTATGGCCTGCTCTATCTTATCGCTCATGCGCGAATGCTTGGGTATAAGCTGCGGCTCGAAAGTGGCCTTGCGGTCCCGTGGTATAGATAAGACCATATCACCCAATGATTCGGTTTTAACAGTCTTTTTACTGTAACCATTGCGGGAGTTGCCGCTGCCACGGCCTTCCGGGCTGTGCTTCTCATAGCCTAAATGCTCATCAAGCTCAGCTTGCAGCATCTGCTGAACGCCTTCTTTAAACAAGTCCTGAAAGAACTCGTGGAAGGCTTCTTTACTTTTAAACTGCTTAAAGAAATCTTTCGGAAGCAGTGGTTCAGGTTTTTCTTCTTTCATAACTGTAGCGTGGTTACATAACCCAAGATACAGCTTAACTAAAACCACTTACACAAAATAACTCACAAGCTC
>JAZKBN010000074.1:0-2519 GCA_040388605.1 Bacteroidota bacterium | reverse complement strand
ACGCCCAATTAAGAAACGCGGGTAAGTACTACTTAACCACCACCGCCAACGGCTGTACGCACCTTGATTCCGTAACGGTTATAATTAATTGCGTGCCTGTTACCAAACCAACGGTATCTGCAAGCATCTGCGCGGGAAGTACCTATACCTTCTACGGGCGCACATTAACAGTAGCCGGAACTTATACCGATACCCTGCATACAGCCGGGGCATGCGATAGTGTGAGGGTGCTGAGTTTGACTGTGAATAACCCTTTTGGAGGGGCAGGCTTACCTGTATCAGATGCAAGTAATTTCGGTTCAGCCCAGGTTTATAACGGGCACACTTACTATGTTTCTGTTGGGCAGCGGACATGGAACAATGCAAAAGTTTATGCGGAGTCATTAGGTGGCCATTTGGCTACGATTTCAAACGCGGGAGAAAACAGTTTTATCAGTTCAATAAGGCATTCAACCGTTTCAGTCTGGATTGGCGGTACTGATGAATTACAGGAAGGTGTATGGAAATGGACAACGGGTGAACCTTTCACATATACAAACTGGGATTGTATTAATTGGGGCTTTTGTCAACCGGATAATAATGCTCCCGGAGGTCAGAATTATTCGTTATTGGTGCTTGATGGAACGTGGGACGATGGCGCAGACGGGGAGGGCAATTTTATCGTTGAATTCGACCAAACCGCCTTCACTGCCACCTCCAACTCACCCATATCTGTCGGTCAAACTTTAAACCTCACCGCGACCACCCTGACGGGTGCCACCTACGCATGGCGCGGCCCCAACAGCTTCGCAAGCAATCAACAAAACCCGAGCATAGCCAACGCCCAATTAAGAAACGCGGGTAAGTACTACTTAACCACCACCGCCAACGGCTGTACGCACCTTGATTCCGTAACGGTTATAATTAATTGCGTGCCTGTTACCAAACCAACGGTATCTGCAAGCATCTGCGCGGGAAGTACCTATACCTTCTACGGGCGCACATTAACAGTAGCCGGAACTTATACCGATACCCTGCATACTGCCGGGGCTTGCGACAGTGTGAGGGTGCTGAGTTTGACAGTGAACGATCCCTTTGGCAGCATGCCTGCCTCGCTGAGCAATGGCTTGGTGGCTTATTATCCCTTTAACGGTAACGCAAATGATTTGAGCGGTAACAGCAATAATGCAAACGCCTCGGCATTTGCTTTTGCCCTTGATAAGAATAATAATGCCGACAATGCAATAAGTTTTAACGGCAGCCAATCTTTGGAGATACCGGATTCACCGAATTTAAGCCCTGCGAATATTACCATTTCATTTTGGTTCAATACCTCCGACGCTTCAGCTAATCAATTCCTAATGGCCAAATCTAATTTCGGCTATCCGGGCTCAATGAGCTATAAAATCAGCTATAATGATCCTTTTGCCGGGCCCGGACCTATTATACCTAATACGGTGAGTGTGGGCTTTGTAACACAAAATTGTTTAAGCCATCCCTTTGAACAGGGGTTTAATATTTACTCCTCTATTCCCTTAACCGGCAACACGTGGAATCATGTATTGGTAACCTACGACGGCAACGCAGGGAAAATATTCATTAACGGTGTACAGGATATTAATGCAAGCACCGGACATTTCAGGGACACATATGCACCTAATGTTCAAACAGGGCCCGTGGTTTATTGTCCGGGCAGTCCCCTGGGACTTGGCCGCTGGTGGATAAGCGACGCAAGATATTTAAAAGGTTCGCTTGACGAGTTAAGAATATACAACCGTGCCCTAAATAGCAACGAGGCATTAGCGCTATACAGCACGTTCACCGCCTCCTCCAACTCCCCCCTACCCGTTGGCGACACTTTAAAACTCAGCGCAACCACCCTAACGGGTGCAGCGTACGCATGGGGTGGCCCCAACAGCTTCACAAGTACACAGCAAAACCCGAGTATAGCCAACGCCCAATTAAGACACGCGGGTAAATACTACTTAACTACAACCGCCAACGGTTGCACGCATCAGGATACTGTAACGGTTGTTCTTAACTGCGTGCCTGTTAATAAGCCAACGGTATCGGCGAGCATCTGCGCCGGAAGCACTTATACGTTCTATGGTCGCACCTTAACAACATCCGGCACCTATACAGATACTATGCATACAGCCGGGGCATGCGATAGCGTGAGGGTGCTGAGTTTGACAGTGAATAACCCGTTTGGAGGGGCTGTTGCTTTGCCTGCATCTGCAACCGGGAATTTTGGCCGTGCTTATGTATTTAACGGACATACATATTATATGTCGAATCTGCTTAAAACATGGGAAGATGCGAACTCATTCGCAAATTCTCTTGGCGGCCATTTGGTAACCATAACTTCAGCTGCAGAAAACAGATTCATTTACGATAGTATTACCCAAAGTAATACCTGGATTTGGATGGGTGCAACCGACAAAGCGCAGGCAGGTACGTGGCAATGGGTAACAGGAGAGCCTTTTACATATACTGATTGGCTTAACCAAGAACCGAGCGGCGGTTTAATAGAAAGGTAT
>JAZKBN010000073.1:59525-72642 GCA_040388605.1 Bacteroidota bacterium | reverse complement strand
TTAATGAACTTCTCGGCTAAAAACACCAACTACTTTTGACCACATTACCTAAAAACCGGACAAAATCTAATTGGCATCAGAGGATGTTACCTTTGAGCAGCAAAAAATTCTTATTAATACCGATGGGATATTTTAACAAAACAGCTCTAAAGATCTAATCCCGGGGCTTTAAAAAAAAACGCGGGCTTCGTGCCCGCGTTTTTTATGCTTACTCTTTTGCACTTTGGGGTGCCATTCTCATTTGTAGCCCACTGCAAAGGCAACACATGCCGATGCATTTGTAGCTTCAGCAAATTGGAAACGGATGATATAATCGCCGCTTTTTTCTGCTGTAAAATCGAACTTGTTTAAAGAATTGTCTTTATTGTTGGTAAACAGCTTATTGTTTTGGCTGTCGAATACGCTGAACTCAACTGCGCCGCTGAAACCTTCGCAAAGGTTCAGTATGCGGTAATTTTCCTGTGCATATACCGAAAAAGCGGCATCAATACGCTTGCGAGGTTCAGCAAACATGGTAAAAGGCTTGCTGCTTGCAGTTTCGAAAATATAGTTTTCGAGACCTGCTTTACACTGCTTGCGAATATTTTTATCGCTGCACTGGGCGTTACTTTCGGATGATCCGAAGAAAGCAAGCAGGGCAACAATAATGAGAACTGGTAAGTTGGTTTTCATAGTTTCTTGTCTGTTTCAGGATTAGAATCCGCTTACAATTTGTTTTCTTAGGGCTTCGATCTTGGGGTAGAGAGATTTGTTATACTTTTCCTGGTAAGCCGCATCGGTAGTGGGCTTGTTCAGCGCAGTAATTTCATTCATGGCATCGCGCACTTCAGTAAGACCTTTAATTAAAGAGTCATACTCCTGTTTCTGCTGGTAATCGCCCAATAATTTAATAAGAGTACCTAATGCATTAGATTGATCAAGAACACGTTCCTGTATGCGAGACAATGTTTTAGGGTCGCCGCCTGATTTTGTAAGGTGGGTGGCAATGTAAAGGCTTTCAACCCATGCACCTGCAAAGCTCAGGAAAACAACATCATGACGATCCTGCGCTTTCAGCAGAATATCGCTTTCCATGTGAAGCTCGCCCATTAGCATAAGCAAAGAGTCAGGCTTGCCAATATTCTTCTCGAAACGATTTAACAAATTCGATTGCTCAAAAATGCTGCTCATCTGAAGCTTATCGCCAAGGGTGCGAACGGCTTTAAAATAAGTCATTGAGCGTTGACTTTGGTTATTGAGTGTACTGTAAGCAAGATCTGCTGAATACACACCAAGGTTCAGAGCCTGGCTGTTTACACTTTGGTATTTGCCGGCCAAATCTGCCGGGTTGGTAATACCATCTATGTATTTGAGGCCGCTCCTTTTAAAGATGTTGGCTACGTGGAACGGTGATGGCAAACTGCGGAGGAACTCAGCAGCTTTATCGGCCGACTGTGCGGTGGTATCGGCCGCAACTACTACTGTTGAATCCGTAGCAGCGGAATCACCGGCAGTTTCGGAGGTTTTGCCTCCGCCGCAGGCTGTCAGGCACAAGGCGAGCAGGACGGCAGCGGATTGTTTTATCCTTAACTTATGAGACATGGTTTGTAGGTAAATTGCTTGATTGGGTTAGTTACTTAAGCTGTTTGTAATTTTGGCTGAAAGGTAAGGAAATTTTTCATTTATGATTTTACACTAAAACGGCAAATCTTCTTCAGACCCTGTTCTGTAATCAGAATCAGGGGGCGGGGCTGTTTGCGCGTTCACTGTGCCGGAAGTTGAATTGCCTCTTGACGGCAGAACTGAACTCTCATCGTGCGGGCGGTTACCAATTAAGGTAAAATCGGTACAGGTTACATCAAGGCTGTAGCGGGTTTGTCCGGCAGTATCCTGGTATGTACGCAGGCTTAACCTGCCTTCAACAAACAGCGCCGAACCCTTAGATACATATTGCTCAATTACTGCTGCCCTGCTGCCCCATACGGATATACGAAACCATTCGGTGCGCTCAGTCTTGTTACCTGCCCGGTCTGTAAATGTTTCGTTAACTGCAAGGCTGAAGTCAGCTACTTTCCTGTCGTTTTCGAAGGTGCGAACCACGGGGTCGCCACCAACATTTCCTATAAGAGTTATCTTATTGAAGCTTGCCATAGCTGAGGGCTGATGTTTTGGTGCAGCGTTAAACAGTTATTATTCAAGCGAAATATTGCTATGCGACAAAAATGGAAAGATTTAAATATTAAACAAAATTTAGTTTCAACAGGCTGTGTAATACCGGAACCGGTTTAGGAAGGCCACTAACCTGCTCTTTGGAATACCAGTTAAAATCACCTGTTAAGTTAAATGATTTACCCGGGTCGCTTTCTCTTATGCCTGAACCCGGTAAAATGCCTGAATCAACCAATTGCAGATTCGGTAAAACTACAGCAACCACACTGATAATCAGGCGACGATGCGTTAATAAGTGCTTAAATGCAGGCAGGTTTTCCATTATTTCCACATTATGGTTACCCGGCAGAATTTCAGCAATTAACTCCCCGGCACTTAAATTCCTTCCGGCCGAGGTACTTTCAAAGATGGGAAACTCATACAGGCCTTCCCAAATATCTTTGCCTGTGCGCTTATGCATCAGCAGTTTACCATGAGAAAACACCGCTAAATAATTAATGTATCGCTCAGTAACTTTTGCTTTCGGGGTTTTAACCGGCAAGAGCCTTACCATGTTATTATTGTAAGCAAAACAGGTTTCCCGAAGCGGGCAAAGCATGCAAAGGGGGTTTACCGGCACACATTGCAAGGCCCCGAATTCCATTATAGCCTGGTTATACTCACCTGGCTTATCGTAAGGAATGAGTGCCAGGGCCAATTCTGCAAATCTTCTTTTGCCTGAGCCGCTCATAATATCTTCCTGAATCCCAAATACCCGGGCTAAAACCCGGTACACATTGCCATCAACCACTGCTGCCCTTTCATTTGCCGAAAAGGATGCAACAGCCGCGGCTGTATATGGGCCAATGCCTTTCAGCTTCAACAAATCAGCATAGGCTGTAGGAAATATACCGTTATACTCTTCAATAACTGTTTGGGCGGTATTATGCAGGCTTCGTGCCCTGCTGTAATAACCCAGCCCCTGCCAAAGCCTTAGAACTTCCTCTAAAGGAGCTAATGCGAGGGCATTTACCGTGGGATATGCCTCAGTAAAGGCATGATAATAGGGCATGCCCTGTGCAACCCGGGTTTGTTGCAAAATAATTTCGCTAAGCCAAATTTTATAAGGATCAGTGGTTTTGCGCCAAGGTAAATCGCGGGCATTTGCACTAAACCAAGTGAGTAAAATATTGCTGAAAATGGCTGGGGAAGGTGCTGAAAACAAATCTTATGGCTGAAATTCAGCGATAAAGATAGCTATATAAGGGTATTTATTACCCCGTTTGCATCCTTTAAATTGTACTTATAAAAAAATTTAATAGCTTTGCGGGGTAAAATGGAGGTAGTCAATAGGGAAAATTGACGGTAACAAACAATCTTCATTTGTACGCCGACAGTCGGCAAGCACATACTCAGGTTCACATTCATCTTACACACAAGCAGTTACCGTGACAAAAGCAGAAGTTATTGCCAAGATTACTGACAGCACCGGCATAGAACGCGCAGAAGTTCAGTCAGTAGTTGAAACCTTTTTCGAAGTTATTAAAGGCTCAATGGAAAAGGGCGAGAGTATCTACGTACGTGGATTCGGCAGCTTTATAAACAAGCGCCGTGCCAAAAAAGTGGCTCGCAATATCTCTAAGAATACCGCAATCGTTATCGAAGAGCATTACATTCCAAGTTTCAAACCTTCGAAACAATTCGTTAAGAAAATAAAAGAAAGCCCTTCTCTTAAAGGTCGCTGATTTGCAGAAATCCTGAGCCGGAGGTAATTTAAGCCGTTCATTGAACAGGTTTAGCTTATTCCGGGTCAGATAAAGGCATACTTTAGCCGTTCCGCGGCATTAACCAATTTGCCAACCCAAGCCTGATTAAAAACGTCAGGCGGCTTATGCGGAATCTTACGATTATTTTATGTCGAAATCGCAATTAACAGTGCTTGTTTCGGCGGTAGTGTTGGTTTTAGTTCTTTTTATGCTCCCGCAATCGGTTGTTAAAAAAGATTCCGGACCATCGCCCGCTGAAGAAAGCAGCCATGCAGACCCCAGGGGCGGAAATACCGAAGCTGCTGAAGAGAGTTTTCCGGCGGCTGTTTTATCAAAAACAGACTCGGCAAAAGCAAATGAAAGTGTGAAAGTGTTTTCAGATGCTGCTTCGCCTAAAGAGAAACGCCTTGTTAAAGCAGATTCCCTTTCAGTTTTATACCGAAGGGCAGGGAATTACAGGAATGCAGCACGCTGGCGTGATTCAGTTTATAGTATAAGCCCTGATTCACGTAATGCTGTTAAAGCCGGTGAAGCCTGGTTTGAAGCAGCCGCACAGCTGCCCAACGATGAAAAAGGCATTGCATTCCGCAAAGCATTTACCGGGAAGGCACGCGAGAGGTTTACTAAAGCCATGAGCGACCCCGCCTTTAAAAGTGACGCAAAAATTAAACTTGCGCTCACTTGGGTAGATAGCGAGGATCCCATGAAGGGAATCTCGCTTCTGAGGGAAGTAATTACCGAGGAGCCTGAAAATAAAAGTGCAATATTACAACTGGGTCTGCTGAGCATGCGCTCAGGGCAGTTCGATAAGGCAGAAGCCCGATTCAAAAAACTGCTTGAGCTGGATCCTGCAAACGATGAAGCCCGCTGGCAGCTGGCCTTAAGCCTGAACCAGGGCGGAAAACGTGCAGAAGCAATTGCAACCCTCAAACCCCTGCTGAAAAGCAGGAATGATGAAATTAAATCATCGGCAGAAAGCATGCTGAAAGAGCTGGAAGGCACAGGCAGGTAAATCCGGGTTTTATAACCGAAAAAAAATCTGAAAACCGGCTGAGTGCCGGAATAAGAAATAGAAATCGAAAAAAGCCGGCATACTTACTGATTGTAATTGCCGGCTCAAATCGACTGATTGCCGCCGAAACAATTGTTTCGGCATTTGCTTTATTAAACCTGTGAAGGTTTGCCAGAAGCAAAACAATTCAACTGCCTTAACGGGCGGTTACCATTAAACAAACATTCAATTATCAAATCCACTTAATTATGCCTTGCGGAAAGAAAAGAAAACGCCATAAGATTGCCACGCACAAGCGCAAAAAGCGCCTGAGAAAAAACAGGCACAAGAAAAAATAAGCTGCGCTTTGCGGGTTCGGGCCGGGATTTAAGCATCAGGCCCGAACCGCAAAAGCGGTTTACGCACACAAAGCAAGAAATTAGCTTCGCCATATTTGAGTGCCAATATTTATAATTGCGAAATACCCGGAACCCCTTCGGAAAGAAGCATAAAGCCCGGCAGGCAGTAATCAATTACAAATTTACTTTACCCCGGTCAGGACCCGGCGACTGAAACATAAGGTTTCAAACGCTGAACACAGAATAGTACACCATCGGAATAGCAAAATATCTCCGGAAGACCTGCCAAACTGCCATTTATAAACAGGTACCGCGGCCCGTCTTTAATTAAGAACTCATTTTTCCTGTACCGAAAATAATGCTGAATCTGCTAAAACCATACGAGCCACTCAAACAAAAGGCTCGCATACAGGAACAGAAATTTCAGCTTATACCCGCTCCTGCCATAAGAGCCCTGTAAAACATAAGGTCGCACACAAGCTGCGACATGCTTACAATTTCCCCCGGTTTTTCTATACGCAGCCTGAAATGCGTGCGGGTTTTCGTTGAAATTTCAAATAGGCTACCTCTGTATAGTTATTCTTTTTAATTGCCTTTTTGTGCGACCAGTGAGGAATGCACCGGCTTAGGCTTTGCCTGAAAACGCCCGTGCCAATTCCCTTTTCATGTTATTAATCGCACAGTATTAAATGAAATTACACATTGAGCAATGAACTAGTAATCAGCACCGGACAGGGAGGCGAACGTATTGCCCTGCTCCAGGATAAACGGCTGATAGAGTACCACGTAGAAGACAACGCCCAAAGCTTTACGGTTGGTGATATTTACCTTGGCATTGTACGTAAAGTAAACCCCGGCCTTAACGCCGCATTTGTTGATATAGGTCATGAAAAAGATGCATTCCTGCATTACCTTGACCTGGGGCCCCAAATTAAATCATTAAACAAGTGGGTAAAGCTGGCGCAAACCCAAAAGCTTGAAACCTGGAAGCTGAACGGCTTTAAGCTTGAAACAGATATAGACAAGATGGGCAAAATGACCCAGGTGCTGGCCAAAAACCAACACCTGCTTGTCCAGGTTGTTAAAGAGCCGATAAGTACCAAGGGACCCAGGCTCAGCTGCGAAATTTCGCTGGCCGGCCGTTATATAATTCTTGTGCCTTTTTCTAACTCGGTTAGCATAAGCAAGAAAATTGTAAGCAAGGAAGAGCGCCAACGCCTTGTACGCCTGATTAACAGCATTAAGCCTGATAATTTCGGTGTTATTATACGTACAGTTGCCGAAAATAAAGAAGTAGCAGAGCTCGATAAAGACCTGAGCATGCTTATGGAAAAGTGGGAAAGCGGTTTCAATGCCTTAAGCACTGCCCGTCCTAAAGATAAAATTATAGGTGAAATGGGCCGCGCAGGGTCCATGATGCGCGATATGCTGAACGAAAGCTTCGACAGCATTACCCTTGACAATAAAGATATTTATGAAGAGGTAAGGCGTTATGTGCGCACAATAGCCCCGGATAAAGAAAAAATAGTAAAGCTGCATACCGGTAAAGTAAAGCTGTTTGAAGCTGCCGGAATTGAAAAGCAAATTAAAGGCCTGTTCGGGAAAACGGTTAGCCTGCCCGGAGGCGGATACCTTGTAATTGAGCATACAGAAGCCCTGCACGTTATTGATGTAAACAGCGGCAGCAGCAGCAACAAAGGCGACAACGAAGACCAGGAAAGCACCGCTATGAACGTAAACAGCGAGGCTGCAAAAGAAATTGCACGCCAGCTTAGGTTACGGGATATGGGCGGAATAATTGTGGTTGATTTTATTGATCAAAAGAAACCCGACAACAAAAAGCTCATTTTCGATAAAATGCGGAATGAGATGAAGAATGAACGTGCCCGGCACACCGTTCTTCCGCTCAGCAAATTCGGGCTTATGCAGATTACCCGTCAAAGGGTTCGCCCGGAGATGAATGTTACCACCGGGGAAATTTGCCCGACCTGTAACGGAACAGGAAAAGTTACAGCAAGCATATTGGTAACAGACCAATTAGAAGCAAACCTGGATTTTATACTCGGTAAGCAGAACGAAAAAGGTGTGACCCTCTGCCTGCATCCCTTTCTGTACTCCTATTATACGGCAGGCCTGGTTTCCAGGAGAACCAAGTGGTTCTTTAAATACAATACATGGGTAAACCTGCGTGAAGATACTTCACTGGGACTTACAGATTATCGCTTTCTCGGTAAGGGAGGCGAGCCGATTGAAACCAGCTAAAATGCCGGTTTAAAAGCCCTAAATTGACTGATAATCAATGATTAAATTACAAAAGCCCTCGAAACCGGGGGCTTTTGAATTATAAAAAAAGGGCCTACCTTTGAGTTTAGTTGAAAATGCGGGCATTTTTAAAATACAGGCTTAATAAACAGCGTGACGCTTAATGTTATCCTGAATTCCTTTCTGCTGTATTGCTGCATCTTTCAATTGTTATAATTAAAACTATCCGGCACAAAAAGCCGACATATTGAATAATGAAGGTAAACCTGCCTGACTTCCAACCCGGTTCCAAAATAAAGTTTGCTGTAACTGCCATTTTAGTAATACTGATTACTGCTTCAACTTATTACAATCGCATATTCAGCTATCCATCAAAATTCGACGATGCGTTCATAGGATACAGAATTTCCAAAAACATAGCCAACGGATATGGTGCACAGTTCAATATAGGTGAAAGATTAAGGGCCAACACATCGCTTATTTACCCTGTTTTAACCAGCCCGGCTTTTTTTCTGGACGATGATACGGCCATAATTTTGATTGATATTTTTGACCTCCTTTGCTTTACCGCAGCTAACCTCCTTTTCGCTGCTCTTACCAAAAAGCTGATTGAAAAATACACCGGCCTTTCACATTGGTCGCTGTTACCTTTGCTTTTTTTGATGCACAGCAGCTTTGTAAACATTGTTTTGGGAATGGAAACCCAGTTATACACCATTTGTATAGCAGCATCGGCCCTTTACCTGAATAAGAAACAATATAAGCATGCATTCCTTATCAGCTGCGCCGGAATATTTATAAGACCCGACGGAGTTTTGATTACATTGGTTACATTCGCTTATTGCCTATATTACAGCAGGACAAATTGGCTTTGGTTCCTTACCTATGGAGCCGCAACAGCCACTATATACTTCCTGATTACATTCTTTTATTATAACGAGATTTTACCCTATACCGCATCGGTAAAAAAGGTTCTTTTCCCGGATCAATTCGAATACCTGGACTATTTCCTGTATCGTAACTTTTATCCGTATGATGTGAGGACATTTTTCGGCATTGCCTATTTTATTGGTTTCGTGGTAATGATTCGGAAATTCGACAGCGTTCTGATAAGCGGAATTCTATATTTTCTTTTTTTCACATTCATAGGTACCTGGTTCCCGTTTTACGGTTGGTATTGGGTTCCGGCGCATTACTACTTTGTTTGCGCAGAAGCAGTAGGAACAGCTTGGCTTGCTTCTTATATCTATAAGATAATATTTAAAAACCGCACTGGTTCATTATGTAAAATCTACTACCCGGCTATTTACCTATTTATGCTTTTCTTTAGTTTGGCCGTATTAAAGTTCTGCACAACTTTAAACCAAATCTATTCAAGAGATTATGTGGAACTTACCGGTATGTGCAAAAGGATAGGTGAAAAACTAGTATCGCTTAAGTCTACTAAATATACCATTATTGAGCCCTTAGGCCGCGTAGCCTTTTTCTCTTATCCTATTAAGTTTAAAGATTACCCGGGGTTATGCAGTAAAGAGGTATTTAACGTGGTTAAAAGGCATAAAACGCACAGCATTGTTTATGCGGGCGGTGATAATTTCGGAGAGTTCAAAGATATTCTTGACCATGTACCTGACCTTGAATATGCAGTTTTAAGGCGTGCTGAAGTTGGCCTTATGGAAAGAAACAACGTAATTGATTCTTCCCAGGTAGTTTACGACAGCTACCCAAATCCTGCTTTCCATAACGACTTGCAGTTGTTAATTGTTAAATTAAAACCCAACCCAAAAATTGACACCCATTGACCTTGCGACTGCTTCATAAATAATAACGCAGTCTTTCTGTTTGAAAGCTGCGGTTATAAAATGGTTAAGGAATTGTAATATGGCTCAAGGCCGAAGCTAAATTAAAATGAAGATAAAACAGCCCCTATTCCAACCCGATTCCAAAATAAAGTTTGGTATAACTGCTGTTTTAGTTGTTTTAATTACGGTTATAACCTTTTATAACCGCATCTACAGGTACCCTATAAAGTTTGACGATGCCTTTATCAGCTATAGAATTGCCAAAAATATTGCAAACGGTAACGGGGCACAATTCAATATTGGTGAAAGGGTAAGGGCTAATACATCCCTTATATATCCTGTTTTAAGCAGCCCGGCATTTTTACTGGAGGATAAAACTGCAATATTATTAATAGATATTTTTGATTTATTATGTTTTACCATAGCTAACCTCCTTTTTGCAGCGCTTACCAAAAAGCTGATTGAAAAATATACCGGACTTTCACATTGGTCGCTGTTTCCCCTGCTTTTCTTAATTAACAGCAGCTATGCCAGCATTGTTACCGGTATGGAAACCCAGTTATTGCTTATTTGCATTGCTGCATCGGCCCTGTACCTGAATAGGAAGCAGTATAATACTGCCTTCCTGATTAGCTGCGCAGGCATCTTCATACGTCCTGACGGTGTTTTGATAACCTTTATTACATTCATTTACTGCCTTTACTCTGACAGGAAGAGATGGCATTGGTATATAATTTACTCAGCATCAAGCGCCGCTGTTTACTTCCTGATTACATTTTTTTATTATAATGAGATATTACCACATACTGCTGAAGTAAAAAAGGTTTTGTTCCCTAATCAATTTGAGCATCTCGAGGTTTTCTTATACTGTAACTTTAACCCTTACGATTTTCGCAATTATTTTGGAATTGCGTATTTTATCGGGTTAATGGTTATGATTCGTAAGGCCGACAGCTTTTTAGTAAGCGGAATACTCTATTTCTGTTTCTTTACCTTTGTCGGAACATGGTTCCCCGGATTCGGCTGGTACTGGGTGCCTGCACATTACTACTTCGTTGGCGTTGAGGCAGTGGGAACAGCCTGGATAATTTCTGTTATCAGCCGCTTTGTTATAAAAGACAGATTGCAACCTATATCAAAGTATTATTACCCTGCCGTTTTTATACTTATGTCGGTTTATGGTTTTAGCGTATTAAAATTTAATACACTTCTAAACAGGAACTATTCAGCAGAATATATTGAACTTACCGATATGTGCCGAAGGGTTGGGCAAAAACTGGTTGAGCTTAAGCCTACGAAATATACAATTATTGAACCTTTAGGTCGCGTGGGCTTTTTCTCTTACCCGACAAAGTTTAAAGATTACCCGGGACTTTGCAGTAAAGAAGTATTTGAGGTGGTTAAAAGACATAAAACCCACAGCCTTGCTTACGCCGGCGCTAATAATTACGGAGAATTTAAAGATATTCTCGACCATGTACCTGACCTGCAATTTGCTGTATTAAGGCGGGTAGAAGTAAGTCTCCTGGAAAAAAATAACGTAATTGACTCATCGCAGGTAGTATTCGACAGCTACCTCAATCATGAGCAACATAAAGACGGACAGCTATTGATTGTTAAATTAAAACCGGCAAAACAAATTGAAACCGGTTATTGAATTTTTCTGCCTATTGGCATGTTTTAAACCAACTTCCTAAAGCATTGGTTTTAAAAGCCTGCTATTGAATCGCTTTAACTTACAATTCATACGAACAGTATGTTAAAATACTTAGTAGTCTATTTCAAATGTTCTACAGCCCATCCCGATGGGTTCGTAAAAGCAAATCTCATTAAGCTGATTTGAAATGGCTCCTGTTACGGGTTTTAAAAAGTTTAATCAGTTCAGGAACGAAATCGGTTTGGGTATCTATGCCCAGGTAATTTACCTGGTTGGCCCGGCAGAACTGCTGTATTTTTTCACGATTTTCATTGTAGCCCTGCTCCAGCCTGCGGCTGAAGTTACCCGAAGATGTATTTATCCAAACCTGCCGGCCACGTTCCCTGTCGAAAAGCGGTATTATACCCAGCTTAGGGAAACTAACCTCACGGCTGTCGTGTACATGAATTACAATTAAATCGTGCCGACGGGCAAGCGGACGCAGAGTTTGAAAATAATCTTCGTTATCAATAAAATCGCTTACAAGTATAATTACACAGCGCCGCCTCAAAATATTAAGCACAAAGAATATTGCCGAGTTGAGCGATGTTTTAAGGCTTTGCGCTCGCAGGTTATGTAATGAGCTTATTATTTGGTAAGCAAACTTCATTCCCTTACCGGGCTTTATGTATTGCTCCCTCCTGTCGCTGAAACAGAAGAGCCCCACCTGGCTGCCCTCTTTTATAGCCGAAAGCGCAAGCACACCTACAATTTCTTTGCTGATATCTATTTTCTTCTGCCCGGTATTACCAATGTCCTGCGACGCGCTTACATCAAGCATAAAGAAAACAGTTTGCTCCTTTTCCTCCCGAAAGGTTTTAACAAAGGTGCCATGCCCTTTTGCGCTTACGTTCCAGTCAATAGAGCGTACATCGTCGCCGTATTGGTACTGGCGCACATCGTCGAACTCAAGGCCCGCGCCTTTAAAAACCGAATGAAAATCGCCCTGCAAATGGCCGGCAACAGCCTTGCGGATACGAATTTCATATTTACGCAGCTTGCGGAGAAAGTCTTCCATAATTACCCTGCCGGTTAAAACCGGGATGCCAATTTACCGCTTTCTTGTTACCTTTGAACGTGAAAAAACCATTTTTGTATTCAATGCTGTGCATGCTGCTGCTGGGAGGCTGTTCCGGGCAGAGTGATACGCCGCCTGCAAACATACTTAAACCGCAGGCAATGGTTCGCCTCATGATAGATTTGCACCTGTCAGAATCTAAAGCCATGCAGGTACGTGTACCCGGTGATACAGTAAGATATGTTTACACAGCATTTAAAGAACGGGCGTTAAAAAAGAACAATACAGATAGCGCCACATTTAACCGAAGCTTTAAATGGTATTCGTCACATACCGATTTAATGGATAAAGTTTATGCAGATGTGGTTGACAGCCTTGGGGTAAGAGAAACAAAAGGTGATTGGTACTAGGTAACAAAACTTTAAATTAACATAAGGAGTAGTACAGCAGCTCATTAGCAAGTTTTGAATGTCGGTCAGCAATAAATTAAAGGGAAAAACGGTAGTTATAACAGGCGGCAGCAGCGGTATAGGTAAATCGTTGGCTTTTGTATTCGGCCGCGAAGGAGCCAACATTGTAATTACAGGCCGTGATTCAGGAAAACTTGACACTGCCTCTAAAGAGCTCAGCAGTGCAGGTATAGTAAATGCTCCCTTTATAGCCGATGCTTCAAAAGAAGAGGACAACTTTAAGACGGCTCAATTTGCAGCATCAAAATTCGGTGGTATAGATATACTCATAAATAATGCAGGGTTGAGTATGCGTGCGCTTTTCCAGGAATGCGATATGCAGGTAATCAGGCAGTTAATGGAAGTTAATTTTTTCGGAACTGTTTATGCCACACATGCGTGCCTGCCCTATATACTCAAATCGAAGGGCAGCATTGTGGGAATATCATCTATAGCAGGCTTCAGGGGTTTGCCTGGCCGAACCGGGTATTCAGCAAGTAAATTTGCTATGAATGGTTTTTTAGAAGCATTGCGCACAGAGCTTATGTACCAGCACGTGAATGTGCTTACAGTTTGCCCGGGCTTTACAGCAAGCTATATCAGGAATACGGCTTTGGGAAAAGGCGGAGAGAGCATTGGAGAAACAA
>JAZKBN010000073.1:20828-59515 GCA_040388605.1 Bacteroidota bacterium | reverse complement strand
GGATGAGGCTAAAATGATGAGCCCTGATGAAGTTGCTGCAGAAACCCTAAATGCCGTACTTGGTCGTAAACGATCAATTATCCTTAGTTTTCAGGGTAAGCTTACTGCCCTATTGAGTAAATTTATACCCGGTATTATGGATACCTTGGTATTTAATACCATTGCCAAGGAAAAAGACAGCCCTGTACAAGGCCTGAAACCTTAGCCTTACTTTTAGTGCATTAAATAAAGAACCAATTTTCTTTCGGCATGATTAATGCAAACGCTGCAATGGCGTGAATTGAACCTTATTTGCCAAATATTGTGGTTCTCAGAAATTTGAGTTCCGGGAATAGTATAAAATTACCGCCAGAGCGGTTTGGAACGAGATATAATATCTCCGGGTCTGAACTCAGGTGATGCCTTCATCAACAAGTAAATTCAGTAAACTGATATGTATTTAATTACCGGATTTTTAAGGGTTGTTCTTTTGTTTGGCCTACTGTTCCAGGCCAACAATATCCAGGCTCAATTAAGAAACAAGAGAATCAGAATAGACGAAATTTTGGTTCCGGCAATGAAAGCACATGATACCATGACTTTCGAAAACGTAACCATTTACGATAATGTTAAGGAAAGTTTCGACGTTAAGCGCGGAATTAACATTCTAAGCTCTTCGCTGGACCCTATTCAAAATGCGATAGTAAGAGCACCGTTAAAATTTACCAATGTCACTTTCGAAGACATAGGCCAGTTTAACCTGATTACCTTTCAGCAGAATGTGCTATTTGAAAAGTGTATAATAAAAGGCCTGTATTTTAACAAATGCAGGTTTATAAACGGCCTGTTCTTTGCCAACTGCCGAGACAGGGGCATGGTTTTCGGTGACTGCATTTTCGAGTCTCTTAAAAACGGCGATGTAGGGTACTCGGAAATTAATATAGACAACCTTGAGGAAAGTATTTCCTCGCGCAGGATGTTTTACAATTGCCGTTTTATAAACAGCCCCTTATTTTCGGGCAGCAGCGGCGAAAAAAGCTTCACTTTCCAGGAATGTGTTTTCGAAGCGAACGCCGCCATGGTAAGCCTTGTAAACCAACAATGCCGATCAATTAAATTTTCAGACTGCCGGTTCTTTTGCGATGTTCAGCTGGCAAACCTTAATATTACCGGCAAGTTTTCTGTTTTGAACTGCTACTTCAAAAAATTTATTGAAATACGGGATGTAAGCTATGATGAAAAAACCTCAGGTATAGACTACGAAAGTGTGAGACACCGGGTTACATCGGCTATTGAAGACCATGTTGCCTATATACCGGATAATAAGAAAAACATAAGCAACACCGGCAATTATAAGGCATTAATGACAACCTTATATAACCTGCACAGTCTCCTGAAATCACATGGCGATATTAAGGCTGCCAACAGCGTTTATATAGATATTCGCGATTACGAAACCCATTTGCTTTGGGATTCATATAACCAACACCCAACCCTTAAAACTTTCTTTGCCTGGAAAATGAATCGTTTTCTGAAATTCTTTTGCCAATACGGCACAGACCCGGTGCAAAGCTTATATTACGCCTTTTTTACCATCCTGTTTTTTTCATTGCTGTATTTTATCTTCCCCTCGGAAACCGATAACCTGAGTACCAAGCGTATGGTGCCTGCTTTTGAAAAACTGCTTAGCCGTGCCGGGGTGCTTGAAGATGAAACTGTAAAGCAGCCCCCATTTTCTGCCGAAACGGGCAGGCTTAAGGCCCTGCTCGATTTAACAAACTCGCATAAAGATGTTTTGCCACAGCCGCTTTATACTGTGGGCCATGTTATGCTTAAAGCTACGTTTGTGTATTTCAGCTACTTAAATAAAATTAAGGTGCCTTACCCAACTGTTTCAGAAGGCCGCAAACACACCAGGCAATGGACAATTTATACTTTCGCATACCTGTTTTGGTTTCTGCTTACCGGCTTGCTAATGCGCCTGCTTAATGCCCTTGCACTAAGTGTAAACGCATTTGTAACCCTGGGCTATGGTGAAATGCAGGCAAAAGGCGCCGCCCGCTATTTGGTTGTGCTCGAAGGTGCAATAGGTTGGTTCCTGCTCGGTATTTTCTCAGTAAGCCTAATCAGCCAGATATTAGGTTAGCCATAGTTTTTACATTACATTAAAAATGAAGGCCGGTTAAAACCGGCCTTCATTTTTAATGTAAATTTATTCAACGGGTTACATCTTCATGTTTTGGCTCAAGGAGCAAACGCATGCTTTGCAATACTTTGTTCCATTGGTCTTTAGAGTGCTCAGCCATTTTCTCGTCCTCAATATTATCCTGGGTAATGGTGAGCTTTGTTTTTTTATGGTCGCCCATGTGATGCTCTTCCAGTTCGAAAGTAACTCTCACATAATTTTCAGGACGATCCGCTAAGCCGGACATGGAGCTCCAATAGGTATATTTCAGACGTTTTTCAGGAAGAACTTCTAAAACAGTTCCTTTGTCTTCGTAAGATTTACCCTGCCATTCTCCGTGCCAGGTAATGGGATTTCCCTCAACCCAATCTGTTACCATATTGGTGTTAAAGAAATACTGCTTCACAATTTCAGGTTTAGTGAGTGCACGCCAAACAGTTTTTACGCTTGCGTCAATAGAATCGTGAACGGATATTTCAAGTTTGTTGGCCATTGTATTAAGGTTTTGGTGATATGTAAATCCAATATCGGATTACGGTATAGGGCCAAATCCTATGCCGGCAAATCTATTCCGTGTTTAATAAACATTTATGCTTTCAACCAAGATTAGTAACATCATTGTAAGAGTCGGAATTTTTGATCTCAATGAATACTAAGGCAGAACAATAGACAATGTATTTACAAAAATGAGCGGCAACAAAGCCTTCTGTTCCCATTCGCGGAATCAAAAGAGCAATTACCAAAAGATATAAGCCTGCCGAAACGGCTTCCAAAATAACAGTTGTTTTTAGCTTTGACCTTACCAGCAAAATATTGGCAAGGAAATAAGAAATGATTTTAAAGAAATCGCCTGCTAATTGAAAGGGTGTAAGTGAGGCAGCCGGTGCAAAACGATTATCGTTCAGGAAAACCAACAGCGGAACGCGTAAAAAATAGACAAGAACAAGTCCGAATATTGAAACCGGGATAACCAGCCTGAAAGTTTCGCGGAGGTAGGCGCGTAATTCTTTAGGTTTATTAATGAGATTGGATGCAGCCGGGTAAAACGCTGTGCCGATTATGGCAGTTACAGGTGTCATGTAAGCATCGCTTAGTTTCACAACAGATTGCCAAAGGCCGGTTTCGTAAGCCTGAAAATGATTAATGGCATATTGCCTAACAAAAAAATCGACCAGGCGGCCGAAGGCTGCAATAACCAATGCCAGCAGAACAAAGCGCCCGATACCCTTTAAAGCAGGTTTTAAATTTATACTTTTTGCTAAAACACCTTTGAAAAAACCCTGATTAAAAGCCCAGGCAAAACTGCCTGCAGCAATTAGGCCCTGCCCTGCCGCTACACCAATAAATACCCATTCAAGACTTCCGAATTGTAAGGCTGAATACAAAAGGCTAAGCTGTAAAAGGCTGCCGGCAATGTTAAATCCTGTTTGGAGCTTTATTTCAAGTCTGGCCAGCATTATTGCCATCAGATACAAATGGAGCAGGTAGAGGCCTTCGAAACAAAAAAATAAGGCAGTCCATATTCTTAAATCTGAATTTGCTGAAAACTCACGAAGTATGGAGTTTCGAAAAACAAAAAGTACAAGGCAGGCAATTAACCAACATGCAAAATTCCATAGAAGACCTGCTTTAAACCATGTGTTAAAGCTTGCTTTACTTTCGTCCGGTGCGGCATGTTTGATAAGGCCCCTGTTTACACCGTCGTTGGGTAATGCAATAAAAAGGCCTGTCAGATTTTGAAAATGGGCGAACAATGCAATACCGGCCGGGCCAAAATAAAGCGCCACCGCCTTCTGCATAAGCAGTGCGGCGGCGGCGCGTATTGTAACCGACCCAAGCGATGGCAGCGAATTTCGCAGGAATCGCATGAATCGCTATCGGCTTAGATACAGGTTGCGTTCGGCATATACCTGTGTAAAGTAATCGTCGGTAAGGTCATCTATGAAGTATATGGCTTCACCGGTGCTTTTCATTTCAGGCCCCAGTTCCTTATCAACATCAGGGAATTTGCTGAAGCTGAATACCGGTATCTTAATGGCGTAACCTTTTTTAACGGGCTTGAAATCGAAATCAGCGAGCTTATTATGGCCCAACATTACCCGTGTTGCATAGTTTACATACGGTTCCCTGTAAGCCTTACATATAAACGGAACAGTACGCGAAGCCCTGGGATTTGCTTCAATAACATATACCACTTCGTTTTTAATGGCGAACTGGATATTAATAAGCCCGATTGTACCAAGCTTAAGCGCCAAACGACGGGTTATATCTTCAATTTGAGCAATTACACTGGCGCTCAGGTCAAACGGGGGCAAAACTGCGTAGCTGTCACCACTGTGAATACCCGCAGGTTCTATATGCTCCATTATACCGATTATGTAAACATCGGTTCCGTCGCAAATGGCATCAGCTTCAGCTTCAATGGCGTTTTCTAGAAAGTGATCTAAGAGCACTTTTCCGTCGGGGAAGGCATTAAGCAGGTTAACTGCATGCTGCTCAAGTTCCTGGAGATTGATAACAATTTTCATGCTTTGACCGCCAAGCACATAGCTTGGGCGAACAAGCAATGGAAAGCCAAGTGATTTGGCAAGCTCCAATGCCTGGTCAGCATTTTGTATTACCCCAAATTGCGGGTATGGTATGTTATTGTCTTTAAGCAGGTTACTGAAAGAGCCCCTGTCTTCGGCCAAATCGAGGGCAGCGAAACCTGTCCCGATGATTTTAATACCGTAACGTTCAAGTTTTTCAGCAAGCTTCAGGGCTGTTTGGCCGCCAAGCTGCACTATTACACCTTCAGGCTCTTCATGGCGAATAATTTCGTACAAATGTTCCCAGAAAACCGGCTCGAAATAAAGCTTATCAGCAATGTCGAAATCGGTACTTACGGTTTCAGGGTTACAGTTGATCATAATGGTTTCGTAGCCGCATTCTTTCGCAGCCAAAACCCCGTGTACACAACTGTAATCAAACTCAATGCCCTGCCCTATTCGGTTAGGACCGCTGCCGAGAACAACTATTTTCTTTTTGTCGGACTTTATACTTTCATTCTCAGAACCGAATGTGCTGTAATAGTACGGAGTCTGGGCCTCGAATTCTGCGGCACAGGTATCTACCATTTTAAACACTCGCCGAATTCCCAGATTATCGCGCTTCCTGAAAACTTCACTTTCCCAACAACCCAGCATGTGGGCTATCTGCCTGTCGGCATAACCGCGGTGCTTGGCATTGCGCAATAGTTCATCAGGCAGGGTATCAAGGTTATATTTTCGTATATCCTTTTCCAAAAGAGCCAGCTCTTCAACCTGGCTCAGGAACCATTTATCTATCTTAGTCAGGTTGTGGATATTTTGCAGGCTCATACCCAGGAGGAAGGCATCGTAAACATGCCATAGCCTGTTCCAACTGGGATTTTTAAGACTATGTGTTATTTCGGCCTGGTTGGTTAGTTCTTTACCGTCGGCGCCAAGTCCGTTGCGGCCTATTTCCAGTGATTGACATGCCTTTTGCAAAGCCTCCTGGAAGTTAGCGCCTATGCCCATTACCTCGCCGACAGATTTCATTTGCAGGCCAAGCTTACGGTCGGCACCTTTGAACTTATCGAAATTCCAGCGGGGAATTTTTACAATTACGTAATCAAGCGCCGGTTCGAAACATGCCGAGGTTGTTTTCGTGATTTGGTTATTGAGTTCGTGCAGCCTGTAGCCAATGGCCAGCTTGGCCGCAATTTTGGCAATCGGGTAACCTGTTGCCTTACTCGCCAAAGCAGAAGACCTGGAAACACGCGGGTTAATCTCAATACCGACGATCATATCATCGACAGGATTAACTGCAAACTGTACGTTACAGCCACCGGCAAACTGCCCGATACCATTCATCATGCGAATGGCCAGGTCACGCATGTGCTGGTAAGTGGTATCAGGCAGGGTCATGGCAGGAGCCACTGTAATTGAATCCCCGGTATGAATACCCATCGGGTCAAAATTCTCGATGGTGCAGATGATAATTATATTGGCATCGGCATCGCGCAGGAGCTCAAGCTCGTACTCTTTCCAACCCATTATACTTTGCTCAACCAAAACCTCGTGTATGGGGCTGGCGTGCAAGCCGGCACTCAGTGCCTTATCGAAATCCTCCGGACGTTCCACAAAACCTCCACCGGTTCCGCCTAATGTATAGCTTGGTCGTATTACCAAGGGAAAGCCAATTTCCTGGGCTATTTCTTTGCCTTCAAGAAAACTCCTGGCAGCAGAGCCTTTGCAAACATTAACGCCTATCTCGATCATCTTCATCCGGAAAAGTTCCCGGTCTTCGGTTGTCTCAATGGCTTTAATATCCACACCAATAATTTTCACCCCGTACTTTTTCCAAATGCCTGCCTTATCGCATTCTATTGCAAGGTTCAGCGCAGTTTGGCCACCCATGGTGGGCAGTACGGCATCAATTTTATGGTTTTCAAGAATTTCCCGAATGTATTTTTTTTCGAGAGGCCTAAGGTAAACATGGTCTGCGGTAACAGGGTCGGTCATAATAGTGGCCGGGTTGCTGTTAATAAGCACTACCTCAATACCTTCTTCCCGCAAAGAGCGGGCAGCCTGCGAACCTGCGTAATCAAACTCGCAGGCCTGGCCAATTACAATGGGGCCGCTGCCTATAATCAGGACAGAGCGGATACCGGAATCTTTGGGCATGGAACGGGGGAAAAAAGAAATCGGCCGCAATTTAATGCATTTTCAGGCGCAAAAGGTATTTTAAGCCGAATATTGCCTGTAAACGGTTATCTTTGTATATAAATATGTATTAAGTTGTAAAGCAGGTTCTAATCATAAATAATTCCTGCAATTTAAATTCGTGGCTTATTATGCTTTGCCACAAATTTGAGATTTAGGTAATATGGATATCCTTCTTTCATTTGAAACTATCGGGTACATCACCATTTTTATTGCGGTGGTGGCTGTATATAATTTTTATAGGTTTAACGATGAATTCCTGCTATTAATAGTATATTTCTTTTACTCAAGTTGTTATAAAAGATATCAACAGGTTGAAATAGATAGCGCCGGCACTTATGTATATGTTAGATATGCACGGGATATTTTTGTAATGAATCACTCAATTGCCCTTGCCGCTTTAAATATGATGGCTTTAGGGACAACTGCTTTAACAGTAACGTATGCAGCATTAAACAGTACAGGTAAAGACATTACTAAAAAAGATGATTCTGTTGTGTTCTTTAAATTCATTAGGAAACAAAGGATGTACATTTTATCATTATTCGGTATTTTCTTTATACTAAACCTTGCAACTACTAGCTACACATACTCACAAATGGAGGCAGGTAATTCTGCCGCCTTTGGTATATCAGCTTATTCTCAAATGTTTAGCTTGGGTATCGGCGGTATTCTCATACTTACATTCCTGGTTTACCAGGGGTTTTCATGGACAACTGAATTATTCGGGAAAATGCTTTTTACCTTCTTACTGGTAATTGCGGCATTCATAAGCTATAACCCTATTGCCCGATTTGGCTTTTTATCCTGGAGTATTGCACTCGGCGTAATGACTCTTCGTAAAGTACCGCCTATCAGAAAAACTTTACTTTATTGTATTCTGGGCCCATTAGCAGCACTTATGTTTGCTTATGCCGGAAATACAAAGGCAGGTACGAGTACGCAATATATAACAGGCTTTTGGCCAAATGTTGAAGCCGCTTATGAGCGGATTCAAAAAGGTGAAGACGAAAACATGCTTGACGGTATGATGATGATTATGCAGGTATATCCGGAATACCTTCCATTTTCATACGGGATGGAGCACCTTGAAATATTAATGCGCCCTATACCAAGAGCCTGGTGGCCGGGTAAACCTTTAGGATCTTACATTAATAAGCTGGGACTTACTGAAAATATGAAAGGCGGTACTGTTGGAATTTCGCCATCGCTTTACGGTACTTTTTGGGCTGAAGGCGCCGCTCCCGGAATAGCAATATGCGGAATTATTTATGGTATCATTTTTATCCGCCTTTACAGGTTTACAGATAAATATGACTCGAACTTGGGGTATATTATGAGGGGGATGATAATGGCCAGTACCCTGGCACTGCTCAGAGGCGGAGACTTACCCGGCATATTTGCCTTCATTGGAATGACTTATTGGCCGGTAATTCTTTTCACTAACAGGTACACAGCATTTATAGCCAGGCACCGCTTCCGTGAAAAAGTTGTTAAATGGGAAATTCTGCGGAACGAGCAAAACAATCTTGTTCGGAAACAAGAGGAAGCAGAAGAAGAACGCCGTTTGCTTGTGGAAGCCGCATTGGCGGAAGCAGAAGCGGAGCACGACAAAAATAAAAAAGAGGTTACAAGTATATAGCTTTTAACCCGCATAGCTTTCTAATTTAAAGCAGCATGAATCGGATTCTGATTCATGCTGCTTTCTTGTTATATATGCTACTTTAAGGGCAATTAACTATTGATTTTTTTGTATTTCATTGGCTTGCACATCAACGACTAATCTTGAATTCGGGCTTTGACGGTAAGTCATAAGGGGCAGCCAGCATGCAGAGCCTAATTTTAATAGTTGAAATTACCCTACTTTACGGCATAGACTTCAGCTTCAGCAAGCAAGGCCAAGGAAAAAGCCGGACAAAAAAAACGGAATTGTAAAAAAGGCTTCTCAGCGAGGCGGCGAATGCGTTTGCCTTCAAAAGCCGACAGCCAGCCGGCCACTGAAAAGCTAAAACCTGAAATAAATGCATCTTCGTCTACGGAAGGTCTTTCAGCATACAGGCCAAGGCGTGAAAGGGATATATAAGCCATAAGTCGGCTGCCTTCAGGGTAATCAGCTGAAAGAATATGTCGGCAATCGTTTTCAATTTTTTGAAGGCAATCTGCTCCTAAAACCCCGGGAAACTCGGCAGCAAAACGGGCATAGTGGTATAATATTATGCCTGCCTCGGCATAGTACGGGGAGGAAATGAAAGGGTAATTAAAATGTTCACTGTGCAGCAAAACAGACCGTACAAAACGCAGGGCCGCAGCTGTACGATCGTCCCATGGCAAGCCGTAGCGTGAACACATGTGCAACAGGTTCAGCAAGGCACAAACATCAAACTCAATAAGCATTTTAGAACCGAACCATGTATTAGGAATTGGTTCATTTCGGTAAAAGGATAAGGCTGTTGTATTTGTTTTACGGTATTTATTGGCATGGAATTGCAGCTTGTTCTGCACCAGTTGGGCTTCAGCGGGCGTATGCGGCATGGTTAAGAATGCCAGCGCAGTATCATCTATATCATCAGGAATAGCAATTGATTGCAGGTGCCTGAAAATAAGGCCGAAAGGGAAGTGCATACCCGGCTTTCGGGGCCAGAAATTATAGGTTAAAGTGCCGTCCGGATGTGCGTTACGGAACAAGGGGTATGCCTGGTAGGCCTGAATCCTGATGCGATCACTTATGGCTTCAACCTCAGGCAGATGCGCTGAGCCTTTGTGGTCGAGGCAGGCAATTATATTATCCAGGGTGAATAATACAGAAGCGGTCAGGAAAAAATCAGGATCAGGGCGGGCTTTTAAATGCAGGGGCGATTTGCGCCAAACAGGGAAAAGGCCGGCAGGAAAAAAGCGATTACCCGCAGATTGCATTGCTTCAATTTGCTTCAGCAGGTTAATGGCTTTTTCCATAGATTTTCAGTTTATACGATGTAATGGCGGGATCTACCGTCGTCAATTAAACCTGTATTATTTCAGGCAGCAGGCTTTTGGGTACTGAGTCCGTACGCCTTGTTAACAAGGTACACCCCGCCCAAAGTAAGCGCTGTACCCGCTATTGTAAGCGGCCCGGCGTACTCATGAAAGTACAATATACCAACCAGCACAATAATGAGCGTATTAATATACGAATACAATGAAACTACGGTTCCTGAAAGGTGCCTTAGGGCATAGAGGAAAGCCGTATATGCAAGCAATGAATCTGAAATAACCAGGAATATAACAGCAATCCAGGAAGAAGTATCAGGGTTTACTAATGTCCAGTCTTCGGTAAAATAACTTATGGGAAGCAGGAAGAGGCCTGTAATTACCAGCTGAATTCCGGTGGAAAGCCATGGTGAGAGTTTTTCCGGCAGGCGTTTGGCGTAAATTGTTCCGGCGGCCCATGTTAATACAGCAAGAATAGTAAGTCCTATACCGGCAATATAATTGGGCTCATCCATACTGCCCTCGTGTTGCAGGTATATAGCGTATAAGCCTGCAAAGCCAAGTGAAATGCCTGCAAGGCCCGTCCATCTGAAGGGAACGGTACGGGTTATTACCACCTCAATAAATAATGTGAAGCCGGGCAGTAAGGTAAACAGCAGGCCCACCAAACCTGAAGGAATATACAGCAAAGACCAGGTAATGAGCACGTTGCTTGAAACCAGCATCAGCAATGCGGCTACTATGAGCTGCACAAAGACTTTTCCGGAAGGCAGGTTCTGCTTTTGCAGAATGCACCAAAGCATTACAAACATTCCCGGAAGCAACTGCCTGAGCCATGCGAGGAAGAAAGGCGGAAATTTTTCACCCTTTTCGCCCATGGCCACAATAATACCGGCAAATGTAAGTCCCCACAAAATGCTGACAGCAGCAAGAGCCAAATAGGCTTTTACTACCTGCCTGCGCGTCGACCCGGTTTGTTCAGGCATCCTGCTTGAATTGAATTAGAATCATGGTTATAGTATGTACCAAAGGGCCAAATTTCTAATATATCACAATTTCCGGCCGGCGAAATTGAAGAAGCTTAGCTGCTAAATTAAAAGAGCACAGGCCCGATAAAGGGATGTGCTCAGCTAATTAATGATATAATTTCGGGGAGAAACCCCGGTTGGCAATAGTCTTATTAATTAAAACACAAGGTTTTGAGCCTTATACTTTGCTGCTTTCAATGGCATTGCAAATTCCGTTGAAAATGGAATCTATATCTCCGATGCCGTTAACTGAAGAAAATTTACCCTGAGTGGTATAATAGCCTGCAACAGGGGCGGTTTTGTTGTTGTATTCCTGAACACGCTTTTGAATCAGCTCCTCGTTGCTGTCGTCGGGCCGGCCGGAAGTTGCGCCACGGTTAAGCAGCCTTTTTACAAGCTCTTCCTCAGAAACCTCAAGTGCAACCATAGCGGTTACCGAGGTTCCGTTTGACTCAAGCAACCTGTCAAGGGCCGCGGCTTGGGGAACAGTACGTGGGAAACCGTCGAATATAAAACCACCTGCCTCAGGGTTGGCTTTCAGGCGGCTGTCTATCATACCAATAACAACTTCATCGGGCACCAGGATACCGTTGTCCATGAGCTTTTTTGCCTCGGTGCCCAAAGGGGTGCCGGCAGCAATTTCAGAACGCAGCAAATCGCCGGTGCTCAGGTGAATTAGGTTGTACTTATCAATGATACGGGCGCTTTGGGTGCCCTTGCCGGCGCCCGGAGGCCCGAACAGTACGATGTTCAGCATGTATAATTTATTCGCCCGAAGACGGAAAGATTGCCGGCTAAAGAAAGCCCGCATTTATATTATTTCTTTTGCAATAACCGCCAGATGCCTGTTATAAAACCTGCACCCTGACCGGTATAAGCATTTAATTACAGTATATTCAATTCGCTTTGCACCTTTATTTCAGGTGCAGCCAGGCAATATAATTCGCGGGTGTTGCGGCCGAAGCCGTCGTAATCAAGCCCGAAACCAAGCACAAATATATTCGGGATTTCACGCGCCACATATTTAATGCTCAAAGGAAATTTAAGGCATTCAGGCTTTAGCAACAAGGTTGCCACCTCTACAGATGCAGGCCGGAAATCGCGAAGATTGCGCAGCAACTCGGTCATGGTAAGCCCGGTATCCACAATATCTTCCAGGATAATAATATGGCGGTTGGTTAAATCTGCCTCAAGGCCAAGAATTTCTTCTACCTGCCCGGTGCTGCTCATACCCTCGTAGCTGGCTACTTTAACAAAAGTAACCTCGCAGGGAATTGTAACCATTTTGAGCAAATCGGCGGTGAACATAAAGGCACCGTTAAGTACAGCCACAAAAAGAGGCTCCTTGCCCGCATAGTCTTCATTAATGCGGGCGGCAAGCACCGCAATATCTTTCTGAAGCTGCTCTGCCGATACCATCACCTCGAAATGACGGTCTTTTACCTGGATCATATTCCTTTCTTTACAATAGCTGCGCCTTTATACCCTGCGGTATTTGCGTGCACAAAGCTATAAACTATTTCGGCAACCTATGGCAAGGGAGCAGGTATTTAAACATTTTCCTTTAGCCTTTATTCCGGTGCCCAAGCTGCAAATTTAAGGCCGAAAAGATTGTTGTGTGGTTGGTTGGTTGGTTTCAGTGGGATGTTGAGTTTCCGTGTGGCTATGAACCTCAGGCCGGTGCGGGTCTGTCTATACTGTGTTTCGGCCGTGATCCTGCCGGGACGTCTGCTTCGCAGACTCGGGCCTTAGCCCGCCCTACAGCCTCAATGTCCAAAACGGGGTATGAACGGAGGTTTTCCAACGCCAGTAAGCGGCATTGCTCCTGATCCTGAATGGGCCTCAGTTGCCGGCGGGCTGGCTTTTCAAGGCATTATGCGCAGCTTGGGCTCGGCTTCGCCTCGACCTTCAGTCGCCCGGCGCGGCACAGGTTCAGCCCTGAAAAGACCCAACGAACCATTTTTGGCCTTCAGCCTTAGTTTTTTTTCTTGGTCTTGTTCACTCCGTTTGGGTGCAGACCCTGAAAAGTGCTAATGACTTTAGGTATTCGTCAATAACTTTTGAAATCGAATATTCAATAAAAACAGGCTTAAAGCTAAGTCGGATAAAATTACACGCTCTATTCATGGACAACTATATATTTGCAGACTTTTCCCCCAATTTGCTTTATCAAAAATGGCCCGCGATAAAAAAATAAAACTCATTATTTCACTCGTTTTCCTGGCAGGCGTTATTGCTGTTACACTTGATATGTGTCGAAGAACCGAAATGCCCGGCAAACGAAAAAAACAAGTGGAAAGAGCCTTTTAGCTTTTGACTTTATTTGCCGACTGATTTCAGCTTGCACTATTCTGCAGGCTCTACATGCACAAGCACATCACGTATATTTCCCTGGGCAGCCATTACCGCCTCTTTTACCCTGTGGGCAATATCATGACCTTCGTAAACAGTTATTGAGCCGTTTACGTGCACATGCAAATCAACATAAAAATCGAGACCGGATTTACGGACAAAACACTTTTCAAGATCAATTACACCCGGCACATGGGCGGCAACCTGCCTGACTACTTTTTCAGTATCTTTATCAGGGGCCTCGTCCATAATTTCGCGTAAGGCCGGCCAAATGGTTTTCCAGCTGTTATAAAGTATAACGCCCGAAGCAGCCAGGGCTGCCCAATCGTCGGCACTTTCATACCCTGCCCCGCCGATTAGGGCAATAGAAATACCGAAAAAGGCCATAAGCGAGGTTAAAGCATCGCTGAAATGGTGCATGGCATCGGCTTTAACGGCCGTGCTGCCAATGTTTTTGCCGGTTTTATGCGTGTACATAAAAATTACCACCTTAATACCCACGGTTCCGGACAAGACCCAAAGTGTAAAAGATTCCGGGTTGCGGTGAGGGGTTAAAATATTCCTGATGCTTTCTGTGGCAATCACACCGGCGGCCAAAGCCAGGAAGAAACCAACGGCAGCTGCAGCTAGTGGCTCTGCTTTGCCGTGGCCATAAGGGTGGTTATGGTCAGGGGCTTTGCCGGCAATTTTTAGTCCGTACCAAACTATCAGCGAGCTGAATACATCGGCTCCTGATTCAATTGCGTCGGCGGTCAGGGCGTAGCTATGGCCTATTACCCCTGCAGCGCCTTTAACACATACGAGCACAAGGTTTACAAGTATGCCGAACACAGTGCTGCGCATACCGGTTTCTGAGGCAGTGCGAGGCGTAATGAATGGATCAGGATTATAAGGGACCGGTTCTTTTGACAATTGTATGGTGATAGAAACGGGCTCAATCCATTTTGAAATGAATTGAGCCCGTGTAATTGATTAATGAACCGGGAACTTAATTATTGCAGGATGCATTTTAATATCCTGACATTAATTTTCACCGGTTACGAAAACAAGGATCCAAAATCTGATTCAGCGGGTTTAGCCGGTTTGGCTTCAGGTCGCACTTCAGCATTCTCAGACTTTGACTCGGCTGCGGATTGCGGAATAACGGGGATTGAGGCAGGCTTTTGTGGCTTTAACGGGCTGAGCCATTTTATTGAAGTTAAAATACCTGCAAGAATTTTACTTCCTAAAGCTGTTCGGCCTTTTACTTCCGTTTGCTCATTGGCATGTACTTTCAGGGTTTCTTCAGGGGCCTTTTTATCGCGGCGCAGCTTTAATTCAAATACAGGGTCAGGGTCGCCGGAGGCCAGAAGCAGTTGGCTGCCCTTGGTATCGGGAATCAGCGGGAAACGCTTGTTGGCAGTAAGGGTATCTATCTTAAACCGCTTTACATAGTGCATTTTGCTTTCGCCTTCCATGTAAACGGCAGTGTAGACAGCCTCACGATCAAAACGGCTGATGTAGAGCAATTGGTCCTGCTCATAACGGTTGGTAACCTCGAAGGAGGTAAGCTCGTAGGTGCCGTCTTTCCTGATAACGATAATATTATCGGAGCCTTCAAAATTACCCAACAGGGTTCCGCGGGCATCAGTATTGAGGCGACCTATGGTTTCATCGAACCAAATGCTCAGCCCGCCTAAGGTGCTAACGCCGGCAGATTTGAATATTATCTTCTTAACAACGTAACGGGTTAAAATATTGCCCTGCGATGCACGGCCCTTTATATCTATACCGGCGAAGTTGTAGTCGAAATTCTTGATTTTGGCGGTGGCGCCCTGGCTTAGCTGTATATTTATTACCTCGGCCTCACCATTGGGGTTGGCGCTGAAATAGGTAACCTTGCTGCCCTTGGCTCCCTTGGTAAGATCATAATCTTTATCACGCGTAACACCCAGAACCTGGAAGCGTTTTACATAAGTGAAGCCGGTTTCACCGTCGAGATAGGTCATGTTATAAACCTGACGTTCATCGGTTTTGCGGAAAACGCCTACGTGGATAAGGTCTTTACCGACAAAAACTTTTTCTCCTATTTTAACTACCTTGAAATTACCATCGCGGCGGAAGATGATAACATCATCAAGATCGTTACAATCGCAGATGTACTCGTCTTTCTTAATGCCGAAGCCTATGAAGCCGTCGGCGTAATTAACGTACAGCTTTTGGTTATCGGCGGCCACAACGGCGGTGGCAATTTTATCGAATGCGCGTATTTCAGTTTTGCGCTCGCGGCCCTTGCCGTATTTTTTGAGCAGGTCGCGGAAGAACTTAATGGTCCAATCGCGTAGGTGCTCCAGGTGATGCAGGGTTTCTGTAAGCTCGTCGTTCAGGCTGCGAATATGCTCATCGGCACGGAAGGCATCGAACTTAGAAATACGCTTAATGCGAATTTCAGTAAGCTTGGTAATGTCTTCGGTAGTAATTACGCGGTAGAATTGGGGCTTGAAGGGTTCAAGACCTTTGTCAATGGTGGTAATTACGGCTTCCCATGTTTCGCATTCCTCTATATCGCGGTAAATGCGGTTTTCAATGAATATTTTTTCGAGGGAGCTGAACAGGATTTTTTCGAGGAGCTCGGCCTTTTTAATTTCCAATTCCTGGCGGAGCAGCTCCTTGGTCTGGTCGGTGCAAAGGCGCAGGATCTCATTTATTGAAACGAACCTTGGCTTATCGGCAAAAATGATACAGGCATTGGGGCTCAGGCTTACCTCGCATTCGGTAAAGGCATAGAGGGCATCAATGGTAATATCAGGACTTACGCCGGGGGCCAATTGAATTTGTATCTCTACATCTTTGGCCGTGTTATCTGTAACTTTCTTAATCTTGATTTTGCCTGTTTCACCCGCCTTCACAATAGACTCCATGAGCGATGTTGTGGTGGTGGAATAAGGAATCTCGCGAATTACAAGGGTCTTTTTATCTATCTCCTCAATTTTAGCACGTATGCGAACTTTGCCACCGCGCATGCCCTCGCGGTAATTGCCGGCATCAACATAGCCACCTGTAGGGAAATCAGGTACCAGATTTACCGGGCGGCCATAAAGGTGATCAATAGAAGCTTCAATAAGCTCTATGAAATTATGGGGCATTACCTTAGTGGCAAGGCCCACCGCAATACCATCGACACCCTGGGCAAGCAGGAGTGGGAATTTTACAGGGAGTGTAAGCGGCTCCTTCTTCCGGCCGTCGTAGCTCGACTGCCAAACGGTGGTTTGGGGATTATAAAGAATATCAAGCGCAAACTTGCTTGGGCGGGCTTCAATGTAACGGGGAGCTGCGGCTCGGTCGCCGGTGCGGTGATCGCCCCAGTTGCCCTGGCAATCTATGAGCAGGTCTTTTTGGCCGAGGTTAACTATGGCATCAGCAATTGAGGCATCGCCATGCGGGTGGTACTGCATGGTCTGGCCAATGATGTTGGCCACCTTGTTGTACCTGCCGTCGTCCATTTCTTTCATGGCGTGCATAATGCGTCGCTGAACAGGCTTCAGCCCGTCTTCAAGCGATGGTACGGCACGCTCAAGAATGGTATAGCTGGCATAGTCAAGAAACCATGATTCGTACAGGCCCGAAACGGGCAAAACACCGGTTAGCCGGTTATCCTGGTTGCCGTTGTTGTTACCTGATTCGTTTCCGGGTGTTTGTTCAGTCCCGTTATCGGGATGCTCATTTTGCATATTACTATTAATTCGGGGCAATGATTAGTTTCCCGCCTGATTCAAGACCTGAATTTAAGCAAAATTCAGATTCCGGGTGCAAAAATACGCCTATTTCAACGGCATCCGCCTTATAATGCCTGATTTGGGCATGTAAATGCTGTAAAAACCTATTACCATACCCGTTTTCAGGTTAGAAATATTGCCGGGAATAATTTTCTCGGGTCCGCTCTGAACCTGCATATTTTTAGATTCGCCGTGGCATTGCAGGCAGGAGCTCTGCACCAAAACAGGTGAATTATACAGTATGGCAGTATCTGACATTTCCTGTATGTTGGCCCCGGGAATTGTACCGGCGGCAATTGAAGCGTTGAATGCCTCCAGTATGGAACGTTCAGTTACCTGGTCCGGCCCAAGGCACTCTCCATCTTTATCCCAACGGTTGAATGCAGCACCGGCAAGATTGCCCAGCGAATCGGCAAAGTATGCAAAAAGGGGGCGGCAGGAGCTCTCTCCGGCTTTAACCATGCCGGCCTGCATGGCAGAATCTATTTTGGCGGAAAGGCGGGTGCCGGTGTACATGGCAGCTTCTGAAATATCTGAGGCTGTAACACGCTTTATTTTGCGGCTGTTCATTTCGGTGCGCATAGCCGAGCTGTTTTCTTTACTGCGTTCGCCGCAGGAAGTTAAACCCACTAACAGCAGTAAAAAGAAAAGAGCAGGCACCTGCCTTGCCATTATATTTAAGGCAGGTTTATTAGATTCAGGGAATGATGTTTTAACAGTTTCGGGCAAAATTTCAGACGGGGAAAGCATAGCCTTGCAAGAAAAGCAATTTATAGCAGCAAAGCGAAATAAACAGCTATATTTCCTATAAGCAGGAATATGAATACCTTTGCGGGCAAATTCCGAGAGGAAATATTTAAAAACCCAAAAATACAACACCCTACGCGATGAGCGCTACGAACAGAACTTTTGCCATTGTGAAACCCGACGCCACAGAAAGCGCATACACAGGCGCTATACTGAAGCAAATACAGGACGCCGGTTTCCGCATTGTTGCCATGAAACAAACCAAGCTGACTGCCGACGAAGCAGGCAAATTTTATGAAGTGCACAAAGAACGCGGCTTTTACGCCGACCTTTGCAAATACATGAGCAGCGGCATTATAGTTCCCCTGATTCTTGAAAAAGAAAATGCAGTAGCAGATTTCCGTAAGCTGATAGGCGCTACCAACCCTGCCAATGCAGAAGAAGGCACCATTCGTAAGCTATACGCAAAATCTATTGAAGCTAACGCCGTTCACGGTTCAGATTCTGATGAGAATGCCGCCATTGAAGGCAGCTACTTTTTCAGCGGCCGCGAGCAATACTAATTTATTAAGGTAAAAATTACCTGAAAACGGGGGCCGAATTGGTCCCCTTTTTTATGCATATTGGTTTATGCCTTAAATTGCCTGAAATTAGTACCCTGTCACATCGCCATGAAAGTATCCGGATTCAGCTTTATACGCAATGCCGAAATTTACGATTACCCAATTGTTGAGGCCATAACATCGGTATTGCCGTTGGTTGATGAGTTTATTGTAGCTGTAGGTAAATCTGAAGACAATACTGAAGCGCTCATTCGCGGTATTAATTCGCCCAAGATTAAAATACTGAATACTGTTTGGGACGATAACATGCGCAGCGGCGGCCGCGTTTTGGCACAGGAAACCGATAAGGCCCTGGCGGAAGTATCGGTAGACTCAGATTGGGCCATATACATACAAGGCGACGAAGTATTACACGAAGACGGCATTAAGCCCCTGCGTGAAGCTATGGAGAAATATAAAAACGATCTCCGTGTAGAAGGCATTTTACTCAGGTACCGGCATTTTTACGGCTCCTATAATTATATAGCCGACAGCCGAAACTGGTACAGGCGTGAAATACGCGTGGTGCGCACAGGCCGCAATATTGTAAGCTACCGCGATGCGCAGGGATTCAGGAATGCCGATAACCGTAAACTCAATGTTAAGTCGGCGGAGGTATATATGTACCATTATGGCTGGGTAAAATCTTTACCTGAACAGCGGCGTAAGCTCAGCTATTTCGGCAGGTTTTGGCACAGCGATGATCACATGAAATTGGAAAGTCGCAAGGCAGAGAATTTTAAGTACGAATCTGTAGATTCAGTAAAGGAGTTTACAGGTACACACCCGGCAGTTATGCTTGAGCGTATAAAACGGCACCCGGGTCAGCTGGTTCTGGATACTACCAGGAAAAACATGCGTAAACGCCGCAGGCTGCTCATGTTTGTGGAAGAAAGGCTGGGGCTCAGGTTTGGGGAGTATAAGAATTACAAGCTGATTTAAGGAGTATTTAATTGTAATCCGTATAAGGAAAAAGGTATGTATCCAGGTTTGGCTTTTCAACGGGCAGGTTAATTTAAACTTGGCTCGGCTTAGCCGGATTCACCTTAATTTAAACTTTGACTATAGTTTTTACTGTATAAAGGAGATTCCGTAAAAAGGTTGCCGGGTAATTTAATTCAAGCAGCACCTGTTGCAAAATACACAGCACATCAGGCAGCTGAAAACAATAAGCAGGTTTTATATGCGGCCATCTTACCCTGCTTGCTCCCGCTTATGACCGAAGTCCGTTTTTATTTGGGCTGGTTTTACTTTCAGGCATTTTTAAATTACCAATCAGAATATCCTCAAAATGCTCCGGCACCTTTGTGTGAGTAATTGAAAGAGAGAATGAAATATACTTTAATAATTGCACTGTTCCTCTTTTCGGCAACAGTATCATGGGCACAGTCGGGCTTAAAAGTAATTGTCAAAGATTCGGCAAGCGGTGAAGTGCTTATAGGAGCTACGGTAAGCATGGCCAACAATAACCACATTGGCGCAATTGCTAATGCCGGGGGCTATGCCATAATTAAAGGGCTGCCAAGGGGTACTTCCGATTTAGTGATAAGAAACTTAGGATACAGTTCTAAAACAATAAGCATAACCATACCTTATGCTGACTCTGCAAAAGGCCTCCTTGTATTGCTTGCCGCTGAAGCCGAAAAAACGGAAGAAGTTATTATTACTTCAGCACGCACAAACTCACGCCTCGAAGACCTGCCCATGAAGACAGAGGTGCTCGGCGAAGAGGATATGCTGGAAGAAGCGGCCGTGGTACCCGGTAACGTAGCCTCCATACTCGGCGACATTTCCATTATTCACATTCAAAAGCTGTCGCCTGTAAACGGGAACCAAGGTATCAGGATGCAGGGCCTTGATACGAAGTACACCCAAATTCTGCGTGATGGCCTGCCGCTGTACGAGGGTTTTGCCGGCAATCTGGGTGTGCTGCAAATACCGCCTCTCGATTTAAAACAAGTAGAGATTATTAAAGGTTCGGTGTCTACACTTTATGGCGGCGGCGCAATAGGCGGACTGGTCAACATAGTATCTAAAACACCGGGCGAAAAGCCAACGGCCACTTTTGTGCTCAACCGCTCAAATCTGAAAGAGACTAACTTTAACGCGTATTATTCCCAACGTTTCGGCCGGGCGGGTATGAGCGTATTTGCAGGTGTAACCAACCAGGAGGCGGTTGATGTAAATAAAGACGGCTTCAGCGACAGCCCGCTCATTAAACAGCTAAGCTTTCATCCAAGATTCTTCTACGAATTCAGCCCCGTCACAAAAATAAATATCGGCTATGCGCTTGTTGCCGAAGAACGCGCGGGCGGAGATTTGACAGCGCTAAAAGGCACAGATTCACTACACCGGTATTTTAATAAAAACACTGTACTCAGGCATACCGCCGATTTCAATATTCAGCATAACACAGGCCGTCATGCAATTACGCTCAAAGGCACAGGCAGTTTTTTCGACAGGCAGACCAACGACAGCGGCTATATATTCAAAGGAAGGCAGGTGTCGGTATTTACTGAATTCAGCGACAGGCTTAAACTGGGCAAACATCTTTTGGTTTTCGGCGGCAATTACAGCTCCGAAGCTTTTACAAAAGCCGCAGTTACTATATCGCCCATCGGCAATTTTACATACAGCACAATGGGCATATTTGTTCAGGACAACTGGAATATGACCGAAAAGCTGACCCTGCAACCCGGCATCAGGTTCGACAGGCATAATACCTTCGGTAACTTCCTCCTGCCTGATTTGGCGGCGGTTTATAAGTTTAATTCTACGTACACGCTGCGCGTAAATGCAGGCGCAGGCTACAAGACTCCTAATGCTTTCAGTTTGCTTACCCCGATTGATGCGCATGTAAAATCGGGCATACAGTATTTACTGCCCGTGAGCAATACCATAAGAGCGGAGCGTTCAACAGGTCTGAACGCTGACCTCGGGTTTAAAAAGGTATTGTGGGAAGAGTTCGTAATTCAGCTCGACCAGGCCCTGTTTTACACCAAAATATCGAACCCCGTAATCGCCCGTTCCAACAGCTTAGGTAACACAGAATTCATTAACGCGGCTTTCGATGTGAACACAATGGGTACAGATACTTATGTGCGTACATCTTACGGCATGACGGAGCTGTATTTGGGATACAACCATACCCTTGCCCGCCGAAACGGGACCGGGGAGCACAGCTATTTGCCTTTTGCCCCGCAGGACAAAGTTTCAGTTACGGTTGCCTATACCATTCCTGACAAATGGCGCTTCGGCACAGAGGCAAGCCGTGTGGGGCAGCAGTACATTTATAACAACCAAAGGGTTCCTGATTATTGGTTCTTTGCTATGATGGTAGAACGCCAATTCGGGCCCCTTCACATTGTGCTTAACTGTGAGAACCTGTTCGATATTAAACAGTCGAACTACGAAAAAACGGTTACAGGCACTATTCAGCACCCTAATTTCAGTTCGATATGGGCACCCCAGGAAGGCAGGATTGTAAATTTGGCCCTAAAGTATAACCTGTTCAATTAATGCAGTAAGAGCAAAACATGTTTAAGTACCGGCGTACTTTCGCAGGTATTTCAATTATTCAGCTGTGGAAGCCCTGTATTTGAGCGGGGAATATAATTATTTATGTTACTATTCAGAATATCGCGGTTTATCGGGTTTATAATAACAGCTTGTCTTTGGCCTTCAATGTTGTTGTACGCTCAAAATACCGGTACAGTGCATGGCAGGCTGGTTGAAAACGGCAGTAAGCAACCGGTCTCATTTGCAACCGTAGTTCTGCTCAGGGCAGCTGATTCAAGCTTTGCAGCAGGAATGCAGGCCGATGCCGAAGGAATGTTTGAAATAAGCAAGGTTCCCTTTGGGCAGTATGTACTGAAAGTTACAGCAGTGGGCTACCGCACCGGCAGGCAGGCGGTAACTTTAACCGATGCGCAAGCTATATTAAGCTTAGGCACGCTGCACCTGCGCCCCACTGCAACGGAGCTGAGTGATGTAACCGTTACCGCAGAGCGCAACGTAATAAATAACAGCCTCGACAAGCAGGTAATTAAGGTATCCAAAGACCTGACCGCCATTGGCGGCACGGCCATAGACCTGCTGCAAAATGTACCCTCGGTCAGCATAGATGAGAACGGGGCGGTAAGCATAAGGGGATCGGCAGGCGTTACCATATTAATAGACGGCAAGCAAACAGGCACCACCCTTGAGCAGATACCCGCAAGCAGCATTGAAAGCATAGAGGTTATTACCAATCCTTCGGCAAAGTATGATGCATCAGGGGCAGCAGGCATACTGAACATTATACTTAAAAAAGACCTGCGCAACGGCCTGAACGGGCAGGCAACCACCCTTGTCGGAACAGGCGATAAGTACAACGGTTCATTAAACCTGAACTACCGCAAAGGGAAGCTGAACCTGTTCGGCTCTTACGACTTACGCCGCGACAGGCGTTGGATCAGGGCATCGCTGGCCCAAAGCACAACTGCCAAAGACAGTACGCTGGTACTGAACCAGGAGCGCAGCGGCTATAACATACAAACTTCGCATGCCATCCGGCTTGGCTTCGATTATGCCATATCGCCCATGCAAACATTTACATTTGCCGTTCAGCCCCGCTTTAACTTTACAGATAATTCAGACATGCTGCATTCAAGGCAGGAAAACGCCAGCGCAGCCGACCGCATGGTAAACGCCGGCAGCAGCGACCGCAGCAACAGCACAGCCGGCATAAACCGATCTGCCGATATTTCCATTGACTATAAGCGAAATTGGGGAGATGCGCAGAAAGGTCGCGAACTGAGCGCAAATGCAGTATTTACCCCGTTATTTTCCGCTAACAAGGTAGTTTCAGATATTAATTACCTGCTGAGCAACCCGGTTTTACAGCATCAGAATACCGTAAACCGTACACTCCAGGGTTCTGCCCAGGCAGATTATGTGCATCCGCTCGGCGAAAAAAGCAGATTTGAAGCGGGGCTTAGGAGCACATACCGAAAGTATGATATAGATTACACTTTCAGCAGCGATCCGGAGCTGAGCTTTAACCCATCGAACAGGTTTATTTATAAGCAGTATGTACAGGCAGCTTACGGCCTGTACGGAAATGCAATTGGCAAATTCAGCTGGCAGGCAGGCCTGCGGGCAGAACTCAGCAACCTTAACGGCGAGCAAACCGTGTCGCGCACAAAATTCACGCAGCAGTACCTAACCCTGTTTCCGGGTGCAACCATAGCCTATGATTTCCCCAAAGACCTGCGCGTGCAGCTGGGTTATTCAAAACGCATTGGCAGGCCCGATGCCAATGAGCTGAACCCCTTTACAGACCGCTCAGACCAGTTAAACCTTGTAAAAGGCAACCCGAATTTACAGCCCGAATATGTGCATTCATTTGAATTGGGTGCACAGAAAGGCTTTGCAGGCGGGGCAGAGCTGAGCGCAACCGCATTCACGCGCATTGAAACACAAACCATTAAAGACTTCAGGCAGGTAATTATTGACGCGCTTACCGGGAACACGGTTACCCTGAACAATCCTCAAAACATAGGCACTGAAACATCCACAGGTATTGATATGGCAGGCTCGGCACCTATGAATAATTGGTGGAAGCTCAACGGCTCCGCATCGTTATTCTATAGGACTATTATAGGTTCTTATAATGGTGTGCCCATAAATACGGCAAGCCTAATGAGCCGGGTAAGGCTTAACAATGTATTTACTGTCAGCAGGCGATGCGATATCCAGTTGGCACTCAATTACCGCTCCCCTGTTAATACGGCGCAGGGTAAGCGCAGCACTGCTTTCAATGTTGATATTGCAGCCAAATACAATGTATTCGGCACACGTGGCACAATAAGTCTCCGTGTAGCAGATGTTTTTAACACCCTTCGGTATAACATCACCTCCGACGGAGCAGATTTTTCTACCAACAGCCGCTTTAAGAGGGAATCCCGCATTGCATTCCTGGGATTTACCTACCGTTTCGGTAAAATCCAGAACGGCGGCAAAGAGCGCCGCAGCAACGACGAAGGCGCAAACGGCTTTGACTAAGCTAAATGATTTTTAAATACGCCGCCTGCTCAATATGTCCTCAAAATCGGGATTTAACTTCGTGAAAGTTTACCCTAATAAACCGTTAAAAATGAAAAGCACATTTGTATTAATTGCAGCCCTGCTTGTTGCCGGCGCCGCAAACGCCCAAAAATTATCTGCAGATAAAGTGCCTGCTGCCGCCACATCGGCCTTTAAAAAAGCATTCCCAACGGCTAAGGAAGTGAAATGGGAAAAGGAAGACGCCAACTATGAAGCCGGTTTCGATATGGGCAAAAGCGAGATGTCGGTGGTTTACACGCCAGCCGGCGAGCTGCTTGAAACTGAAACCGAACTCAGCGTCGATGCCTTGCCCGCAGCTGTAAAGAAAGCACTTGTCGAAAAATACAAAGGCCAAAAAGTGAAGGAAGCCACAAAAATTGTTTACGCCAAAACCGGCGAAACCGTTTACGAAGCTGAGCTGAAAATCGACGGTAAAGAAACCGACGTTCTCTTTACACCGGAGGGCAAAGTGAAAGCCCATAAAGCTGAAAAAGAGCACGAAAAAGAAGATAAAGACTAAACATCAAGATCTTAATTAAACGGGCTTTCTTTTCAGAAAGCCCGTTTAATTTGAAGGCAGCCGGAATTATTCTAAATTACTTAAAATGAAAATACTGATTGTTGAAGATGAAGCAGAACTGGCGGCAAGCCTTGTAAGCTACCTTGAAGGGGAACAGTACCGCTGCGAAGTTGCAGCCGGCTTTGCAGTTGCCGAAGACAAAATACTTGGCTATGATTACGACTGCATCCTGCTTGATCTTACCCTGCCTGGCGGCGACGGCCTTAACCTGTTGCGCCTGCTTCAGCAACAACAAAAAGCCGACGGGGTAATTATTATCTCGGCCCGCAATGCCCTTGATGATCGTATAACAGGATTAAAACTGGGCGCAGACGATTACCTTACCAAACCTTTTCATCTTTCTGAACTCAGCGCTCGCATTGCGGCATTGGTTCGGCGCAGGCGCTTTAACGGTACAAACACTGTAAAGGCCGGAATTATTACCGCCGATTTGCAGGCAAGAATAGTGTATGTAAGCAACCGCCCGTTAACGCTCACACGCAGCGAGGTGGATTTGATGCTGCTCCTGCTGGCAAACCAAAACCGGGTTGTTATGAAATCTACCATTGCCGAACACCTTTCCGGCGACATTGCCGAACATTTCGATTCTTATGAGCCTGTATATACCCACATAAAAAACCTGAAGCGCAAGCTGGCCGATGCGGGCGCAGGCGACTGTATTAAAACCGTATATGGCCTTGGTTACCGCTTTGAACTTTCAGCAACATGAAACCGTCGAAACTAATGACGCGCACCCTGCGCACACAGCTGGCTTATGCCGGCATTGTGGTGGTTGCGGGTGCTTTCGTTTTCTACTTCCTGCTGCGCGGCATTTACCTGCATGAGACAGATGAAGCGCTGGAGCACAGGCTGCAGCAAACCGCAAATAAGCTCAATTTAGTTTCAGACCCCGCTGACCTTGCCTTATGGATGAAACCGGACGGAGATTTAGAAATACGACCTGCGGAAGGTGCGCCTTTAAAGCCGGAAATAATTACTGAAATGCGTTTCGACAGTATTGAAAAAGAGTTGGAACCTTACCGGACCCTTACTGCCGGAGTACAGTATAAAGGGATGCCTTACCTGCTTGTAATCCGCACATCGCTCGTTGAAGATGAAGACTGGCTCATGGGCATTATGATAGCACAGATTGGCTTGCTGGTGATATTACTTGCCGGCCTGGTATTCGTGCAGCAGTATATGGCCCGCCGGCTTTGGAACCCCTTTTACGAAACACTAGCTTACCTGCGTCATTTCAGGCTCGACAGGCAAACGCCAATACTTTTTGCACCCGGAGCCGTGCAGGAGTTTAACGAGTTGAACAAAGCGCTCACCGAACTGCTTACCGAGCAGCGGCGGGTTTACCTGGTTCAGAAAGAGTTTACCGAAAACGCATCGCATGAGATGCAAACGCCTTTAGCGGTAGCACATACCAAACTTGAGCTGCTGGCGCAGGATCCTGCACTTACAGAGCAGCAGGCTGTTCATCTCGATGCATTATTGTCGGTTACACAGCGCCTTGCCCGCCTGAACCGCAGCCTGCTGCTGCTCGCCCGTATAGAAAACAACCTGTTTGCAGGCAGCGAGCCGGTAATACTGCATAAAGTAATTACAGGCATTTTCGGGCAGCTTACAGAGCAGGCAGAGGAAGCCGGCCTTACATTCAATCTTTTTTTAAATGCTGATGGTTTTGTTGAAACCAACCAGACACTCATGGAAATTTTGGTAAGCAACCTGCTGAGCAATGCGGTTCGCCACAATATTCCGGGCGGTTCAGTAACAGTAAGGCTGAGTGAAGCTGCGTTTATTATTGAAAATACCGGCAAAGCGGTACCGCTTCCGTCGGGCAGCGAGTTTGCAAGGTTCCGAAAGGATGCCTCAGGCGTTACAGGCGGCGTGGGTTTGGGCCTTGCCATATCGCAGCAGATATGCGATACCTGTGGCCTGAAGCTCATTTATGAATTCATTACGCCAAACCTTCACCGATTTACAGTTAAGCTTGCCTGACACACCTACACCTATATATATAGGTGTAGGTGTGTCCAACTTAGCTTTCAGATAAATAAGTCGCTAATGAAATATTAAGAATATAGGTCCATCCTTTTGTAAAGCTTGCGAGGGCAAAATCAGGTCCGGCAGAAACAAAGCTATCGGTACCTGAATGGCTTATTACAACCCGGGTACCTGTTCCTTCTGCAAACAGCTCGAAACTAACCTCAGATAAACCAGGAACCCCTTGGTATTGCCAGGTATAAGCAAGCATTTTACACGGAACAACTTTGGTAATTTTGCATAGGTGCAGAAACTGTGTGCCATCAGAGGTTCCGCTCCGGAACTGAAATTCAAAACCCGGTTCAGGTTTGAATGCATCTAATTTGAAATACCATTTTTTCATTTGATCCAAATCGGTGAGCGCCTGCCATATTCTTTCAGGCGAAGCTCTAAAAAGTCGCTCAACAACTATTGGCTGATTTTGGGCTGATGTGTCCATATTTGATTTATGAGTGAGGTTTTGGGGTTAAGAAATGCATTATTAAGTAATTACACTGGGCATGAAAGCATGAAATCACGAATGCTCATCCTGATCCAGGTAAGTTTCAAGAGCATCTAATTTATCGGTCCAGAAAGCGCGGAACTGCTCGGTAAATAAGGCAACTTCTCTCAGGTTTTGAAGTCTTGCTTCGCAATAGCGTTCCCTGCCCTGCTGCTTTATAACGAGGAGGCCGCATTCCTGCAGAATTTTTATGTGCCTTGAAATAGCAGGCCTGCTTATATCGAATTGCTCGGCAACGGCATTTAAATTTTGCCGCTTTAAAGCAACCAAATTAATTATTGCCCTCCTGGTTGGGTCGGCAATTGCCTGGAAAACATCTCTGCGCATCATCATACTTTATGTAACCATTTAGTTACAAATATACATGTAACAACTCAGTTACACAAACATCTCAAAATTACCGGGCTGAAAAATTCTGTTTCAGGGTGAGGAATTATGATCTACATATTGAATATGCCATAAAAGAAGCAGTGGTACCGATGTTTACAAGCCATTCTGTTATTTATTGACACTTTTCTACCTGAATTTAAAAAAATAAAAAATTTATTGCATTTAATATCCGCCATATTTTTGTTGTTATTTTTAAAAACCAATTACAAACCTCATTAACAATACTTTAACTCAGCCCCAATTGTTTCATTGAACCATCCTTTATGGTACATTATAGCACATTTGTAAGCATATCAATAATTAACGCTTTTATTGATATGCAGGAAGGCGTTATATAAATCGAGCAAGGAGGTTTTACCTTTAACAGGAAAAAGCCGGCCAGGTAGGGCAAATTAGGCTCATTCTATGTTTTTGATTAATAAAAAACGGAAAAAAATCCCAAAAAGAGAATTTTGCGTATATTGATTATGGCCTGAAAAATTGATTTCTGCATGATTCCTTACAAGAATGAACTTTAATTTGAACCTCTAAAAGCGCATACCTGCAGTTAAGTCAATGCCCAAAATAATAAACTTTATTACACTATAAACCTGACATAAAGCAATATATGAACACCATTGCACCTAAACCGCCAAATATAATTTGGGTGTGAGCCTGCTCTGAAATCAAAAAAAAACTCATTTTTCTAACTTTATTATTTATTAACCTTTGTTGTCCGGCTGCTTTACCCTGGTTTTTGCATGTACATTTATATAAAACATGGCGCCCTTAAATAATGAGGTTGTTTTTTTAAACACTTCAAAATTTGGGTTCATGTGGAAAAAGGCATTATCAAACGGTGCAAACCCCAGTAATATCATGCTCAAGACACGCTATATAATCAGACATTCTACTATTCTCGTAGCAATTTTAATATTGCACAGCCTGTTGCCCGTCAACAAGGCAAAGGCCCAATGTTCAGGTTGTTCAGTTACCATCAGTTCTGATATTAACTATACGGCTACAGCTGATAACCAGGTTATTTGCCTTACAACCGGCACAAGCTTTACCAGCTACACAAAAACAATAAGTTTCAATAATAAAAACGGTGTAACGGTTTGTGTTGGTCCGGGCTTAACAGTTGGCTCTTCTGCTGTAAGCATGAGCGGGAGTAACAATACAATTATAAACAGGGGCACCTGGAATTATGCGCCGGTTTTCTCTAACGGAACATCGTATTTTAAGAACTACGGAAGCATGACTATTTCAGGAGCTGTTTCCATGACCGGCGGTAACAACTTCGAAAATTATGGTACTTTCAGTGCAACAGGCACCTTAAGTATGAGCGGCGGTTCATTCTCAAGCTCAGGACCGGGTTCATCTGTTGCAGTGAATAATATAAGCTTTGCAAGCGGGTCTGTTTTTAATGTATTAAGCCCTTTAACTATTTCAGGTAACGTTTTAATTAACTCCGGAACAACCATAACATTTGGCGGTAATACCACAATTTCCGGTAACTTAACCAATAACGGTACCCTTACTGTAAACAGCAGCCTGACCGTTACCAATAATTTCTCAAATGCAAACTCCGGCGCGGTTCTTAACCTTGCCGGCTCTTTGGTAACCGGGGGTAACTTAAATAATGCTTCAGGCGCAGTAATTAATGTGCAAACGCCTGCTGCCGGATCCTGTGTTTCTGTTTGTGCCGGAAGTACGTTTACAAACAATGGTTCAGTTTCAGGCGGAACCTTAACTTCATGCGGCGCTGTAAGCGGTTCTTCCACCAATACTGTTAATCTTTCAACGGCAGGCGCACAGCCTTCGGGCTTAAGCGTTGCTCTTTCGGGCTCAAACGTAACCGGAACTTTCACCACATCAGGCGCAGCAGGCTACCTTGTACTAAAAAGAAGCGGCTCAGCCGTAACCGATTTCCCGCCTGCAGGCTCCTATTTCCCCGTAGACAGCACCTACAAAACCAGTACAGTAGTTGCCCGTATTAACAGCTCAACTACAAATACTTTTACTGATGCTAAACCCGGATGCGGGCTTATTTACTATACGGTTGTTTCCACAACCAGCCAAACTGTTAACTGCATTTCAATAAATACAACTGCTGCGCCAAGCGCATCGGTTACCAACAGCTCAACTTCTACACCGGGCACCTTAAGCGGTGTTGCCGCAGTATGCAGCACGGGCACAACTACATTAACACTGGCCAACTATATTGGTACAATTGTTCGTTGGGAAGTGTCTGACAACGGAACTAATTTCGGTTCAATAGGAAATGCCAAGAGCGCCACATTTACATCGCCGGCACTTACCCTTACCAAGATTTATCGCGTGGTGGTTAACAGCGGCCCCGGCTGCTCAGATGTTAATTCAAATTCCATTACAATTAACCAACTCAGCTCAGCAGCAGGCACACCTACTACAATAACAAAGGCATCAGGAACTGAATGTGCTTCCAATACAAGCACATATACATCTACCTCTGCCAATGCAACATCCTTTACATGGACATTGTCAGGCGGCGGCACAATAAGCGGAACAGGAGCTACAGGAACAGTAGTTTGGAACAGCGGCGCAACCGGCGCCTATACAATTACTGTAAGAGGCAATAACTGTATAGGCAACTCTTCTGTTGTAAGCTATACTGCCAATGTTACCGGTGCAATAGGTACGCCTTCTGCACCTTCGGGCAGCACCACAAGGTGCCAGGCAGCAGGAACAGGCGGTTACACAACAAGCGCCGCCAATGCCACCTCTTATACCTGGGGAGTAACAGGTTCAGGCAACAGCATTTCAGGCACAGGCACAACAGGCACTGTAACATGGGCTGCAGGCTATTCGGGCACAGCCGTGGTAAGCGTAACTGCAACGGGTTGCTCGGGCAACAGCACAACGGTAAGCACCAATGTAGTTGTAACCGCACCTGTAACGCCTTCGGTTGCTGTTTCAACACCAGCACTTTCGGTATGCAACGGGGCTTCGGTAACATTTACTGCAACACCAACCAATGGCGGTGCAGGCCCAACTTACGTTTGGAAAAAGAACGGTAACGCAGTTTCCGGCGCAACTTCATCAACCTACATTGCCGTTGCCGGAACTGATTTTGTTAGCACCGATCAAATTAACTGTACGCTAACCAGCAATGTAAGCTGCCCGAGCACTGCTACAGCAACCGGCACTGCGCTAACCATGACGGTTGTTGCATTGCCCACATTAAGCTCAGGCCTTTCTCCTGCTGCAGTTTGCGGAGGTTCAGCATTTACTTATACCCCGGCCAGCACATCAGGCGGTGCAACATTTACATGGACAAGAGCAGCTGTAACCGGAATAAGCAATGCTGCAATAACTAGTCCGCAATCTGCCAACCCGAATGAAACGCTTGTAAATACCACAACCTCGGCAGTAAATGTTGTTTACGCATACACCGTTGTTTCCGGCAGCTGCAGCCAGGTTCAGAATGTAACAGTGAGCATTAAACCAAGGCCTGTAACGCCCGCAATAACCGGTGTCAGCTCTTTTTGCCCCGGCGGAAGCACAACATTAAGCACTGCATTTGTTTTAGGCGCTAACGAAGCTTTTTATTGGAGCACCGGGGCAACCACTTCATCAATTTCTGTAAATGCGGCCGGTACTTACAGCCTGCAGGTAAGGAACACTTCAACGGGCTGCACAAGCGCTTCAAGCAATTCAATTGTTGTAATTGTTAATCCGCTGCCTGCTGTGCCTGCTTTAAGCCTGTTAACAGGTGCAGAGGCCTGCTCAGGTTCCTTAATTTCGGTAACCAATACAGCAGGATGCGCAAGCTGCACTTATCTTTGGAACGATGGAACCACAGCAAGTAACCACGCCGTTTCAACCGGCGCGAACTCATTTTCTGTTACGGTTACCAATACAAACGGGTGCCAGTCTGCAACCGGCAGCACAAGCATAACCGGTTTGGCTTCAGGCACCTGGTTAGGTGCTGATAACAATTGGAGCAACAGCGCAAACTGGTGCGGCGGCCTGCCAACAAGCACTACCGATGTTGTTATCAGGAGTGGCACAGTTAATATGCCGACCAACTTAACCGGAACCTCGTCCTGCAAAAATCTTACTTTGCCTTCAGGCACTCAATTGCAGATTTCCTCAACCGGTACCTTAAAACTATATGGCAGCCTGAGCGGCGGAACCATTAACGGTGCCTGCGGAAGCAGCCTGCAATTGTTGGGCAGCAGCCAACAAAGCCTGGCTGCAACATCAATAGGAAATGTGCTTGTAAGTAATTCGTCTAATATAATGCTTACAGGCAAACTGGTTATTTGTAACGGTTTATCTTTTACAGGCGGTAATATAGATGCCACGACTTCGCCGGTAGTTTTCTTAAATACGGCAACAAACCCTGCAGAGTCGTCAACCGGTAGAATTATAGGCCGTGCAATTGCCACATCGCGCAGCGTTGGTACAGGTTCGCTCAACTTCCTGGGTGTTGCAATTGCCGCCGGCGCCGATAATCTTGATACTGTTTACGTTGAACGCCGTGATGAATCGGCCACATTTAAATCTAACACGGGTATAGGTCATATATGGACAATTAAACCCGGACAACAGCCAAGCGGAACAAGAGGCGTTAGCCTTAGCTGGCTGGCATCTTATTCCAACAGCAAATCACTTACATCTGCCCAGGTTTGGCGCAAGCCCGAAGGCACATCTGTTTGGCTGAAAGTTGGCACATTGCAAAACATCAGCGCCGGTGCTTCAGCGCCAAGCATTTCTGCCACCACAACAGGCTTCAGCGATTGGACAGTATCTGACGGTTCTAACCCCTTACCTGTTACGCTGCTATCATTCACCGGTAAAACCGAAAACGGGAAAGCACATATCAGCTGGGTTACTGCAACGGAAAGTAAAAACAAGGGCTTCGATGTGCAACGTTCCACCGATGGAAAAGTTTTCTCAAGCATCGCATTTGTACCTGCACAGTCAGCCAAAACAATCGGTAAAAAAACTTACAGCTATACCGACGAAACCAATTCAGGAAATGCCTGGTACCGCCTTGTGCAAACCGACCTTGATAATGTGACGGAGATTTTCGCACCTGTATATGTAAGCAATAAGGAATCAAAAGAAGTGCTTTCAGCAAGTCTTTTTCCTAACCCAACCGAAGGAATAAGCACTTTGCAGGTTTCAGGCTTCCAAAACCAAGCCTTTAATGTATCTGTTTTCAATGCCGCAGGCGAATTGCAGCAGGCATTGAACATTGAAAATTCGAATTCTGAAAACGGCAGCCTGCTCGATATTTCAGGCCTTCCTGCCGGCTTCTATTTCATTCGCATAGAAACAGGCACAGCAGTTAAGGTGCTGAAACTGGTTAAAAACTAAAACATTTTCGCTTACACCTGTATATTCAAAAAAAAACGGACCCTCATTTCGGTCCGTTTTTTTTTGCAAAGTGGAATCAAACCATTACAGTTATTAATATAACTTATTGCCTTACAACTTTACGCACATAGGTATTACCTCCGCTTATGCAATGGAGAAAATAAATACCAGCCGTAAATTGCTTTAAATCGAGCGTCGCATAATTCTCAACGGTTCGTTTTAAAACTGCCCTGCCTGCCGCATCGTACATATTTAACTCACTGATACCCGGAAAACTATAGTTTACAATTCCGGCATTGGGATTAGGAAAAAGTAATGGCTGTGCGGTTGCAGCTGACAGGCCTGATATATCGTTTATTTTCACCAGCTGAAACCTGTTATTAAACCGTCCGGCTCGGGTTGCAAAACTGTATGGCAGGCTATGCAATTGGGCATCTGTACTGTCTTTTATATACCAAAAACCTGATACATCTATGGCTGAAATAGTATGCCTTTGTTCTGCCAAAGCAATATAACCTAATGGTATTCGGGTTTCTATTCCGTTAAACACCTGTAAATCAATACATTTAATTGAATAGTTATCATCGGTCGAAATGCTATACAATGAAATTCCGCCTGATTGCAATTTGCCGGCATCTTTTTCGGGGTTAAATAATTCTGTGGCTCCTTCCTCGAAATAAATGGTAGTTTGATCACCTGAAAAACCGGATGACGAAAGCTCAAGCCGTATTAAATCGGGCGTTTGATTTCTGTAAAATGAAGGGGAGCTATAGCTTGTTAACCTTGCCGCATTGGTAAATGAAACAGTCCCTCCGCCCGTTTTCGCCCTTACAAAGAAACCCTGCATAGAGGCTATTATGGGGCTGCCCCCGTTGTTGCCAATACCATTAACATAAGCCGCATACCTGCCTGCATATTGCCCGGTGCTTTGTGAAGTAAAAACGGCGTTATACATGTTGGTTGTATTAACCATTGTCCAATTAATTGGTGCCGGGTAAGGGTTCCCGGTTAACAACCAGCCGGAATTTGTTGTCCCGCCGCTTTCTGCCGATACATTATAATTCCCGTTATTTAACACCCCTGTTACTTTTAAGATTTTTGCCGCCTGAATATTTACACTTATACCCTGCCCTGCCTGTAAAATGCCCGCAGGTACATACCAGCCTGAATTGAAATTGTTTGTTAAAGAGGTAATACGTGAATCTGCAAATGCAAAAACATTAGGGTAAGGAATTACAGCCCCCGGTATTGCAGCCGTATTATAATTATAATTCAGCACAGGGCTGAATGTGCCGTTCGCCGACAATTCACTTACCTTCTGCCCGGAAACAGCGCTGCTGTAATGCCTGTATCCAAAGCCGGGATTAATACCAGGTGAAATGTACCTTTCAACTACAGCTTCGCCACTGCTTGTTCCGTTTACATTTACAACCATGGCAGTACCTGCTGAATCAGACAACAGTTTCAGCTTGTTATTGGTTTCTAAATTCCCTGATTCAAGCTTAAGAATGCGCGACACTGCGCATAGCGAAGTTAAGCTCACACCCGCTGCATTATTTATACTAAGATTTTGAACCCTGCCGGGAAGCCCGTTACCGGTTATCTGCTCCTGTAAACCATTGTACTCGTAATTGGCAGCGTTACTAAAACTGCGCGTTCCAGTTTGAACAGCCCCTGTATTTCCGGATGCCGATATGCCCGATGCATTACAAATAGTAAGTGTGGCACCCGGTGAAAGAATAAAGCTGCCGGTACCCGTAACATTATGGCAATTGGTATTCAAAACAGAACCGGGTATAATGTTAAAAACGCCGGAAATATCAAGGTCTTCATTAAGTGTAATAACAGAGTTACTGCTTACGAAAACACTTCTGTAAACACCGCCAATGCTTTGAATCCCTGATATATATAAATCAGGTAAAGTATCGGCATAAATTGTTATCGGCATGCTTGCAGAACTGCCTGTGCCGCATGATGCAGAAACACCGGAAACGCTCAATACGCCGGAAACAGCATTGGGCGCAAAAACCAACGCTGCTGTATTGCCGCTATTTATAATGCTGACACCTGTACCGCTGTAGGTCCAGTTGTATGAATCGGCATTGGCTATAGGGGGAACAGTATAGTTTGCTGTTGTATCGGCATGCAGGAAATTAACACCTGAAATTGTACCTGCATCCAAGGCCCGGTTTCCGGTACTTATGCTAATCACATTACTTGGCGCACTTGTGCAGCCGGCAGCAATAACATTTACAAAATAATTACCCGCCGAGCTTACCGAAATACTCTGCGTTTGTGCCCCTGTGCTCCATAAATTCCCGGTTGCCGAATTAGAACTTAACACCACAGCTGCGCCCGAACATATAACTGTGCCTGAGCTTGTAGCTTCCGGCATGGCAGGAATTGAATTTACTGTTACATTAACACTTTCAGATGCAGCAGAAGTGCAGCCCGATGAAGTGGTTTTAACCGTATATGTACCCGGAAGGCCAACAATTATGCTTTGCGTAGTTGCGCCGTTGCTCCAAATATAACCAAAGCCGGCAGGGGCGCTAAGCGTTACTATACCGCCTGCACAAAAGCTCACCGGTCCTGATGCTGTAACCAACGGCTGCGGAATGCTTTGAGTATTTAAGGTGTAAACAGCTTTTGCGCTTTCGCAGCCCTGGTAGCTGATACCGATATTGTAAAACCAATAATAGGCGTTTACGCTGTTATTGCCCGTGTTACCATCATCGGCACCCAATATTTCGCAAATACCTGCCAGGCGGTAAGGGTAGCCTGCCCCGCTTGCGTTCCTGTACAGGTTAACGGTTGCAGTAGCAGCCAGCTTATAAACACCGGGACTCAGCTTTACATTTAAACCTGTAATTACATTATTTCCGGCTGCAAAAGTTAATGCCCTTGTTGTAACCGTAGATTTTGTGAGCGAATCTATAACTCCCAAAACCCCGGTACCCGCAGCATCTGCATTTACAGTGAAGCCAGTTATGGTGCAGGTATTATACACCCTGAACCAGTTTCCGAAATTTGAGGCCACGCTGCGCACCCCTCCGCCTGAAACGGCTGTTTTGCCGAAAGCGGCGCTTGTTGTTTTAACCTGCGACAGGTAATAGCTTGTGTTGCTGCTGATTGGCGGCGTTGTAAACACAGAATCGGTGCTTACAAGGTTATTTCCGGAATCATACCAATTGCGTGAAGAGGCGCCAACCGGGGCGGTCAGCGTTGCAGGCGAACCACTGCAAATAGTGGCGCTTACATTTCCGGGTGTTGCCGAAAGAGGCGCAATACCAACTCCCAGAATATATTTCGACGTTTTAGTAATGCCATTAAAAGTTGTTAATACACGCAGCCTGTAATTACCGGCTGCCAACGTTGAAGTTCCGCTGAGATTGGTGTTAACTGTGCCGGTGTTGGTGAATGTACCCAAAACTGTTGGGGTTGCCCATGAGCCTAACGCATTGCTAAGCTGTACCACAATGCTTGTGCTTGCCGATGTTGTGCAATTAAACGATGCCGCAAACGGCAACAATGCTCCTGCGCATAGTGAAGCCACTTTTACCGGGTTGCTAATAGCCAATGTTTGGGCGCTTATGTTTTTTGGGAAGCTTGTATAGGTGCAACCGTTTATGGTAACAGTTGCAGTATAATCCCCGGCCAAAGCATCGGTATAAGATGTGCGGGTTATTGAATTTGTGCCGGCAGTAAAGCTGCCGGGGCCTGCCCATGTATATGTTGCGCCGGCTAAGGCCGGAACACTAAGGGTAAAATTATCGCCATAGCAAACCCCTGATGGCCCTGTTACAGCAACAGAGGGGGGCGCTGTGCCTGAAAGGCAGGTAGCATTTGTAAATCTGTCGCGTATAATTGCGCCGGGCATAGGGCCGAAACCCAAAGTAAAGCTGATGGTTCCTAAAATATGGCAATAACTCATAATGGTACCCGTTCGTCCGATTGAAGGGCCGGTGTAGCACGCTGTGGTACCTGCTGTTACCGGTTCGGCAGCTACGCAGCTGTCTATGGTTCCGAAAACGCCGTTTCCTTTATCCCAGCCGCACCATTGGGTATGCTGGCTGCCCAGGTTATGGCCCATTTCGTGGGTGGTAACCTGCGCATCGAAAGAATAGGTGGGCAAGACCAATAAGCCTGTCTTCAGGTTACTTGTAGCCGTTCTGAAATTCTGAGCCGAAACGCAAAGCTGGTCAACCCAAGCCAGGCCGCCGAAAGTACTGTAATTGCCTGTAAAATAATGACCCAGGTTTTCAGTTAAGGTACCGTTCATCCTGCTGCCGAAAGAGGAAAGTACCGTTTTTTGGGTAGTCAGGTCAGTGGCATCGGCGCCGGTATTAATTTGTACACGGGCCAGTATATGATTCAGCTGCTCAGCATTGTAAAGCTGATTTACAATATTAAACAAGGCCGTGAGGTAGTTATTGGCTGTTGTAATGTTGCTGCCCATGGCAGTGTAAAAAGTATTGCCGCCCTCCCAATAACTGCTTACCGCTTTACAGGTTGTTGCCGAGCTGTTGTTATGAACGCCTCCGCGTTTTTCATACCCGTTTGCCGGCATTACTATGTCAGATGTACCGCATTCAAAAGGGTTTTTAATGTTTAAATTGTTATCGGTATATACTATTACCTCCCCTTCACCGGCTTTACCTGAAGCAGATTTAATTCTGCCGATAACCATGTTGCCGGCAAAACCCGGACCCCAGCCAACGCCGATTATCTGACCGTTATCGAAAAAGCTGATTGCAAAGCGGCTCAGGCTGTCGCCTTGCATTTGGCCTTGGTAATAAAGGCCGGGATTGTAGTCAACCTGTTTTATCCCGTTTACGCTATGTTCTGTAAATTTTACATCAGCGCTCAAAATATTGGCGGTTTGCAGGTTTAAAACCCTGTTCCCGAAGGGGGTAGGAAGAACAAGGTTTAAGGTTCGGGGCCTGCGCTGCAACAAGTCGGCGTATGCAGACTCGATTGGCTGAATAAGGGAATACGTATTACAGGCCGCTTCAATTTCTTTGGTTTGCTGCCGGCCGGCCGTTGCAGGGTTAAAGAGCCTGAAGCCGTTTTCATTGCTGTATTTATCCTGGGCATTGGCAGCAGAGGCGGTTAAAAATACTGCTGCCAAGGCAAACAAAGCCGGTAATAACACAATGCTGAATAACCGTTCGACACGCCGGAATGCTGCTTCAGATAAGAATTTCAAAGGCGAAAAACCCTCAGTTTGACTAAAAACCATTACTACCATAATTCCTGCGTGATTTAAGGCGCAAAGAGCCCATACTTTTTAAGATTAAACTTAAATGCCTGCCAAACCGTTTTGTAGCCTGATTTAAAGATGCCGTGAAAACGCAGCCCAATCAATAGTCGTGATTTTTTTCTGTTTTGCTTAGAAAAAATATTACA
>JAZKBN010000073.1:8263-20818 GCA_040388605.1 Bacteroidota bacterium | reverse complement strand
TAATTGATGAAGGTAAATAAACAAGGAGGCTAAATTGCCCGCATCTTGTTTCCTTTGGCGTCATGCGTTACTTCGGCAAGACCCAAGGCCTCCATAAGAGGGGGAACGTACATGCCAAACCTTCCGCGCAAGCCTTTTTTTAAACCATACCAGCCACCAACAGGGTTAGTTTCTGAACGGCCCCAAGCTTCAACAGTACCCTCTTTAGCCGGCTTTTGCTCATCGGCACTGCCCAGCTCCATCCAGTCGCCCTGGGCTTTAAGCATGGCATGCAAATCATGCAGGCATTGGTAATTATATAGCAGCACGGTTTTACCTACTGTGCAAACCAATACTTCCTGCCCGTCTTTTACATCATAATGCATGGTGTATTCTGATGTTTGGGGCGGGGTTTTTAACTGCGTCGGGTTTTCCTTCGTTCCTATTTTCTCTTTCATTTTTGGTATCAGTTTGGGTAAGCAGCCGCCAATTAAGATAAAAAAGTACGAATATTAAGAAATAAAAACCTGTCTATTTAACAGCATCAACAAAGCCTGCAACCAGCTTTGCCGTTTTCCCGTGTTTTGCTAACTGAATAAAACCGGCAATACCAATTATTGCGCAGCTTATACCGGCTAAAACGTCCATTAGGTAATGGTGGCTGCTGTATATTGCCGCAAACCAGATTCCGAACATCAGGAAAGCGAACAGAACATTAACCAAACCCAGCCTGTTACGTAAACCATAGTAAAAAACTATCAGGGGGTAGCTTGAATGCAGCGACGGCATTGCCGCAAAAACATTGCTGCTTTTTGAATAAATGCCTTGGAAAATGCTTACACCGAAATAATTATCGAACCGAATGAGACCTGCCGTATTCCCCGGGGTGCCCTGTATAAACTCGAAACCGTGTAAGGCCACATACCAGGGAGGCGCAGCCGGGTAAGCATAGTAAACCACGAAACCCAAAAGGTTCACAAACAGGAAGGTTAGCGAAAAATATACAAACTCTTTTCGTCGGGTAAAGAACAGGTAGGTAGCAAAGCCAAGTGGCACCGGTACCCATGTCAGGTAAAAAAGCCCTGAAGCCACATCTGGAAATGTTGAGGTATGATTTAGAAAATACTCATTAGGCGTTAAGCGTATCCCGTTTTCTGTGATCCCGAAAAGCAATTTCTCTGTATTATACAGGCTTTCAATATGAACCGTATTCCAGTTATAATTCGGGAATGCCTTCATATAATCGAACAGCACCCAAAAAATAATGAACACCGAAAAACCCGTTACCCATTTACGTGTGGTTTCAGTAGAGAAATACAGGCAGTTTGCTAAAAGAACCAGCACAAGCTGCTCCGGCCTGTAGCCAATTAACACCCTTGAAATGAGCAGGTAGGCAATTGAAATGCATACCATAACCAACACTCCCCTGCCGCCGAACCTGTTAAAACCCGGGCTTAAAAAATTATCGCGGCTACCCTGCGCGTTGTTCTCCTGCATTTTTCCTGATGACAAACTAAATGGCTTAAGCCCGCTTTATTAAACCTGGATACGCTCAATAAGGGTATTACCTGTAACCGGGTTTTTACCTTTCAGCTCTATGTATTTTACGTTGGGGTGCCAAAAGGTTCCGCCATCTATTTTAATATAAATGCGGTTAAGTATTGCTTCCCGGTTGCCAATGCCGGCAAACACATGGTAAGCGCCATCTTCGCCTTTGCGCAGGAAGAGCTGTTTTTTGGGGTAAGCCACTGAGCGAAGCTCATAGTTATTACCATCTTTTTTTACCTTAAGCCCGTATGCGAATTTACGTTGAATGAAATTCAGATCACGGCGCTTACCGTTCTCATCGGCATACCTTAGCCAGAAGATTTTAATGGGGTTATCTGCATCAGGAGTACCCAATTGGTCGGTATTAAGCTGGTAGCAAATGGTATTGCTGTTATTGGTTCGCTGAATGTAAAACATCAGCTTTTCAACTTCATTGGGAACAGGAAAAGTATCAACCACATCCTGCGCGTTCGAAACCGGGCTTATAAAAAGAAGGGCGGGAAGCAATAGTGCAAATACAGCTGCCTTTTGCTTTAACCCTATATGTGTTGTTACCGCCTTTTGCCCTGCAGCATTGCTCACTGATGCGGCCACCAATGCTGCCTCGGCTTCAAGGGCATCTTTGGCATCAAGGGCTTTTTTAGCCTCTGTAATGCGTTTGTACGCAGTATAATTTGTGAGTATGGCCATTATAGTAAGCGGTATGGTAAACACCGACATGGTTTCGAAAACCCCGAAAGGAATACCCTCTATATACAGCTTATAATCTCCGCCTGCATAATGCCCGGTAATACCGCATGCAATGGCTGAAAGCGCAACCAGCACAACCCTTTCAGGCCTTTGCATAAGCCCGCCTTTATTTTCTATGTGCAAACCCTCGGCACGGGCACGGGTGTAGCTTACCATCATGCTGCCGATTAAGGCCATAAATGCAAATAAAGAGCTCAGGAAATAGTGGTGCGAAACCAGGTAATAGCATATACCAAGAAACATGACCAATTCGCTGTATCGGTCAAGCACAGAATCGAAGAAGGCGCCGAATGAGGAGCTCATTTTACCAATGCGCGCTACCTGCCCGTCGAGCATATCGAAAAGCCCGGCGAAAAGCACCAAAGCCCCGGCCCAGCCCACATAGCTTAAATCACCCCTGTGGCCCTGCTCAGCACCCACTATAAAAATTACTGCCACACCTATATTCAGCAGAAAACCTATTACGGTAACTGTGTTCGGGGTAAAGCCGAGCCTTACAAGCAGGCGGACAAATGGGTCAATTACAAGGTAAATGGCCTTTTGTAAATCGTTTCTAAGTTTATTCATTTCATGGCTGGGTTTAGAAGTATATCAGAAATCGAATTTAAAGCGGAATCGAATACCGATTGATGAAACATTCGGGTGATCGAGATAGGTAAATCTTTTAACAACATCTACACGCAGTAGTTTGAAAATATTGGCTATACCCAAACTGCCCTCTATATATGGCCTTTTTTCCAAAGAGAATGTTCCCGGGCTGCCACCTGTAACTGTCGGGAAATCGAAATTACCGTTTACTCCCGATGCATTTTCATGCCTGAGGCTGCCCCAAAGTACTTTTAAAGAGGCTACTTCGCGCAGCTTAGCTCTTTTCAGCAATGGAATTTTATTGAAAATGAAGCCGTTGAAATTATGATCGGCACTGACACCTGCATAATTATCGCTTACAAATTCAAGGAAATTCATGAGGTTATAGCTCTGCAACTGGTAAGAATAGGTTTGGTTTGCCCTGTGAATGGTAAGTAAAGGGTATGGTACCTTGCCGAAAGTATGACCGCCTTCAAGCATTAAATCTGTAAAGCCAAGCTGCGACAAATAGGTGCGCTTAAATATATTTATGGTCAGGCTTTGGTAATTATAGCCGCTGTTCAGTATTCCCTTTACACCCGCATTCGCACGCAGGGTAAAAATAGGGTACCTGTTAAATATAGGCATTCGGTACAGCTTGCCCTGGTAGAACTGCTCACGCGGCGCCCACCTTATTTCGCCTGATAATTCCGTAGTTGTAATTTCATGTGTAACCAGGTTCTCACCTGTTTCGTGATTTACAAAGCTAAGGGCGCCGGCAGGTGTTTGGGTCCAGTTTTTAAAACCGGCTTTAAAGCTGATGTGGCTGCGAAGCTCATGCAGGTATTCGGCGTTAAATATTTGATTATAAAGCCATTTATTATTCTGCCCGCGTTTGAAAGAAAGCAAGGCATTATCTTCCTGAACAAACTGCAATTCCTGACCGGGAATTTTAGTGTCGTTTTGGTAGCTTAAACGCAACGAACGTACCGGAAATTCATAAATAGACCGGTTGGTGAATGAGTAGGTTGTTCCAAGATAGTATTTCCACTTTTTATCGGTAAACCCATAGGCCCCATAGGTTTCAAAATTTATCTTTTTGCTGAAATTCGGCGTAGTTCTGCCTCCTGCCCTTAAGCGAAAACCTTCCACCGGGTTCCAGCTGTAAAAGGTATTAACAGGCCCAACTTCAAAGGGGCCAAAGCTTTTATAGCCGGCAAGCACCAGGGTCAGCAAATCGGCCGTCCGGCGGAAGCTGGGCATTTTTTGCAGGCTGTCTATATTAGTGTACACCCTTGATTCCGCTTTGCTCAGCGAATCATGACGGCCGGCAACCCAATAAGCTTCGTCACGGGTATATGCTTCCGGACTTTCAACCGTACCCATGCCGCTGTACAATGAATCAGGGTGAGGAATCCCGGTTTTGTAATCGCGGTAAGAAACAGTTCGCTCGCCAAAGATGCCTCCCCTGCCCTTAAAAATCCCGAAATCGGCATAGAGGTCTGATTTGCTCAGGCGATACCTTCCGTCCTGGTTGCGCTCAAATACCTGGTTAACATGCAGCTCACGCACCCAATTCAGGTTTATGCGCTTATTCACTTCCATGTTTATACGCTGAACACCAAAATTACCATCCAGCGAAATATACATTTGGCCCTGGAAAAGGAAGTCGGTGGTATTGCGCGGCACAAAATCCATGTGCACCAGCTTAATATTATCGAGCGTTACGGTATCTACAATAAAGTATTGGTAAAACAGGGGGCCGTTATCTGAAATAGGGCTCAGGAACTGGTTGGTAACCACGCTGATATTGTTGTCGTAAATATCAATATCCTGGTAAATATGGTTCAGGTATGAGCTCAGGCCATTGTTATCAATATATTGCTCAAAGCTTACCTTCTTTTCTGCCTTCACGAAAGTTTTTGTCTTGCGCGGATTTTTACGGTAGAAATTACTTGTAAGCCTTTCCTGCAAAAACACCGGCAGCAATGATACCCCTTGAATTTTGCTGCTGTCCTGGTTATCGAGCAGGAATTTGTAGCGTTTTAACAGCTTGCTGTTTTTGAACCTGTTAACCGTATTGCTTATTGAAAAGCCCAGCTTTTCATATTCCTCGTACTCCACATAGTCATAAGCCTCGGGCTTGTTAGATGCTTTATGAGCAATAACTTCCCTTATAAGCTCAACTGCCGGGTTGTTTTTATTCCTATACCTTGCCTGCTTACTTTTTTTAACAACCACTTCCTTCAATTCAACCACCTCAGATTCAAGCCTGACATTTACAATTTGCTCCTCGCCCTGCTTTACCTGCCTTTGCAAAGATTTATAGCCAATGTATGAATACTGCACTTTATCGCAGGGGCCGGTAAGGCGTAAAATGTAATTACCATCCAGATCTGTATTAGTGCCGGTACCTGTGCCCAGGCATACCACCGAAGCAAACGGCAAACCTTCGCCGGTTTTTGAATCGGTAATTTTGCCGCGTAATACCGTAGTTTGAGCAATAGCCGGCAAGGTAAGCAAGCCCGTAAGCAGCATTACAAAACCAAAAATCCGGACATTTAAGAAGTACATAATATTCACTAATTGTAATTTTAACTACGAAATGCTATATAAATTACATTTCAACAGCATAGGCACCCAAAGCAGGTTCCACTGCCCGTTTGCATCATTTAATAAGTATCTGAAGGTGTTAATAAAGCCTATGCTTAAAGCAGCCCGGCTTTTAAGTACTAAAAAGTTTGAAGGCGCAAAGCGCTTGCAAAACAATGTTTGAATAAATGCCGGCAACAACATCGTCGGCCATAACGCCCAGGCCCCCGCCAAGTTTTTCGGCCGACCTGATGCCAAGGGGTTTAGCAATGTCGAAGAACCTGAACAGGATAAAACCGGCCAGAAGTGTTAGCGGCGATATAGGCAGGTTGAGCATGGTAATAAACATACCGGCCACCTCGTCTATCACAATTCGCTTACTGTCTTTCCCCCAGAAATTTTCAGTTACCCCGCTCGACCAGATTCCGAGCAGGACTAAAATCAAGGTCAGGCTGAATGCCGACACGGGATTAATTATACTGCCCGGGAAGAAATAAAGGAGCAGGCAGCAGGCTGCTGCCGCAACGCTGCCTGCTCCTTTTTCAATATAGCCTGTTCCGAAAAACGAGGCCGTTATAATATGGAATTGTCTCAAAGCGATTCAACAAGTTCCTGGTAATAATCCAGGCCCAGGTGGGTAATTAAGTCTTCGCCCATAATATGGCGCAGTGTGTTTTGCAGCTTCATCAGCTGCTTAAATATATCATGCTCAGGCTTTAAGCCCGGTGCAGTCTGCGGTGATTTCAGGTAGAAAGAAAGCCACTCCTGTATGCCGCCCATGCCGGATCTTGAAGCCAAATCGAGGAACAAGGCAAGGTCAAGAACAATAGGCGCTGCTAAAATGGAGTCTCGGCAAAGGAAGTTAATCTTGATTTGCATCTTATAACCCAACCACCCGAAAATATCCACATTGTCCCAGCTTTCTTTATTGTCGCCGTGCGGGGGGTAATAGTTAATACGCACTTTATGGTATAGGTCGCCGTACAGCTCAGGGTTGCGTTCTCCGTCGAGAATTTCTTCAAGAACGCTCAGCTTGCTTACTTCCTTGGTTTTAAAGTTATCTGGGTCGTCAAGCACAAGACCATCGCGGTTGCCAAGTATGTTTGAGCTGAACCATCCGTTTACGCCCAAGGCACGGGCCTGCAGGCCGGGAGCCAAAATGGTTTTCATCAGGGTCTGGCCGGTTTTAAAATCTTTACCGGCAATTGGTACCTGGTATTCAATGGCAAGGTTTTCAAGGGCCGGAATATCGGCAGTCAGGTTGGGTGCGCCGTTAGCGAAAGGAATGCCCATTTTAATGGCCGTATAAGCATATATCATGCTCGGCGATATATTAGGATCATTATCGCGAAGCCCCTGCTCAAATTTTTCGATGGTGCTGTGCACATCGCCGGCTTCAATGTATTTTTCAGTAGAGCCGCACCATACCATAACCAGGCGGCTTACGCCTTTTTCTTCTTTAAAGTTACGAATGTCCTCGGCCAGCAGTTCGCTGAGATCGTACTTGGTGGGAGCTGTTTTTACATTGGTACCATCCAGGTTACGAACATATTCATGGTCGAAAACTGCGGGCATGGGAACCAAAGCTTCAAGCTCAGCGCGTATAGAATGAAGCAAATACGGGTCGAGCACCTTGGCTTTCATGGCAGCTTCGTACACATTATCTTCATATACGTCCCAGCCACCGAATACAATATCTTCCAGGTTGGTAAGCGGAACAAAATCTTTAATCAGGGGCTGCCTGTTCTCGGTGCGCTTGCCCAAACGGATATTACCCATTTGCGTTAGGGAACCTACAGGGCTGCTCAGTCCTTTTTTTATGGCTGCAACCCCTGCAATGAGGGTGGTTGCCACGGCACCCATACCCGGAATTAAAATGCCAAGCTTACCTTCGGCCGGCTGAATAAATTGTTGCATTTTCGTTGGTGGTTTATTTGTATTGGGAAATACAGGTTATTTAATCCAATTATTGGCCCGGTACCATTGCAGGGTTTCCTGTAAGCCGGTTTTAAGATTGTATTGCGGGTTAAAACCCAGTTCCTCTCGGGCTTTGGCTATGCTGCAAAACCAGTTTTCAGCGCAGAGCTCGTTCAGCTTATCTTTATTTAATGTCGGGGTACTGTTTTTTCCTGCGAACATTTCCATGCCTGATGCCAGCAGGCTGATGATGCCGGTCGGTACATGAAGCTTCAGGGTTTTAACACCTAAAATTTCCTTTGCATACTGTGCAAGCGCGTAACGGTCATATTCATTGCCGTCGCTTAAATTCCAGCTGCTGTCTATATTGCTGTCAACTGCCTCGAAAACAGCATCGGCAAGGTCTTTAACGTATATAAAGCTGAAGCGCTGGGGCCTATTACCAATATATGGTTCAAGTCCTTTTGCAAATGTGTTCAGCATGATGAACAGGTCTTTTTCCCTTGGGCCGTAAACGGCTGTAGGCCTGAGAATCGCTTTTGAAAGATTACCGAACTCAGCTAAATATTGCTCTGCCAGCAATTTACTTTTACCGTATTGGGTAACAGGCACAGGCTTTTTTGACTCGGTTATAGGTCCGGGCGCATCATAAGCCTGCGGACCAAGCGCTGCAAGGCTGCTTATGAAAATAAACCTAACCGGCTTAAAATCTGACCTTGAAGCAGCGCTAGCAAGCTTGCGGGTTATTTCGGCATTCACCCGGTTATAAGCTTCCTGGCTGTTCGCCTTTGTTGCCCCTGCAGCATGAATTACATAGCTGAAACCATGGGCATCAAACATTTCACGCAGTGAATTGGCGTTTTCGTATTCAGGGTACACAAACCTGATGGGCAGGTGGCTCAGATGGCGTAAATCGCTGTCTTTACGAGTGGCAGCATACACCTTCATACCCTTTGCGAGGGCGGCATTTACCAGGTGAAACCCGGCAAAGCCCGCAGCGCCGGTTATAAGCACCTTCCTGCTCACAGCGTTTTCTGAAATAAGCGGTAACGTTTATAGGGCTTACCGCCCACGTTTTCAAGGGCCTTGTTCATCATGAAGTTGTCTTCAAGAATCCATGATCCTTCGCCTTTTACAACACCTTTGTCCCTGGCATTTTTAACCAGCATGCCGTACAAAACAGACTCTATGCCCATTTTGCGGTAGCCCTCAACAACGCCAAGCGTTATTACACGCACGCTTTTAATTGATTTACGCCCGAACAGCAATTTGAAAATACCGGTAGGAAACAACCTGCCTCGTTTTACCTTAATAAGCACCTTGTTTATATCAGGTACCCCGAGCGCAAAGCCAATGGCCTGCCCGTCTTTTTCAGCAATTATGCATAGCTGATCATCAAGAATCAGCTTCAGGTCGTTGGCCAGGTACTCAAACTCTTCGGGAGTTGAAGGAACAAAGCCAAGGTTTTTATCCCATGCCCGGTTATAAACATCGCGCAACAGCTTTACCTCGTCTTTGAATTTTTTAACATTCACAATTCTGAAGGTTATTCCGCTGCGATTCAGGCGGGCGGTAAGGGTATCTATCATGCGCACGGCCCTGTGATCCATGGTATCCATGTACATTTCCCAGGCAATCAGGTCGGTAAGCTTGCTGAAGCCGGCCTTCTCTGTAAGGGTTATGTAATAGGGCGCGTTATAGGTCATCATGGCAACCGGCGCAGAATCGAAACCTTCGAGCAGCATGCCGCAGGTATCGTTGGTTGTAGGGTTTGCCGGGCCAACCACCTTCTCCATGCCTTTATCGAGCAGCCATTGATCTACTCTTTCAAAGAGGGCTTTACTAACCTCCGGGTCATTAACAGAATCGAAAAAGCCGAAGAAACCTTCTTTAACTTGGTTAAATGCGTTGTGGTTATTATTCAGAATTGCGGCAATTCGACCAACTATTTTCCCGTCCTTATAAGCCAGGAAGGGCTGTAATTGGGAGTGCTTATGAAAGGGATGCTTGCCGGGCGTAAGTATATCTCGCTGGGCAATAAAGAGCTCAGGAACGTAATTTGGATCGTTTTTGTACAAATCATGCGGAAAGTCAATAAACTGACCCAGCAGCTTCGAACCTGTGGCTTCTTTAACCTCGATCATAGTTTTTCTGAATGTTGGGCTTCGGCAATTACTCCCGCTTCACGGAAAGCAACTGAAATTTTTTCAACAGCTTCCTCTATCTGGCTGAACGTATGCGTAGCCATAAGCGAAAAGCGGAGCATTGAATGTTCAACCGGAACTGCCGGCGAAACCACCGGGTTTACAAACACGCCGTTTTCCTGTAATTTCTTGGTAATCAGGAATGTTTTTTCGTTGTTACGTATGTATATCGGAATAATGGGAGTTTCTGAAATACCGGTATCCAGCCCTTCGGCATTGAGTAATTGCTGAGCATAGCGGGTATTTGCCCAAAGGCGCTCCATGTGCTCAGGCTCGTTTTCCATTATATCAAGGGCCGCAATGGTTGTGGCAATGCTTGCCGGGGTCATGCTGGCGCTGAAAATAAGGGAGCGTGCATGGTGCCTTATAAAGTCAACAACTGAAGCATCGGCCGCTATAAAGCCTCCCAGTGAAGCGAAAGACTTGCTGAAAGTGCCCATAATGAGATCAACACTGTTTGTGAGGCCGAAATGTGAAGCAGTGCCGGAGCCGTTTTCACCCAAAACGCCTAAGGCATGGGCATCGTCCATCATCACATTGGCTCCGTATTTATCGGCCAGGGCGCATAATTCAGGCAGCTTAACAATATCGCCTTCCATGCTGAAAACCCCGTCTGCCACTATAAGCTTCATGGAATCTGCAGGCAGGCCGCTAAGCTTGGCCTCCAAATCTTCCATATTGTTATGCCTGTATTTTAAAGTGCGTGCAAAGCTCAGCCTGCTGCCATCAATAATAGATGCATGGTTGTATTCATCGAGTAGCAGGTAATCGTTTCGGCCGGCGAGGCAGCTTATGACGCCTAAATTCACCTGGAAACCTGTACTGAAAATAACAGCATCTTCTTTGCCAACGAAACGTGCCAGCCTGCGCTCCAGCTCAACATGTAAATCAAGGGTTCCGTTCAGGAATCGGGAGCCGGCGCAGCCGGTGCCGTATTTCTCAACAGCATCCTGCGCCGCAGATTTAAGCCTTTCGTGGTTTGTAAGGCCTAAGTATGAGTTAGAGCCAAACATTAAAACCTGCTTGCCGTCAATAGTTACAACAGTATCCTGGGCCGAAGAAATGGGCCTGAAATACGGATACAGGCCCGCTGCCCTGGTATCGTTGGCTGCTGTAAAGGCGCTTACTTTGTTGTTTAGTTTTTTTTGCATCGCTATTTGTTTCAATAAGGCAATAACGGAAGGCGAATTTATAACCCGGCCTTTTATGAGTGTACACTGAATTGCACAAACGGCATAATTTGGAGTCCGAATCGCCGGATTCTTTCACTCAATAACACGGCCTTATTACTGAATTGTTAAGTATTCTAACAAGTATAATCAGGTTCTTGTTTTGATTTAAACAGATAACCTGTTGAATAATTAATTGCCGCCTGAAATGAATTTATGGTAATTCCTCAACACGCTCGCCTTAACAAAAAACATGCCGGCGGATGCTTTAATTCAGAATTTAATTTACATAAAACCATGATTATCAGCAATTTACATTTTAAACTTCACAAACTTTGTAATATTAATAATTGAAATAATGAAATTATGAGCATTACAAACAATGCCGGTTTTTAGCGAAAAAATCAAGCCGCTTTACGCTTTATTTTATAAACGTTTGCTATCCTAAAGTATACCTGCTATTCCAATAAAACTTAAATATCTAAATATAATAAATTGCACTTTTCAATTCTTATCCTAAAAATTGAACATCAACATAATTATGATTTAAACAAAGCTTCTATTGGCTTTTAATAGCTATTCAGTTCATGCAATAACCTTGTATAGCTTTCCGGTTAAATAAAAACCAAGTCGTCAGAAGATATTGAAGCCAACAAGGTATTCCCTACTCCGTAACCGGTTTGCCCGGCCACAACTGCATTTAATAAAGGCAAGCCTGATTCAGAAGCAGGTTCAAGGCTAAGCAGCCTGTATGACCCATAAAAAACCGAGGATCGGACTTTATACCTGTGACTGAATACATTAATCCGGCTTTCAGAGTTGTGTGCATTTATATCTGTAATATGAACCAAATGCGGGCGAATATAACAGGCTTTGAATTTTGCAGGTAAATTCTCATTGTTAAAAAACAAGCCTGCTTCAAAAGGATTCAAACGGTTGTTTTCACCAAAAAAGCCGGCGGCATAGTCGGTCTTTGGAAAATTGTAAATGTTTGCCGTGTTACCGGATTCAATTAGTTCACCTTCTTTCAACAGGAAAATTCTGTCAGCCTGCGAAAGCGCGTCTGCCGGGTCGTGGCTGACCAATATAACGGTGGTAAACCTTGACCTAAGCAGCTGCATGAGCTCAGTCAGCAATGCATTTTTAAGCATTATATCCAGGTTCGAAAATGGCTCATCGAGCAGAAGCACGGCAGGATGTATGGCTAATGCCATGCACAAAGCTGCTCTTTGCCTTTCACCGCCGCTTATTTCCACAGGTTTTTTAGCTGCCAGGTGCCAAATTCGGCACAGTTTCAGCAATTTTTCAGTTTCTGCAACAATATAATCAGGCACAAAACCCCGCATAGCTGCCTTCAGGTTATCTGCGAGGCTCAACATGGGGCTTAAACGATTATCCTGGAAAGCGAGGGCAATATCAGGGTGTCCGGGAACCAGGCGGGCCGATGGTCCGGGCAGGAGCTTTCCTTGAAAAAATATTTCCCCTTCTGCAGCATCAAGCAAACCTGCAAGCGCATGCAGCAAACTGCTTTTTCCGCTTCCGCTTTGCCCGGCAATGGCTATAACCTCACCGGCAGAAACCTCCATATTGAACTCCCTGAGCGCAAATACACCGGAGCCCGGGTACCGCAGGGCCAGATTTTTAACGGCAAGTATTGCTTCCTGCATAGGCATTGCAGGTATAACTGCAGCGCGAAATTAAGAATTGAATCAGAAATGAAAGATTAATCCATATTTTTGGTTCAAATTGATTTTTGAATATTAAGACACAAGGGCCGGCAATTCAGGAAACCCGAAGCTCTCGCCGTTGGTGCGCGTCTACGCGGTCGT
>JAZKBN010000073.1:0-8253 GCA_040388605.1 Bacteroidota bacterium | reverse complement strand
TAGGTCCGGAAATAATGAGTGCGACGCTGGATATTCTTAAAGCAGCAGGAGCAAGACTCGATATTGAAACCATAAGAATAGGCGAACAGGAATACCTTGCAGGGAACAGTTCAGGTATAGCGCCTGAGGCATGGGAATCACTGCTTCGCACCAAAGTTTTCCTGAAAGCGCCCATCAGCACCCCGCAGGGCGGCGGCTATAAAAGCCTGAACGTAACCACACGTAAAAACCTGAGCCTGTTTGCCAACGTGCGTCCATGCATAAGCTATCACCCTTATGTAAAAACAAAGCATCCTAAAATGGATATCGTGATTGTGCGCGAGAACGAGGAAGATTTGTACGGGGGCATAGAGCACAGGCAAACCAACGAGGTAATTCAAACCCTGAAGTTAATCAGCCGACCAGGCTGCGAAAAAATAATTCGGTATGCATTTGAATATGCGCGGCTTTATAACCGTAAAAAAGTAACCTGCTTCACCAAAGACAATATTATGAAGCAAACCGATGGCTTGTTCCATAAAGTCTTCGACGAGATAGCAGCCGAGTATCCTGATATTGCTAATGAGCACATGATAATAGATATCGGCAGCGCAAAACTTGCCGATACTCCTGAAATTTTCGATGTAATTGTAACACTTAACCTCTATGGCGATATAATTTCAGACATAGCAGCCCAGCTGGCAGGTTCGCTGGGCATTGCGGGTGCTGCTAATATAGGCGCAGGCTGTGCCATGTTCGAAGCTATACACGGAAGCGCACCGCGAAGGGCAGGCCAAAATATGGCAAACCCCAGCGGACTGCTGCAGGCTGCTGTTTTAATGCTTGTACACATTGGCCAGGGCGATACAGCCGAAAAGGTTCAGAACGCCTGGCTTAAAACCCTTGAAGATGGCATTCATACTTATGACATATATAAGGAGGGGCTCAGCACCGCAAAAGCAGGTACAAAAGAGTTTTCTGAAGCGGTAATAGCCCGTCTGGGCCAGAAACCGGGAAAGCTGAAACCGGTTTCTTATAAAACCCATACAAAAAGAGTAAAAATGGGTATTGTGAGAAATAAGCCCGCGCCAAAAAAAGAAACAGTAGGGGTAGATATTTTTTTCGATTGGGCAAGTAAAGATATTAATGCACTGGCTGATGCGGTAAAGAGTGCCTGTGCGGTAGGCCTGCATCTGAAATTTATAGCCAACCGGGGAATTAGCGTGTGGCCAAGCGTTTTTTCAGAATCTGTACTTACCGACCATTTCCAAGCCCGGATTATTGCCGACGAATCAGAGGGGATACATCTCAAAATTGCACAAACCCAAACCAATCTTGCCATCGCAGGTATCGACTTTGTGAAAACTGAACATCTTTGCACTTTTAACGGGAAAGACGGGTTCACTTTAGGGCGGGAGTAGCGGCCGGTCTTATTTGGGTTTTTAATATGCTGCATTTCCCCTATTTTTACAGCATAACATATAACCTATGGCTTTTAATTCCCGCCTGGCATTCAATTTACCAATGCTTTCAGATAAAGCTGATTGGATGCAGAATGAATTATATACAGACCTTTTAATAAAAGCCCGGGCAGAGCTTGGTGAGCTGAAGGGATATTTATCTGCATTGCCTAATCCGCAGTTATTGCTGTCGCCGGCAGTAATTCGCGAAAGTTTAGCGAGTTCAGAAATTGAAAATATCCATACAACATTAGAAAGTGTATTAAAGAACCAATTGTTCAATGAATCTGAACGAACCGGTGCAGACAAAGAAGTGCTGCGATACAGAGAAGCCTTGCTTTGGGGCACCGAAAATTTGCAAAAAATTGCGCTGTCATCACGTTTAATAAACGGTATTAACCTTCAATTAAGACCTACAGAATACGCCGGGTACCGGAACACCCAAAACCACATTCAAAACTCAGCAACGGGCGAGGTTATTTATACACCACCCTCTCCGGCAGATTTACAGGCTTTAATGGGTAACTGGGAAAATTTTACCAACAGACCTGACTCTCCCATTGATCCGCTCATACGTGCTGCTGTTTCTCACTACCAATTTGAAGCAATTCACCCCTTTGCGGATGGTAACGGGCGCACCGGGCGTATTCTCATGGTTTTACAATTAATAGATGCCGGCATTATTGATCAGCCTGTTCTGTACATCAGCGGATATATTAATAAAAATAAAGCTGAATACTACAGGCACTTGCTCTCAGTTAGCACCGGCGGCGAATGGGATGCCTTTATTCGGTTTATGCTTAAGGGATTTTGCCTGCAGGCAATTGAAACCAAGGGGACACTCTTTTCAATAATGTCGCTTATGCATGAGTTTAAACAAACCCTGAAAGATAATTTTAAAAGCATCTACTCCTCTGATCTTGCTGAGAGTTTTTTTTTCAGTCCTATACAGACACCTTCAAGACTGGCCCGTTCTCTTAATATTCACAGGAACACGGCGACGCATTACCTAAAAACACTGGCCGAGGGAGGAGTTCTTAAAACTTTTGCAACCGGCAGGCATCAGCTCTATATTTACTCACCGCTCCCGGATTTACTTAACAGTAAACGCAAATAGACCACCGGCTCCGCCCTCATATATTCATTACAATTCTGTACATCAATCATATAAATAAATACAGCATGTCCCAAACTACATGCACAATAAAAGTGCATATCAAAACAACACGCTGAAAAAATCAAATAAATGCAGCATATACCTAACCACATGCACAATAACAGTGCATATCGGAACAACATGCTGCAAAAATCTAAAAAATACAGCATGTACCTAACCACATGCACAATAAAAGTGCACATCAAAACAACATGCTGCAAAAATCAAATAAATACAGCATATACCTAACCACATGCACAATAACAGTGCATATCAAAACAACATGCTGCAAAAACCAACTAAACACAGCATATACCTGCCAACTCTCACAAAAACTGTGAGCATTGGCAGGTATGCAAAATCTTTAACCCAAGCCTTGCAATACGGACACAAAAAGCCTATTTTTGCTCCTTATGACGCCTCTGTCGTTTGCGGAAGCAACACCTTTTTCCGATTCCCTTGACCCGCGCAATTACATCCTGATTAAGGGTGCGCGCGTGAACAACCTTAAAAATCTCAGCGTTGCCATACCTCGCTATAAGCTGGTGGTTATTACCGGCTTAAGCGGTTCGGGCAAATCTTCTTTGGCCTTTAATACACTCTTTGCCGAAGGGCAGCGTATGTATGTTGAAAGCCTGAGCGCTTACGCACGCCAGTTCCTTGGCCGTATGGAAAAGCCCGAGGTAGATTATATACGCGGTGTAAGCCCTGCCATTGCCATTGAGCAAAAGGTGAATACACGTAACCCGCGAAGCACGGTTGGCACAAGCACCGAGATTTATGATTACCTGAAGCTGCTTTTTGCCCGCATAGGCATTACCTATTCACCTGTAAGCGGTGGCATAGTTCGTCGTGATTCGGTGGGCGATGTTGTAAATTACATAAACGCCCTGCCCGACGGCGAGCGGGTAATGATACTTTGCCCGCTTCTTCCCAAGGAAGGGCGCAGCTTTGAAACCGAGCTGAAAATCCTGCTCCAAAAAGGCTTTACCCGAATTACCAAAGATTCTGAGCTGCTCTATATTGAGGAGCTGATTGGCACCCCGGCCATTAAGCAGTTGCAGGGCCATACTGTACATATTCTAATCGACAGGGCCGTAGTAAATCACGCCGATGAAGACAGCGGTTTCCGTATATCAGATTCAGTGCAAACCGCCTTTTATGAGGGTGAAGGCTCCTGCATCACCGAGATTCCGGGTAAAGAGAAACGTACTTTTTCAGATAAGTTTGAGCTTGACAGCCTCACTTTTGAAGAGCCGACCATAAACCTGTTCACTTTCAATAATCCATTCGGCGCCTGCAAAACCTGCGACGGTTTCGGCAAAGTCTTGGGTATAGATGAAGAACTCGTTTTCCCCGATAAAAGCCTGAGTATATACGACGGCGCTATTGCACCATGGCGCAGCGAGCAGATGAACGATGACTGGCTTAAACCCCTGCTCAAAAACGGCATCCGCTTCGATTTCCCCATCCATCGCAGCTATTACGACCTCAGCCCCGATGAAAAAGCCCTGCTTTGGACGGGTAATAAGTACTTTGCCGGCCTTAACGATTTCTTTAAGCACATAGAGGAGCAGGCTTATAAAATTCAGTACCGCGTAATGCTCAGCCGTTATCGCGGCCGCACCACGTGCCCTGATTGCAGAGGCACCCGCCTGCGCAAAGATGCCGGCTATGTAAAAATAAACAACCGAAACATTACCGACCTGGTTTTGATGCCGGTTGATCAGCTCAAGCCGTTTTTCGACAACCTTGAGCTGAATGAGTATGAAAAAACGGTAAGCCGCCAGATTTTAAAAGAAATCTGTAACAGGCTTGAATACCTCATGCAGGTAGGCCTTGGCTACTTAACCCTCAACCGACTTACATCTACCCTCAGCGGCGGTGAATTCCAGCGCATTAAGCTGGCTACTTCTTTAGGCAGCGCCCTTGTAGGCAGCATGTATATACTTGATGAGCCAAGCATAGGCCTGCATCCCCGTGATACCCAAAGGTTAATTTCGGTACTGCAATCTTTGCGTGATTTAGGGAATACGGTAATTGTGGTAGAGCACGAAGAAGAAGTAATGCAGGCAGCCGATGAGATTATTGATATTGGTCCCGATGCCGGCACCGGCGGGGGTGAGCTGGTTTTCCAGCTTTCATTAAAACATGCCGATAAAGCTGATCCAAACCGTGCAGCGCCTGAAACTTTCAGTACCGGTAAAAATGTACTTACGTCGCACACCTACCGATACCTCACCGGGCTCGATTCAATTCCCGTACCTGTACGTCGCCGTAAATGGCGCGATTTTATAGAAGTTCAGGGCGCCCGACAAAACAACCTCCGCAATATTACAGCCGCTTTTCCGCTGAATGTGCTAACCGTTGTTACAGGCGTCAGCGGTTCAGGCAAAAGCACCCTGGTAAAGAATATACTGTACCCTGCCCTGGCCAAACTTACAGGCGCCCATGCCGATGAAACAGGAAAGTACGACAAGCTTTCAGGCAGCATGGAATTAATTAAGCAGGTTGAGTTTGTAGACCAAAACCCTATTGGCAAAAGCAGCCGCAGCAACCCCGTTACCTATATTAAAGCTTACGATGCCATTCGCCAGCTTTATGCCGACCAGGCACTGGCCAAAACGCGTGGCTATACCGCAGGCTTCTTCAGCTTTAACGTAGATGGAGGTCGCTGCGAAGTTTGCCAGGGCGAAGGCGAGGTAAAAATTGAAATGCAGTTTATGGCCGATATTTACCTGAAATGCGAGAGCTGTAAAGGTAAACGCTTTAAGCAGGAAGTATTGGAAGTAACATACAAAGACAAAAGCATCAGCGATGTGCTTGACTTAACCGTTACTGACAGCCTTGCCTTTTTTGCCGACAAACCACGCCTGATTGAAAAATTGCAGCCCCTGCACGATGTGGGTTTGGGCTATGTCAAGCTCGGTCAAAGCAGCAATACCCTCAGCGGTGGCGAGGCCCAACGCGTAAAGCTTGCCTTCTTCCTGAGCAGAAGCGCCGAACGAAGGGACGGAATACTCTTTATTTTTGATGAACCTACAACAGGCCTCCACTTTCATGATATAAGCAAGCTCATGGGAGCCATTAATGCCCTCGTAGATAATGGGAACAGCGTAATTATTATTGAGCATAATTCCGACGTTATAAAATGCGCCGACTGGATAATTGACCTCGGGCCTGAAGGCGGCATCGGCGGCGGACAAGTCTGCTTTGCCGGCACGCCCGAAGACATGATCAGGGAAAGCGAAACCAACCATACTGCAAGGTTCCTGAAAGAGAAAATGCACAAGCAACTTCCGGCTGCATAAGCAAGCAGTGACATAAATATGACAGCTACATCCGCAGGCAATACCTGGTTCCGTAAGTTTGAAAATTGGCTAAGCCGGGGAAATTCCGCATTAAAAATCGGCTTAATTGCAGTATTGGTATCAGTAGTATATTCTGTACCGAGGCTTAATGTACCCTTTAATGATTTTTATGCCAAAAACATAGCGCACCCGTTAACGCCTCAGCCCGGCCTTAACCCGGCCGAGCACTATGCCAAACGAGCATTTCGCATTACTGCCCCGGGAATTGCGCACACTTTCGGGCTTAATACTACCGGTGCATTTGCACTTGAGATTATAACGGCCTACCTGCTGCTCATTGCTTTGGCTTTTACAGTTTTTCGGATAACGAAAGATGCGCTTGCGACTTTAATTGTAACACTGGCCTTTACATTTTCTTATGTGCACCAAGGTGCGGTTCTTACAAATCACGTTCAGGGTTGGGAAGGATACGGTTTTTTTTTCCTGGCCCTCAGCCTGTTGCTTCGTAATTCCCCGTTGCTGCCTTTGGCCGCCCTGCCTGCATTTTTTTCAGATGAACGTACCTTCATTGGCTTTGCCTTCATTATTGCCTGGAATTTATCTGATGCTTGGAAAAGCCGGCGCATCCTTACACTCCCGGTAATAATCCCGTTTGTATGCATTGGAGCAGCTTTCCTAATCCGGAAATACCTGACGGCAGCATTTGGCCTCAGCCTGCCTGTCGGCAGCGACAATGGCGTGGGTATGGCAATTTTTAAAGCCAACCTTATGTATATGCCAATGGCTGTTTTTTGCTCATTAAAATCTTTCGTATTCGTATTGCTCTTTGGTACCTATTATATGTACCGCAACGGGCTTAAGTTACCTGCACTGGCATTCGGCCTGGCCGTTTTCGGCTCCTTTTGCGCCGGCATGATTGTGCACGACATTTCCAAAAGTGCCGCTTATGTTTTCACAGCCATTCTGCCGGCATTGGGGTATGTTTACAATAATTTAAAGCGTTCCGATTTTATTAAAGCCGCTTCATTGGGGCTTGCCCTGAACATTCTTCTGCCCACTTATATGATTATTATGAGTGGCATAACCCGTATTTTCTACGTTCCGCCTACCTGGCTTACAATATACCTTTCCCTAAAAGGCGAATAGACTAAGCGCTTGTGTAATTAATACAGGTATTGCCGACAACAAACATCAATATGAACATCTGCGTAATCTCAGCCGGAAGCACAGCTTATTCCGAAACATTTATAAAGGCTCATATAGAGCATTTAAAGGCAAAGCATTTTGCGCTTGAATCTCTCCCGGTCTTGCTTGATGTATATTACCCGGGTGCTCCCGCCTCGGCAGCAGATAAAGCACGCAGCGCTTTCAGGAAGCTCAGAGAAGGTTTTAAGCTGAACCGTTTTGTAAAATATTTAAAGTCAAATTCAATAGATGTTGTTTTAGCCGAATACGGGCAATCAGGAGCTAAGGCTATGAACGGCTGTATTAAAGCAGGTGTTCCGCTCGTGGTGCACTTCCACGGTTTCGATGCCTATATTGAAGATGTTATTCAACAATTCGGCGCTAAATACAAGGAGCTGTTTGCTTACGCATCGGGTATAATAGCGGTTTCTCAGGCCATGAAGCAAAAGCTGATAGGCTTAGGCTGCCCTGAAAATAAAATATCGGTAATACCATGCGGCGTTAGCTTTGCACCCGGACCCGAAAAGCCTGCATATAACAGCAGGCAGGTTTTTGCAGCAGGCAGGTTTGTTGAAAAGAAAGCTCCTTATCTGACCTTGCTGGCGTTCAATAAGGCGTTGAAGCATGCCCCGGGTTCAAAACTGGTAATGGCAGGCAGCGGACCTTTGCTGCCGGTTGTTAAAAACATGGTAAAGAGCCTGAAACTTGAAGACTCGGTAAGCCTTCCGGGTTCGCAGCCACATGCGGCCATTCAGAAGTATATGATGGAAAGCGCTGTTTTTGTCCAGCACAGCATTATTGCAGACAACGGGGATTCTGAAGGATTACCGGTAGGTGTTATGGAAGCCATGATGCTGGGTATGCCTGTTGTATCTACCTATCACGCCGGAATACCGGATGTTATTAAATCCGGAGAAACAGGTTTTCTCTGCAAAGAAGGTGATATAGATACTATGGCAGATTTTATGACTGACCTATTACTGAACCCTGATAAGGGCCGCGAAGCGGGTTGTAAAGCCTCTGAATTTGCAGCTGCTAATCTTACCCAGGATATTGCAATTGGTAAGCTCAGGGCTGTGCTTCAAAAGGCTGCCGGTAAAAGCTAAAAAAAGACATAATGGTCAAAAGTAGTTGGTAACAAGCCTAAAAACAGGGTATAATC
>JAZKBN010000072.1:0-5637 GCA_040388605.1 Bacteroidota bacterium | reverse complement strand
TTGATTTTGACTTCAGCAAAATTAAGCGCCTGTTCAGTAAAAAAGCTGCGGATTCAGCTGATTCCCGATAGTATAAAAACCATTTTGCAAAGCCGGTACACAAGCCTTTCCTGTCAAAATTATAGAGATTACACAGGGGTTATATATGGTAATTCAAACAGCGAGGCCTAATTTTACAGCTGCAAAATATTAGAATTCAGGGCAAAAGGAAATGATTTATAGGTTACAATTTATCAGGGAGTTCAAAAGTTCCGGCTTTCTGACGGTTTTTTATTCAACCTGTATTTTGTTGTTTTCAAGCCTTAACCAAGCTTTTGCGCAAGGCAGCCATAACCAGGGCCTCCAGGGCGAGCCTTCCATGATTAAGGAGCTTCGCTTTATTACCGAAACATCGGAATACACCCTGAAAGACGACTTTGTAATTTACCAGGGAAAAAGGTACCTGCTTTTTGAATACGACAAAAACAATGAGCAGGCCGAAGTTGAAATACACCCTGCAAACCCCGCCTATATCCGTTCATTACAGCTCATGCGCAGCGGTGATTTTGACCTGCTCGACAGCCTTACCTTAATAGACAGCACTTATTACCGGGCAAAAATAAGGTTCAGCAATCTTAGCGCAAGCCAGCATATTTCGCTCATTTTCAATACGGTATATAAAGACGGCAGAACCTATAACTACGATATCAGGCTGTTGCCATCGGTGCCTACTACATTGGGCATCAAGGTAAAAGACGATGATCTGTATACCGGCGAGGCCCGCATTTTCGAGCTGCAAAGCAACCACCCCGAAAACGTGCGGGCAGATAATACCTGGCATAAGCAAAAAGATTTCGACTATAAAATATACCTCGAAGACCAGCAGCTTCGAGCCCAGATTCTTCCCAGGAGCCAGGGCAAGATAGAAATGAGCCTGGAGCTTTCAACCCGAAAGCCGTTCATCAACGATTCAGGCATAGTTTCCACTGCCCTTCCTATTATCAGGCACAGCTTCACAGTCCGTAAAGGCCGGCTCACCTTCCTGAATTTCGACCCGAAAGATGTAACCCTTGAAATCAATTTCGGCCGGGGCCTGGAGGTGCAGCTTGAGAACAACATTAACCTGCAGATGCATAAAACCTACCGCATAGAAGACCAATTGGAAGGCGGGGGCACTTTTATAGGCGAGCTTTACACCCGCAGCATGCTAAGTAATGACCGGGTTCTTTGCTGGCTGCGCCCCTATGCCCTGCACCGCCTTACCGACGGTTTCCTGTACCTGAAAGACGGTGACGAGCCCCGCTATATTACCAACTTCACCATCAGTGAACGCATGCAGATTTCTAAAGTCAGCATTCTCCGCGACGGGGCCGATTGGAGCACCAATTTGAGCGCCAACCCGGGTGAAACCGTTGAAGTGCGCATAGAAGGTACCGGGCTCTCCAAAGCGCGTTTTTTGGTGGAAGATATTTCAGAGCTTCGCCGCGATTCGGCCTTGGCTACTGAGAATGTAGTGCAGTTTAAATTCAGGGTGCCTTTAAACATCAGCAAACGGAAAATCGTAATATTTAACGCTCAGAAAAATACAGGCTACGATATACAAATAAAAGAGTTTCAGCAGCCTAAGCCCCTTGATTTTGTGAGCTTTAACTACAGCGGTAAAGATGAACCCTTAACCATGGTATCGGCGCCGCGCCTCTACGACAAGAACATACGGGATATAACCATCAGCTTCCAGCCCAATAAAATAGATGAAGGCGGGCGATTATTCGGCAGGCAATACCTTACAGTAAACATCAGTTATTATAACAACAAAGGCGAGCTTACCGAAAGCAAAGACGTAAACGATGTGCTTATATGTCCCGGCGATAACTCGCCCAGGGCAGCCTTTTATAATGACAAAGACTGCCGCCGGAACGATATTAGCATAAACCAATACATGAGTCGTAAAACCTACGATTTGCCCGATTGGAGCCGTATCGAAATCACGGTTAAGCATAAGCCTGATGCTTATGGCGGTCAATCAGGCTACAGCCGCAAGGCTACTATAATCCTGCAAAGGCATTACACCTTCGATATTGATGCATCTTTACCCAGCGGCCTCATTATTAAGCGCATAGGCGAGGTTGCCGACAAAGGTTTCGGTAGTTTTACCGGCGTTAGCCTTGCCATTCTTGCCCAGTTCAGCTTCTACAGCCCAGATAAAATTGAAAAGCTTAGGCCTTATAAAATCGGCGCCGGGGTGCTGGCTCTAAACGCCTTCAATTTCAGCAGCGATAACAGCGTGGTGCGCGACGCCGCACTGGTTGGCATTGCATCTTTAGCCCCGCCTTACCGAAACAAGAAAATCAGCTTTAACCTTTACGGGGGCTTCGGATATTTCATCGTTTCAGGTAAGTTCTTCTATGTTATTGGTCCGGGCATTCAGCTGAGCCTGTAAATTAAATACCGGCCGATAAATTAATTCGGCCAAAAACATGAACAGCGACAAAAGTCTCTTTTACCATCCCGATGCCGCAGAGCCCGGCCTTACCATACTCTTCGACCCCGATGAAAGCAGGCATATAACCAAAGTGCTGCGCATGGCGCAAAGAGATATTTTATTGGTAACCAATGGTAAAGGCCTTCTTTTCGAAGGCAGCATTTGGGAGGTTTCGGCCAAAGGCGTTGCTGTGCAATTGCAGAAGCTTTTGCGCAGCGAAGTGCAAAACCCTGCCTTTCTGCACTTGGCCATCGCCCCCACCAAGAGCGCAGATCGCATGGAATGGCTTGCCGAAAAGGCTGTTGAAATCGGTATCCGCAAACTCACTTTCCTGCAAACAAGCCGCACTGAGTTGCGCGGACTAAAACAGGAAAGGTTTGAGCGCATTATGCTGGGAGCCATGAAGCAAAGCCAAAGGCTCTGGATGCCTGAATTTGAAGCCCCCGTTAAATTTGCCGATATGCTGAAAGCCACGCAAAACGGCCCCTGCCTGATTGCGCACCTGCTTGAAGATGAAAGCGAAAGGGTACTTTTGCGCGAAGCTTTCAGTGCCGGGCAGGAAGTTACCGTTCTGATTGGCCCAGAAGGAGACTTTACTGAAACCGAGATAACTTCAGCCCTAAACAGCGGCTATAAGGCGGTAAGTCTTGGTCCTGTTCGCCTGCGAACGGAAACAGCCGGTTTGGCTGCCTGCTTCACCGTTTCAGATCAGAATACTTAGGCGGCTTGCGCCATAGCCTGAAATAGACTTTATTTGGATATTTATAACAGGGTTTACCTGTACCAAGCATGAGAAAATTAATTTTGTTGGCTGTTTTTGCCCTGTTACTTGCAGCCCCTACATTCGGGCAAACCTATAGCTTCAAAATAGCCAAGCTAAAATACAACGGCGGCGGAGACTGGTATGCCAATAAAACCAGCCTGCCCAACCTGATTGCTTTCTGTAATAAAAACCTGCGCACCAATATAGACCCCCGCGACGAGGTGGTGGAAGTAGGCAGCGCAGAGCTTTTCGCTTACCCTTTTGTGCACATGACCGGGCACGGCAATGTGGTTTTCACAGCACAGGAGGCGCAAAACCTGCGCAAATACCTTGAGGGTGGCGGCTTTCTGCATATAGATGACAATTATGGCCTCGATAAATTCATCAGAACAGAAATGAAAAAGGTATTCCCGGAGCTGAGTTTCGTGGAACTGCCGTTCAGCCACCCCATTTACCACCAAAAATACAGCTTCGACAAAGGCTTGCCCAAGGTACATGAGCATGATAATAAGGCTCCCCAAGGTTTTGGAATTATTTACCAGGGAAGGTTGGTTTGCTTTTATTCATACGAGTGCGACCTCGGTAATGGCTGGGAAGATCAAATTATTTACAATGATCCCGAAGAGCTGCGCCAACTGGCTTTGAAAATGGGTGCCAATATAGTTACATACTCATTATCAAACCTTTAACATTGCTTTAATTGCATTTAAGCAAGTTTATATAAACCTAAAAACGGCTCTAAAACAGCGCCTGGCTTGGGGCAATTTCAAATACCTTTTGGAATTGCCGTTTTATTCGTAATTTTGTAGAGATTGCGGACCAAAGCAGGTCTCAGGCTTCCGGCAGAGAAAAGGAATCTTTGCAGAAACGGCGGGGCCACGGCCGGCTTATTTGCTGCACGAATTCGGGCCCGAAAGGCCGGGTTCAAACAAAAACCTAACCCCCCATTTTAAACAAAACGTGGTATATATCCTCGCATTATTCATCGGACACTGGTACATAAGCCTGTTTTCACAAACATTCTTCCTGCACCGTTATTCGGCACATAAAATGTTCACCATGAACAAGTTCTGGGAACGTTTCTTTTACATGCTTACTTACGTATCGCAGGGCAGCAGCTATTTGAGCCCGCGTGCATACGCTATACTGCACCGTATGCACCATGCATACTCCGATACCGAGAAAGATCCTCACACACCACATCATACCAAAAACGTTTTCACCATGATGTGGAAGACCAAAGATATTTACAAGCGCTTTCTCGATCGCGAGCAGGAGCCTGAAGCACGTTTCAACGGCGCCATTCCTGAATGGAACCTTGTTGAGAAAATGGGCGACAGCTGGTTCAGCCGCATTGGCTGGGGTACATTCTACGTAATGCTGTATATTACCCTTGTTCCTGCAAATGCCTGGTACCTGTTCCTTTTGCTTCCTTTCCACTTCCTTATGGGCCCTGTTCACGGTGCCATTGTTAACTGGAGCGGTCACAAATACGGATACCAAAACTTCGACAACAACGATAAATCACGCAACTCATTGGTTCTTGATTTCCTGATGATGGGCGAATTGTTCCAAAACAACCACCACAAACTGCCCCGCAATGTAAATTTCGCGGCCAAGTGGTATGAATTAGACCCAACCTACCCGGTAATTAAAGTGCTTCACTGGCTGCATATTATTCGCCTGGTGCCTGCTAAAGTTAGGCGCGCTGCATAATTCGGACGCGTTGACTAAACTTAATTTATTTAAAGCCGCAATCGGGAAACCGGTTGCGGCTTTTGCTTTTCCTGATTTTTGGGTAATGTGGCAAAAAGTAGCTGGTGTTTTTGTCAGAAAAAGTCTTAGCAAGCTAATTGGGTATGCAAAATGTCTTGAAAAAACTCAGCTGCCGCAAGGCAGCCACTCGCATGGTATGAGCTTATGGAAAACGTATGGGACGTATTCCATAAGGAGCCAGCTAATCAGGTTGTAATTAATTGAAAATCAATTGATTACAATCTGTTTAGCTTCGTTTTACCAACTACTTTTTGCTATTATGTCGATTTTTGTAATTATCCGAAGTACTGCATGGTTAACAAAGTCATTGGCGCTGCTGCATATTACCGAAATCAGGGGGGATATGCTTAAACAATACCTTAGCAGGACCGGCCTCAGTTATTAGCCTGAATTCCTGTTAAACAATTTTGAAAGAGAACTTTACTGCCCTCGCAAAGTGGATTGTAGCCAAACCTTGGCTATTGAGATTGAACGGTTAGTCTTTAATACCCGCATTAGTTTCTTACCCCTAATTCCTGCGAACCGATCAAGGTTCGCCCGAATCTTACCAAACTAAGGCGTTTTTTCATCCCTGACATGCAAAAAATCCTGCCCTTTACATTGAAAATATTTCAAATGTTCGGCATCGCGAATGCGA
>JAZKBN010000071.1:24804-36811 GCA_040388605.1 Bacteroidota bacterium | reverse complement strand
AAGGCTGAAGGCTATCCGGGTAACTGATTTTCGAAATATCAGGCACTCATAAGCTTCAGCCTTTTGTTAAAACCGGGCACAAACTGTTTCCCTGTCACTGATTCAAATCAGATTAACTGTAGGTCCTACCCTTCCGCTTTATGTACCATGGCCTTTTTGTTAATATTTAACAACCTTCTGCCTGCAAATACCTCCTGCATTTATGAGCGTTACAATGTAAACGCCCTGCGGATGCGCAGCCAGGTTAACAGAGTGTTGCTGTACGCCCTTTTGCAGGTTAATGCTCCCTGATTCAATAAGCTGCCCCTTGCTGTTGGTGATCTGAAGGCTTGCATCGTCATAAGCACCGGGACTATATATACTTAGGTTAAGCATATCGCTGAACGGGTTAGGGGCGGCATTCATAATTGTTACTTCGTTTGAAGCGCCGGAAACAAAAATCACATTGCTGTACATGAACTTTCCGTCGGTATCTGTCTGCTTTAACCTGTAATAAGCGTGATCGGCGTTCATTGCATCGGTGTATTTATATATGCGCATAGTATTGCTGTTGCCTGCGCCTTTAACAAAGCCGGCAGTCTGAAAGGTTTTGCCATCGGTGCTTCGTTCAATTTCGAAACCTTTGTTGTTCTGCTCTCTCACCGTTTTCCAGTTAAGGAGAGCAAAGCCCTGCTTAGAAGTGCCGGTAAAGCTTATTAAGCTTACAGGCAGCGGCGAGCTGATTATGAACGTTTTCTCCTGGCTCCGGTTGCTGCCTGTAAGACCGGCATCAACACTTTGAATGCTCCAATAATACGTACCAGGCGCAAGGTTGTTCAGTTTGTAGCCTGCTAAACCGTACTGTATGCTGCCTATTGCCGGTGTTGCCCTGAAGCTGCTGCCAAAAGATTTTGTAAGCATTATATCCTCACCCCCGCTGCCTGTTCCCACTCTTATACTGTAAGAAAGGCCACCTGAAGGTGTTTCCGCATCGCTGCCGCGATTCCACTTCAGCAATGCACTGTTTGCCTCAACAACAGATGCAATGGAATCAGGAGCCACAGGCTTGGTGTTGGCATTGAGAACATTGTTTTTGTAGAGCCTGCTTGTTTCAACACCGCCGGCTGCAAGTGTCCAGCCGGTTAAAAATATGTCAAGCCTGCCGTCGTTGTCATAATCTGCCCAATTGGCTGTACCGAAATAGGTTCCGGCCAATTCAGTATTCACCTTATTAAACACACCGCCTATGTTAGAATAAATATTGCTTACTGGCACAGTTCCGTTAAAACCGGCCAGCAGTATGTCGGGGCTGCCGTTATTATCGTAATCTCCCCAGGCGGCCTGCCCGCCGGTTATAGCTTCAATATTTGCAGCTATATCTGTAAACACACCTGCAGTGTTGCTGTAAACTTTACTAAGTGCCTGGAAATTATCGTCGTAGCCGGTTATAAGTATATCCAAATCGCCGTCATTATCATAATCGGCCCAGGCCACCGAACCCAGGAAGGCATTGGCTATATCGGTATTTACCACATTAAATACCCCGGCGGTATTGCGGTACAGCCTGGTTGTTGGCCGTTCATCATTGTCGGTGCCTGTAATTATTAAATCGGGGTCCCCGTCATTATCATAATCTCCGAAGGCCGGTTTGGCATACAGAACAGGAGTGATTGTACCCGCGTTTGCTATTGTAAATACCCCCGATACATTGTTGTACAGCAGAACAGTTGCAACAGCAACGGTATCGTTCGGCGAGCCGGCAAGCAGTATGTCAAGATCTCCGTCGTTATCATAATCGTTCCATGCCCCGTTACTGAATCCCAAGGGGCTAAGTCCCGCATTGGCATTAACGAACTGCCCTGAGTCGTTTTTATAAATATTGCTGTAAGGCAGCGCAGCATCACCAAAGCCGGTCAGGAGCAGATCAAGGTCGCCGTCCCTGTCATAATCTCCCCAAGCTACAGAACCTGACTGTATCCCTGGAAGATCGGCATGAATATCTGTAAACGTACCGAAGCTGTTCCTGTAAACAGCAGTTATAAGCACGGTGTCTTTTTTACCCGAAAGTACCACATCCAGATCTCCGTCACTGTCATAATCGCCCCAAGCCACTGAGCTGTAAGAAATACCGGGAAGGCCGGTAGCAGTATCTGCAAACAGTTTCAGCACATTAATTGGAATCACTGAAGCTGAAATCCGGCACGCGGTGCTGAGTACCGCGCTACCTGCGCCTTCGGCAGCAGAAATAAAGCTGAGCGTGACGGCTGTACGAGCAATTATGGCCGTTGAGATCCCGTTTACTGTAAGGCTTGTCACATTGTCGAAACCTGTGCCTGTAAGCTTTACTGTATCGTTTACAAATGCGTTTAAAGGCAAAGAATTGGTAACAGTAACCCTGGGTTCAGATATGGTTAATGTTACAGGAGCTGACATTTTAACACCCTGCGCATCTGTAAGGGTAAGCCAAAGGGGTTTGGTGCCGGTGTCGGCACAGGCATAAGTCAGCTGTGCGGAAGCGCTGCCGTAAGTGTACACTGCCTCAACGGTAAGCTTTTTGGCTGTACCGCCGCAAGGGTCGCCGAAAAGGGCGTTCGTTGCCGGTATGACCGCCGTATTGTTGCCCAGCAGGTAAGTTTCAGCTACAAGGCGTGTGTTTGCCGTAAAACATGAGCCCGATTGTGCATAGCTGCCCGGGCTGCCCGTTGTTACTCCATAATTGGCAAAAGTAACGGCCGTAAATACAGCGCCGGCAGGAGCCGTTAAAGTAAGGCTACTATTCTCATTCGCCTGGCCGGATACGGTTCCGTACTTCTGCACCGACGCCGTAATTGCACCGCAGGCCGATGTGCTGCCGTTGTTAAAACCGGATGCATTTACAGTTGCATTGCCGCTTACATCTAACACTACAGTTTGGCTTTGCGTAGATGCGGTAAAGCTGCATACAGTTATGGCCGAAGCCGAGCTTACGGTACCCCGGCCAGTTCCGGTAACCGAAATGAGCCCCGTGGTGGCTCCTGCAGGCACGGCAGCTTTTATGGTACTGCTGTTTAATACTGCAAATACCGCCGCTGTGCCGTTAAACTTAACTGCCGTTGCACCTGATAGGTTAAGGCCTGTAATAGTAACCGTTGTGTTTACCGATGCACCCTGCGGGCTGAAAGCAGTTATGCCTGATAAAGTGAAGCTCTGCTCAGCACCCCATGCACCCCCTTTTAAGCCGGCATCCACAGTCTGCACGCTCCAGTAATATGTGCCGCCCGGCAGGTTATTAAGGGTATCGCCGCTGCTGCGGTACTGTATGTTGCCGGCAGCTGCAATGCGGCGATAGCCGGTTAACGAATCGGCATGAGCAGATGCCACGTTATTGCGCAGCGAAGCCGTGCCTACCCGTATATTGTAGTTTAATGTATTTGCAGGTGTCTGAACATCAGCGGCTTTATTCCATTTAAGCACAACCCTGCTGCCCAACACCTCAGTACTGAGCCCGGCAGGCGCCTGCGGAGCGGTATTAACCTTTAAAGTGTTGTTCCGGTATATTTTGCATGTGCCGCTTGTGCCGTTGGCAGTACCCATCACAGCCAGGTCCAGGTCGCCGTCGTTGTCGTAATCGCCCCAGGCGACAAACGAATTGTAGACAGCAGATATACCCGTGCCGCTTACAGCAGTAAAGCTCCCGGCATTGTAAGTATATATTTTGGCTGAAGCAGATGTGCCGTCGGTTGTTCCGGTTACAACCAGGTCAGCGTCTCCGTCGTTATCATAATCGCCCCAGGCAAGCGAAGAATTGTCGACACCTGTTAAACCGGAGCTTAATTTGGTAAAATCACTCCCGTCGTTGCGATAAACAAAGCACCTCCTTGCCTGTCCGTTGTCAAAACCCGATATAGCCAGGTCAAGGTCGCCATCATTATCAACATCGCCCCAGGCTACAGAAGAACCGGAAACAGCCATTATACCGGCTACTATATCAGTAAATACACCACCCGTGTTACGATAAATCCTGCTTGAAGCCGTTGTGCCGTTAACAGCACCGGTTACGGCCAGGTCAAGGTCGCCGTCGTTATCATAATCTCCCCAGGCTATTGATGAAAGATAAACTGCCCTGTCTTTTAAAGAAGCATTAATATCTGTAAACGTTCCTGCATTATTATTGTATATTTTGCTTGACGCTGCTGTACCGTTATGACCGCATACAGCCAGGTCCTGGTCGCCGTCGTTATCATAATCTCCCCAGGCTACAGATGCCTGGTCTACAGGTGTTAAGCCTGCTGCTATATCAGTGAATGAGCCTGCATTGTTACGGTATATTTTGCATATAAGCCCGGCGCCCGTATTCCCGGCCAAAACCAGGTCAAGGTCACCGTCGTTATCAAAATCTCCCCATGCCAGGGCCGAACGGTAGACATTTGGCAAGCCGGCGCCTATGTCAGTAAAACCGCCGCCGTTGTTACTGTATATCTTACATATTCCTGCGCCAACTCCTGTATTGCCGGTTACAGCCAGGTCCAGGTCACCGTCTTTGTCATAATCTCCCCATGCAACAGCGCCATAGCCATACACGCCGGATAAGGTTGCATTCAAATCAGTAAACCTGTTGAGTATGGTAATGGCAATAACGGTGGTTGCAGACCGACACGCAGTTGTAAGCACCAAATTGCCGCTGCCTGCAGCGCCGGCAATAAAATAAAGCGTGCCGGCAGTGCGGGAAAGTATGGTGGTTGCTGCCCCGTTTACAGTAAGTGCCGTTACATTACTGAAGCCGGTTCCGGTTAATTTAACAGTATCGCCGGTTACAACGGTAACAGGACCTGCGTTTGTTATTGTTGCAAGGGCAGGCGCTGATACAGTTAAAGTTGTCGGTACCGATATTTTAGCACCCTGCGCATCCGTAAGGGTAAGCCAAAGGGGTATGGTACCGGTATCGGCGCAGGCGTAAGTAAGCTGTGCGGCAGCGCTGCCGTAAGTGTACACTGCCTCAACAGTAAGCTTTTTGGCTGTGCCGCCGCAGGGGTCGCCGAAAAGGGCATTCGTTGCCGGTATGACCGCCGTATTGTTGCCCAGCAGGTAAGTTTCAGCTACAAGGCGTGTGTTTGCCGTAAAACATGAACCCGATGGTGCATAGCTGCCCGGGCTGCCCGTGGTTACTCCATAATTGGCAAAGGTAACGGTCGTAAATACAGCGCCGGCAGGAGCAGTTAAAGTAAGGCTGCCGTTCTCATTCGCCTGGCCGGATACCGTTCCGTACTTCTGCACCGACGCCGTAATTGCACCGCAGGCCGATGCGCTGCCGTTGTTAAAACCGGATGCATTTACAGTTGCATTGCCGCTTACATCTAAAACTACAGTTTGGCTTTGCGTTGATGCGGTAAAGCTGCATACAGTTATGGCCGAAGCCGAGCTTGCGGTACCTACAGGGTTGCTAACTGAAATAATGCCTGTTGTGGCCCCTGAAGGTACAATTGCTTTTATGGTGGTGCTGTTTACCACGTAGTAAGTTGCCGACACACCGTTAAACGCAACAGCCGTAGTACCTGTTAGGCCCAGACCGGAAATGGTAACAGTTGTGTTTACAGCTGCCTTTAGCGGACTAAAAGAACTCACAGCAGATACAGTGAAATTTTGTTCGGCACTCCAGGCACCTCCTTTTAAGCCGGCATCAACGGCCTGTACACTCCAGTAATAGGTAGAACCGGCGGTCAGGTTCTTAATGGTGTCGCCCCCGCTGCGGTAAATAATGTTGCCGAAGGCGGCAATACGCCTATTGCCGGTAAGCGAATCGGCCTGCGAAGGAGCCACGTTATTGCGCAGCGAACCTGTACCTACCCTGATATTATAGTTTAATGTATTTGCCGGTGTTTGCGCATCAGCGGCTTTATTCCATTTAAGAACAGCCTTTGTACCCGATACTGAAGTGCTGAGCCCCGTAGGAGCCGAGGCTGCCGTATTGGTGGTTATGGTATTGTTACGGTACAGTTTGCTTGCCGGTGTGGTGTTTTCGTAGCCTGTTAAAAACAGGTCTAAGTCGCTGTCACCGTCATAATCTCCCCATGACATTGTTCCGTAAACGAGAGCGGGTAAACCGGCGCTTATATCTGAAAAAGAGCCGGAGCTGTTGTTGTAAACTTTACTTACATGGCCGGAAAAAGCCAGGTCAAGGTCGCCGTCATTATCATAATCTATCCAGGCTGTTGATCCGCTGGCACTGCCTGCTAAACCGGCGCCTATATCAGTAAATGTTCCGGAATTATTTTTGTAAATTTTGCTCAGGTTTGTCGGACCGCCGTCATAACCTATCAATGCCAGGTCCGGGTCACCGTCGTTATCATAATCTCCCCAGGTAACCGATGAATTGTAAACACCGGTAATGCCTGCTCCAATATCGTTAAAGGCGCCAGCATCATTTCTATAAATCCTGCTTACCCCGGTTAAATTACCCAAAGCCCCATTATCAGGTGTTCCGGTTAAGGCCAGGTCCAGATCGCCGTCTTTATCGTAATCAGCCCAGGCAAGCGTCCCTGTATAAAGGCCTTGTAAACCGGCACTTATATCAGTAAAGGTACCTGCATTATTACGGTAAATTTTGCTAAACGGAACTCCTGCGTAATTCGCACCGCTAATTGCCAGGTCAAGGTCCCCGTCATTATCATAATCGCCCCAGGCAAGACCACCTAAGGCGACCCCGGTCAGGTTTGCGCCTATATTGCTGAAGGTACCGGCATTATTTCGGTAAATCCTGCTTATATACTCCGAAGTGTACGCTCCTGAAATGGCAAGGTCCAGGTCGCCGTCGCTGTCATAATCGCCCCAGGCAAGCACAGGATATATTAAACCCGTCAACGGGGCATTTATATTGGAAAAGCTGCCTGATGAATAATTATAAATTCCGGAGACAAGTGCTGAAATACTGCCATCAGTTGAACCGCTTAAAGCCAGGTCCAAGTCGCCGTCGTTATCGTAATCGCCCCAGGCGGCAGATGACTTGGAGACACCGGGAATACCCGTGCTTATTTGGCTGAATCGGTTAACAATATTAATTGCAATAACGGTAGTTGTTGCCTGGCATGCAGTGGTAAGCACCAGGTTGCCACTGCCCGCAGCGCCGGCAATAAAATTAAGCGTGGTTGAAGTGCTTCCTGTTATTGCAGTCGCAGCTCCGTTTACTGTAAGGGCAGATACATAGTTTAAGCCTGTGCCTGTTAATTTTACGGTGTCGCCAACAACTGCATTAAGGGGTGCTGCATTGCTTATTGTTGCCTGCGCAGGTGCAGAAACAGTTAAAGCTACAGGTGCCGAAACATAAGCGCCCTGTGATTCGGCAAGGGTAATCCATAAAGGTATTGTGCCCGCATCGGCGCATGCGTAGGTAGCCTGTGTGACCCCGCTGTGCACCGCTTCAGCGGTAAGCGTTTTAACCGTGCCGTTACAGGGATCTGAGAACACAGTGGTATTTGCCGCTATGGTTGCAGTGGCAGTGCCGGGCAGGTAATTTCCAACTATAGCCTTACTGTTATCATCATGGCAGCTGCCTGTTGCATAACTGCCCGCGCTACCCGTTGTAGTGCCGAAATTGGCAAATGTTACGGCAGTAAACACTGCGCCCGAAGGCGCCGTAAGCGTAAGATTGGTATTTTCAGCTGCCTGGCCTGAAACAGTGCTTCCGCTTTTATAAATGTAAACAGCTTCAACCGTAAGGGTTTTGGCGGTACCGTTACATGGCTCGGAAAAAACAGCGTTTGTTGCAGGAATCACAGCGGTATTATTGCCTAGCAGGTAACTTTCAGCAATCAGCCTTGCGTTGGCCGTAACGCAGCTTCCTGCCGCATAGCTGCCCGCAGAGCCCGATGTGGTTCCGTAATTGGCAAATGTAACGGCTACAAATACAGCGCCAGTCGGCGCTGTCATGGTTAGATTACTGTTTTCAGACACCTGCCTTGAAACAGTACCGTATTTTTGCATTGTGGCCGTAAGAGCCCCGCAATAGGTTGCACTTCCGTTGTTAAACACTGAAGCATTTACCGTAACACTGCCCCCTGTCCCCACTGTTACCGATTTGTTTTGTACTGAAGCCACTAAATCGCATACGATAACACTTGTGGCTGAAGCCCCGGTACCGCTCGGGCTTGTAACAAGTATATTGCCCGAAACTCCGTCAATAGGAACAATTGCTTTTATGGTGGTATTGTTTATAACCAGGAAAACCGAAGGTACCCCGGCGATTCTAACGGATGTGGCACCGGTAAAATTGGTGCCCTTTATAGTTATGGTGGCGTTAGCGGTGGTTCTTAGGGGGCTGAATGAGGTAACTGTTACAGCCGCTATTGCGTTGAGCTGAAGAAGCACTAACACCGCGAAAAATAAAAAGGGGCCTTTTAATTGGGGTATAACATTTTTCATAGGATAGCCGGAACAGCTTAAAGCGCTGCTTTACTTCACAAGTTAACCTGAATAAAAAAGCCGAATTTCTAAGTTGACGAAATGTGCTCGTGAGTGGACGGGGTGCCCGGAAAAGTGTATGAGCGGTTTTAAAAAATGCCGCCTCCTAAATATATTTATTCAAACCAAGTCAACCATGCATGAAAAATTTACCTGAATTCAGCCTAAGGAAAAACAGGCAAGTATTGGGGCAGGGTCATATTTGCTGTTTGTTTCAGGACATGGTAAGCGCCGAAATCACATTTGCCATATTCTTAAATTATAGTGATTTGTTCTCAGGCAAGAATAATTATGTCAGTATTTCAAAAGCTAAAGCAAAGCAAATCCAGGCTAACTGGTGTTTGAATATTACCTCCTACAGGCAGTATAAAGTCCGGAATACTAATGCTGTACCTGCTAATATGCAGCCTGAATTATTTTAGAAGGACTTTATTCTTCCGGTTACTCTTAAACCTTTGTTGTTATTGGTCATTTGCATACAAATAGCTCATAAACTGTGACTGAGCACAAGGGCAAACTTGTGTTTTTATCAACGTAAAATTATTGAGTAAAGGCAAGCTGTTGCAGAATCTTTATTATCCAATTTTAACCAAGCCCACTTTAAAAACAAAAACCAATTAAAGAAGGCCGCCGTTATTAGTGTCGTTCTTCTTTAATTGGCAATTCTGTTTACTCACAAACGCAGCCGGGAACATTTGCGCAGGCAGCCTTTTTCTTAGGCGCGGCAGATACAGGCTTTTTAGTGGCCGCATTCGCTTTACCTGCCGGAACCATGATGCAGGACGAGCCTGTAGGCACACATACATAACCGGGTTTGGGTGTGCAGTTTGCGGTTGCCTTATTGTTTCCGTCGGCTTTTACAGTTTTGGCTCCGCCACCGCCTGCAAACGTTGCGGCAGACATAAAGAGGAGCACTGCGGCTGATACCGCTATAATGGTGTTTTTCATTGTGTAGGGTTTTATTGGGTTATAAATTTACTGAGTACAGATACTTTCTTTAATATCAGCCTTTTCGCAGCATGTCGGCATACTCATTCGGCAAAGGGCTGTTTTCGATTGCCTTGGCGGCTCGTTCCACATCATATTCAAAGCGTATAAATTCTGCCTGAACACTTTCTTTGTCCTTGGATGACGAATCTTGGTTAATGGTCAGCAATACATAGCCGCCTCTAGGGTCGCCGTCTTTGGGCTTGCCGACGGAGCCGATATTGATTGCATGGCGATAGCGGGCATTTTCAGCTTCTGCGGCCGGCAAAATGCGGTGATAGGGTTTATGCGTATGCCCGAAGCAGAGCACATCAGCGTCGGCCTGCTCCATGATGCGCAGCATGCTTTGCTCGGCGCGGTCTTCAAACAGGTATTCGTTTACCTTTCTGGGACTGCCGTGAACAAGAAGCACATTCAGCATATCATCGTTAAGCTGAAATTCCAGCCGGATATGCGCGGGCAATGTACGCAAATAGGCGCGTTGTTCCGGTTTTATAACTTCGTTTGTGTAAGATATGGAGACCTTGCCCAAATCCTTTTCCTCGTCTGTCTTGTAAGCACAGCCGCAATTGTCACTTGCCCTGCCAATACCGAAATCATAGTTCCCAGCTATGGTAGGTATGCCCCGGCGGCGGATTTCGTCAATCACCTCATTGGGCCAGATGTTGTAGCCCACAAGGTCCCCGAGGCAGTATATTGCATCGGTGTTGCGTGTTTCCACATCTCTGAAAAACGCTTCCAAAGCAGGCAGGTTGGAGTGGATGTCTGAAAAGAGGGCAATTTTCATGGGAATTTATGCTTTGCGTGAAGTGGTTAAATGGGTCGAGTTATAGTATTTCCTGCGCAGCCAAAATGCAAGGTTTACCAAGGCAATCAAAGCAGGCACTTCCACCAAGGGACCGATTACCCCGGCGAAAGCCTCGCCGGAGTTAATACCGAATACGCCAATGGCAACCGCAATGGACAGCTCGAAATTATTGCCCGCCGCCGTGAAGGAAACAGCGGCAGCCTGCCCGTAGTCGGCACCGAAGGCTTTGCTTGTAAAGAAACAGACAGTAAACATGATTACGAAGTAAGCCGCCAGCGGCAGGGCTATAATGAGCACGTCAAAGGGTATTTGTACAATCATTTGTCCTTTCAGGCTGAACATTACCATAATGGTAAACAGTAGTGCAATGAGGGTAACAGGCGAGATAAAGGGCAGGAACTTTTCGTGATACCATACCGAACCTTTCAGCCTGATAAGGCCAAAGCGGCTGAATACCCCGGCAGCGAAAGGGATACCGAGGTAAACGCTTACGCTTTCAAAAATCTGCCCCATGCCGATATTCACTTCTTTGCCGTGTAGGCCAAGCAATGGCGGAAGTACGGTTATGAACAGCCAGGCATATACGCTGTAAAGCAAAACCTGGAAAACGCTGTTCAGGGCAACAAGGTCGGCGGCATATTCCCGGCTTCCGTCCGCAAGCTCGTTCCATACCATGACCATAGCAATGCAACGTGCAAGCCCAATCAGTATCAGGCCAAACATGTACTCCGGATAGTTGTGCAGGAAAAGCACTGCGAGTGCAAACATAAGTATAGGGCCTATTATCCAGTTCAGCAGCAGTGAGGCTCCGAGCACTTTCACATTACCGAACCCTTTGCCCATTTTCTCAAAACGCACTTTGGCAAAGGGCGGGTACATCATCAACAGCAGACCAACAGCCAACGGGATATTGGTTGTTCCGTGTGAAAACGAGTTGATATAGATTGCAGCACCCGGCCGGAAGTATCCGATTGCCACACCGATGAACATTGCAAGGAATATCCAAAATGTAAGGTAACGGTCAAGGAAGCCCAATTGCTTCCTTTCAATGGCGGCTATGCTGTTGTTGGGTTTCATACTTAATCAGCAACACCCGCCACCGGGCGTACAGCATGCAGAAGACTCGGCCACAAGCTCTAATTTCTGTGCTTTTTTCTCGGGTTCGAGAACACAGCAGGCATCGCCCGAAGCCGCGGTGCCGCAGCTTCCGTTTCGGCTGATGGCTTTGCATTGGGTAAAGTCAGGACTAAGGCTTACAACCAGGTTATCGCCCCCGATTATAAATTCAGCCGGGTACATTTGGCGGGTATCGAAGCGGCTGTTGCCGAACTCAATTTTAACAACCGCATCCGGGTTCAGGGACAGCTTCGATTCAACAAGGTTGAATATGGATAGTGCTTTATTTACCTGCATGGCCCGCCCGCCTTCTTTTCCGACAGGCTCCCAAAGCTGCACTACTATTTCCGTCCATTCGTTGAGTACACCACCGCAATCGACCGATGTAATCGGGGCCTGTTTCACTTCCGTAATATGGTAGGCCGCATCTACCTGCTCATTTTCTGCGTACTGAAACTGAAGCGTTAAATCCGGGTTTTGATGTAAGCGGGACTTAAAATCCTGCCAATTCATTGGTTTTTGTTCCATAATATTATTGCAATGTAACGATTGATTTAGGTAATTTTTTTAACAGCAGGAACTCCCAGGCTTATAAGAGGCGAAAAAGGCGGCCATATTGTTTTGCAGCAGCTCCCATGCTTTAGGCTCTATGCAGTAGCAAACTTTTACGCCCTCAATGGTACC
>JAZKBN010000071.1:0-24794 GCA_040388605.1 Bacteroidota bacterium | reverse complement strand
GGTACCCTGTATGATGCCCGCGTTTTTCAGCTCTTTCAGGTGCTGCGAAATGGTGGCTTGGGCAAGGCCCAATTCATCTACCAACTCCCCGCAGATGCAGGCGTTTGCACTGATGATAGATTGAAGTATAGCTATACGCGCAGGATGTCCCAGTACTTTCATCATGGAGGCGAGGCGGTTTTGCTCATCGGTAAATATTTCTGTTTTTGTGAGACCCATAATTATATCGCAATATTACGCTTGATTATTCAGACGACCAAAACATAAGAAGGAATTGTTGGCATTACCCCTAACAATATTCCTTCATAGATACCGCTACGCTTTTGGGAATGCATAAATCATTTTAAATTGATTCGTATCATTTGAGGCTTCCAGCCTGCATTTATTAGTGCGGCTATTTGGTACCTTTGCTCCGGGCATAAGTGTTTCATAATGCAAATGCGTTTTTGGCCTGCCGGTGGCATATATAGCCTCATTTGGTTCTAAAATGAGTATAAATGCTTGTTTGCTCAATCCCGTTAAAAAAATGCATTTGATAATTGAAGGCAAGACCTTATAAATATGACGTATAAATCAGCTTTTTTTATTCTTTTTATTTTGTCTTGGTTTCCCGGTTTTTCGCAGCAGCATATTATAGACAGCCTGCGCGGGACTTTAAAAACGCAGATCGATAAAAAGACGGAGATAAAGAACACTTTTCGCATCGGTGAGGAATTCAGCTTTATAGATATGAAGGATTCTGCAAGACGCTATTTTAAAGCAGCAATTGTCCTTGCCAAAAGTCCCCAAAGCGATTCCCTGGAGGTAATGTACAGCTATCGAATGGGGATGTGCCTGTATAACCTCCAATTGCCCGACAGCAGCATTCGCGCTTTCGAGAGCATTAAAAACAGCCTGCACCTGATAAAATCGCCTTTGCACCAATGTTATTATCACAACATACTTGGTTCGCTTTACCGCAGGGGAGGTCGTTACGATGATGCTGTTAAAGAGCTTACCCTTTCAGAACAGCTTGGGCGAAAATACAATGATACATATAGCATCTCAAACTCATTATTCCAGCTGGGTGCGCTTTATGGCCTGCACGGGCACAGTTCAGATGAAGTATTAAAGTACTATCAAAGATCTGCAGAAGCCGCACATGCAGGCGGAATGTATGATTTGGAGGCGTCGGTGCTCAGTAATTCTATTATGATTTACAACAATGCCCGCAGATATGGCAAAGCCCTGGAAACACACCGTAAAGTGCTTGCATTCAGCCTGCCCACGCATGACAGCCTGCTTACATCATCTACAATGTTCCAGATGGTGGTTGTGCATGACAGCATGCATAACTATGTGCGGGCGCAGGAGGCATTAGATTCAGTGCTGCTTTTTACGCATGCAGCCCAAAGGCATGAGAAATCAGAAGGCCTGTTCGAAAGCAGGGCTAACCTGGCATGGGCTGCCGGTAAGCGAAAACTTGCCATCAGCTACCTTGACAGTAGTATTGCTTATGCCCGCATGCATGGCATGCGTATGGTGGTATTGCAGCAACTGGCATCAAAGGCACAAAAGCTGCTGCAAAGCGGTAATCCTTCAGGTGCTTATGATGCTATGCAGCAGCATTACATGCTTAAAGACTCTATTTATAACCAGGAACGTGAAAAAACCATTCAGACTTTAGAAATACAATATCAAACCCGACTGAAAGACGAGGAAAACAAAGCGCTCACACGCATTTTGTATGAAGAACAGGTACAAAAGTACTGGCAGGCAGGCCTGGCTGCCGTGCTGCTCTTCTGGTTTTGGTTCAGCCGCAGGCAGCGCCTTATTTCTGCAGAGCAGAAAAGGCGACTTGTAGAGCGTGAACGCGATTTGGAAATGCTTAAGGTAAGCGCCATGCAGGATAAGCTGAGCTACAAGAATAACGAGCTTGCATCGCTTACTGCCTATATGGTGCGCCGTACCGAATTGCTGGAAGAGGTGCGCAGCGGTATTTTAAGCAACCGCAAGGCAGCCGATGAACTGAACGACCTTTTAGGCACCATTGATGATTTTATTAAAACAGACTCGCAATGGGAGGAATTTAAAATGCACTTTGAAAGTGTACACCCTGATTTTTTCACAAAGCTTCATGCTCTTGCACCTGATCTGAGCCCGAACGACCTCAGGTTTTGCGCCTACCTGCGTTTGAACCTGGGCACAAAGCAAATTGCGCAGCTGCTCCAAATATCGGAACGGACGGTGCATAACAACCGTTCTTTGCTGCGGCGCAAACTAAACCTTGCTGCCGAAGACAGCCTGAACAGCTTCCTGCTGAGCATTTAATAAGTTGGCTCTATAAGCAATCTGTTTACAGGTTAAGCGTCTTATTGCTCCTGACAGGGTAACAATTATAGGCGTACAGCCTGTATTACCAAAAGTACATTGCCCTGTCTGTGGGTACCACCCCCTTTGGGCTAACCTGTATTTTACCGCTCAAATCGCCTGTTTAGCTTTTAAGGCTTGTTGTTCAGCAAGGTTAAATATGAGATCCTTTTTATTGGTAATGTATTGTAAGAAAAGGATGTATGACTTTTATTTTTTGGTATTGATGAGATATACGAAAAGCTACTGCATAAATAATTCCTGCTCGTGAATGTTTCGTGATACTGCATTTTCATGCAACCATGCAGAAGGTATCACCTTTGGTTTGTCGCTACAATAAACAACCAGGCGGCAACCCGATATTGCATGAGACTAATTACAAACATCTTACTGATTGCAGCCTGCCTGCTGCCCGCAGGGGCAGGCTTTGCTGCAAACCTGACCAAAGGCAGCACAGTCAAAGCCCCGCATCATTTATTAAACGTTTATAGGAATGCCTCAGCTAAAGCCGTGGCAACTGCGCCTTCTTTTTACGCAATGCTCAACCGGCAGGCTATGGCCGCGAAAGCAATTGTACTTTCAGGTAAAAGTACACAGGCAGCGCAAGGTTGCCCGCCCCCCACTATAACAGCATCGGGCCCAACCACTTTTTGCGCCGGCAGCAGTGTAACGCTGACCGCGCATACTGACCTTTCAGGTGTCTATAAAACAAGCACACTCGCAGGCTCAAGCTCTGGCGAAGTAAATGCTACGGGTACAGCAGCAAAGTTTTCGAGACCGCAGCAACTTTGTGTTGATGCGGCAGGCAACGTTTACATTGCAGATTTCGATAATGACCTGATACGTAAAATAACTCCCGCAGGCCTTGTAAGCACTTATGCCGGCAGCACCGGGGGAGATGTTGATGCTGCAACAGCAACTGCCGCTAAGTTCGACGGCCCTAATGCTGTTGCTATAGATAACGCAGGTAACCTTTACGTTACTGATTATTTAAACCATAAAATAAGAAAAATAACAACGGCAGGTGTTGTAACCACCCTGGCCGGCAGTACCCAGGGAAATACAGATAATGCCGTGGGTACTCTTGCCAAATTTAACGGCCCTTCAAGCCTGACGGTAGATGACTCGGGTAACGTTTACGTAGCAGATAATAATAACCACCGTATTCGAAAAGTAAGGGCCGACGGAAAAACAGTAACCCTTGCAGGCAGCTCATCGGGCTATGCGGAAGGACAAAGCGCGGCGGCAAAATTCAATGACCCCTTCGGTATTGCCTTGGATGCAAACCGTAATGTATATGTAGCCGATCAGGGCAACCACCGCATTCGTAAAATTACACCAAACGGACTTGTTACCACATTTGCCGGTGTCGGCACCGCCGGTACCACAGATTCACCTAACCTGCTGCTTGCTAAGTTTAACGAACCAAGGGATATTAAAAGAGATGCTGAAGGAAACTTCTTTGTAGCCGACGGTGCAAACAATACAATACGCAAAATTACAGCGGCAGGTGAAGTTGTAACTATTGCAGGCGGCACCGGCACCGGTACAACCGACGGTGTTAACAGCCTTTTCAACTTCCCTACCGGCGTTGCCATTGGCCCCAACGGGATTGTTTACGTAGGTGACCAAACCAACCACCGCATTCGTAAGCTCAGCCCTGTAACAGCAGTAAGCTATCGCTGGAATTCAACATCAACAACACAAAGCGTAACCTTTACAGCGGCTGCCACCTATAATGTGGTATCAATTATAGAAGACTGTACTTCTGCAGCATCAGAAGATGTAGCGGTAACAGTAATACCGCTCCCGTCAACTCCTGTAATTACAACCCTTGGCCCCGTTGCATTTTGCCCGGGCAGCAGTGTGCAGATAAGCGGCCCGAGCAGCCTGCCGCTGGTAAGCAGCCCGGCCGGCGGCCTCGTAGGGTTTGCCGACGGAACCGGTGAGGAAGCCAAATTTGCTTCACCTGCCGGCATAGCCATAAATTCAGCCGGCATAATCTTTATAGCCGATGAAGGAAACAACCGTATCCGTAAGGTAACTTCGGCAGGTGTGGTTACCACATTTGCCGGCAGCGGTGTTGCCGGATATAGCAACGCCACGGGCACAGCAGCCCAATTTAACGCACCCCGTGGCCTTGCCTTTGATGCGGCAGGCAATTTATATGTTGCAGATGCCGGTAATAACCGCATCAGGAAAATCACATCGGCAGGGGTGGTAACAAACTACTCCGGCAGCGGCACCGCCGGGTTTACTGACGGAACATCAGCAAACACAAAGTTCGACAAGCCTACAGGCCTCGCCTTCGATGTATCAGGCATACTGTACGTAGCCGATGAAACCAATAACCGCATTCGTAAAATAGCCGCTAACGGTACATCAACCACGTTTGCAGGCAGCGGTACGGCTGCGGCAACAAACGGAACCGGCACTGCCGCAGCTTTCAGCGCGCCAACCGGCCTTTGCTTCGATGCCACAGGAAATTTGTTTGTAGCCGACAGGGGTAACCATCTTATCAGGAAGGTAACATCGGCCGGTTTGGTGAGCACCTATGCAGGAAGTGTAGGTGGTCTTGAAGACGGGTTGCTGAGCCTTGCAAAGCTGAACGCCCCATACAGTATTGCCTTTGATGAATCAGGCGATATGTTCATTTCAGAAACAGGCAACCACCGTATTCGTAAAATTACTGTAGCGGGTATTGTGAGCACATATACCGGCGACAGGTCAGGTATGGGCAACGGTTACAGTGATGCATACTTCAACATACCTAAAGAAATAGCATTTGACGCTTCAGGTAACCTTTATGTTGCTGATTACGGCAATTACAGGGTTCGTAAGGTTGCGCCTTCCTTAGTTGATTCTTACGTTTGGTCTACAGGTGAAACCACACAAAATATTACAGCAAATACGGGCGGCTCTTACTCGCTCAGGGCTATAGCCGGGGCTTGTACTTCGCTGCCTTCCACGCCGGTGGTTTTAAGTGTAATCTCGCAGGCGCAGCCGGTGGTAACTACTTCGGCCCCGGCAGCTATTTGCCAGGGTTCAAGCCTTACACTTTCAACGCCTGCCGTTGCAGCCGAAACTTATACAAGCACGTTTTCAGGTTCAGGTACCCAAGGCTATGCCGACGGGGCTGCAAATGTTGCTAAGTTTCAGAAGATATTTGACATGGCGGTTGATGCTTCAGGAAATATAATTTTTTGCGATACATATAACAATTGTATCCGTAAAATAACGCCTGCGGGTGTGATAAGCACATTGGCAGGAAACGGTAATTCAGGCTTCCTGAACGCTACAGGCACCGCTGCATATTTCGATGGGCCCTTTCAGATGACTATGGACCTCTCAGGTAATGTGTATGTGGCAAGTGAGTTCATTAACTACACGGTGCGTAAAATAACGCCGGCAGGCGTTGTAACCACGCTGGCAGGAAGTACCGAAGGCGATGCTGACGGCACCGGTACTTCTGCAAAGTTTAATGGCATATCTGCAATGACCACAGATGCGGGAGGAAATGTTGTTCTCCTGGATTATAATAATTTTGGTGCCGGACGAATAAGAAAAATAAGCCCGGCAGGTATTGTAAGCACTTATGCAAATGTGCCGTACAGCATAGGCTATGCCGATGATATGGCAATAAGCCCATCAGGTGTTATATATATAGCCAATCAGACAAAAATTTATAAAGTTACCTCCCCGACTGATTTCAATATTTTTGTCGGCGGCGGTCCGGGCACAGCTGCCAACGGCACAGGCACAGCAGCTTCGTTTTTCACTATAGGCGGTTTTACTTTTGATGCCGCAGGCAATATTATTGTTCCTGATGAAGGCAATCACAGAATTCGTAAAATAACCCCCGCCGGGGTGGTTACAACTATTGCAGGCAGCGCTTATGGTTACGTTGAAGGAAATGTCGCAACAGCGCAATTCAGTTACCCATCAAGTGTGGCTGTAAATGCTTCGGGTGAAATAATTGTGGCAGATGCCGGCAACTTCCGCTTTCGTAAAATTCAGGCTTATGAAACAAGCTATTTATGGTCGAATGCAGCCATAACGCCGGGTATAACTGCCACAGCTGCCGGCAGCTACAGCGTGCAAACAATTTTAAGGGGCTGCACTTCAGTTGCTTCTGTTCCGGTTGTGGTAACAGTGAGCCGGCCATCTGAGGCACCTGCTGTTACCTATACAGGTTCACCTGAGCTTTGCAACGGCCAGACCATTACGCTTACCTCGTCTAAGGCTGCTGAAAACGTATGGAGCAACGGTGAAACCACGCAAAGCATTACAGTAAGCACATCAGGCACTTATATGGTAAGAACCATATCGGGCGGCTGCACAACAGCTTACAGCAATACGGTTGAAGTATCTGCCACTAACATGCCTGCACCCGTTATTACGGCAGACGGACCAACAACCTTTTGCAGTGGCGGCGAGGTAAGACTTGTAAGTTCTGAGTCCTCTGACAACATTTGGAGCAACTTCGAGACAAGGAACTTTATACGCGCAAGAACCTCGGGGGTATATACGGTTTACACCACCACAAACGGCTGCACATCTGCAACAAGCAATTCAATTACCGTAACCGTTATTCCCGCTGCCGATGCGCCAACAGTAACAGCATCGGGCCCAATAAGCTTATGCAACGGCGCATTGGTAACCCTTTCAAGTTCAGTCGCCGACAGCAACCTGTGGAGCAACGGAGCCCGAACCCAAAGTATAACTGTAAGCGATGCCGGTAATTACAGCGTGGTAACCTTAAACGGCACATGTACCAGTGCAACAAGCACGGTAAACGCAGTAACCGCATCATCCACACCGCTTAAGCCGGTAACAACAGCATCGGGTGCGCTTAGTTTCTGTACAGGAAGTGTAACACTGACCGCCCCGGTTAACGGCATTACTGTAAGCTCTTATGCCGGCAACGGCACAGCAGCAAGCACCGACGGCTTTGGAACTTCCGCAGCTTTTAATGCGCCGAGCGCCATAACCACAGATGCCTTAGGCAATATTTATATTGCGGAGAGAAGCACCTACCTCATTCGTAAAATAGCACCTAACGGCTATGTAAGCACCCTGGCAGGCGGCGCCTTAGGCTACGCCGACGGCACGGGTACAGCCGCTCAATTCAAGAGCATGAATAAAATGGCCTGCGATGCGGCGGGCAATATTTACATAGCAGACGGAAGTCGAATACGTAAAATTACACAGGCCGGAATTGTAAGCGTTTATGCAGGCCAGGCGCTTGTATCAGGTAATGCCGACGGACCGGCCGGGACCGCAACCTTTTTAAGTCCTTATGGATTGGAGATGAGCAGCAGCGGTGATTTATACCTTGCAGATTACCATAACAGCAGTATCCGTAAAGTATCGGCAGCGGGCATTGTAAGCACCATTGCCGGCGGCACCTTCGGAACTTCCGACGGCCCTGCCGCAAACGCGCAATTCAGCTACCCCACCGACCTCGCACTTGACGCGGCAGGTAACATATATGTACTTGAGGCGGGCGGTAAAGTTCGCAAAGTAAGCACTGACGGAATAGTCAGTACCATTGCCGGCGACGGTACCTTAGGTTATGCCAACGGCACAGGCTCCTCGGCCAAATTCAGATCACCAACCGGCTTAACCATTGGTACCGACGGTAACATTTATGTAGCCGATGAAGGCAATAACCGTATTCGTAAGGTAACGCCAACAGGTGTTGTTACCACATTTGCAGGTCTTGCAGGTTATGCAAGCGTTAACGGCGATGTTTCTGTGGCACAGTTCAAATCGCCCAATGACATTGTATTCGATTTGGCAGGGAGTTTTGTAGTGCTGGAATCTAACGGTAACGCGGTACGCAAAATTAAGCCTTGGTCGGGTATAGATGGCTACCTCTGGAGCAACGGCGAAACAACAGCAAGCATAGCCGCCGGCATAAGCGGCAGCTACAGTGTTCAAACAATATCAGGCGGATGCACCAGCCTGGGCAGCGCAATAAAAACAGTATCGGTAAACGCACCTGTAACACCGGTTATTACTGCCGGCGGTTCTGCAATAATTTGCGAGGGCAGCACGGTAACGCTTACAGCATCTGCAAGTTCCGGTACTTATTTATGGTCGAACGGGGCAACAACGGCTGCTGTAAATGCAGGAGCTTCCGGTATTTATACTGTGCGCACCATTGCGGCAGGCTGCACCTCATTGGCAAGCGAAGGTATAATCGTAAAGGTATCAGGAACTGCTGCACCGACTATCAGCTCCACAGGCAGCATTTCATGCGGCAGCGGTATGGTTCTTACTGCAGCAGCAGGCAACCTGTCGGTAAGCACATTGGCAGGCGCCAGCACATCAGGCTTTGCAGACGGCATGGGTGCAAATGCGCTCTTTTGGGAACCTAACGGTTTGGCAGTTCATTCTTCCGGAACCATTTATGTAACCGATAACCTTAACCACAGGATTAGGAAAATTACAGCTGCCGGTGAAGTAAGCACTTTTGCCGGCAACGGCTCTTCCGGTTTCACAAACGCAACGGGAACCGCAGCACAGTTTGCATTCCCTTCATGTATTGCCATTGATGCGGCAGGCAACCTGTACGTTGGTGACGGAGATAACTACAGCATCCGCAAAATTACCCCGGCGGGTGTGGTTACAACTCTGGCCGGCACCGGCAGCTATGGCTACGTAGACGGAGCGGGCAACCAGGCCATGTTCGGCGGCGTAAGCGCTCTTACTGTTGATAATGCAGGCAACCTGTACGCAACAGACCAGGGAAACACCAGGATTCGTAAAATAACTCCTGCCGGTGTGGTAAGCACAGTAGCAGGCAGCAGCAGCGGCTATGTTGATTCATCGGCTCCTTTAAGCGCAAAATTCAGCACACTCGGCGGTATAACAATTGATGCCGCCGGTAATCTGTACGTTTCAGACGGAGGCAACAGCCGCCTGCGGAAAATTACCCCGGCCGGCGTTGTAAGCACCTTTGCCGGAAGCGGCAACAGCGGCTACCTTGACGGAAGCGGAACAGATGCTAAATTCAGTGCACCGCGCGGCATGACCATAGGCCCCGATGGTAATATTTATCTCGCCGATGCAGGTAATAACCGCATTCGTAAGATTACTCCTGCCGGTGTTGTAAGCACTTATGCCGGCACTGTTTACGGATATGCTGAAGGTCTTTCCACCACAGATGCAAAATTCAAAGGCCCGTACGCGCTCGGCTTCGATGCATCAGGCAGTTTATTTATTGCCGATGCAGGCAACAACAGCATTCGCAAAATAAGCGCCTCGGTTGTTGATTCATATTTATGGAGCAACAACGCAACCACGCCGGCAATTACTGTTACTTCGGCCGGTAATTACAGTGTGCAAAGCGTTACAGGCGGCTGCACAAGCAGTGTAAGCGAAACTTATGCAGTAACAGGCGGCGGAAGTGAAATGCCGGTTATTACGGCATCCGGAGCAACAACGTTTTGCGCAGGGGGCAACGTAACGCTTACCAGCTCATCGCTTACAAATAACCTTTGGAGCAACAACGCAACCACCCGCAGCATTACTGTAAGCGCTTCAGGCAGCTATACTGTAAGAGTGGCGATGTCGGGTTGCACTAGCGATGCAGGCAGTCCTGTTGCAGTAACAGTAAATCCGAAACCCGCCACACCAACCATTACAGCAGGCGGCCCCGTTAATCTGTGTACCGGCGAAACGGTTACACTTACCTCAAGTTCAGCAACCGGTAATTTATGGGGCACCGGTGAAACCACGCAATCTATTGTTGTTGGCGGCGGTGTAACACGCGGTATAACTTTACAAGTTATTGGTGCAGGCAATTGCACAAGCAGCACTACGGCAATGGTGGTATTTATTACCAATACACCATCCACTCCTGTAATTCTCACACCGCAGGGTACTAATATTACCCAAGGCTCAGTATTACTTACCTCTTCGGTTAATAATACTGCAAACAAATGGAGTAACGGCTCAACAGGTACCTCACTGGTAGTTTATGCACCCGGAGTTTACAGCGTTTATGCTTATTCAGGTACCTGCACAAGCGGTGTAAGTCAATCGGTTACGGTTACCATGATTGCACCGCCTGCCAAGCCGGTTATTACAGCCGGCGGAAGTACAAATATTTGCGCCGGCGGCAGCGTAACGCTCACCTCATCGGCACAATACGGCAATCATTGGAGTACCGGCGATACCACTCACTCAATTACTGTAAGTACGGCTGGCAGCTATACGGTATATGTTACAACGGCCGGCATAAGCAGCGCCACGTCATCGGCGGTATCAGTTACCGTAAATACGGTACCAAGCCCCGGTATAGCCGTAAACGGCCCTGTCGAATTTTGTGCAGGAGGCAGCGTTAACCTTGTTGCTTCAGGCTCAGGCGCATCATTTCTCTGGAGCAACGGCCAAACCACTGCTTCTGTTGATGTTACACAGGCAGGCCTTTACAGTGTCAGGTCCATACAGGGCAGCTGTACAAGCAATGCGAGCAGTGCAATAGCTGTATCCATAAAATCGGCCCCGGTTGCCGCCGGCACAATTACCGGCTCGGCAGGTATTAACCAGGGCAGCAGTGGTAATTACTCAGTTGCCGCCATAAGCGGGGCAACATTTTACGCATGGTCTTACAGCGGAACGGGCGCAACTATAACCGGAATCGGCGCCTCAGTATCTGTGAGCTTTGCGGCGAACGCCACATCCGGCACGCTGTCGGTTTACGGAAGCAACAACTGCGGATTCGGCGCATCGGCTATGAAGGCTATAACTGTAACACCGGTAAGCACTTCTGATATAACCATCAACTCAGATCGCATGCTGAACGGCACTTACGGCACCATTACCATCATAGGCACGCCAACCATAACCCTTGACGGCGACCTGGCCATTACCGATAACATTGTTGTGCCCGACGGCGCAACCTTTGTAACAGGCTGTAACGTTGTAACAGGCACAGGCATCTTTACGCTCTCTGCCGGTGCGACTATTAAAATCTGTAACCCCGCAGGCATTGCCCAAACGGGCAGCATAGGCGCGGTGCAAACTTCCGGCAGATCTTTCAGCAATGATGCAAGCTACGAGTTCAACGGAACCGCAGCGCAGGTAACAGGCTCAGGTCTGCCTGCACGCGTTCGTAACCTTACGCTAAACAATGCTTTAGGGCTTACCTTAAGCAATGCAGGCTCGGTAAGCAATACCCTAACCGTATCTTCAGGCAACTTTAACCTGGCCGGCAAAACGCTTACATTACTATCCTCCAAAACCGGCACAGCCCGTTTGGCCGAAATGCCCGACGAAGCCGGTTTCAGCAACGCATCGGCCTTTACGGTTCAGCGCTGGTTAGATACGGCGGCTGTACGCAATGAGCACCAGGGCTTCGGAGCCTATTACTGGCTGGGCGCATCGGTTACAGGTAAAACCATAGATGCGTGGAATACCGCTACCAATGCATACGTTCCCTGGACTTACAACGGACAAAGCAACTTTGGCTCTGCATGGCTTTATTCCAATACCGAAAACACCACTCCTGCTAACGGCGGCTGGTTTAAACCGGCAACGCCAAATATGCCTGTTAATCCCGGCAAAGGGGTAAGAATTTGGTTCAATAATGCCTTCTTCGCAGGCGGCGCAACCGCTTCTTTATCTGAAACACCTGTTATTGGCACTTATAACCTGCCCGTTACTTATTGCGAAGGCACCTGTGCAGGCAACTCATCTGCCAACGGTTGGAACCTTGTAGCTAACCCTTACCCAAGCACTATTGATTGGAGCAGCGGAGAATGGACAAAAACCGATTTGGCGAACGCCATCTACGTATGGCGACATAAGCAGAACGGCTATTCAAGCTACGTGAACGGTGTTGGTACGCTTGGCGGCAGCAACCTTATTGCATCCGGACAAGGGTTTATGGTAAGGGCATTTTCTGCCGGCTCAATGCTCACTATTAATGAAAGCGTAAAAACTGCAGCTACAGCATCCAATATACGAGAAGGGGCATTAAGCCTGCTGCGTTTGAAAGTGTCGGCAGCCGATTTGTATGACGAAGCAGTAATAGTTGACCGTGAAGGTTCTTCGAGAGCATACGAACCGGCAAACGATGCTGTTAAGTACATGAACCCAAACCTTAACATTTGGGCAGAACCCACAATAAACAGCAAACAGGCCATTGCATCTATGATGCCGGTAGCCGGCGACACCATTGCTGTACGCCTGAAAAGCAGCAGCACGCAAACTGTCTTCCTTTCCGCCACTGATTTGAGCGACTGGGCAGAACGTTTCAGAGTCTTGATTCATGATGACAAAAACGGCAGCATTTTACCTTTAAATTCAGATTCTCGCTTAGCCTATTCGCTTATAGCCGGACAGGCGTACAATCTGACATTGGTCTTAAACCCTATATCAACCACAGGAATGTCAGCTAAAAGCGCATTTACATTAAATGTGCAGCCAAACCCTAACAACGGTTCATTTACCCTGAACGGAAGCGATGAGATGCAATCGGTACAAGTTTTCGACAATCTCGGCAGGCACGTGTATTCTCAATTGCTGAACGGTAATACGCAAACCATGCACCTTACCCTGCCTGCCGGTATTTACACAACCAAGGTGCTTATGAAAAAAGGAACAGCCATAAGCAGGCTGGTGATTGAATAATTTTTAACATCTTATATGCAATCGGAATATTAGTATTGAAACCACCCGGGCAGATGCCCGGGTGGTTTTTTTATGGTGTGCCGGGCATGGCGCATACTTTAGGGTTCAAGTCCGGAACATGATTGGCAGCGGGGTGTTAACTGTTGGCAAAGCTATGTTGAGAAGCGGGATCTGAAGGAAGCCCAATTCAAAATTTCGGCCTGACCTCTTTGCCCGCCAGGCATAGGAGCAGATATGAAGGACACATGAGACGGAAAGTATGGGTTCATATCGGGGAGATAGCTTTTGAGTTAGTCAGGATCGGTCCGGGAACTGTGTATCAAAAAATCAGGCACTTACAAATTTCTTCTTAAGTGCCTGATTTTAAAAGAAAATACTTTCGAAACCCAACCCACTACCTCTTGATTACAGGCTATGGCTTTAAGTATTCTTCGGTTTACCTGCAGAACTTTATTGAGGCAAATAAAGACGCCGGTGCCGCTTACTCAATAACAAGCCTGCTGACCTTAGTTCCGTTGCTCATATAAACCCTTACGGTATATATGCCGCAATGCAGGTTTACACTTATGGTATTTACATTACCATTGAGCATTTGTTCATGCACCGACCTGCCGAGGTTATCGAAAATGTGTATCTCGTTCATATTGGCATTGCCTGTAAGCGTAAAGGTGCCTTTTGAGGGGTTAGGCTGCACACTGAGCGAAATTGCATTTTTAAGGCTTGTATGTGTAGCACCGGCCGGTTGCAAAACCAGTGAGAGTTTATACACTTGATCTGCTCTAAGCGCAAAGGCTAAATTCGAGCCCGGTTCCAGAGGTTGCATGCTGCCACTTTCGTTGTCGAGAATGTAGAGGCTGAAGCGTTCCGTCCAATCGCTAAAATCTACGGCGCTAAGGAATACGGTTTGCATGCTGCTGCTTTTCAGCCTGATTGAGACGGTGTCTCCGGCCTGCGGCATCATAGAGGCAATGGCCTGCCTGCTGCCGGGTACCGGCTCAGACCAGATGCTCAGGCCGGGGTTCAGGTATTTGGCGGCATCGTTGTGTGCCTCATAAGCTCTTTCTGATCCCGGGCGATCAACAATTACTGCTTCATCGTAAAGATCTGCAGTAGATACTTTCAGGCGAAGAAGGCTTAATGCGCCCGCTCGCATGGCAGAGGCGGCAGAAGCGGTTTTTATACCTTCAGTTGCCTTAAGTATGGGCCCGGCTGCAATTGCACGCACCATAAAACCTTGTCCGGATGCGATGAGGTTGCTGCCTCCCATAGTACCTACGCCGTTAACATAGCTTGAATAGGCATTTTGCTTATGTCGCCATACATATATAGCGTCGGCTATGTTTGTTTTTATCCAGTTGCCGCTGTTCCAGTCAATTGTGCTTGGGTATGGGTTGGCTGCCAGGTTCCAGCCGTTTACGGCTGAGTTGCCTGCACAGCTGCCCGTGCAATACGAAACCGGCATGCTGAAATCTCCGGTTACAGGTATACCGCTAAGGCTTGTGGTTGCACCTGTTGCGAAAAAGACATTGTTGAACCAAACACGCACACCCCTGCCCGGGTTGACACCCGTTGAAGGCGAAGCAGGTTTAAACCAGCCGCCATTTGCGGGATATGCGTTGTTGCCGTTATCGAAAAGCCAAACCGAACCGTGGTTGTTTTGCCCGTCGTAAGTCCAGGGTACATATACGTTTGCAGATGTATTCCAGGCATCAACAGTTTTACCTGTAACTGATGCGCCCAGCCAGTAATAGGCTCCGAAGCCCTGTTGTTCATTGCGTACAGCAGCGGTATCAAGCCAACGCCTGACAGTAAAAGCATCCGCATTGCTCAACGTTGCGCCCTGGGGCACTTCTGCAAGGCGCGCTGTGCCTGTTTTGGAAGAAAGCAAGGTGAGCGCAAGCCCATTCAGGTTAAGTGTTCCCGCTCCGGCAGTAAGCGTATTGCTTACCGATAATGCGCTGCTGAGGCTGAGGCCCTGCGCATTGTTGGCAGTAAGGCTGCGTACACGCGCAGGAAGACCCTGACCTGTTAACTGTGCAGATACACCGTTATACTCGTAAATGGCATCGTTGCTGAATAAGCGGCCTCCCGTGGTGCGTATTGCACCTGTATTTCCTGATTGGGCTATGCCGTCGCTATTACAGATTACAAGCTTACCGCCGCCCTGAAGCGTAAAGCTGCCTGCACCGGTTATAATAAAGCATTTTGTTTCAAGTTCGGCACCATCGGGCACGGTAATATTGCCGCTGACCGCGAGGTTACCGCTTAACTGTGCAATATGGCCCCCGCTGAAACTGATATTTCGATAGCTCCCGCTCAGGCTCATGTTGTTGCTTATTACAAGGTCTTGGGGCGCACTTATGGTTACAGTAAAAGCCTGCGAGGTACTGCCGCTGCCACAGTTGTTTACACCCTGTACGCTCAGCACGCCGCTTGTTGCACCTGCGCCATAGCTTATAGTTACCGATGGCACAGTGGTGGAAGCGCTGAAGACGGCCCCGGTTCCTGTGTAGGTCCAGGCATATGAAGCTGCTCCTGAAACGGCAGGAACCGTATATGTTTCCGCGCTTGCTTCAGCCGGTTCGGCATTACCACTTACAGGGCCAGCCGATGCCGGCAATACTGCCCTGCTCAGCGTATAACCTGCCGAGGCAAGCGAGGTGCATGAGCCTGAAATTACCTGTACCGTAAAAGTTTGCGGTGCAGCCAAATCAGCATAGCTTACCAATATGCTTTGCGAAGTTGAGCCATTGCTCCAAATATATCCGTTAGAAGCAGGGGCGCTGAGCATGGCAGTGTTGCCGGGGCAAACAGCATTGCTGCTGCTGCTAATGCCCGGACCAGCCGGCGGGGCGCTTATGGTAACGGTTGCTGACGCAGTTGCCGTACAGGCTGTGCTGCCCGCAGATACCCCCGTAAGCTTGTAAGTTCCGCTTTCAGATGCGATATAGGTTCGCGAAGTGGCCAGCAGGTTGTTTGCTGCATTGGTCCATGAATAGCTTTGCAGGTCGGGCGGCCCGCTAAGGGTAGCGGCTGCGCCGCAGGCAGGGCCCTGACTTTGGGCTATTTGCAGATTACCGCTGAATGCCTGTAACTGGGCAACCTCGCTGTTACTGAGTGCGCGGTTGTACATGCGCAGCTCATCAAGCGCCATGCTCGCATATTGGTTAACGTATTCAGAACGGCCTATATATTTAATGCTAGTTACCAGGTTGGTTCTGTAACCCGGCGTGCCGCCAATTGAGGGTTCGGCCCCGGCATAAATGCGTGTACCGCCCACACCGTTCACAAAAATCTGCATGGTATCAGATTTCATTCGGTAAACAACATGATACCATACGTTGTTCTGTGCCACATTACTATGTGAGGCGGTTGAAGTGGAATAACCGGTATTCCATACCTCGAAATCAGGATGACGGTTCGTATGGTCAAAGCACATAATAATTGGGTTGTTTCCTGTTCCGTTGCTGAATACAAGCAAGCGCTTATACAGCGAAACAGCTGTCGGTTTTACCCATGCGGTAACAGTGAAATCACCGTTTACATAGTTTGCTGCAGGCAGCTTCAGGTAATTGCTCACGCCATTGAACTGAGCTGCGCCGTTGGCACGGCCAAAACGATCAGTGGTATAGGTAACTGCACCGGCTGTAGGATTAATTCCGTTACCAGACATATCATTGCTGCTGTTCTCGAAAGGGAAATAAAAGCGCATACCTCCTGAAATATTGCTTCCGGCATAATCCGGCGAAGCAATAGTAACAGGCGCAGATGATGCGCTTGTGCACGAGCCGGCAATCGCAGCTACAGTATAAGTGCCTGCTCCGGGGCTGATGCTTGCTGTTGTTGCACCATTACTCCATAAATAATTGCTGCCCCCTGATGCAGTAAGTGTGGCATCTCCGGCGCAGAGACTGCCTGAACTTACACTTACCATTGGCGATGCAGCTGCGCTTACTGTTACCACAGCAGGTTCAGATACTTCTGATGTGCAGCCGTTTGAAACAGTATAAACTGTATAGCTGCCGGCAACGCTTGCGGTTATGGAACGATTGGTTTCACCCGTACTCCAAATGTTGCCGGTCAGGGCAGATGAGGTTAGCGTTACGCTGCCCCCGTTACATAAATTAAGGGAGCTGCCGTTAGAAACGGAAGGTTTGCCCGGTGCTTGGTTAAGCGTTACAACGGTGGCCGCGCTTGGCTGCGATGTGCAGCCCAATGCAGTTGTGCGCAAAGTAATGCTTGCCGAGGCGTTTATAGTTACAGCAGACGTAGTTGCCCCGTTACTCCAGATATTACCGCTTGCTGAAGAAGAGCTTAGTGTAACGCTGCCTCCCGTGCAGAAGCTTAACGGACCGGAAGGCGTAATTGCAGGAGTGGCCGGAGTCTGGTTTACGGTTACCGCTTTTGAAAGCGTGGCAGTGCAACCTCCTATGGGGTTTGTTACCTCAAGTACGTAAGTGCCGCTTTGCGAGGGTATGTAATCAGCAGATGCACCTAATGTGCTGCCGTTCAGGCTCCACCGGTATGCGCCCATATTTATTGGGCCGTTCAGGGTCATTGCCGCATCAGAGCAGGCAGTTTCATTGCCGGTAATGCCAATGCTGACCTGCTGGCCGCTGCGGTACAGCTTGCTTACTTCGGCTCCTGACAATGCCCTGGTATACAGGCGTATTTCGTCCATATCGGCATTCAGGTAGGGTTCACCGTTCCAGGGGCTTTTCCCTATGAAGTTATAAGTAAAGGCACCGGAAGGCGTTGTGGTTGGGTTTAAAGTTAATGTACCTGTAGATTCGCCGTTTACCCATACCTGTAATACACCGTTATTCGCCTGCATTACCACGTGCTGCCATGTGTTCAGCTCAAGCCGGGTGCCTGACTTTCCGCCGGAAACTGTTGAACCTGCCCAAATATTTAATGTAGGCTGGCCGTTGGTAACCTGCGCAACTGCAAAATCGAGGGCTCTTGCGCTTGGGCCGTCGCTTAGGGCCAGCATACGGGCCCATCCGCCCAGGGCCCTTGGTTTTATCCAGGCAGAGAATGTAAATGCCGATGAGCTAACATAAGAGCGCATAGGTAATTCAAGGTAATCGTTGGTTCCGTCAAATGAAAGAGCGCCATTGGCGCGGCCGTGCCTGTCGGTGGTAAACTCAGGGTTGCCAAATACGGAAACATTGCCAATGTTGTTGCCGGAAGCGTCAAGCACATTGTTATCAAGCGGCAGATAAAAACTCATGTTGTTGCTCAGCGCACCACCCGACCAAGGACCCTGATCACGGCTTACAGTAATGCTCGCCTGGGCCGATGTGCAACCGTTTACAGTTGCCGTTACCGTATAAGTACCTGTGTTTGAAACGGTAATTGCCTGTGAAGTTTCGCCTGTGCTCCAGATGTAAGATGCTGCACCGGCCAATGTTGCTGTAAGTGTGAGCGGCTCATTATTGCATATTACGTTGCCGGCCGATGAACTGACTGCGGGTGCATCAGGCTGCGGAGTAATAATCGGCGAAACCGAAGCTGTTGCAGAACAAGACGACGCGCCTGATGATATACCTGTAAGGGTATAAGTATCTGAGGTTGTTGCGGTGTAAGTACGGCCGGTTCCCAAGAGGGTGTTTGTGCTGTTACTCCAGGAATAGCTTTGCAGGTTAGGGGGCCCGCTAAGGGTAATTGAGCCACATGCCGGCGATGATGTGCTTTGCGTTATTTGCAGGTTCCCGCTATATGTTTGCAGCTGGGTTATTTCAGCATTACTTAATGCACGGTTGTAGAAACGAAGCTCATCAAGTGCCATTTTAGCATAAGCGTCCACATACTCAGAACGACCTATGTAATTGGTAGCTGTACTTATATTATTACGGTAAGCGGCTGCGCCGCCAACAAAAACTCTCGGGCCGCCAATACCATTAATGAATATTTGTGCTGTATCTGATTTCATACGATACACAACCTGGTACCATACGTTATCAGATGCCACATTACTGTGCGTTGCGCTGTTTACCGAATAGCCAACATCCCAAAGGTCAAAAACAGCGTTACGACTGGGGTTGTCCATGAGCATAATGGTGGCACTATTGCCGCCGCCGTTAGAGAAAACCAATAAACGGGTCCATGTTGCTATGCCCGTAAGCTTCACCCAAGCCGAGGTGCTGAAATCACCGTTTACATAAGTGGCTGTCGGCAGTGCCAGGTAATTGCTTGTGCCGTTAAACAAAGCAGCCCCGTTAGCGCGCCCGAATCTGTCGGCAGTATAGCTTACGCTGCCTGCCGAGGGGTTTATGCCATTGCCCGACATATCATTGCTGCTGTTTTCAAATGGAAAATAGAAGCGCATGCCTGCTGAAATATTACTGCCTGAGTAGTCGGTATTGGCTATTACAAAAGATGTTGAGCTTACCGAGCATGCCGCAGAGCCCGACCAGGCCTTTACCGAGTAGGTACCGGGGCCGGGGGTGATGCTTGCCGTGGTTGCACCATTGCTCCACAGGAAATTGGTTGCACCGGCAGATGATGCAGTAAGCGTGGCTGTTCCGTCGCAAAGGCTGCCTGCCGTAACAGAAACAGCAGGAACCGGTACCGCCGGGTATAAGGTTACAGTTTGAGAAAGCGTGGCAACGCAGGCGTTTCCGGGATTAGTAACAGAAAGCGTGTAGGTTCCTGAAACAGAAGGCATGTAGGTTTGCGATGTTCCTACAATGCTTGTTCCGTCGCTCCAGCTGTAGGTGCCCACGTTATCTGGGCCCGTGAGGGTCATGGGGGAGCTTGCACACGCGGTAGTGGCTGAAGCGGTAATGCTTACCTGCTGGCCTATTTTTGACATTTGTAATATTTCGGAATCCTGAAGAGCATAAGCGTAAATTCGGATTTCATCAAGATCTGCATTGAGCAGCGGCTCGTTCCAAGGGCTGCGGCCAATTTGGTTAATGCTGAAAGTACCTGTAGGAATATTAGCGCCGTTAATGCTTGCGGTTCCCGCAAGTTGCCCGTTTACATATATAGAAGTAGAACTCCCGTTGCTTAAAATGGCCACATGGCTCCATGTATTCAAGGGCAAGGGAGAAGTTGCAGCCGCACCCGGGTAACCGGTTCCGTTTTTCCAGATACCTATTGCTGCATTCCCGTTTGTGCCGGTGGCGGATGCAAAATCAAGCGCCGAGGTTCCGGCACCGTTTGAAAGGGCCAAAATACGTGCCCATGCAGTAAGCGTTCTGGGCTTAATCCAGGCAGTAAAAGTAAAGCTTGCGTTTGGTACATAAGTTGCCAGTGGCAGGTCCAGGTAGTCATCCACACCGTCTAGCGAAATGGCGCTGTTAGGGCGACCCATACGGTCTGTGGTGAAAACGGGCGCACCAACCGAAGTTACGGTGCCTGTACTGCTGCTTTTATTTTGAATGCTGTTTTCAAAGGGCAGGTAGAGCGTCATGCCGAAGGACGTAATTGGGGTACCCGTCCATGGTCCGGGTGCCTGGGTAAAATCTACAGATGCGGCAGCCGAGGTGCAGCCTGAATATATAGCTCTTACGGAGTAAGTACCTGAAGTATTCACTGAGATTGATGCGGTGCTTTGGCCATTGCTCCAGATATAGGATATGGCGCCGGAAGCATTGGCAGTAAGCGTTGCTGAATTGCCGTTGCAGGCATAAAGGCCTCCCGGTGCGCTTATCTCAGGCGCATCGCATACTGTTCTCAGGACTTTAATTTCGGGGGTTTCGCTTTTAGCAAAAGCGACAAGGCTGTTTCCGAAAGTCGGCAGCAGGAATAATGCCGCTGCTATCAGCCAGGTCATGGTTAAGGGAAGCGGCGGCATATTCAGCCGCCTGTTGGCAGCCGGGTTTAGCGGGTACCTTTGTGTTTGTGATAAGTTGCTTTTCATACGAATCGGGGCTTTTGAAGATTTTGCTTTGGCATAAAGCCGTTAGGTTTAATTGTTTGGTGTCAGTAATGGCATAATTGTTTTTTCAGCGACGAGCATGTATATAAGAGCACCTGTTTAGCATTACCATTCCGGGGACCGACACGGGAGGACGTGGCTGCAGCACGGCTTTCAGGACCTGGCATCAGCCCCGGTAAAGGCATGTCTGTCTGTGAAGGACTGACCATGCAAAAGTGCCGGGTGCATTACGTTTATCCTACTTACCGGTATCACACTAATGCACTACCCCGGACCATTTACTGCGAATCCATATACTATTTTTATACTACCCCATAACACTCCGAAGATTTAAAAAAGTAATTATTTGAATAGTGCAAAAAGCAGTTTTTCAATTAAATAACAGCTGTGGCCTGCAAACAGACTATCGTTATATTTGTGCAGCATGCGGCAGCTGTCTTTTTCCTGCCGGCCACCACATCAAATACCATTTCATACCGGCTACAAATTTTGAAATCTTATATATTCAGCTCTGTATTTCTACTGCTGATACTGCTCTGCCCGAGGCTTTGTCCGGCATTTACCGGCAACCCGAGAGACAGCATGTTCGCCGCCATTGCCACGCAATCCGATCCTTTCGTCAGGCTCAGCGCAATTTTCCAATCGCGGATCTTTCCCGGTTTTAACGATCCCCGCCTGATGCCTGCCGTTACTATCAGCCTTGATACCTTGCACTTTTGGATGAACTCTTCAATACAGCATCCGAACATGCCTGAAAAAGTATATGGCAGAACAGGCAATTATGAGCTTGGGAATGCACTCTCAGGCAATCTCTGGAATTCTGATGCGGGCAGGCAGTTGGTGCATGGTCGCAGGCAGCAAAGCCTGGGCTATTACAGCGAAGCCCTGAAAATTTACCGCGAAGCGGCCAGGCTGGCCCGGCTCAGTCAAAACGATTCGATATTGGCTTATGCGTATATAGGCGAAGGCGAGGTGCTGGGTACCGAACATAATCCTTTGCAGGTAAAAGTACTCTATGAAAAAGCCCTGTATTTATTTAAAAAACACAATAATCAGCCCGGCATTGCAGAGGCCACCAGCAGCCTGGCTTACGTACGTTTTTATAATTACGAGTATGATGCTGTTGAAAACGCACGCATGATAAATAATATTACCGAAGCCTATGATGCATGTGAACGTATAAAGTACCGCCTGCCCGATATGCAGGTGCTGCCACGCCTGATGCGTGCACTGAGCTATACTTATTGGAAACCAAAAAACTTCAGCAAAGCAGTTTCCGCTGCTCGCCGAGGCCTCGAAGCTGCCGCATCGATACCGGGCAGCGTTGAATCTAAATTAACCCTTTACTCTTTGCTGGTAGAAATATATGGTGATGCAGGCATGTACAGTAAAGCAATTATTTACGGCGACAGCATGCTGCAACAAATTGCGCTTGATCATTCGCCAAAGCGGCTTATGGAGGGTATAGGCGTGCTGCCGGATCTGTATGCGCATGCAGGCCAATTTGAGCGCGCATTTATTCTTAAGGGACTGGTTGGCAGAATAATAGCCTTAATGCTTAATCGGGATCGCAGCCGGCAGATTAACGAAATGCATACCCGCCAAACAGAAGCCGAAAACAACCTTCTGAACAGGGAGGTGGAGCTTAAAACAAACCGGGAATATGCGCTTATTGCTTCATCGCTTATATTACTTGCCGGGGTATATTTGAGCATAACAGTTTACCGTGCCCGCCTGAAAGCCTCGGCAGCCGAACGCAGCATGCTTGCGCAACGCCTGACCAACGAACAGCTTGAGCGTGAAAAAGCAGACATTACCGCCGCAGCCGCCAAAAGTGAGCAGGAACGCATTAGCGCTGAGCTGGCATATAAAACGAACGAACTGAGCAGCATTACGGCCTATATGCTGCAAAAAAATGCAGTCATTACAGGTATCAGATCAGGCTTGGGGCAGCTTGACAATACAAACAGGAACCTGCAAAAAGTAGCTGAGCAGCTTGATAACTTTATGACCGATGATTCTGACTGGGATAGCTTCAGAGAGCACTTCGAACGTGTAAACACCGGCTTTATTGATCGGCTGCTTGCCGCAGGCCCGGATCTTACAGCCAAGGAAGTTAAAATGTGCAGCTATATACGTATGAACCTTGATATAAACCAAATAAGCCAGCTGCTCAATATCCGCGATTCATCGGTCCGAAATTTCAGGGTCCGCCTTCGTAAAAAGCTTAACCTTACAGATGAGCAGGAGCTTACCGCGTATATCCTGAATTTGTAAGTCAGGAAGAGAATAATTATATGTAAGATTCTCCTCATAACGGGTCTAAAGAAGCTTAACGGCCGTTTGGAACAAGCAATCCAGGCAGCGTTGACAATAACAGTCTGGGTAAGTAACTTTGCAGCCCTGCTAAGAAGTTAATAAAAACGATGACCTATACCCGCCGCCACAGTGTAAGCAATGAGATTTAGGGGAAAACAGAGCCGATTTTCCCCCGCCATGGCAACAAAACCGATAACAGGCTGTTTTTGGATGCCGTTTACTGGGTAGACAAAACAGGCATTCCCTGGCGCGATCTTCCTGAACGCTTTGGAAAATGGAATTCAGTTTATGTCCGCTTCATCCGGCTTTCCAAATCAGGTTTTTGGCAAAAGGTATTTGACGGCTCAAAGGATGAGGATTTGAAGCAGCTGCTTATTGATTCTTCCTCGATTTGTGTAAATCAACAGGGTGCCAACGGATTAAAAAAACAAAGCGGAAGCAACCCTCAGCCTATCACGCGAAGGGTTGACCACAAAGGTTCATTTAGCCGTCGACCAAAACATGAAAGCACGGCGCATCATTATCGGACCCGGCAATGAATCTGATTACAAACAGGCTTTGGAGCTTGTGAAAGATATTAAACCTGAGACGGTTATGGCAGATTGGGGATATGATGTCGATTGGTTTATTGATACCCTTATAGCCATGGAAGTTACCAATATTGTCATTCCCTCACGCTCATCACGTAAAGTGCAAAGGATAATTGACGAAGAACACTACAAACAGCGCAACAAAGTTGAGCGCTTCTTCTCAAGGCTCAAGAATTGGCGCAGAGTAGCAACGCGCTACGATAAAACTGCACGCAACTTCAATGCCTTTGCTGCTTTGGCTGCTGCTATCATTAACTTTACTGTCAACGCTGCCTAAGTTGTTGGCTTAAAAATGTATGCCTTGCCATACAAGGAAAAACACAATACTCATATAGGTCCATAGAAAGCTGAAAATGATATGCACCGTTGTTTCAAGCTTTTTACCGCGCCAAAGCTTGGGTGAATAAATAAAGAATTGGCAAAAAAGCCTGATTGTCCAGAATGTAAAAAGACCCAGGCTAAGCTTATTACCGAGTTGGGTGTTCATTAATTCCATTGCAGAAGTCAGGCAAAGCATGCCCATTAACAGCACTGTGAATGCAATAAAGAAGGTATGTGTTTGCATCATTTGCCTGTTCATCAGGCTCATGCCGGCCAGCTCAGTTTTCCAGTTAAAATACCTGGGGAAAATAACATGTATAAGTGCCAGTAGTACCAGGCCAAGGCCTATTATTTTAAGATGCAGCTCCATTTTTTTGTAAAGTAAAAGTTGAGATAAACGGGTTCAGCTTAATTTCACTTTTAATGCCCAACCCTGATCCGGAGAACGTTTTCAGCCATTCTTTGTGTTCAATAAAGTGAAAGAAGCCAATATTGTAAGCTAGTAAATTTGCTGTGTCGCGCATATGCTCGGTTACTGTAATGCTTCCATCGGACTTTAAGACGCGTTTCAGTTCATTGAAGAACTCTATTCTTTCCCGGGTATTACGAATTTCGTGCGCAGCAAATATTAATCTGTAACTCTCCCGAATTACGTATTCTAACCCAAAAAAACAGACCTGATT
>JAZKBN010000070.1:19727-22617 GCA_040388605.1 Bacteroidota bacterium | reverse complement strand
GTTGGGCTAACAGTTATTGCAGCTGTGGTTGCAAGGCTGCTGTTAGAAGGTGTGCTCCATACATAAGTAATATTCTCGAAACCTGCCACGCTTGATGCTACGTAAGGGTTCGTATTGCTTGCGTTATAGAATACAGTGTTCATTGTACCGTCGTTAGAACCGGTTTCGCTGATTACAACCCTTGCATTGGTTGAAGCAGATGTGGTCGATGTAGGTTTATCGAACCTGTAGTAAGCTATAAGACCTGAAGCAGGTACGGCAACTACTTTATTGTAATTGGCATTAATTTCCGAAGCAGTACGTGCCGAAGTCCAAAAACGAACTTCATCCATATAACCCTGGTAATTGAACTCTCCGTCGTTATAGTTATAGAGGCTTCTGCCAAGTGAGTTTAAACCGTTGGTAAGGCCGTTGGTCTGATTTGGGAGCTTGGTAAATGCAGCATTATATACAGGTGTGGTATTGCCGTTAATATATAGCTTCATATTGGCTCCGTCCAATGTTAATGCCATATGGTACATGGTGCCGGAAACTATGGTTCCGGCAGCCGCAAGTGTAATATCAGTAGCATTACCTGCTCCGCTAACCCTGTCAAGCATGTGTACTGAACCATCGGTGTTGATTCTCAAAACAAGGTATTTACCGTTGGTCAGCAATTGATCGTTGCTGGTTCCCAATGTAATTACATTTTGATAGTGGCTAAGGGTACTTGGCCTTATATATCCTTCAAATGTAAATGCAGAGGTAAAATTATTATGAAAGGTAGTCGGCAGGCTTACATCATTGTTTGTAGTGGTGGTTGCCTGACCCGGATTAGCAAAGAAAAGCATGTTACCTGCCGAACCGCCCACACCTGCACTTAAGGCCGATGCCGTAAGCGTTGTGGTACCGGTACCGGTACAGAATGTGGTTCCGCTGCCTGTAACAGCAATAGTTGGTACGGTTACATTAGATGTTGTAAGCGTTACCGGCACAACTGTTGACGCGCAGCTGCCTGTAGTTACGTAGTAATTACCGCTGGAAGTTACAGTAACGCTCTGCGTTGTTGCACTTCCGGCGTTAGCGCTCCAAAGCCATGGGCCGCTTCCGCTTGCCGTAAGCACAACCTGAGAGGCGCATGCAGTATAAGAGGAAGGGGTAATTGTAGGCGCCGCAGTGGCAGATGCTGTAATAGCTATAGTTCCGGCAGCTGAGCTTACGCCGTTTCCGTCATCAGCAGTAGCACTGTAAGTAGTGTTTGATGTTGGGCTGGCTGTTACCGAAGTTCCGGTAGTCGCGCTTAAGCCTGTTGAAGGTGACCAGTTATATGTAGGGTATGGGTTTGAATAACCTGAAATAGTACTGGCCACAAAACCGGTACCCGTTGTATTTACAATAGTTGCAGCTCCTACAGCTGTGGTATTGGTTACAGCATTGGCAACAGTGCTGCCTGATGATTGATCAAAATGGTAGTTGGCAAGAAGTCCGGTAGAATTCGGGGCTAATGTTTTCTTGTAGTTAGCCAGTACTTCTGCATTCGACCTGCGGTAGTTCCAGAAGCGAACCTCGTCAACGTTGCCTTTGAAACCGGTTTGGGTATCAGTAAAATAATTTGAGAAACCGGTGTTGCTGCGGGTGATATTACCTAAGGCACCAACATTGAAACCTGCACGTGATGCGGCGTAAACGCCGTTAACATAAATTACAGTGCTGTCGGTTCCAACTGCAAGGGTTAAGTGAATCCATGCATTCAGGGGAACTTTTACAGAAGTCAGGCCGGGAACGTTCCTGCTTACAGCCATACCATTTGCTGCCGGTGTACCTGTAGGTGTATAAACTTCGAAGTAAATTTGACCGTCAGTAGTGGCATTGTCTATGAAAAGCTCCATTCGGTCAAGGTTATCTGCCCTTGGAATACCGAAAGTAAATGCTCTTACGTAAGATACCCCAACATAGGAAGTCGGGTAAAACCAACCCTCAGCTGTAAATCCTGTAGATGCGGATGTAATCATACCGGTTCCGTAGCTCAGGTAATTACCGGTATTGGAAGCTGCTCCGGCAGTAGCCATCTGCAGTGCTTTACCTGCAGTACTCGCAACGGAGCCGGAAGCTGTTAAGGTGGTTGCTCCGCCGGAACAAACCGTGGTTCCCTGAGCTGCCGATACCGTAGGCGCAGTTGGTTGTGCAAAAGCCGGAATACTGAGGAAGGCTAAGGCGGCAATCATTGCAAACGTCCCTTTTCCGGGAGATGTTTTTGCAAGAGTGCGCCAGAACCAACTTCTCGTAACCCGGTTGAGGTGTGGAGGAAACGTTAGTTTCATGGTTAGGATGGTGAATTGTGGATTGGTTGTTAAGAATTTCACGTCTGCAGGGGTGTGCTGCATAATGGTACTAAGCAATTAAACCTGGTGGTTTGCCAACTTTACAGTTGGTAAAATCAATAAAGCGCCAAAAGCTGCAGCCATAAATTTACAGCAGCAGCGTATCCCGAATTTCCGGCATTAACCGGGTTAGATGATTTGGTAAAGGGTTTTCTCCGGGAAGCGAATTATTGCACTAAAGCGGAATGTAAGCGGTAATGGGTAATGTTGGTGTCTATATACAATTTCAGGATAATAAAGCCGAAATGTACTTTTACTGATTTGAGTTAAATTGGTGTCGGCCTGCATTAAAGATGCAGGCAGTAATAAAACAGAATATGTACGGGTAATTAATTTCAGTGAGGGTGTTGAAGGTAAATACCTACAGCTGAGCTATAGTAACTGTTAATACCATTACAACTCAAGAGTAAGAAATCATAGTTTACTAATCATTTAAAATTAAATACGTTTGCCAAGTCGGGCTACAGTCCAGATTTAACAAAGCAATTCAAAATTTAAATAACTGTAAATCAGTTTATTATACTAAATAT
>JAZKBN010000070.1:0-19717 GCA_040388605.1 Bacteroidota bacterium | reverse complement strand
GGTATAGACAGCCTGAATAAAACTATGCAGGCAGCAAAGCCGTAAAAGCCTGTACCCCGAAAGATAAATCAGGGAGTACAGTCTTACGATTTGAATTTTTACAGGATACTACCTGTTAATTACAACCTTCTTAACAGTTATTCCGTTAGATGTAATCACACGGCAGGTATAAAGGCCGGGCGCCAACAGATCGGTTTGCAAGGTGGTATTTACCATACCGTTGCTGCTGCCCTGAATATTTTGAGAGATTACAGTACGGCCGTTAATATCACAAAGCTGTACAGTTACTTCCCTGTCTCCTTTATTAGGGAAATGCAGGTTAATAATATCTGTTGCAGGGTTAGGATTTAAGAGTAAATCTGAGGATGAAAGCTGCTTGCTTCTGATGCCGTTAACAAGAGAGAAATGTGGACCGTAAATTTCATCCAGGTAGTAGTTTCCTGCTATTTGCCCGGGTTGATTTGGGTTAATCATTAAGCTCGCATGTGTTACGTTATCAATACCTATGGCATTGTCCGGCCTTGAATTCAGGTCGAAGATTACCTGCTGCCAGCTGTTTGCGGCACCGGTAGCTGTTGCCCCAAATTCAGCATATCTGCCAGTCGGGTAATTACCTGCAGTTGCAATGGCAGTATCTAACAGTATTAATGTAAGCTTGGTATTAGCAACCGGGCTGAAAATTTTCATGCTGAATTTATTTTCACCGCTGAGGTACTTATCAATATCTGCCAGGTACCTGTTCCAATTGAAAACTATCTCATCAACAGGAATAGCAGACCTGGTATATATACCAACAACCGGCGCCATATTAACTACTGAGGGGCCGGGGTTTGAGCCTGTTGAAATGTTGCCCGAAACATTGAAATAGCCTACGTTTCTGGCGTCCTTAAAATTATCCCACAGGTAATCATGGTATTTGCAAATTTTAGCGGACTTGCTTCTTGATAATGAAGGCGTAACACAGGCAAACGATGATTCCATATAAACTTCAACTGAATCTCCCTCAGCAAAATCTGCAGTATAGGTTCTCTCTCCTGTTCCGACACTTTGACCGTTCACTTTCCATTGGTAAAAAGCAGCAGGACCTCCGTTCACGCCATTTGCAGTGAATGTAATTGTTCCCGGGCAAGGGTGGCTATTGCCGGAGCTGTTACTTAGCGTAACTGAACCAGGCAGCTGACCTGACGCCGGCACATAAAAGCGCCCGCTTGATGCCGAAACAGTAGGAATGGTGGCACAGGGTGCATTAGAAGTCATGGTGATTGTAACCACGTCTCCGTTACGCAGGCTGTCGGTTCTGTAGCTGGCGCCGCTGTTTCCGGTTATAGGAATACCGTTAACAGACCATACGAAAACAGGATCAGTTCCGGTGTTTTGTGGCACAGCTGTAAAAAACACTGCAGTGCCGGGGCAAATAGTATCGCCGTAAAGGCTGCTTAAACTGATTGCAGGAGGGCCTGAAGAAGCAAAACTAACAGGTGCCGAAACTGTAAATTGCTCAGTTCCGCAACCGGCAATCATAGATGCCCTGTAAATGGTACCCAATAAAGTATCTGTAGGCGCTGTAAGCAATAACGACGATGTGGTTTCACCGGAATAAAGCGTTGAAGCAATTACATCTGTCCAGGTTGCGCCTGCATCGGTGCTTTTTTGCCATTTGTATGATGAAACCCCGGTAGCATTTACGGTGAAGGTAACATTACCATTGTTACATGAAGTTCCCTCGCCCGGCTGGTTAATAACCACAATATCAGGAAATACAGTTATTAACTGAGTTGAAGCGGCGTCGCAACCGGCTACACTGCGGGCAGTTACGGTATAGGTGGTTGTTTCTGTCGGGTTAACTGTTATAGAAGGTCCTGATCCTAAATCAGGATTCGTTGGGCTTGACCAAAAGTACCTGATGCTGGAATAGGGGCTAAGGGTAGAACCTGTATAGGGTTGAGCTGTGTATAACAGGTAATTGCTGCTTAAATTGGCATTATTGCTGCCTGTTGAGCTTGTAACTGCTGCACCTGTAAAAGTTGTATCCTCATCAAACTGGTAATAAACAAGCAAACCAGGTGCAGATGCTTCAATTGATTTCCTGTAATTATCAGAGATTTGTGTGGCATTGCGAGCTGTATTCCAAATACGGACCTCATCCATCCATCCTTTAAAAACGGGCTCAGTACCTACTGAATTTGCATACAGGCTGTGACCCAGCAAATTCCAATTATCAACACCGGTATTTGTACCTAACATGTAAGGCAATACACTTTTGCCGGTTGAATAGGCTAAAGTGCCGTTAAAATAAACGTACATACGTGTGCCATCAAGCACTAAAGCAATATGTGTCCAGGAATTTGCAGTAAAGCGGGTTCCGGTCGGCAGAATATTATCCTGGTTATAACCATTGTTATTGCTCCTGCGGAGGCCTTTAAAGCTTAATTGCCCACCGGTTTCAACGCGCATCATTATATAGCTTCCGCTGTCGAAAGCAGAACGGCCGTGCACAGAAGAGCCAAATGAAAACAATGGTACATACCCTGCATCCACTGCTGATAGTTTAACCCAACCTTCCCATGTTACAGCATTGGTCATCCGGGTATTTATATCTGAGGGAAGCTCAACATAGTTTCCGCCAGCTGTAGAAGATTTAAACCTTAACGCACTGCCGGAGGTACCGCCGGGGTTAGCCGCGGTTACATTTAATACAGCGCTCTGGCCAATACATAAACTTGCTGAACCTGTAGTAAAACCTACCACAGGACTTGAAAGGTCATTTGCACGCAGGCTTATTTGCGCAGTTCGTGAGTAGCATGAGCCGGAGGAAACAAAATAATTCCCGGTTTGCGTAGCCAGTATGCTTTGTGTAGTTTCCCCGGTGCTCCACATCCAGGGCCCTGTTCCGCTTGCAGTAAGGTTTACAGCAGTTTCACAGGCACGGTAATTAGCGGGGGTAATGGTGGGCGCAGCTTCAGAAGTAACTGTAATAATTTGGTTACCGGTAGATGTATTTCCCTGTAAATCAGTGGCAATAACAGTATAAGTACTTGTTCCTACAGTTGAAGGACTAACAGTAACAGTTGCACCAAGCGTATCGCTGAGGGTGCCGGCAGGACCGCTCCAATGATAAAAAACAGAATTAGTATTAAACGGGGTTACCTCCGAAGTCTGCCAGGGGTTCATTTGAACCGGCGGATTAGAAAACTTATACAGCGTGCCGTGGTAGTTATTTCCGGAAGCATCATGAACAACTTTACCGTCGGTTTCATCCATTTTATAATACATAAACAAACCGGCTGCACCCTGGTCAATTGCCCTATGGAAATTATCAACTATTTCCTGTTGAGTACGAACAACGCTCCAGATGCGAACTTCATCCATGCTGCCGCAAAAAGGGCGGGCCGAACCGCTTACCCCGAATTCATTCGGTGAAGGCTTGCCAAGGAAGAATCTGCGGGTCTGGCCAATTTTTTTACCCCAGTTCCAATATCCTGCCCCGTTCCTTGGGGTGGGCTGGGTTTTTACAAGTACACCATCTATATACAGTTTACCGAAAAGACTGTCAATGGTAAGCGCAATGTGCATCCATGTGTTTTGTTGGTAAACAATATCAGAGGCTATACCTACAAAACCCTGCGTGCCAATTTTTTGAGCATCGCCGTTCTGCATTAATAAACTAAACTGATCTGTACCCTGCACACTGAAAACACGTGCCCAGTGAACGGTTGCCAAAGATGAAGCAGTAGGCTTAATCCAGGCTTCAAATGTAAAACCCTGGAAACCTGTAAAATCAACAAGCGGTAAGGCTACACCATTGGTATCGTGCAGGTTATCTTCAGATGGAAAAGTAAGCATATTGCCTGAGTTTGCTGCTATAGAGCTGGCTGTCAGGGTACGGCTTTCGCCGCTGCAAATTACAGGGCTGCTGTTGCTGCCCCCTATTGTAATTGTAGGTACGGCAGGCTGCGCAAACGCAGACCCGGTTGCTAAAAAAAACAAAGCGGCTGCCGCACAAAAATGTGGCGCCGACTTTATTGCTGAACTAACCGAATGGCCGGGAAGCGAATAAAAGCGTTTCCACAAAGCGGTAAAGTTTGAAGTCATGGGTATATTGGTATGTATGGTGAACAGAAAGTACAGTACCTGTAATTGGCTAACCGAACTGTAAATCGGCCGTAAGCTGCGCCCGGCCTGCTGGTGCGGCAAAGGGAAATAATTATTTCTGCACGTTAAAGCGCAGGACAGAAGAGCCTGAAGCGCTGTTAAATCGGCAGAAGTATAGGCCTGTGCCCAGACCTGATGTTGATATATTTAAGGCTCCGGCTGCGGTTTCAGCAGCAGAAACTTCACGGCTGAACATTTCGCGTCCGCTGATATCTGTTACCGTTACATTAGCGTTGCCTTTCATGCTCCTGAAGCGCAGGTTAAGAACCTCAGTTGCAGGGTTAGGGAAAGCAGATAATGCAGGGCCTGATAATTTAGATTTTGTACCTACCCTTATGTTAATAACAGGACCGTATATTTCATCAAGGTAAACAACAGATGCTACCGTGGTACCGGGATTTACACGAAGCTCCATTCCCAGAACTTTAGATTCAGGTACTGTGGCATCGGGCTGGGAGGTAAAATCAAATACAAGGTTTTCCCATTGGTTAGCTACAGTTGAAGATGTTGTGAACACAGCATAACGACCGGCCGGGAAAGCAGATGCTGAAGCCATTATTGGGTCTGTTAATGTAATTGAGTAAACAGTACCAATTGCAGGGCTGAATGCCTTCATGGTAAAACGGGTTGCGCCGCTCAGGTAGTTCGGAAGACCGCGCAGGGTTGAATCCACTGTCATAGTCATACGGTCATCAGATGCTGTGGTACGGGTGTACCTGCCAACTGTAGGCTGGTTATCTATTATGCTCGGGCCGGGGTTAGTGGCTTCATCAAGTGAGCCGGGTACATCAACATAAGAAACGCGGCGAATATCGCGGTAATTTTCCCACAGGTAATCAGCATAATTACAAAGCGTAATGGTATTAGACTGGGCTATGTTAGGAGTTGCGCAGGCAAAGTTTGAAGACATAAAAACCTGTACAACATCGCCGGGGTTTAAGCCTGCAGTGCTGAAAACCGGGCTGTTTTCACCTGAATTTTGGCCGTTAACGCGCCAGAAATAGTCAGGGGCAGGCCCGCCGTTTGTAGCAGTAGCTGTAAATGAAACTGTACCCGGACATGGATGCGACACGCTGCTTGAAATAACCACTGAAGCCGGTAAGTCACCTGTCTGCGGAATAAATATGGAACGGGCGGTAGCAGATGCGGTAGGCACAGTTGCGCAGGGTGAGCTGCTGGTTAAAGTAACCGTAACAACATCGGCAGTACGCAGCGTATTGGTGGTATAGGTATTAGCTGCTCCTGTAACAACGTTACCGTTCACTTTCCAAACATAAGTCGGGTTTAAGCCACCGGAAACCGGTGTGGCTGTAAACACAATATTAGCGCCGGGGCAAACTGTATCGCCGCGGGTGTGGGCAACTGTTACAGATGGAGTACCAACTGTTTCTATAGTAAGCGTTGCAGAATTGCTGGTATCAACCAAGCCGCAGCCTGAAGGTATAATAACGCGGTATTTGTACTCATTAAGGTCGGCACCGGGCGCTGTTAAACGCAGGGTATCAGAAGTAACGTTAGAATAAACAGCAGAGGCCGTTACATTAGTCCAGTTAAGACCGTCAGGGCTGCTTTGCCATGTGTAATTGTCGCCGCCAAGGCCTGTTGCGTCTACACCAATAAAAACATTAGTGCCGCTGCAGGAAATTACGCTTGAAGGTTGTGTAATTACTGATGGGGCCGGAACTACAGTTACGGTAACTTCAGAGCTGCTTGCGCAACCTGTTCCGCTTGACGCTACAACCGTGTAGGTTGTGGTAACTGAAGGCCTTACGCTAACCGTATCAGAAGACCTGAAGTCAGGGTTTCCGGGTGAAGACCATTTGTAGCTTACTGAATGCAGACCGGCTATGCCTGATGCTACCCAAGGAAGGGGAGTGCCGGTTCTGTAGGTTGTGCTAAGCGTTGCGTTATTATTACTTCCGGAAGCGTCGGTAAGTGTAGAACCGGCGTAATCAACCGCTTCATCCATTTTATAATAAGCCAATAAGCCCGGAGTTCCGGCTGCAAGGTTATTCCTGTAATTAGCTGCTATCTGGGCACCGGTACGTGAAACATTCCAAACGCGAACTTCATCCATAAAACCTTTAAAATTAGGTTCAGGCGTTGCATCGGCATAAATATTATGACCCAGCATATTCCAGTTGCTGTTGCCTGTACCCACACCCAAAAGGGCCGGGCGAAGCGTACATGGGAAAGAATCCACACAGGCTGCATTACCGTCAAGATAGAGTTTGCCCCAAACACCATCCAATGTAAAAGCAAGGTGGTGCATGGTGTTCATTGTAAATGAATGGCCGGCAGTTAAGAAATTATTACGTGTATAAGTAACGTTTGTATTGCGGTTATAAGCAAGGAAGCTCATGTTGCCACCGGCATGAACATACAATGAAAGATAGCTGCCCACAACACCATCGGTACCGAGTGAGAAGATAGGTGCGTAGCTGTTTACCGGGTTTGTAATTCTAACATAAGCCTCAAAAGTGAGGTATTGCATGCTGCGGTGAATGTTATTAGGCATTCTTACGTAATTGGCGCCGTTTGCATTAGATGCAAAGGCAAGCATATTTCCGCCGCTTACTGTGCCGGTTGTGGTGCTCAATGCCCCGAAAGTTACTGCCTGCCCTGCGCAGATGGTTGAGCTTGGGTTAGTTGATGTTATTACAGGAACAGTAATATCAGGCGTAAGTATAGTTACAAAAACCGGTACAGAATTACAGCTGCCGTTGCTTACTGTTAAGGTATCGCTGGCAGTAAGTGTTACAGATTGTGTGGTTTCACCGTTGCTCCAAATCCAGGGCCCCGCTCCGCTTGCTGTAAATGTGGCAGATGGGTTACATCCTAAATAACCCGGAGGGTCAACTGTTGGTATTGAGCCGGTGTTTACGGTTACGGTTTGAGATGCCGAAGCAGTGCAACCTGAACCTGTAATTGCAGTTACAGTATATTCTGTTGTTGTTGTGGGGCTGACAGTAATGGAAGAAGAAGTCGAGAAATTATCGTTGCCGGGTGCAGACCAGCTATAAGCGGTTTGGTTATACGGACCAATTAAAGAAGCTACATAAGGTTGGTCGGTTCCGGCTAAGAAGTTGGCTGTACCGCCATTGGCTGAGTTACTTAGTAAAGCATTATACTTTCCGGTTGCACTTACTACAGGCAGGCCGATGTATGTTGTGGCTTCGTTAAAATGGTAAACAGCAAGCAGGCCCGGTGCGTCGTTATCAACACCTTTATTATATGTGTCATGAATTTCAGCTCCGGTACGGGCTACGTTCCAAAAGCGAACTTCATCCATATCTCCTTTAAACGTAGGCAAGGGAGTGCCGTCGTCGTACATTGTTCTGCCAAGGGAATTCCAGCCTGTGCGGCCGTTGGCGGTAGAATACATATTGCCCGGTAAAACGCCGTATGCACCGGTATATGCAGGAGTTGCATTACCGTTAATGAATATGCTGATATTGGTACCATCCATGGTAACAGCCAGGTGCGTCATGGCAGTACCAATAATAGCCGGATAGGTAAAAAAGTTATTCAGCATAGAGGCTATATTAGTAGTCCTGTTATATGCATCAATAGTAAACTGCCCGTTACCGTCAATTTTTAAAGCTATGTGATTATCATTTGTACCGCTGGGGAAGCTGCTTGAACCGAAGGTAAAAATGTTTGCATAGCCGTCTACCGGGGAAGCCATTCTTACAAATCCTTCGAATGTAAAGCCGGCGTTCATTGATTTATGCAATGAATCAGGCAATTCAACATAGTTATTGCGCGAAGATTCAAAGTGAAGCATGTTTCCTGCTCCGCCAACATCGGCAGCTGCAGCAGTTAAGCTTACGCTTTGTCCGGCGCAAATAGTGGTACCGCTTGGGCCGGGGGTAATTACAGGGTCGGTGCATGCGGCAGCAGATTTTGCACCTTTGGCACGCACTATAACAGCCTGAGAAGATTTTTTTTGCGCGGCAGTTTTGCCGGCAGTTACAATTGCATTACCGGAGCCAATACCCGTGGCAGGAGTATTTAATGTCCCGGAATTTGCATTGGCAGTTAATCCGCCGCAAAAAAGAGCAGTTGAAAACAGGAGCGCCGAAAACTTCAAAGCACTTTTTCCTTTTTCAAGCAAAAATGCACAGTCAAATGACTTGCTGCGCAAGGGCGCAGATGTGTAGTTATTATTCACCGGTAAGAAGGTTAAATTTGGTAAGGTAAATGTAATTCAGCCTGAGATTGGTAGCTCAAACTGCATTTGCAACCATTGCACGGGTGTGGAATGCAAAGGAATGCATTGGTAAATATGCCAGGCCAAAATATACGCCCCTGCATACTACCGGAATGTTTTGTGGCAGTACTGCCTGAAAATAGTAAAACCAAGCGCAGCCTAAAGATAATGCAGGCTGCGCTTGGTTTCAGGAATCAAACTATCTCTTAACCTGGAATTTGCGTGTTGCGGTTCCGTTAGGTGTGGTAAGCTTGCAGAAATACAGGCCTTCGCTTAAAGCGGCTGTATTAACAGCTTTGGTTTGCTGACCTATGCCATTGTTATTGGCAACAGCCACAATGCGTCCGCTTAGGTCAGAAATTTGAATATTGGCCTGGCCGGGAGCAGTTTGGTCAAATGCTACGTTAAGCACATCGGTTGCAGGTACCGGGAAGGCGCTGAACTGAATGGTGTTTTTGCGATCTTTAACGCCTGTAATGAAAGTAGGGCCGTAAAGAGAGTCAATTAGAATTGTAACAGGAGCAGTGGTTCCGCTGTTAACAAGTACGGCTACTGTATTAACATTATCGTCAAGCACGTTACGGTCAGGGGTATTTGTATAGTTAAATGTTACCCATTCCCATGCATTTGCCACAGTGGTGGTGGTGTTGTACTCTGAGTGACGACCTGTAGGGTAGTTACCGCCTACAACCAGCATGCTGTCTTGCAGGGTAATACCAATTTTGGTACCGGCAACAGGGCTCCATACTTTTGCGCTGAATTTACGAGTGTTCAATTTGTATTGATCAAGCGCAGTGAACGAACCCATTGGCGGGCGCATAATAATAACATCGTACTGCACGGTGCTGCGGATATACTGACCAACTGAATCTGAAGCTGCAAGAGGGTTTGAAACTTTGCTTAGCTCACCATCCATGTTCAGGTATTGAATGTGGCGGTTGTTTTTAAAATCTTCCCAAATGAAATCCCTGTTGGTATCAACTACGCGGGTGGTTACTTCAAAGCCGGCAAGCTCATCGAAATAATAGGTATTTCCGGTGGTGCTGTTCGGGTTGAATTCAAGAACAATCTGGTCAATAGTGGCAGGGTCCTGGTTAGGGTCAGGAGAAAGTGTTTTTTCGAAAGTCAAGGTTTCCCAGGTTCCGGTTACAGTAGTGGTTGCATGGTAAACACTGTGGCGACCATCAGGATAAGCCGCGGATGCACGAATGCTGTTTTGAAGTACCAGGTCAATTGAAGTACCTACAGGAGCATCAGTGTAAACTTTCATTGAGAATTTTTTGCGGGCAGCAGCGTAAGCATCAACTGCAATAGCGTAATCTGCAAGCTGGGCTACAAGAACATCGTACTGAACTGCAGGGTTACGAACATATTTGGCAGCGTGCGGGCTGGCGTTAATGGTGTTCACCAATGGGTTATCAATTGGCTGTGTGAATTCAGTTCCGTCACGGAATCCGAAAATACCACGGTCTGCGCCTTCGAAAGCATAAATCATGTGCTCACCTACAGTAACTGTATTGGTAGAGAAGCTTGGGCCCTGGAGATCATCAAAATAATAAGTGCTGCCGTCGTTAGAGTTAAGGGCGAAGGCAAGCAGCATTACATTCATTCCGCTTGGTGATGCAGCAGCATCGGGGCGGTTAGCGAAAGTAAGGTTAATTACTTCCCAGGTATTGGTAGTGTGGGTTGTGCCGGTTAAAACCGCAAGCCTGCCTGTTGGGTAATTGGTGGCTGTGGTGGCATTGGTATCTTCAAGGCTAAGCTGAACAGCTTTGCCGGGGCCCGGGCTGTAAACTTTTACCGAAAGTGTTTTCGCACCTGTTAAGTAAGGTGTTAAATCATCAAGAAAACCGGGAACAGCACAACGCATAACATCATACTGTGCAGTTGCGTTACGTACATATTTACCGCACATGGCCGATGAGTTAACTGCAGAACCTGGTGCCGGGTTAGCCACAACTGAGAAATCGCCGTCACGATAAGTATAATGACACTTTCGGTCATCATCAAAGTTATCCCAGGTAACCTGAGCGTTCGCGGTCATAAAAACAGAGCCGGAGAACAAAAAGAGTAGAAGGTATTTAAGTTTCATCAGTTAACAGGGTTAAACAGGTATTAATGGGGGGTTTGGTAACCGGACATTCCATCCGACATACTAGAGAGGACAAAAGAACATCTTACTAACCAAAATCGGTTTACAATTTTTATCGTTTTGCCCGCTTTTAAATACTTATACGCTATACACCTGCAATCCGGTAAATATACAAATTAAACATTGATTACAATATGATTAAAGCAACTTTTTATGCCTCCGGCTTTACTTTTCATTCAATTCTTTCATTATGTTTACGTTAAGCAATATATACTGCCATGCTTTTGTGCAATCGGTATATTTTACGATTTACCAAACCTGCCATATAAACACCTGCTTGTTTTTGAGCTTTTTTCCGAATGAGAAAATTAACCTGCCTTTCCGTTCTGCCTGCTTTGGCTTTGCTGTTTGTCGCTTCCAAATGCGGCCCGCTTAACGAACCTGAAGTTGCGCCTGCTGTCTTTATACATATTGCACCCAAATGCAACGGTAAAGACCTTGTTTTAAACACTCTTACATATATTAATGCAGCCGGCGATACCTTTTCAGTTAAAACCCTGAACTACTACATCAGTAATATTAAGCTGAAGCGCAGTTCCGACGGGTTTACCTGGGCCGAACCTAAAAGCTACCACTTAATCAACGGAAGCGGCGAACATGTGATTAACATCAACAACGTGCCTGCAACCGGTTTCGACGAATTGGCTTTCTCTGTTGGTGTTGATTCTTCGGCAAATCATAAGCTTGATAATCCCGGCGATTTAGACCCCGCTAACGGCATGGCCTGGGATTGGAATACCGGCTACAAATTCTTTGTAATGGAAGGCAGCAGATTAAGCAAGGGGCAAACCAAAACATTCACCTATCATGTTGGTACCGATGCCAATTACCGAACCCTCAGCTTTCCTTTTTCTGCATTGCAGGCAGGCAAGTATATTAAGACAGAGCATAACCAAACCGCCCACCTGCTCCTTGATGCAGAAGCCGATGAAATTTTCAAAAGCCCAAATCTGATTCATCTCGAAAAAACCAATAATGTGATGAATAACCCGGCAACTACAGATTCGCTGGCTAACAATTATGCTTCCGGCATGTTCAGGCTTACTGAAATTCATTAAGCCTTTTACTTACATATTAATAATTGTGATGCTTCACTAAAAACTTAGATTAACCGGGTTCATTCTTTAACGTACACCTATATATATAGGTGTACCTCGGTAATTTGAAAGCAGGATTGCCCTTTTGTTGATTAACCTGGAAAAGGTATCCTGCATTTCTGCACTTATTAAAACACCATGCCTTTATTTTTCGGAAATTGCAGGCCTTATGCCCTCCCCTGCCCTTAGGCTGATTTGCGGCCCTGCAATATTTTATTTTCTCCTGTTTTCCCTTGCCTGCTCGGGACCGGGAAAGCCGCAGGCATACAAAGCGCCGGCATACACAAACTTATACGACAGTATTCCTACATCTCCTGATAACCCGCTTACCATTGAAGGTGTTGAGCTGGGCAGAATACTGTTCTACGATCCTATTCTCAGCGCAAACGGTAAGGTAAGCTGCGCAACCTGCCACAACCAGCAGCTGGCTTTTTCTGATGGCTTACCAAATGGCGGTCTCGGTATCAGCGGAAAGCTGAATCCGCGGAATGCACCTGCACTCATGAACCTGGCATTCAGCAAAGGTCTTTTTTGGGACGGAGGTGTTAAAAATCCTGAATCTTTCAGTTTTGCGCCCATACAGCACCCCGATGAGATGGGAAGCAATTTAAAAGAACTAATCACCAGGCTTAACTGCAGTGCAAACTACCCTGCCCTGTTCCGTAATGCATTTGGGTCAGATAGTATAGACAGCCAACAGCTTAGCCGGGCTTTAGCCCAGTTTATGAGAAGCATGGTTTCAGGCAATTCCCGCTACGACAGGTTTATTCGGCGTGAAAAAGGTAATAAGCTTACAAAGTTTGAATTGCAGGGCTATTTCCTGTTCAACCAAAATTGCAGCCAATGCCACAGCGGGGAGCTTTTTACTGACAACGATTACCACAACATAGGCCTCCAAACCCGTAACACAGGCCTTGAACGCGATTTGACTGAAACCGGCCGATTCAGGATTACCCTCGACAGCGCAGACTTTGGCAAATTCAAGACGCCTTCACTGCGTAATATTACGCTTACCTCGCCCTATATGCACGATGGCAGGTTTAAAACTTTGGAGGAAGTGTTTAATCAGTATCGCTTTCATACCGCAGATTCGCCTCTGCTTGACGGGCAGCTGAGAAATAGAGACGGCAGCGTAAACATGCATTTATCTGACGAAGAGCAATCTGCCATTATTGCTTTCCTGCAAACACTTACCGATTCAACATTTATCAGTAACCAAAATTACGCAGCTCCTGTTGCGCCATAGAACATTCAGGCACATTGCCTGTTGTAGTTAAAGATGAAGAAATACGCTCCTTACCTTTCTGTAGGTTTAATTTTAGCAGTTGCAGTTTTTTTTGGTGCGGGCTATTACTATTCGCTTACCTCTAAAGCACCTGACCGCATTTTACCCTTTTACGGCCCGGCCCACGCCGACACCATTAAAACCGGCTCTTCAGTTGCCGTAAATAAAACCTGGCATACCGTTCCGGGTTTTAAGTTTACAGATCAGTTGGGTAAACAGGTTTCAGAGCATGATTTTACAGGCAAAATTTATGTTACTGATTTTTTCTTTACCACCTGCCCCGGCATTTGCCCTAAAATGACCAGGCAGCTTGAACGGGTGTATTCTGCCTATCCTAATACGCCGGAGCTCATGTTGCTCTCGCACACCGTAAATCCGGAAGAAGATTCGGTAGCCGTTCTTAAAGAATATGCAGACAAACGCCATGCAGACCCGAACCGCTGGAAATTTGTAACCGGTGCAAAACCTGAAATCTATGATATGGCCCGCAAAGGGTATTTCCTGACCGAAACCCAGGGCTTAGGCGACGCAGAAGATTTCGTACATACCCAGAATTTCGCCCTAATAGATAAAGAACGCCACATACGCGGTATTTATGACGGCACAGATTCTACTGATGTGAACCGGCTTATTGCAGATATTGGGCAGTTATTGAAGTTCTACGCTAAATAGCTTCAACTCAATCTATTCCGGTTCTAATTTCTCCTGAATTTGGTTAAGGAAATTATTTTCCGTTTAGGCGGTGTGTCTTGACTCGGTTTGAGTCAACCTTTTTAGGACGCGACAAGCAAAAGAAAAGCCCCCCGAATTTTTTCGAGAGGCTTTAAGCTGAAAGCTGTGGCCGGTTTAGGCCTGTATTAAATCCAATATACCTTAATTCCAGCCACCACCAAGAGCGCGGTACATTTGCACCATGGCATGAAGCTGTTTTTCCTTGGTTTCCAACAGCTGGAACCTTGATTCAAGGGCATCGCGCTGGGTAAGGAGAACCTCCATATAATCTGCACGGGCAGAAATGAACAGGTCTTTGGAAATGGTAACTGAGCGGGTAAGGGCCTCCACTTCTTTTGCTTTGTTTTTATAGCTTTTATCCAGGTTACTGATGTTAGAAACCTGGTTAGCTACTTCTATATAAGCGTTAAGAATTGTTTTTTGGTAATTATACAAAGCCTGGAGCTGCCTTGCATTCGCGCTTAAGTAATTAGCTTTTATTGCATTACGATTCACAAGCGGACCTGTTAATTCTCCTAATAATGAATAAATAAGTGATTGAGGCGCGCTGAACAGGTAGGCCGGGCTGTAAGCATTGAACCCTACAGCCGCTGTAATACGAAGGGAAGGGTAGAAATTGGCCCTTGCCGATTTAATATCAAGCCTGCTTGCAGCAAGATTCTGCTCGGCCTGCCTTACATCCGGCCTGTTTTCAAGAAGCTGGGAAGGTACTCCGGTCATAAGGCTGTCGGGCACCAGTGCCGAAAACACAGATGCATTGCGGGCAATATGCTGCGGGTAAGAACCAATCAGGAAATTGATATGGTTCTCGGTTTCCACTATTTCCTGCTCAATGGCATATTGCCTGCTGCGCGTATTAAGCACCTGTGCCTCGAATCGGCGAACGGCCAATTCTGTTACCCGAGTTGCCTCTTTTTCCACTTTTACAATTTCAAGGGCATTGCTTTGAATTTGTATGTTCTGCTTAAGTACTTCAAGCTCGTTATCCAGCGCTAAAAGCTCGTAGTAAGCTTCTGCAATTTCCGATACCAGGTTGGTTACCATGAAGTTCTTACCTTCAACGGTACCCAAATACCTGTTTACAGCAGCCTTTTGCGCATTGCGCAGCTTATGCCATATATCTACCTCCCAGTTAGCATACGGGCCTACCAGGAGGTTTGGAACAGTTTCAGGGGTTTCGCGTCCCGGCCTTATTTGTGATATGTCCTCGGCTGCGCCGGCGGTTGTATATCGACTGACTTTTTCAACCCCGGCGGCAGCACCTATTCCTACAAAAGGCAGGTATTCGCCTCGGCGTGCACGGGCCTCGTTTCGGGCTATTTCTATTTCCTGGCGGGTAACATTCAGCTCCTGGTTGTTATTCAGGGCAGAATCTATCAGCGCCGCAAGATAGGGATCCTTGAAAAAGGTATGACGGTTAAGCGTGGCGCTGTTGGTTGAGGAAGCAGCCCGGTTAACATACAGCCCGGGCGTTTGCCTGCCGGGAAGGGCCGGTGCTAAAAGCGGTATATTACAGGAGGTGAAGGCAATCATGAGCACCAACACCAGGAACACTGAAGTCAGCTTTAATTTATTCATCGTATTTAACATCTTCAGTAAGCGGCTTTTCGTGTTCATCTTTAATCAACTGTCTGCCATCGGCCAGCTTACCAAACAGGTAATACAGGCCGGGCACTATTATAACCCCGAAAATGGTTCCGAACAACATACCTCCCAAAGCTGCCGAGCCAATGGTCTTATTGCCTATAGCTCCCGGACCTGATGCACGAACCAGCGGAATAAGACCGGCTATGAATGCGAATGAGGTCATAAGAATTGGCCGGAAACGTGCCTTTGCACCTTCAATTGCCGCTTCTAAAACACTTAGTCCCTGCTGATGCCGTTGTATGGCAAATTCAACAATCAAAACCGCGTTCTTGCCAAGCAGCCCGACGAGCATTACAAGACCCAGCTGGGCATAAATATCGTTAGCCATACCCATCATCCTGAGCAGTAAGAACGAACCGAAAATGCCGGCAGGTAACGAAAGTACTACAGCCAAAGGCAGAATAAAGCTTTCATATTGAGCAGCAAGTACCAGGTAAACGAAACCAAGCACCACAAGGAATATATAGAGGGCTTCGTTTCCGCGGGCCACTTCGTCTTTTGACAGGCCGCCCCAGTCAATATCATAACCGCGCGGAAGCGTGCGTTTTGCAACATCCCTTATGGCTGCAATGGCTTCGCCGCTGCTGTAGCCCGGGGCAGGTGTGCCTTGAATAGAGGCAGTTGTGTACATATTGTACCTGTTAATTTCGTTTGCGCCCTGCGATTTCCTGATGCGCATAAAGGCCGAAAACGGAACCATATCACCGTATTCGTTTTTAACGTACAGGTTCATAATATCTTCGGGCAGTCGGCGGTATTCAGGCGAAGCCTGCACAAACACCTTAAAGAAGCGCTGGAATTTAATGAAACCCTGCTCGTATGTGCTGCCTATGAGAATAGAAAGCGTGCTCATAGCGTTACCAATTGAAACACCTTTCTGCATAGCCAGCTCGTTATCTATCTCCAGCTCGTATTGGGGGTAGTTTGCGCTGAAGAAAGAGAATAAGCCATTCAGCTCAGGGCGTTTTTTGAGCTCCTTCAGGAATTCATTACGCACTTTTTCCAGCTTTTTATAATCGCCGGTGTTGGTTTTATCAAGCAATTGGGCGGTAAAGCCGCCTGCCGCACCATAGCCCGGCACCGCCGGCGGATCAAAGAACTCTATATTAGCGCCGGGAATTTCCGCCGCCTTTTGTTCAAGCTCATGAATAACCTCTTTAACGGTGTGCTTGCGATCATCCCAGGGTTTCAGGTTAATCAGGCAGGTACCTGCATTGGAACCACGACCTTCTGTAAGCACTTCGTAACCGGATAGCGCAGATACTGATTTTATGCCTTCCACTTCTTCGGCAAGCACCTGCAGCTTCTTGGTTACATCATTTGTACGTTCCAGGGTAGTGCCCGGCGGCGTTTGAATAATGGCGTAAATCATTCCCTGGTCTTCGCTTGGAATAAAGCCGGAAGGCAGGCTTTCCTCGGAAAACCAAATACCGACACAAAACGCACCCAGCAGGCCGAAGGTTATTACCCGCCGGTTAACAATAAGCCTGAGCAGGCTTACATATTTATCGGTGGTTTTATCGAAGGCAATGTTAAACTTATCGAGGAACCAGTTAATCGGGTTCCTGCTTTTGGGTTTGCCATGGGTATCTTTTAATATAATAGCGCAGAGCACCGGGGTAAGCGTAAGCGCCACAATACCTGAAAGCACAATGGAAGAAGCCATGGTGATGGCGAACTGCCTGTAGAATACACCAACCGGACCTGTCATGAATGCCACGGGAACAAACACGGCAGTCATAAGCAGCGTAATTGCCACAACGGCCCCGCTGATTTCGCCCAGCACCTTTTTAACTGCAATATATGGGCTTACATGCTCCTCGGCCATTTTAGCGTGAACGGCTTCAACAACCACAATGGCATCATCTACCACAATACCGATTGCCAGTACAAGGGCAAAGAGGGTAATCATGTTAATAGTAAGCCCGAACATTTGCATGAACATGAACGCACCTACCAGCGATACCGGAACGGCAAGTGTAGGAATAAGTGTGCTCCTCCAATCGCCGAGGAATACGAATACCACTATGGCTACCAGTATAAATGCTTCAAGCAGGGTATGCAATACCTTATCTATGGATGCATCGAGGAAGTTAGATACGTCGTAGCTTATCTCGTACTCCATGCCCGGCGGAAACTGCGTGGCTTTCATTTCATCGAGCTTGGCCTTTACGCTTTTAATAACATCGCTGGCATTGCTGCCGTAGGTCTGCTTCAGCATGATTGCAGCAGATGGGTAGCCGTTCAGGTTACTGTAAATGTCGTAATACTCGCTGCCGAGCTCTACATTGGCTACATCTTTCAGGCGCAATACTTCACCGTTAGGGTTAGCGCGCAGAATAACATTATCATATTCTGCTTTCTCGTTAAAGCGGCCCTTATATGCCAATACATACTCTAAGGACTCTGAGCGCTTGCCGTCGCTGCGGCCAATACGACCGGGAGAGCCAATTACGCTTTGCTCTCCCAAGGCTTCCATAACTTCCTGGGCAGATATATTGTAAGCACGCATGCGGTCGGGCTTCAGCCAAACACGCATGGCATATTGCCGGCTACCCAATATAGTAGCCTGGCCTATGCCTGTAATACGTTGCAGCTCGGGCAGCATGTTCACACCGGCGAAGTTGAAAAGGAACTTCATATCGGCATTCTTGTCTTTACTGTACAGGTTAACATACATAAGCATGTTGGGCTGTATGCGGTTCACAATAATGCCTTCGCGTTGAACCAGTACCGGAAGTCGGTTAATAACCTGTGCAATGCGGGTATTAATGTTTACTACAGCCTGGTCGGGGTCGGTACCGAGGTTAAAAACTACCTGTACGTTGGCCTCTCCTGCGCTGGTGGCATCAGAGGTCATGTACTTCATGCCCGGCACACCGTTTACTGCCTGCTCTATTGGAATAAGCACCGATTCGGTAAGCACCTTGGCGCTTGCGCCCGGGTAAGATGCCCGCACAATTACCATTGGCGGCGATATGTTCGGAAATTGGGATATAGGCAGGCCGTTAATGGCCAATATACCCATGAAGATAATTACCAGTGAAACCGTAATGGCCAACACCGGGCGGTGAATGAATATAGAAAACATAGCTTCGGAGGGTTATTCGGTATATACCTTTAAAGTGGTTAATACCTGTTTCGGGTCGGCGTACTTATACGTGATTTTATCTTTATCACGCACTTTTTGCAGCCCCTCCAGCAAGATCCTGTCGTTTTCGGTAAGGCCGTCTTTTACTATATAAAGGTCGGGCAACTCTGCCGCCAGGGTAATTTCGCGGGAGTGTGCCACATTGCTTTTATCTACCACGAATACGAACTTCTTATCAAGAATTTCGAAAGTGGCCTTTTGCGGTATAAGCAGGGCATTTTTATAGGGAACGGCAATGTGAATATTGCCGGTTTCGCCATGCCTGAGCAGGTTTTCAGGGTTAGGAAAAGTGGCCCTGAATGCAATGTTACCTGTTTGATTATTAAAGTCGGCTTCAATGGTTTCAACCACACCGGGGTGATCAAACTGCTTATTGTTGGCCATCATGAGCGTTACCTTCTCCAGGCTGTCCTGGCGTTTACGCATCTTATAATCAAGGTATTCAGCTTCGGGTACGTTAAAGTACACCCACATGCGGCTGTTGTCAGAGAGGTTGGTAAGCAAATCGCCCTCGTTAAGCAGGCTGCCGGGACGTACATAATAATGGTCCATTATGCCGTCGAAAGGGGCGCGAATCTGGGCAAAGGTCAGGTGCGCCTGTGCGAGCGAAACCTCGGCCTTGGCCTTTTGGTACATGGCGGCTGTTTTTGCTAATTCATTAACGGCTACAATGTTGCTGTCGGCAAGGCGCTTGGTTGTAATGTATTCAATTTCTGCGAAACGGGTTTCAGCCTCGGCCTTTTGCAGCTCGGCCTGGTATAATACCGGCATAATCTGGAACATGAGCTGCCCCTTTTTAACCTGCTTTCCTTCGTCTACAAATACTTTTTGAAGATACCCTCTTTCAAGGGCCCGCATTTCTATATGCTGAATTGAATGTATTTGACCTACATATTCACGAACCAGCGTGGTATCCTGCCTCAATGGGCTGGTAACCAGGTATTTTACTTCTTCACCCTTCTCTTCGGCATGGTGCGCGCAACCCATTGTTATTACTGATAACAGGACTACTGACATCACATACGGTATAGAATGGGGTGTAATTGATAAAGGCCCGAACAGCCCTCCTTTGATTTTTCCGAACATGTTAAATGATTTAATTATTGCTTCCAATAGTGGTTTCAGGCACAATGAAAAGTAAATGGGGCGACATTAAATTTCTGCTGCCCGGGTTTAGGCCGGTCAAAAAATCTCATGCATTAAATGCATTACGGTTTCTGAACCTGCCTGCTACAAAGGTAAGGCTGTGCCATAGGAGCTTAATTAAAACACTATTAAATTAAGAGTC
>JAZKBN010000069.1:0-11101 GCA_040388605.1 Bacteroidota bacterium | reverse complement strand
CAGCTCCTTAACGTCTTTTGGAAAGGCCGCCTTTGGGCGGCCTTTTTGCGTTTAAAAGGGAGGAGCTGAAACAGAATCAGGTACAATCTTAGCTGCACCTGATTCTTATGATTAAACAGGATACGTTGACTATACCTTTCATATTTAAAAATCAGGAATCCATATTCACTACTTGCAGTTCAATTTTTTAGCCATAAATTACCATTTATAAATGATGCTAAAATGAATTATAAAGTATTCAGTGGCCTGAATGACAAAGAGGTTCTAAAAGCCAGGGAACAATACGGCATTAATAAGGCTGATGATAAAGAGGAGAACAGGCTAATAGCTCTTTTAAAGGAACTTGCATTAGAGCCAATGTCTCTGTTGCTTTTGGCAACATCGGGCATTTATATACTTATGGGTAGGCTAACCGACAGCCTTTTTATGATTGGCGCCATTGCAATTGTAACCGGGATTTCGCTTTACCAAAACGCCCGATCAAGGTCGGCATTGAAAGCGCTTGGCAGGCTTATGCAGCCCACCTGCCGCGTTTACCGAAACAACCGGCAGCTCGATATTAAAGCAGAAGAGCTTGTATTGGGCGACATTATTCAATGCGAAGAAGGCAGTACTATTCCGGCAGATGCGGAAATACTTGAAGCCCATGATTTTACTGTGAATGAAGCCATACTGACCGGGGAATCTTTACCGGTCGGTAAAAATGAAGGCTCAGGGGATTTAATGGTTTACCAGGGCACAGCCGTAACCGCAGGCCTGGCAGTGTGCAGGGTAATTGCTATTGGCAGTAAAACAAGGCTTGGGCTAATCAGCAAAAGCATGGGAGCCATTGTAGTTCCTAAAACACCTTTGCAGTTGCAGATAAACAGGTTTGTAAGAAACATGGTTATAGGAGGCTTGGCGGTGCTGGTAATAGTTTGGGGAATACACTTTTTTGAATCGGGCAATTTGTTGGAAAGCCTGCTGAAGGCGCTTACCCTTGCCATGAGCATAGTGCCCGAAGAAATACCGGTAGCATTTACCACTTTTATGGCCATAGGCGCATGGCGGTTAATTAAAGAAGGTATTTTGGTTAAGCAAACCCAAACGGTTGAAACCCTGGGCAGCGCAACCGTTATATGCACAGATAAAACCGGGACCATAACCGAAAACCGGATGGAGCTTGCCAATCTCTATGTTCATAAAGCCCGGCAAACCATTTCTGCCGACAATGCTATAAATACCGATGCCAAAGCCCTGCTGGAAGCCGCCATGTGGGCCAGTGAACCAGAGCCTTTCGATGCCATGGAAAAAGCCCTGCATGCAGCTTACGGGCTTAATATTAAAGATGATAAGCGCCCGGCGTTCCGGTTGGTGCATGAATATCCCTTGGGGGGAAGGCCGCCCATGATGACCCATGTATTTGAAGACAAACAAGGCATCAGGCATATTGCTGCTAAAGGAGCATTAGAGGCAATTATAGCAGTGTCTGTTCTAAATGATGAAGAAATTGAAGCTGTAAATAAAGTTTCGGCAGAACTTGCGGGAAAGGGGTTTCGCATTTTAGGGGTTGCAGAATCCGGTTTTTCAGGAAATAACTTTCCGGAAAATCAGCAGGATTTTGATTTCAGCTTCCTGGGCATGGTTGCTTTCTATGACCCGCCAAAGAAAAATATCGGGAAGGTGTTTAAAACATTTTACGATGCCGGCATTAAGGTAAAAATAATTACCGGCGACAATGCTTTAACCACAGGCACCCTGGCAGCATCTGTAGGTTTTACAGGGGCTGATAAAGCTGCTGAAGGAGAAGCTATTATGAAAATGGACAGCAATACTTTGCGTGAAACCGTGCAGGATACCTATCTTTTTACACGCATGTTCCCCGAGGCCAAGCTCAGGGTAATTAACGCGCTTAAAGAAGCAGGGGAAGTTGTAGCCATGACCGGTGACGGGGTTAACGACGGTCCGGCATTGAAAGCTGCGCACATTGGCATTGCCATGGGCAACAAGGGTACCGAAATTGCCCGCGATGCCGCAGGTCTTGTGCTCTTAAACGATGATTTTGAAGCCATGGTAAAGGCCGTTGCATTGGGACGTCGTATTTATATTAACCTTAAAAAAGCTGTTCAGTATATAATTTCAATACACATCCCCATTATTCTGACGGTAATATTGCCGCTCATGCTCAACTGGGTTTACCCGGCTGTTTTCCTGCCGGTGCATATTATTTTTCTTGAGCTTGTTATGGGCCCAACCTGTTCAATCGTTTTCGAAAATGAGCCTATGGAAAAAGACGTGATGCTGCAAAAGCCTCGCCCGGTAAACACCGCACTCTTTGGCCGCAGCGAAATGCTCATTTGTGTGCTGCAGGGTCTTGCTGTTACCTTAGGCACATTATCGGTTTATTACCTGGCCGTGCAGCAGGGCTGTTCAGATTCAGAAACGCGTTCCATGGTGTTTCTTACTTTAATAAGCGCCAATATATTTATTACATTCGTAAGCCGCACATATTACGATTCGGTTATAACAGCGCTGGGTTTTAAAAACCCCCTGATGTATTATATTACCGGAATAACTTCCATACTGACCCTGCTCATTTATTTAGTGCCGTCGGTAAGAAACCTGTTTGCCCTTTCGCCCATTAATGCTGCGCAGGCAGGTCTTTCCGTTGGAGCAGGTTTTGTATCTGTAATATGGTTTGAAGCAGTTAAAATGTACAGGAGGCAACATATTCTTTGAGCAAAATTTGCAGGTGTCTTATAATAAAGCGCGGGAAGATTTATATCCGGATTTAATTTTATAGCCTGTACAAAAAAACACCCGGACAATTAACCTGCCCGGGTGTTGAATGTAATCTTTAAAATGGGAATAATTAAAGCTTAGGCAGCTTCTTTGTTTCTGCGCTAACTTCTTCCTTAATGCTTATTGCCAAGCCCCCGCCCGATGCCAGTGTCTGCATCAGCTTACTCTTAGAGGTTACCTGCACCTTGCGGATGCTGTAGCTTTGCGGGTTTTTATCATAAGAAGCGTCTTTGCCGTCGGCGTAAATGGTTGCCACATAAGACTTTCCGGCAGGCAGGTATTCAAAGGTAATGTTTGCCGTACGCGGATTCTCATCGTTGATGCTGCCAATATACCATTCATTTTTGCCTTTGGCTTTGCGGGCAATGGTTATGAAATCGCCGGGTTCGGCTTCAAGTACTTTGCTGTCGTCCCAGTCTACGGCAACGTCTTTTATGAACTGGAAGGCATCAAGGAACTTGTTATAAGTTTCGGGCAAGTCTGCGGCCATTTGCAGGGGGCTGTACATGGTTACGTACAGGGCCAGCTGGTGCGTTAAGGTAGAATGCACAAATGAGTTATTATCAGGGTTATAGGCATTAATACGGGTCTGGAAAATACCGGGGGTATAATCCATTGGTCCGCCTATGAGGCGCGTGAAGGGCAGAATGGTGGTATGGTCAACATGGTTGCCGCCGAAGCTTTCATACTCCGTACCCCTTGCAGCCTCGTTTCCAATCAGGTTCGGGTAGGTACGGGCAAGGCCGGTTGGCCTTATGGCTTCGTGGGCGTTCACCATAATTTTGTAATCTGCCGCTTTGGTAATGCAATAGAGATAATGGTCTACCAGCCACTGTCCGTAATGGTGTTCGCCGCGTGGGATAATTGCGCCTACATAACCGCTTTTAACGGCATTATAGCCATTGTTTACCATGAATTTATAAGCGGTATCAATATGACGCTCGTAATTACGCACCGACCCCGAGGTTTCATGGTGCATAATAATTTTCACGTTCCTGGATTTTGCATAAGCATGCAATTCCTGTACGTTAAAATCAGGGTAGGGCGTTACAAAGTCGAAAACATAGTCCTTTGTTTTGCCGAACCAGTCTTCCCAGCCTTCGTTCCAGCCTTCAACAAGCACGGCATCGAAACCATGTTTTGATGCGAAATCAATATATTCTTTAACGTGTTTGGTATTGGCGGCATGCTTGCCGTTCGGCTTCAGCTTAGAGTAATCGGTTTCGCCCAAGTGTATGTTTTCGGCATCGGTATAAGCCCAGGTGCTTTTGCCGGTAATCATCTCCCACCAAACGCCTATGTATTTCACGGGCTTAATCCAGGAAACGTCTTTAATTTTTGAGGGCTCGTTCAGGTTGTAAACCAATTTCGACATCAGTATATCTCCGGCCTTATCGCTCACTATAACGGTTCTCCAAGGGGTTTGGCAGCTGGCCTGCATATAACCTTTATCACCAACAGCATCAGGCGTTAAAACCGATTCCATCACGTAAGTTTTGTCGTCAAGGTTCAGGTGCATGCAGCTGTAATTAACAAGTGCGGCCTCATGGATGTTAATATACAGTCCATCGCGGCTTTTAAGCATGAGCGGGGTTTGCAGCCCGGTTGGCGAGAACGTGGTTTGCGATACGTTCGGCGTAACCGCATCCTTCATCTTAGCCCTTACTTCTGAAAGGTATGAAGTGGTGGTGTGGTACTCCTGTGTATCGAAATCGCCGGGAAGCCAGAAGGCTTTGTGATCACCGGTAAGGGCGAATTGGGTACGCTCTTCCTTAATAATGAAATAATTCAGGTTCTTCTGGAAAGGGAATTCATACCGGAAGCCTAGCCCGTCGTTAAAGAGCCTGAAACGGATTTGAATGTAACGGTCCTGCTGCGCTTTTTGGCTGAGCGTTACCAGTAGTTCATTATAGTTGTTCCGAACAGTTTTGTGCTCGCCCCAAACCGGGGTCCAGGTTTCATCAAACTTGCTTTGTTCTGTTTTGGTAACAGTGAAGCCATCCAGGAAAGAGGGCACATCCTTGGTTTCAATACCGAGCCTGCTGGTTTTAATAACAGAGCGCTGCTTATAGGTAAGCGCATAAGTGGGTACACCGTTGGCCTGCAATTCAAATTTCAGGCTCAGGTTATTGTCCGGTGATGAAATGGTTTGTGCTTCGGCCGGTATAATATACCACAGGAGGCACAGAATTACCGGTATAAGTAATTTACGCATGTGTGTTTTGGTGATTGTTTTGGTAAATGGGTGTTGTATGAGTGCCTTGGTATTACCTGTATTTCGGGCAGAATTCAGCGGTTTGGAATTATTTGGACTTAACATTTCTTATCGGCTTTATGCATGAATATGAAAAGCCGGGAAAATGCCTGCCACGGTTTTTCCGATGGCCGGCAAGTTAGTCAATTGTTCTAAAAGGAATTAAAATGTAATGCCGTTTGCCTGAAGTGCCGGGTTCAACAGCCGGTATAAGCATGCAATGGTACCTTTTTGAAGCTGCCGGGCTGAATAAAAGGGGCGTAAAGTGCAGGCAAATCGACTTGGAAGGTTGTGAATAAAAAAACCACCTGCGCATTGCACAGGTGGTTTTTACTAAGTATTCCGATTGTGATAAGCTGCAATCACACTATTCAATTACCAGCTTGCTTACAGCTGTCCCGTTTTTCATACCTGCTTTAGCCATGTATACGCCTGCTGGAAGATTGAGCTGTAAGGTTTCTGCAGTGCCGTTCAGCGTTTGTGCATGAACAAGCCTGCCGAGGTTATCGAAAATCTGCACTGATTCCATTTCATTGCTGCCGTTCAGCGTAAAAGAGCCGCTGTTCGGGTTAGGAGAAACGCTTAATGTAAGCGCGGTTCTTACTGCTGTACCTGTAACCGATACCGGTTGCAATACCAGTGTCAGGTTATAAACCTGCCCTGCGGTTAATTGGTAAGCAATACGGCTGCCGGGTGTTAAGGCCTGCATATTGCCGTTCCTGTCGTCGCGAACGTATATGCTGAAACGCTCGGTCCAATCGCTGAAATCATCGGCGTTGAGGAAGGCGGTTTGGCTGCTGCTGCTTTTCAGGCGCAGGGCAACGGTATCGCCGGCAACAGGCATCATAGATGCAATGGCCTGTTTGCTGTTCAGGCTTGGTTCGGCCCAGATGTTCAGGTTAGGATTCAGGTATTTGCCTGCATCGTTGGCCGCCTCAAAGGCCCTTTCAGAACCTTCTCGGTCAACTATTACTGCTTCATCGTACAGCTCGCCGGCCTGTACTTTCAGGCGAAGCAGGCTTAAAGCGCCTTCACGAATGCTTGAAACAGTGGCCGCAGTTTTAACACTTTCCTTTATGGAAAGATTTGCAGATGAAGAAAGCGCCCTTACCATGAAGCCCTGCCCCGATGCAATCAGGTTGCTGCCGCCCATGGTGCCCACACCGTTTACATAGCTTGAATAAGCGTTTTGCTTATGGCGCCAGATGTAAACCGAGTTGGCCATATCTGTCTTGGTCCAGTTGGCGCTGTTCCAGTCTATATTGCTTGCGTATGGGTTACCTACCAGGCTCCAGCCGTTGCTTGTTGTATTGCCGGCGCAGTTGCCGCCTTCGCAATAATTTACATTGAGCGATAAATTGCCGTAGAAGGGACTTTGCGTTAAAGATGCGGTTGCACCGGATGCGAAGAACGCGTTTCCGAACCATACCCTTGCGCCGGTACCCGGGTTAACCGGTATGGTTGGCGCCGAAGGCTTAAACCAGCCCCCGTTTACAGGTACAGTATTATTGCTGCTGTTATACAGCCAAACGGAACCATACCTGCTTGCCCCGTCGTAAGAGGTGAACACATAAGGATTTGCAATGGTATTCCATGAGTCAACGGTGGCGTTATTTACGCCTGCCGCCATCCAGTAGTATGCCCCGAAGCCCGAAAGCTCGTTCCGTACAGCCGATGAATCAAGCCGGCGCTGAACGGTAAAGGCCGAAGCATTGCTGAATCCGGCACCTGCAGGTACTTCAGCCAGGCGGGCTGTTACGGTTTTAGAAGAAAGCAGAGTAAGCGCATTCCCGTTCAGGTTAAAGTTCCCTGCGGATAGGGTAAGCGTATTTACAACCGATGTTGCATTGCTGAGCGTAAGCCCTGCCGCATTGCTGAGTGTGAGGTTACGCACCCTTTCAGGCATGCCTGAACCGGTAACCTGCGGCGTTGAGCCGTTAAACTCATAATTGGCATCATTGCTGAAAGCACGCAGGCTTGTGCGTACCGAACCTGTATTGCCTGTTTGAGCTATGCCGCCTGAATTACAAATTTTCAATGTACCTCCGGCTTCAAGCGTGAAACTGCCGCTGCCTGTAACAAGGTGGCAGCCGGTATTGAAGGTTACCCCGTCAGGCACTACAATATTTCCGGTTATTTCAAGATCGCCATCCAGGGTAACTGTGGGCGTGCCGGTTATAATAACATTGCTGTAAGTGCCGCTCAGGCTGCGGTCTGTGGCAATTACAAGGTCGGTGCTGCCTGTTTCCGCAGGGTTTACAGTAATAATCATATCGGTTGAAGCCCCGGTTCCGCAGGTAGTGCTGCCTGATACCGACAGGATACCTGAAACTGCGTCAGCGGCAAATGCAAGGCTCACGCTTGTTCCGCTGCCGGTTATGGTAACTCCGGTGCCTGTATAAGTCCAGTTGTATGACGTTGCGTTGCTGATTGCGGCAATTGAATAGCTGCCCGTTGTGCCTTGCGTAACCGTTGTTGCGCCTGTTACAGCGCCGGCCTGACCTGCTTCGGGGGCAAATGATACTGCGGATGCGCTGCTTGTTGCGCTCGTGCAGCTGCCCGATACCGTATAAACGGTATAGTTTCCGGGAGCAGAAACTGTAATGCTCTTACCCGTTGCCCCGTTGCTCCAATGGTTATTTATATCTGCTGAGCTGGTAAGGGTTACATAGTTGCCGGCACAAATCACAAGCGGACCGTCTGCCGTAATGGTTGGCGTGGCAAGCACACCGGAAGTTACCGTTACAGCATTGCTTACAAGGCTGGTGCAGCCCTGCCCGGTTGTCTGCACGGAAAATGTGCCGGCAGCGCTTACGGTAATGCTCTGTGTTGAGGCCCCGTTGCTCCAGATATAGGTATCGGCGGCAGATGCTGTTAAGGTTATATTGCCGCCTCCGCAAATTACGGTACCGTTCGGGGTGCTTATTTCAGGTTTTGTAACGGGCAGCAGTGTTACCGTTGACGGCGCAGATGTGCCGGAGGTACATGCACCATTAATGGTTCTCACAGTAAAGCTGCCTGCCCCGGCGGCAACAGTAATGCTTTGGGTTGTTGCGTTATTGCTCCATTTATAGGCCCCGGCAGCGGGGGAGCTGAGGGTAACAGTACCGCCTTCACAAACCGAGAGCGGGCCCGATGCAGTTATGACCGGTGTTGCAAGCGGCACTATAGATACAGTTACAGTATCGCTGTAAGCGGAATAGCAGTAGTAGTTATATGTTCTTAAAGAATATTTACCCGCAGAACTTACTGTTATGCTGCTTGTACGTACTCCGTTGCTCCAGGAATAAAAGGTTCCGGCAGATGCAGTAAGCGTTACGCTTTCACCGGGGCAAATACTTAGAGGGCCCGAAGCCGTAATGGTTGGCTTGGCAGGTTTCGAAATCATAGTTACAACATACGGGGTGCTCGTTGTTGTGCAGGTACCGTTATAAGTACTCAGGTAATAAGTGCCGCCGGCAGTTACAAATATACCTGCATCGTGGCTGCCGTTGCTCCAGTTATAACCTGTAAATTCAGGTTCAATTTTAATTTTACGAATAAGGTTGGCACCATATTCAGCTGCATAAATACTGCTGTCTTTGGCATTGAAAACCACATCAACCAATTGATTGAACATAGCTTGGTTTTCATACCCGTTCACTGAAGTGTAGCCAAACTGCGTAACACCCGCAAGCGTGGTAACCACGCCGGCAGGGGTGATTTTACGTACCCGGTCAAATTGCGATACGTAGATGTTGCCGCCACCGTCAACGGTTATGCCAAAGCAATCTTTAAAACGGGCCGAGGTTCCTATACCATCAATATTTCCCGCAGTTTGACTTCCCGCAATAGTTGTAACCACTCCGGCAGCGGTAATTTTCCTCACTGCTGTTTGGTCAATTACGTAAAATACCGAGTTCTTTTTATCATAGCATATTGCGTTGAGGTTACTAAATCGCACATCGGCGCCTGTGCCGTCCACAGAACCACCCGGCAATGTATTGCTGCCCAAAAAAGAAGATACAACACCTGTCGGGCTTATTTTCCGGATTGTACGGTTGCCGGGTTCGCAGACAAACAAATCGCCTGAGTTATCAAATGCCAGTCCTACTATGTAACTGAATTTGGCGGCGGTACCTGTTCCGTTTAAAGTACCCTGTGTGCTGCCTGCAAAGGTTGTAACCGAGCCTGTAGGAGTGATTTTCCTGATCTTGTAATTTTCTATATCGGCTACATATACATTACCTGCAGCATCTGTCGCCAGTTTGCCGGGGTTATAGAAGCTCGCCGATGTGCCTACGCCGTTTGCTGAACCATAACTGCCGGAACCTGCAAACGTGCTGACCTGCCCTGTGGCGGAAATCTTACGAATGCGATGATAATAGGAGTCAGATATAAACATATTGCCGGAAGCATCGTAGGTTAAACCATAAGGCCTTGTGATTGATGCCACACTTACATCGCCGTCGGTGGTGGGTGCCCCGAACCCTGCATAAGTGCTTACCGTTGCTGTGGGTATATGTTCTGAATAAAGGTATGCAGAGCTTCCTTCGCAAAACAGGTCCTGGCCTGTTATTACAAGGGGGCTGCGGGTTTGGGTGCGTGTGATTTTAACACTGTCTGTTACCGATGAAGTACAGGCGCTTATTATGTTGCGCAGGTAATAAGTACCGGTTGCGCCGACACGAATGCTCTGCGTGGTTTTTCCGTTGCTCCATACATTACCTGTTACGGCATTGCTTGTAAGCGTTAAGCTGTCGGTGCCGCATAAGGTTAAACCGGCGGAGGAGCTTATTACCGGGTTGGTGAGCTGAATCATGCTTACCGCAGCAGCTGTGCTGACCACCGATGTGCAGCCTTCAGAGCTGATTGCCTCAACCGTATAATTTGCATCGGCGGAAACGGTAATGCTTTGCCCGGTTTCGCCGTTGCTCCATTTATAGTCTTGAACAGGTGTGTTAATAGTGGCAATTTTTATGTTATTTCCGTCGCTCATCAGAATCTGACCTTGAGCATTCCTGGCCATGTAGCCTAAATTACGGAAGTATGTGCCTTCGGCATAGCTGAAATAAGTGTTAGAGCCGCCTGCAAATGTGCTTACAAAGCCTGAGGGCGTTATTTTCCGAACACGTTTATTTGATAAATCTGATACATACAGGTTATTGTTATTGTCTGTAATAATGTCAGATACATCAGAGAATTTGGCTGACGAGCCATTGCCGTCTGCAAAGCCGTAAGTGCTCCCGGCAAGGAAGCTTACTGTACCGTCGGTGCTTATTTTCTTAATTTTATAGTTATCGCTTACGTACAGGTTACCTGCCGCATCTGAGCCCAGGCCAAAGGGTGCAAGAAAAGATGATGTGGCTGCAGGCCCATAAGTTTCGGCAGCTGTGCCGGTACCTGCGTATGTGCTTACAACGCCGGCAGAGGTTATTTTCCTTATCCTGCGATTCTGATAGTCGGCAGCATATATATTGCCCGAAGCATCAATGGTTATATTTTCAAGCACCCCGAATTTAGCGCCTGTACCGGTGCCGTTTAAAAAGCCTTGCACGCCTCCTGCAAATGTGGTCACCACGCCTGCTGATGTGATTTTACGTATGGCATAGTTGTTCTGGTCAAGCACATACAGGTTATTTGCCGCATCTATCACTATATCTAACGGTATATTGAATTTGGCGCCTGTTCCTGTACCGTTAGTGAAACCGACTGTTCCGCCTGCAAATGTGCTTACCACGCCGGCAGGGGTTATTTTCCTGATTGCGTGGTTATATGCATCTGCTACAAAAAGGTTCCCCGATGCATCATAAGCCATTCCTTTTGGGTTGTTGAATCTTGCCTGTTCCCTGTCGCTGCTGTTAATAAAACCATCATCATCCAAATCTCCTGAAAAGTAGCCTACTTCTGCCTTGTCATTCGCAAATGCATATAATGTGGCGTTTCCTCCGGGACAAAAACTTAAAGAAGCACTGTAAATAGTCGGTTTGTTAGGCTTTGTATATACTGTTACAGTAGTATTTGAGCTTTGCGCCGACGTGCATGCCGATGTAACAGACTGTACATAATAATCGCCTGATGCTACGG
>JAZKBN010000068.1:57840-61455 GCA_040388605.1 Bacteroidota bacterium | reverse complement strand
GCGACCTCCGCCGTGACAGGGCGGCATTCTAACCAACTGAACTACCAAACCGTTTCTCCGTTAAGAGGATGCAAAGGTAGGAAAACTTTATTTCCTTCCAAATCCGGAACAGGCCTTTTTTGAAAAAAAATCCTAAAAAGTGCCTCAAAGACCTAAAAAACCTGTTTTATTTTAATTTAAGATGGGTACTGCATTTTTTGTATGGCCCGATTGTATGTTTTTCTGCCACTCCTGAGCTGTTTCTGCCCGTTATGCATATTGGAAGTGAATATTTGTCAGCGGGTAAAGGCCGAGGAAAATACCGGCTTTAGAGCAGATCGTAATATATGCCCTTGTTAGGCTTAAGATCACCTGAAACAATTCTTATCAGGTCTATAAACCACCAAATGAGTGCGCCTCCATAAGTGTAAATCATGAAGAAGCCTTGAATATTATAGCCCAGGTAAAATCTGTGGATGCCAATTATACCCAGGTAAAGGCAAAGTACAAATGCAATAAACTGGCTGCGTTCTTTGTAGCTGTCGTCGTTGGTATAGTTAAAAAACGGGGGTGTATATTTAGATTTCTTAAGCATGGAGCTTAGCCTGAGGCCTGCCCGCATTTGCTTTATAAAGCCTGCCTGCTTATCGTGCAAAATGCCGAGTTCTCTCTTTAGTGACGCAACCAGGGCTGCCTGCCCTAAAGTGTCTTTAAGGCCATATACAAGTGCCGGTTTACAGGCCTCGGGACCATAGGCTTCCCGGCTTGTTATTGTGGCAGTTCTTAAGCCCGGTGAGGTTTTACCGGATGCTGTACCCACAGAAGCCTTACCTGGCTTATCTGCAGGCTCCGTTTGAATAACGGTTTGATACCTATAAGCCGGTTTACCAAATGCCGCCCGGTAATGTTTTCTGCCGCAGGAAGTAAATACCAAACAGGTTAATACGGCAAGTATTCCTATAGTATTTAAAAGTTTTAATAACATATAACTGTGCAATTAATTGTAAAGGATTCAAAAAAGTCCCGGCGTCTTAAGCTATCCGAAACGAAATTATAATTAATAACCGGGAATGCATTTTAATTCCGGCAAATCATGAATCCGGCCTGAATTTATTCATTTACTTCCCGCTGCGGGCTGTTTCATTTTTTTGAGCTTTTCAACTTTGACTTAAAATGCTTTTTAGCGGGCTTTACTCCGTTTTTCACAGGCAGCAATTTAGAGGCAGCAAATCCTACCTTAAAATCAATATCCGGCACAGCCATACGCTCATTTCCTGCCGAAGGGCTTGCCGAGGCTTTATATTGACTGTAATCACCTGCCGGCTTAACCGGTTTGCTGTTGCTGCCGGAATTGTTTCCTGACAGGCCATTCAATTGCCTGTCTTCTTCCTTAAGCTGCGGGTTTGCCAGGATTGAGTCCATAATGTGCTTATCACGTTTAGCGGCGGCGCGGGCCAACATGGCTCTCTTTAATGAATCTCGCAGGTAGTTGGGCGAGTTTTCAATATTATAAACCTGCCCGCCATCAACAATTACAGAATCGGCAACCCGAATTTCACCGTCACCCGGCAGGGGTTTGTAGTAGTTATTATCCGGCCCGGAAGCAGCTGTACCTGATTTAATATTGTTCCTAACCTGGTTCTTAGCTTGGGCATACACAGATTGCTGATTGTTATCAATTGCTGAATTTCCGGCATTACCTACTGTATTTGCCTGTAATTGCTGTTTTTCTTTCTCTGCTTCTTCCTTTTCCTTTCGCGCCCTTGCTGCGGCCGCACGGGCCTCCATGGCTCTTTTAAGCGAGTCTCGCAGTAATTGCGCAGAGGCATCTGCGTTGTAAGCTACTGAGTCACCTTCCACTACCAATGAATCTGCCAGGCGAACCTCACCCGGAGCCGATGGGTTGTAATAAGCTCCCGTACTGTAATTAGAAGCCGAACTTTGTGCCGAATTACCATAGGTGTAATAACCGTAATTCATAGGTTGGCAGGCTTGCGCCAATGTTAAATACAAGGCAGCAATCAGGTAATATCTTAAAAATGTTTTTTTGGTCTTCATTATGCAATTATATAAAAGTAATACAATCAGGATTGGCAGATGTTAACCTGCTTTATAATATTTCACCTGTGATCATGGTTTATAAGTTCTTAGGCTTAATAACTGTTTCGTTCATAACCGCCCGGTATATCAAACGGAAAATCAGGTACGGTATTAACAAATTCAGCTTTACTTAAGTCTATTATAAGGCTTATATTCAGGGGGCTGTTATCTCCGGCTTTTTTACCGGCAATAGTGATCTCCTTTTTATAAGGCAACATGCGCGGCCCGCATGGCATAACCCTGCTGTTATTCAGGTTCACCGATGTGCCTGCAACAATGCCTGCCGAGCTCATCATAAAGTTAACAGGTATTTGGCTGACTGTATCATGAAAGGTGTAGGCAATATACTCATTACGTTGTTGCTTCAGCATTTTTCTTCCGTCGGGTGCGGGAACAAAATTGTCGGCGGCGGTTTTGCCTAAAACGTCTTCGCCCAGCACAAATGCCTGTACAAAATTAAAATCAGGTCGGAAGCCAATGATTCGACCCAGTGCATCGTATGAGAAAGAGGTACAGTTTCGGTGCAGGCGGTCAAGAATGAATACAGAATCTTTACGAAACAGGCATCGGGCAGCTTCAATGCCCAAGGCCGGCGAAATGCTGATCCATACCAGGCTGTCCGGCAGCAGTCTTATAGATGCGCTTGCGGAAAGCCCCTGCTCATCGTCGTCGTACCGAAATTTGGCTTTGCCTGTAAATGCTTTAAAATCGGTATGCGCGGGGTAAAAGGCAGCGGATTCAGTAATTGCTCCTGTATTTAACCCTGAGCCGCTACTGTTTGCCCTTATCGACTCCTTTCCCGTTTCAACCGTATTGTTTTTACCATGCCGCTTACAGGCTGCAAACAGCAGCAGGCTGCATAACAGCAGGCTTGTGTATCTCATATTGATTTTATAACTGTTGCCAATGCAACGGAATGTGTGGCTTTGAAATAATAAATAACAGGGAGTGAAATATTGAGGCTCAGGCTTACTCACAATACTAATCCCGTTAATTTGAAGGTAAATAAAAACCAATCAGGGCCTCTTTTTTACCGGGAAGCAATAAATTTTGGCCGGCACATAGTTTTTAAAGCTGTCGCCAAAATCCGGATGGGGCTGAATAAAATGGTCGCTCTTCCTTTCTGTTTTCTTCAGGCCGGTTTTTGCCTTTTTAGCAACCTTGGTTTTTTGCGCTGCTGCAATGCCGGCAATAATAGTGAAGAAGAAGAGGAATATAATAACATGACCGGTCAGACGCATAATATCATGTTTAAGAAGGGTGCGTTAAGTAATGATTACATTAAAAACACCTTTAGCCTTATTGTTTAACCGCGAAGAAATCTTTATAATCAGGTAAAACACCTGCGCCATCATAAATAATTCTTCCGTTTTTTGTTTTGAAAGCAGTAATTAATGAATCCGGAACTTTTTCCACTCTTCCCTCTACTTCCTCTTCGTTGTCGGTAAGTTTTATGTTCTTTACCACTGTTCCTCTTTTTAAAACAGACGAAGAACCTCTCACTTTAAGGTCTTTTATTAATTTAACAGAATCCCC
>JAZKBN010000068.1:50689-57830 GCA_040388605.1 Bacteroidota bacterium | reverse complement strand
ATAATCAGGTAAAACACATCAGGCTGAACTTTTAAATTCAGCCTGATGTGTTTGGTTTATTCGGGTAAGCTGCGCGTGGCAATTTTTTTATCCAGTTGCTCAGGGTTTTCTTCTCCGCCGGCTTCCTTGGCTTTTTTCCATTGCTGGTATGCTTTTTCTTTTTCGCCGACCCGGAAGAGCGCATCGCCGTAATGCTCTATTACTGTGCCGCTGCCGCTAAGCTGGGCAGCTTTCTCAAGCAGGTTTTTGGCGTCTTTATATTCGCCGCGGGTGTAAAGAACCCAACCGTATGTATCCAGGTAATTGGCTTGGTCGGGGTTAAGCTCCACAAGCTTGGCGCTCATGGTTTTGGCCTTATCAAGCTTTTCACGACGCAGGCTCAGGTAATAGCTGAAGTTATTAAGTACATAATCGTTCTTAGGGTCGAGCTTAAGAGCGGCTTCGTATGCTTCGTCACTTTTCTCGTATTGCTTGAGCTGGTAATAGCAATCGCCGAGCATGGCGTTAACTTCAAGCAAAATTTCAGGATTAGAGGCCGAAAACTTGCGTGCCTGCTCCATAGATGCCGATGCCCGTACATAATCTTTCTTTACCAAAAATGAGCGACCGTTATAGAACCAAAACACGCCTTGGGTGGGGAAGCTTTCAAGGGCGCGGTCAGTATGCTTAAGCATGCTGTCGGTTTCATTAAGGTCTATATCAATTTTTAATATCTGCTCCCAAACGCCCAGCGGGGCGCCCGGCAAATCTGCCGATTTCAGGTAATAGGTACGTGCCTGCTGCTTTTGGCCGGTAATATTGCTGAAATCGCCGTACATGGCCCAGCTGCGGTACTCTTCGGGGTGAACCTCGGTTAATATTTTAGACCATAGGAAAACCCTTTGCTCTTCTTCCTTATTCTGGAAGCCCTTTAAAAAAGTTGCCAGAATCCTGATTTTCTCATCAATACGAATTTCAGGGTTGCGAAAAGCCGGCTCAATTTCTTTGTTCGCCTCGTTTTCTTTGCCCTGGCTTTTGTAGATTTCGTAAAGCAGCATACGGGCGTACCCGTTCTCAGGGTTCTTTTCTGTAGCCGATTTTAAAATTTGGGTGGCTTCATCGGGGCGTTTGTTGTTCCAGAGCAGCTCAGCCAAAACCACGCTGTAACCGGGCTCATCGGGGTACGCTTCCATAAGCGACCTGCCTTCTGCAATGGCTTTATCCAGCTTATTCATTTTAAGCCAGATTTGCTGCTTTTGCCGTGTTACATCGGGGTTTTTGCCGAATGTTTTTTCTATACGGTCAAGAACCTTAATGGCATCGTTCAGCTTGCCCTGCATCAGGTACACATTGGCAAGCGGAAAATAATAGTCATCGCTGCCGGGAACCTTATCTATTAAGCGTTTGTAAACTTTGGAAGCCTGCGAGTATTCGCCGCGGCGCTCAAGTATGCCCGCGTACAGCACATAATAATAGGCTTGCTTGGGGCCAAGGTTCATGGCCTTTTCGGCTTCGTCGCTTGCTTCGGGCAGGCGATTCATGTGGCTTAGGGCTTCGGCGGTTTTATAATGTATGGCAGCGTTTCCGGGGTCAAGGTCTATGGCGCGGCGGTAGCTGTCTAATGCTTTGTCCCATTGCTCCAAAAGGCTGTAGCGGTTTCCGTCCGAAAAATATATTTCGGTCTGAAGCTCAGTTTCGGTGAGGGGTTTTGTTGTTTTGGCGGCATTTTGAGCCATAGCGGCCGATTGCCCGGCAATAAGCAGCAATGCTATTGCAGCAGGCATTAAGCAGGCCTTTAAAAAAGCCTTAAAACCGTGTTTTGCCTGTACAGGAGAAGGCAAAAATTGCGGTTGAAAAATTCCCACAGAATCTTGTTTCATAAATTCAGAAGCTACGAAAAGTATGCCTGTTTAACGCATACTGTCATGGCAGTCGGGCAGAACCGATGCCGCGGTAGTACTATTTAAATTTAGCCGATGCCATGCTGAATTATTTGCAGGAAACAGGCTTTGCCTGCCAAACAGGCATTAATCCGGAATTTAGGCGTTTGCCTGCTAAATACAAACGCTGCATTGAAAGCCGGGCAGGGTTTACGAAAGTATTAAACCGGTAAAATCTGCTTTAATTCCAAAGTTTTACTCCCAATATAGGAAGAAATTTGCGAAAAGCAGCCCGGATTATAAGATTTAATTCGGGCTGCTCTTGCCTTTTGCTCAATTAACAGGGCGCTGAAAGGCCTGTTAATAACTTATTTGGTTGTAATCGCCCACGCTGAGGTCGGCAGGTTTGCCGGCTACGCCTGCATGGTTGCCTACCATGCTGTTGGTAATGTTGGCATGCGTGATTTTGCTGTTTTCCTGTATTATGGAATTGCTCACCACTGAGTGCGTAACATGCGTGCCCTTACCTAACGATACGTTTGGCCCTACCACGCTGTTTTCAATACGAACCCCCGGTCCTGCATAAACGGGCTGAATGATAACACTATTGTGCAGTACGGCAGAAGAATCTATGAGGGGCTCGTCTTTAATAAATTCAAGATAGCGGGCGTTGGTGAAAACCGTGCTGTTTTTATTACCGCAATCAAGCCATTCAACCACTTTGCCGGGCACAAAGGTTACGCCTTTGTTTTTCATGTTTTCAAGGGCATTGGTGAGCTGGAATTCACCTTTGTCCTTAATGTCGTTATCGAGCAGGTATTGCAGCTCGTCGCGCAGGTTATCTCCGTCGCGGAAATAGTAAATGCCTATAATGGCCAGGTCTGAAACGAAAGTTTCCGGCTTTTCTACAAATTCGGTAATATGGCCTTCATCATTAATTTTAACAACGCCGAACTGTGCCGGGTCTTCTACCTGCTGCACCCAAATGGTATTTTCACGGGCTGTATCAAGGCGGAAGTCGGCTTTAAAAAGAGTATCGGCAAAGGCAACAACCACTTCATCGGTAAGGCTTTCTTTGGCGCACATGATGGCATGCGCGGTACCAAGGGGTTTATCCTGGTAATAAATGCTGCCTTTAGCGCCCTGCGATTGGGCTATTTCAATAAGCTTGGCTTCAACCTCGGCACCGAAACGGCCGGTGATGAAAGCTATTTCATCAACTTTTTCGCCGCATACCTTTACAATATCCTCCACAAGGCGCTGCACAATGGGCTTGCCTGCAATGGGAATCAGGGGTTTGGGAACAGTAAGGGTGTGGGGGCGCATGCGCTTACCCATGCCCGCCATGGGAATAATAATTTTCATTGGTTCGGGGTAATTATAAGAGGGGGTGTAATTTCAGGTTATACAAATGCAGCCTTGTTAAGGGCTTGCAGGCTCGCAATTTCTGTTCCCGCAATCAGCAGGGGCGGAAAATTAGAGAAAATATCGTTCCGAATACCTGTGAATATTCGGCATTGGCGAACATGCGTTGTTTTATTTGCCGGTTTTTAATAAAAATACCGTCCTGAAATATTGTTAGGTTCCTTTAATGTGGGTTCAACAGCCCTGAAACAATGTTTCCGGGCTTAAAGTTCACATTCAGGCCAATTTATTTTTTCAGGCATAACCGGCATAATTTAATGTATTAAAATGCCTGCATAGTATTAAATCAAATAAAGAAGCAGGGGATTGGGGCTTTGCAGGGCATCTTACCTGCCGCCGCCGCGCCTGCCGACCCGGCGGGGTATTTGGTTTCACCGCAGGGGTGTTTATCTTTGCAGGTTATTCAGAAAATTTACTATTAATCCCTAATCGCTATAGCGTGGATTTATTCGATAAGATTCATCAGGACAAAGGGCCTCTCGGCAAGTACGATCATTTCGCTTACGGCTATTACATGTTCCCCAAGCTGAGCGGGGAAATAGGGCCGCACATGATTTTCCGCGGTAAAGAAGTGCTCAACTGGAGCCTTAACAACTACCTTGACTTGGCCAACCACCCCGAGGTGCGAAAAGCAGATACCTATTTCGCTGAAAAATACGGAATGGGCGCCCCAATGGGTGCGCGCATGATGAGCGGAAATACTGATTTGCATGAGCAGCTTGAAGAAGAGTTGAGCGCCTTTGTAAATAAACCCGCCACTATGCTTCTGAACTACGGTTATCAGGGTATTATGTCGGTTATTGATGCGCTTACCGGCCGCCACGATGCCATAGTTTATGATGCCGAAAGCCACGCCTGTATAATAGATGGAATGCGCCTGCACCCGGGCAAGCGTTTTGTTTACCCCCATAACGATATTGCCGGCCTTGAAAAGCAGCTGCAGCGCGCCGAAAAGCTGACCGCTGAAACCGGAGGCGGCATACTGGTAATAACCGAAGGTGTTTTCGGCATGAGCGGCAACCAGGGGAAACTGAAAGAAATAGTTGCCCTGAAAGAAAAATATACCTTCCGCCTGCTGGTTGATGATGCGCATGGTTTCGGAACCATGGGCGCTACCGGCGCAGGTACAGGTGAGCACCAGGGCTGCCAGTCCGGCATAGATTTATACTTCAGCACTTTTGCCAAAAGCATGGCCAGCATTGGCGCTTTTGTAAGCGGCGAACGTGCTGTTATCAGTTTCCTGCTGTATAATACCCGTTCACAGATTTTTGCCAAGAGCATTCCCCTGCCCATTGTAGGCGGCCTGCTGGTGCGCCTCAATTTGCTGCGCTCCAAACCCGAGCTGCTTACAGATTTGTGGACCATTACCAATTCACTGCAAAGCGGCCTGCGTGCCAAGGGCTTTAACATTGGCATCACTAATTCGCCGGTTACCCCTGTTATTATCCCGGGCGACGATACCCATGCCATTGGCATGGTATATGACCTGCGTGAAAACTTCGGTATTTTCTGCTCCATTGTAATTTACCCGGTTATACCCCGCGGTCTCATTATTCTGCGTATTACGCCCACCGCCGGCCATACCCAGGAAGATATAGACCGTACCATTGCCGCTTTTGAAGCCGTGCAAAAAAGACTGAATGAAGGCGCTTACTCCAATGTGGATGTGGCGGCCATTCAGATACCGGCGTAAGTAAATTCGCTCTCAATACATTTAACCCGCTCTTTACTAAGGGCGGGTTTTTTGTTGGCAATTATTGTAACGGATGTAAGAATTGTATTGGCCCTGAACTTAAATCATGCGGTTGCCCGTGCCGGAAAATCCGCCCTGATACCCGGCATGTTCCATAAAGCGGAATAATGAAACTATATACAGGAGTATAAGATAAGCTCTGCGCGGCAGAAAGAGGTTAAACACTTTGGCGTATGTGTTTTAAATGTAATATTGTTCCCCTTTTTTAACAGCTTTTTAGCCTGTAAATACTGAAAAACAGCTACTTATAAGCTTGCGGTTTCTTTATATTGCCTACCTTTGCAACAATGTGGCAGCAACCTTAGCGCAATTTATACAGGCTGCTTCATCAGCGAAAATCAGTAAAAATTCGAGCATACCCTTAATACGTTTATTGCACTGCTTTTTTAACTCTTTGGCGTATTCAGGCCTGTTCACAGGCCGGGGGATTTGTGCAGATGATTATTGATTTTCAACATGCCATATACCAGTATTCGGGCACGAATGCTTCTGTGTATTTGGCATTACACCACCCTACATTCATATTACCCCGGCTATTCACTGTCAGATGAAAAACATATACTGCTACATTTTACTTATTCTCAGCTTTTGGGGCTTAATGCCTGTAAATAAAGCCATTGCCCAAAGCGGCAGCGCAGGAGCCAACGGCGATATTCGCCTTATTGCTTCGGCAAACCTGGCATCTGCCCCGGCCACCTTCCAGATTCGACAGGCGGGAGTTTGGGTAACGCCAACCGGTAACCTGGGCGCTAACCTAAGCGGAAGCGTAAACGTATTTGTGCAGAAAGGATGCACGCTTACCATAAATACCGGCACCGCTGCCATAAACTACCTGAATATAAACAACGGCCTTGCGGCTAACGGAGGTGTTGTAAGTGTTGCCACCGGCGCAACCCTGAACCTGAACGGGCAGGTACGCACCTTCAGCAATGCTGCGCTTATAAACACTTCGGCCGACGGCGTTTTCCCGGATGCCAACCCGCAGGTTGCGGGCATGCTCTTAACAGCAGGAACCGGTAAAATTGCATTCATAGGAAGCAGCCGTGCCGTACCGCTTTTTTCAACTGCCGGTACCCTGCCTGCGGGCTGGAATATGGCTGTAAGCATGGCATCCAATTCAGCGACTTTAAACGCTTCGGGCTATTCTTTAAACAGTTTAAGCGTAACAGCCGGTACTTTTTCTTTCGGAAACGCAGGAGCAAATGCGCTTACCTTAACCGGGACAACTTCACCTGCGCCATTAACTGTTTCTTCGGGCGCAACGCTTGATATGACCGGCAGCGGGCTTGCCCACTCGCTCACCCTAAGCGGAATTGGCGGAGTTGCCACAATGGCCGGCACTTTCAGCACCACTGCTGCATCGGGCAGCTCGGTTAATTATACAGCCAATGGTGCACAAACCATGTTTGCAAGCCCTAATTACCAAAAGCTGCTTGTAAGCGGAACCGGCACAGCCACCAAAACAACCGGCGGTAGTATTTCCGTTGCAGATTTAATGACTTTCAGCGCATCTGCTGCCCCGGTAAGCATTGCAGCAGGGCATACGCTTACTTTAAGCTCAGCATCGGGAATTGCAGCTTCGGGCAGGGCTTACTTTACCGGCACAACCTCAACTTCCAATTTCATTGCATCAGCAATTACCACTGATTATTCAATTTATGCAGCGGGTACATCGGTATTCGGCGATTTGAGCCTTGGAAGCGGTATTGTAACTTTAGGTACCCTTGCCGGGAATTCACTTACTGTGAACGGCTCTTTCAGCCAGGCATCAGGCGGAACTTTGCATTTTGGCGGAACCACTGCCCGTACTTTAAGCCTTGGCTCGGCAGCCACTTTTAATGCTGCAAATATTGATATGAGCGGCCTCGCAGGCCATGTGCTCAGCCTGGGCAGCGCCGTAAATACGCTCGACGGCGTACTCACTTCACTATCAGGTAATACTGTTACTTACAATGCTGCGGGCCCGCAAAGTGTTTTCCCCTCTTTAACTTATAAAAACCTGACCATATCAGGTTCCGGAATAAAAACGCTTACCGGTACCTCCAATGCAGGCGCATTGGCTAACTTAGCTGTTACCCAGGTTTGTACTGTGGCCGCCGGCGCA
>JAZKBN010000068.1:29180-50679 GCA_040388605.1 Bacteroidota bacterium | reverse complement strand
AGCGTAGTGTTGGCTGATTTTAGTAACATTATCGGCAACATCAGCCACGTTTACGAGCGCAGCGGTAATTGCCGGAACCCTTGATTTCGGAACAGCGGTTAAGAAAACGCTTACGCTGAACAGCAGCCTCAACAATGCCGCCTTTACCGGTACCGTTGTAATGGACAGCGATTTAAACCTGCTTGACCACAGCCTTGTTCTTAACGGACCAACAAACAGGCTAACCAATCTTTCAGCATCAGCATGCCCATCCTGCTCGGTTTCTTACAACCTTGCGGCTGTGCAGTCGGTTTTCCCGAGCGCGAATTACCCAAGGCTTTTTGTAAGTGGGGCAGCTGTTAAAACACTTACCGGAACCAACGGCAGCACAACCAACATTACGGCTGTAGCCTGTACGGTGGCAACCGGCTCCACTTTGAGCTTAGGTACAAGCGCAGGCGCAAACGCCCTTACCGTTTCCGGCGGAACATCATTAGTCGGTACATTGGCTTTTGGGGCCAAGGCAGGGCAGACGGCATTTTTGCTAGGTGATTTAAACAGCGCATCGGCAACAGCTACAGGCGGCCTTACAATGAATGCTGCATCGGGCGCCGAGCTTCACCTGCGCGGCAGCATCAACCGCCTGCTGAATACAACTGTACCTTCAGGCGGCTCAGCACTGGGCGGCACTGTTTTTTATGATGCATCGGCCGACCAGGAAATGTATTTGGTGAAAGGCGCAACTGTTTCGAGCCGATATTTCCACCTTGTGCTCGACGGCTCCGGAACCAAAACCCTGCTTTCTGATGTAAGCAATTATGCCGCCTCAGCTTCTTATAAAGTTTTCGCTATAAACGGCAACCTGACCGTAAACCCCGGCATTACCCTGAATTTTGGCGATGCCACAAGTACCATAACCACCCTTGCCTGCACCACCGCAGCAGCAGTTGCCACTATAAACGGCACAGTAAACTACGGGCCTTCCGCAACGGTAAAAACGTTTACAATAACATCAGGGCTTGCAGGTGCGCCGGTATTTAATATGGGCAGCACAGTAGCCCACAGGCTTGCCATAAGTGGCAGCACCACAAATACAGATCTAACTATTTCTCCCGTACCCCTGCCTACGGCCTTGGTTACTTATGGCGGGACCACACAAACCGTTTACGGAACCAATTACCCTGGCCTCAGCATAAGTTCCGGAACAAAGACCCTGCAGGGCAATACATGGGTTCAGGGTACATTAACCGTGGCCACCGGCGGAAACTTCGTATTAGGAGCCAACAGGCTTACATCGGGTTCGGCAGCAGGTTCAACCGGGGCTTTTGCGGTAACGGGGTCTTTAGGAACTACTGCTTCATCGGCACTTGAAATATTGGGCACCAATTCCCCAACAATATCTTTACCTATAAGCATTACCAATTTAGGCGATCTGATTATCAATAAAACGGGCACAAATGCTACGGTAAGCTTTGGCGCCTATACTACGCCCGGCCTGAGCATTAACATAGCCGACAGCCTCTACATAGCCAACGGAACTTTCAGCATAGGAACAACAACACAGGCGCCTGATTTTAATTTCAATACCCTGATTGTTAACGGCATACTAACCAACGGTTCGGGCGCGGGTATTAAAAATATAAATGTTGCCGGCAATGTAAGCGGAACAGGCACCATAAACTTAGCTGCAGGAACAGGAGCCACCACGCTTACACTCAACGGGGTTTCCAATTCGGGCCCTGCTGTTACAACCATTGCCGCATCGGAAATAGTATATGGCCTGGCAGGAAATCAAAGCATGCTGTCCCATACAAGCCTGCTCGGCGACCTCAGGCTTACCGGCTCAGGCATAAAGTCGGCAGCGGGTTCTGTAACCATGACCTCGGGCCTGCTTACCGTTGATGCCGGGGCAACCCTTGACCTACCGCCTGCGGCGGTATTAACCCTTAGTAATACTTCAGGGGCCGGAACAGGAACCATTTCAGGCAGCGCATCATCAGGACTTGCCTTTACAGGTACCCTGGCTTCTGCCTTTACGCCAACTGTGGCGCCGGGCTTCGGTTCTGTAACTTTAAATAAAACCGGGGCTACCGGGAGCAATTATGTTACCACCAGCCGCGATATTAATACCAACAGCCTTGTGCTTACCGACGGGAAAATATCGGTTATAGGCGGCTCAATAATTCTGGCTGCCGGTTCGGTAATGCCAACAGGGGCTGCCGGCACATATATAGCCGGGCCAATCAGCTATACCATAACAGGGAATACAACCGGCGCGCCGGCAAATGTTACTTTCCCGCTCGGCATTTCAGTATCGTCTGATAAGTTCACCCCTTTCGCAGTTAAGGGAATCAGGCAGGGAGCAACAACAACTTATACGGCTTCTGCCCCTGCATCGCCGGGCAGTACGCTCAGCGGGTATTATACCTCGCCGCCCGTGGCGGTTTCGGCCAACAATTACTATGTGCTGAGCCCATCTGTAATGGGTAATTTAACAGGCAGCGGCGCAGGCATAGATTCTGTAAGGCTTAAATACCTCACACCGGATGCCAACCTGACTGCTATTGCCAATACAACCATTGCCCAGCTGAACGCCGGGGCATGGGCCAACAGGGGAGCTGCTTATTCATTTGTTAACCCCAACCAGTTCCTCACGAGCACCACGGCCATAAGCAGCAACGGCAGCAGTTTCGTTTTCGCCCTCGGTGAAAAAGCTGCCGGTACCATATATGTGCGTACCGACGGCGATGATAATAACTCAGGAATTTCAAACACCACAACCCCGGGTTTCGGCGCTAAGAAAACCTTAACCGCGGGCATTGCGGCACTTTGCCAGGGTTGCAGCCTTTCTGTTGCAGCCGGTGATTACAGCGAAACGGCAGTTGTTAATAAAGACATTGTATTACAGGGCCCCGGCACCGGAACAGCGTTGGTTTCAAACATAGTGCTTGCCAACACCGGGCAGGTGCTTATTACCAACAAAGCCAACATAAGCCTTACCACCGATAAAATTTATGCCCCTGCCCACGGTTTTCTTACCGGCGAAAGGCTGCTGATGAATGCACAGGCCGGTACAGTTACGCTTTCGCCGGCATTGAGCTCTAATACGGGCTCTGCAACATCGGGTGTATGCTATGCGGTATTTATTCACCCCGATACTTTTATGATAGCGCAGGCATCAGGGGTGGTGTACAATATTACGGCAACAACCAATGTTGCGGCGGCAAAAGTTTGTGTTCCGTTTATGGGCCAGCTGTTTGCGCTCTCTTTCACAAGGGCCCCGGCACTCAGCGGACGCATATTTGCCTATACGGTTACTGTACCAACTAACGGGCATATTGGCACTGGCATAGCGCTGGCCAGGGAAACAGGAACTGTTAACATTGGTGCCGGGCATTTTTACCAGAAAATTATTTTATCTAAGGGCATAACCCTGAACGGCGCCGGTAAATACAGCACTGTTCTTGACGGCAACAGCGGCAATGCATCGGGCTTACAGGGCCTTACACTTAACGACGGCGCAAATGATGTTTACCTGAAAAACTTCAAGATTGAGGAGTTTAATAACGGACTTGTAACATCAGGCGTTATAAGCCTGCATAACCTGAACATGAGCAATATGGCCATAAGCCGCACCGGTAATTACGGTATTGCCCCTGTAAACACTTCCAGTTTCTCAGGCTGGACAATTGACAGCTGCAGCCTGGACAGCAATGGCGTAAGGCTGCAAAACGGGGTGGCTTTAAACCAGCAGGGCAGGGGCTTTATGTACCAGGGCAGCGGCGTTTCGCTCACGAACCTGGTGATTAAGAACTCTACTGCGAATTACAATGCGCTCATAGGTATAGATTTAAATGCGGGTGTAACTTTTGAGAATATATTGCTCGACAACAATACGCTCACAAATAACGGCGATGCCGGCTACAGCCTCACGCTTTCGCCGCACAGCGGAAATGTGACGGTAAGCAACAGCGTTATTAACATGGGCTGGAACTCTTGGTCGAGGTTGCAGACTACCGGGGCGCAGCGCTGGGGTATTGAACTGAAAGATGTGATTGGCAACGGCAACGAAAGCGGTGCAGGCTCAATAGCCATACTCAGGAACACCATTGCGCAAAGCGACCGCAGCACCGCCAGCAGTCTCGATAATGCCGGTATTGCCATAGACCAGCGCCCTACATCCGGCGCTACTGCAGGTATAGTGGTGGCTTATAACCACATAATCGGTGTCAGGGGCTCTGCATCTGCCTGTGTGCCATCCAATTACCAAAGCGATGGTTTCGGCATAGTGCTTTCAGGTACCGGGCATAAAATTTACAACAACATCATCAGCGATTGCGAGGTGGGCCTGCAATTCCAGCAGGGCGACGGCTCAATATTCTTTAACGCCACCGCTAACCAATGCAGCCTGAACGGAACCAATAATATTGACTTCTTCGACAGGGACGCATCAACCTTAACGGCTAATAACGTAGTAAAATACAACAGCTTCCTGGGTAACGATCTCGGTTTCAGGAATGTGAATGCCGACGGCGCAACCAATTCGCAGCTTGCCGATGTATCGGGCAACTGGTGGGGAGCGGCGAGCGGGCCCTTTAATGCTACCTATAACAATTCGGGAAGCGGGCAGCCGGCTATTAACTCATTAACAAACGCAAGCTATACTTCTGCCCGAATAGCCATTTCTCCCTGGCTGAAGGCTGACCCCGATGATGATTTAAATACAATAGGCGTACAGGTAAATTCTGCTAAAACCTATTTGGCCGGCGGCACGCAGGCTATGCAAAGGGCAGTAAGCAATTTAGCATTGGCTCAGAACTTTGTATCGTCAACTTACCAGGATGTGGTTGAGCTGGGCAGCAATTATGCTTCGCGCACGAACGAGAACTTTACCAAGGCCGTAAAATTCAACCTCGACGGTAATGGTGAAATGCTTGACTCTCTGAAGCTTAATAACGCCGATGCCGTAATTACATTAACCGGCCCGGTATCTTTAAGCTCATACCTGAACCTGGCTGCAGGCAGCATAAAATCGCAGGGCAACAGCCTGTTTACGCTTCGCGCCAAGGCCAAGGCAGATACGGGCACAGGCTTAAACGGCAGTGATCGTGCAGGCTTTATTGCCGGCCCGGTGGCTGTTTATGATTCGGTAAGTACGGCGCGCAGACTTATTTTCCCTATAGGTGTCAGCGGCATTGGCAAAAGGTACGCTGTTCTGAGAGCCGACCAAGCCAACGATACCACCACGCTCTATACCCTGAAACCGGTAGATTCATCGGCAGCCGGGCTCAATTATACTTTGCCGGCCTCGCTTTCAAGGGTTTCGTCGGGCAGGTATTATACCTTAAGCCGCGATGTGGCCGGCCCGCTTGACAGCATGCAGGTTACCCTCAGCTATGGCAGCGATGAAGGCATTAACGAACCCGATTCACTGCGCATTGCAGGCGAACAGCTTGCCGGCGCCTGGTCTGATTTAGGCGGCGTAGGTTCGGCAGCAGTTAGCGGAACCATTAAATCGGGCTTTTTCACGAGCCTGCCTGCCACATTCGCATTGGCTAATGCGGTTACAGGTCAAAACCTGCCTCCCTTCCTGTATGTAAACCCAGTAACCGGTAACGATTCTTATACCGGTCGCTCGGCTACATTTGTATCGGGCAGCACGGGGCCTAAGCGCTCTATATCGGCTGCATTGGCAGTGGCGGAACCTTACGGCAAAGTTTACCTGGCCGGCGGAAGCTACGGAAACCTGGCAGCCAACAATGTAACCCTTACCCAACCTGTTGCCCTGAATCTTACACCCGGTACCACCGGCCCTGCAAGAAATTTTACCATGAAATTCTCGGCTTCTGCTATAAACATTGCCGCACCCCTGCCTGATTCAGGAGATATTGCCGCCGACAGCGTTACACTCTTCGGGCCTGCAAACAGCATTGCTGAAGCTATGAGCATTACAAAATCTGCCGGGTTTGTAAAAATACCGGCCGGGCAATATAACGAGGACATTGTAATTACAAAGAGCCTGAGCCTGCTCGGCGCCAAGCTTAACCTGCATGGTACCAACCCGGCACGCAATTCCGGTGAAACCATTTTAAGCCCGGCCACTTCAGACAATACCGACGGAAACGTAATTACTGTAAATGCCAATAATGTAAAAATAAACGGCTTTACCATAGACGGCGATAACGGCTTTGCCGCCGCCCGCGGAATTGCCACAGGCACCAATGCATCGGCCTGGCCCAATACTGTATCCGGCCTTGATATCAGGAACAATATTGTACGCGACCTTACCCAGCAGGGCATTCAGCTCAACGGACCCGGCACCTCTGCCGCAACCGGCAATGTAATTACCCGTAACCTTATAAGCCATATTACGGCCGTTCCTTCGGGCCCGTATAATTATATTGGCAATACGGTTACTTACGAAGGCCGCGGTGTGCTCTTGCGCAACAACCAATATGCCGATATTACAAATAACACCATTGAAAACGCCTTTAACCCTGTTTATACCCGCGATTTCAACCTTGCGGGCAGCGGTAAAATTAAGGGCAACAGGCTGTACCCGGCCGGTCCGCTGAACGCCTCTGTTCCCGATCCTGATTTGGCAGTGGTGGCCATTGGTGTGCTGAATGTTGAGCACGGCGACAACAGCTCATTCACTGTTTCTTACGATACTGTTTTCAATTACAGCAACCTCAGCAACCCGGAGGCAAGCTCTTACATGACCGGCTTCCAGGCCCTTGACATAAGCGGCAACGCCCACCTGGCCTACGATACCAATAAGGCCGACGGCGCTCCCGGCCTGTACTTTGCCGGAAATGCCATAGGCGGCACAGGCTACCTGCTCTTTAACTGCACAAGTTCCGATACGCTGAGTATTACAGGCGGAAAAATAGGTTCTGATGCAAGAATAGGAACAGGGGTATCTGTACAAAACAGGTATTATACCGCTGCCGACAGCAATGCAGCCGGTGCGGCCTTTTACAATATTACCCGCCTCCGCATAGACAGCGCCGATTACGGCGTACATATAAGTGATAAGGTTTCGGCCAACATTACAGTAACAATGACCGCCGACAGCATAATGAACAGCAGCAGCAATATGCTGCAAACCAATGCCGGCGGCGTAATTGCCGATAAAGCCAACAAAGGCCCCAACATATTTATTACCGTTGACCAATGCCTGTTCGATAATGTGAAAGGTCGTGCCCTGTTTATGCAGGAGCCTAATACAACCACAATCAGGAATAATACCATAAGCAATTCAGGTAATTTGGCTGTAGGCACAAACGGGGATATTAACACCATTGACCAAACATTTACAGGCTACCCAATTGTAATACAGGTAAATAATAACAATGCCGAAACCATGGGCCATGTTACCATTACCAATAATACAATAAGCGCATGCACTACGGCATCGGCCCTGTGTTATTTTCAGCGTGTTATAAGCGGCTATGCCACACCGGGTGTTTTTACATCTAACGGCTTAAGGCTTTCTAATAACAACTTCGGCAACAATGCAAGCGTACCGGTAATTAAGCTTCAAAATGCCAATACTTTGGTTGAAGCAAGCGGCAATTACTGGGGTGCTGTTGACCAAACCACCGTTAACACCCGTGCCGCCGCAGGTTCAACTTTATTAGACTATAACGGCTGGCTGAATTCAGGCTACGATATATCTGCCGCGCCCGGATTCCAGGCCAATTTCGATACCGTGTATGTCAGCCAGACCGGCGGCGGAACACACATAACAACTACTGTTATTCAAACCCGCTTTAATGAGGGCCTTGATATGCTGAACGAGGGTGGAACGCTTATTCTTACCTCGCCAACTGTTACACCAACTGCATTTACAGGCGCAGTGGTGAATAAAAACCTTGTGCTGAAAAATGCCACAAGCATTGCCGCTGCAAGCCCGGTTGCCGCAATAACCATGAACGGGGCAGGTAAAACCATGCAGCTTGGCTCTGACCTGGTTCTGAGCACATTAGCCCTGACAGACGGCTTTGTGGATACCAACGGCTTCAGGCTGACAGTTCCGGCAACGGGTGTTTCAGGCGGCTCGGCAGATTCTTATGTAAAAGGCCCGCTGACGCTCACTTCTGCGGTGGCGGCAACCACTTATACCTTCCCGGTTGGTACCACCGGCTCTTACAGGCCGCTTAGCTTTACAGCACAGACAAGCGCTGCTGCCAATAATTTTACTGCCGAAGTTTTCGATGCGGCTGCCCCGGCATACACCTTGCCTGCCGGTATTGATAAGGTTTCTCCTTTCAGGTATTTCAGGCTGAGCAGGGGTACATCTGCCGCCACATTCACAAGCGGAACGCCTGTTTTAAATTACAGCAGCACGGGCTCGCCCGATGACCAGGTGAGCGACCCTGTATCTTTACGCATCCTCAGCGATTTAGGCTCAGCCGCTGCTTATACATCACTTGGCGGATTCGGTAGTTTAATCGGTTCAGGAAGCATAACGGCAACATCGCCGCTGAGTGCTTTCGCACAAAATACAAGCATGGTTTTGGCTATTGCCAATGCCACCGCGGGCTCTAACTTCAGCGCAATATCCGACAGCCTGTATGTTGATTTTGCCACCGGCAACGATAACAATAACGGCAGCGCCGCCTTCCCGCTGAAAACCATGCAGAAGGCCATAGATACCACCATTGCCGACGGAACAATTTTCGTTGTTGGTCCTAATACCTTTACCAGGGCTAATTTCTATAAAGCTTTAAGACTTACCGGTGCAGGCGCAATGAACGCCCTTATTGATACCGTAATTCTTGCCGCCGATCTCGATGATTCATCTGCCGGGCTTAGCTTTAACACGGTAACCCTTGGCGCTGCCGGGCATTTAAATGATGCCCTGCAATTGAGTAAAGACGGCGCAGTAATTAATACCGAGGGCGGAAGCTTTATTGATTCGGTAACTATTACAAAAAACCTCAGCATTAACAATACAGGTTCAGCCGTTTCAATGGCTTATGTAAACATGAACGGTGCTGCCAAAACCCTGAACCTTATCGGCGATTTCAATATTGGTTCATTGGCTGCCACCCTCGGCGATGTTGATTTCGGAAATAATACCCTTACGCTCGGCAAATTCAGCGGTGCCGGCGGTTTCTTATTGGCAGATACCGGTGCAAGCCTTAATATTACAGGAAGCGGAAACCTGGTATCGGCATTACCGTTTAAAACGGGCTCGGCAGCATTTAAGAATTTAAGCCTGAACCTGAGCGGCGGTGTGGCAAAGCTGGGTAACAGCATAACGCTCAGCGGCGCTTTAACCCTGAATAACGGTGTGCTTGATTTAAACAGCTTTAACCTTGGGCTCAGCGGTTCTGCTTCGGTAAGCGGCTCTGGCGCATTGCGGGTATCTAACCTTTCAGATTTGGTAATCAGCGGCACCGGTCCGTTCGGAAATCTTGCTTTTGATCAAAGCTCCGTAGCTAACCATACCCTTAAATCGCTTACGCTAAGCAGGGGCGCAACAGGTACGCTTACATTAGGAAGTAACCTGAAGGTTCAGAATACCGATATTACGGGCAAGTTGGTTATAGCTGAAAATACCCTTGAGATATACGGCAACTTTACCGGCACCGGCAGCTTCAGCGGCGGACCGGCTTCTAAAATGAACATTACCGGTTCAGGCAGCTTCAGCCTGAGAATGGATGCCACAACACCGGGCTATACCAACCAATTGTACAACCTGGATGTTGCCCGCGGCGTGGGTGCCGCTCTTACCTTAAACAGCAATTTGTATATTGGTAACAGCCTTGGTATAAACAATACCAATTTGGCCCTTAACGGGAAAAAGCTGGCGCTCAACGGCCTTGCCACGCAAAGCGGGACCTCTAAAATTATCAGCTCGGCAGGCAGTGTATTGGCAATCGGCGGGGCAGGCGTAAACGGCACATTAAGCTTCAGCACGGCAAGCACTGCAGCGCACAGCCTTGATTCATTGATTATTAATAAAGACGGCGTGGCTTCTGATGCGCTTTTTGCCACATCGGTAATAGTGAGCAATTTGGTATTGAGCAAGGGTGTTTTGGCCATTGCGCCTAATACAACCCTAACCCTGAACGGAACTTATACCCCCGGTTATGGTTACCTGAGAGGCTCTGCCACTTCTGATTTGCTTATCAGCTCTGCCAATATTTCCGGCATCGGCTTCGACCAAAGTTTGCCCGGCTCCACAAACGCCCTTGGTGATTTTGTAATGGCAGGCAGCGCCACTTTTGCCCCCGGCAATAACCTTTACGTGGCAGATACTTTTGACGTACCCACCGGTTCAGTGTTTAATATAAACGGCAAAGGTCTTACCCTTGCCGGGCTTAAAACCGGAGCCGGCTTCCTGAGCCCCGGCAGCGGGGCCAATGCAACGGCGGCCGATAATGTGGCAAAGCTTTCTTCCTTAACGCTCAGATATGCGGCAAATATAAGCTTAACGCCTTATGCACCCGGTGCAGGCCCGCTTTCATGGGCAAGCCGTTTCGGAACCCTGAGCATAGATATAGGCAGCGGCAATTTACTGACGCCTGTAACCGGCCTTACTTACGGTCCCGGTGCAGCCACGCCCGGCACAGGACTTAAATTAATAAGCGGTACAATAGACTGGGGCACTAAAACAGCCATTATAGACGGCCCTGTTGTTTACAACGACGGCGGAATTTACGGCTCGTCAACAAGCTTTGTAACCGCCAATTCAGGCGCTGCCGGCACGTACCTGCAGCTTTCGGGCGGTACTGCAGCCACACATCAGCTGAAAAAGCTTACAATTAACACAACCGGAACCAATACCCTGACCATCGGCAGCAAGGTAATTGCCGATACGGTTGCGGTAACATCGGGTTACCTTGGCCTGGCCGATACGCTTAGCGTAGACAGCCTGCGTTTGGGTTCTGCCAAGATCCAGGGTTCTGCCACGGCATCGTTGCTGCTTACAGGCTCCGGTAAAAATTACAACCTGAATATGGATGTAACAACACCCGGCACCACCAACCGCTTAAACAACCTGAATCTAAGCGATGCAACATCCTTCAGCCGCCAAAGCACTGATTTGGTGGTTTCAGGAGCGCTTTCTCTGACAGGCAAGCACAGCATAAACAGCTTTACATTAACCATTGGCAACACCCTGTTTGCACCCGGCAACGACAGGCTGACAGGCTCGGCCACGTCTAACCTGAGCTATACAGGAACGGGTGCTTATACCTTACCGCTTTCGCAAACTGTGCCCGGAACAAGCAATGTGCTCAGGAATTTAAGCATTACCAAGGCGGCAACTGTGGTAAGCATGAGCGGCCCTGTAACGCTTGGCGGTACCCTTAGCCTTACCGGCAAGCTGGGCATAGGCAGCAATGCCCTGCAGCTGAATGCCACAAGCGCCACCGGCGGAACAGGCCTTATCGGTTCTGCAACATCGGTGCTGAATATAGGCGGTACCGGCACAATGAGCGGCTCCGGACTGGGTTTCGACTCTGCAAGCGCCGATAACTATAAGCTGGCATCGCTGTACATGAACAGGCCATCAGGTGCGGTACTTATGCGCGGACGTATGAACATCCTGGGTAATATAAGCACCCTCAAAGGTGTGCTTACCGATACCACGGGCGTTATTGACATCTCGGACACCTCAACGGTTGTTGAAACAGATTCAACAAACTCCCGCGTAGTGGGCTATATACGTACAGTGCGTAATTTCCCTGTGGCAGGTAACCTGTATAATACGGGTATGGGCCTCACTATAAATGCTGAAAATAATCCGCTGGGTAACGGTACCACCATTATCAGGGGAACCCTGCCTGCCGGCCGAAGCCTGCCGCATAACGTTGGTTTCCTAACAGGTAAAAGTATTGCACGCTATTATGACTTATACCCTACTGTTTCAGGTCCTAAACATGCTCACTTGTATTTTACCTATATGGATGCCGAGCAGAACGTGTTTACAGATACTGACCTGAGGCGCCTATACCGTGCTTCGCTCGACAGCGGATTTAACGCAGCCAACCCGGGCTGGGTAAGCTATGCAGGTTCAGTTGTTTCAACCAATACATTCTACAATGAATACCCGGTGCAGGAATTCAGCCGAATAACCTTGGGCGGAGATTCCCTTGATCCGCTTCCGGTAACCCTGCTCAGCTTTAACGCTGTACGCAGCCATAATGCGGTTGAGCTCAACTGGGCCACAGCCACCGAGCAAAATGCCGCTTACTTCGAGGTGCAGCGCAGTACCGACGGGCGAACATTCGAAGCCATAGGTAAAGTAGCCGCTGCCGGCAATTCACTAAGCCTGCATAATTACAGCTTTACTGATTTCGATGAAGTTAAAAGCAACGGAACGGTTTATTACCGCCTGCGACAAACAGATTTAAGCGAGGCCTTTGTTTATTCGGCAGTTCGCAGCGTTGATTTCGGTAAGCAGGCAATGTTGCTGCAGGCCATGTATCCTAACCCTGCCCGCAATGAGCTCAACCTGCTCATAAACAGCAGCAGCGATACCAGGCTGCAAATCTTCGACCTCACAGGCCGTATGGTAATGGATCAAAACCTTTCAGAAAATACCGCCCTGCATACCATCAGCCTTGCCGGCCTTGTACCGGGACTCTATAATGTTTATGTATTCAACGGCAGCCAACAGGTAAGCAAAAAGCTGAGGGTTGAGTAAACTGTAGCGTTTTAGCTTAACAGATTCCGAAAGGGCAAGCCATGAATCAGGGTTCATGGTTTGCCCTTTTTGCTGCTTTATTGTCTTAATCTTCCAATAGCAGAATTAAAAAAATGAGGAAACTTTAGGGTTTTGTAATTTTGCAGCGGGTTATTCTAAGCCTTACATTGTTTCATGCGAAAGCTTCTTAAGTTTATTGGCTTCGGAATTCAAATGGCTTCCGCATTCGTGGTTTTCATGTGCATTTTCATGTCTTTAGCCCTGCTTGATTACCAATCAGGTATTGATGGATTATTAAGCATCCTGGTTTTTCAGCCTGTAATGGGGGCAATATTTTCGCTGCCTATACTTTTGCTCTGCCTGGTTGTCGGCCTTCCGCTTAGGTTTGTTCAGGGCCTTAATTATTGGTGGCGAACTCATTTCTATCTTTCCTTTTTTGGAATACTCATAGGAACAGCAATAGTTGTACTGGCCTGTCTGCCGGGTTTTACTGAAACCTTTACCGTTGTCCGTGAAGGAGTAGATGTGTCTGAACAACATCCCGACACTTATTTAAGCATATCAGGAACTGTAACTGCCGTTTTCTTCACCATGCACCAATACCTGCCCCGCCAACTTACTGAAATATTAAAGACCAGGTTTAATATACCGGTTTGAATTAAGGTGTTTAATATCAGTTTTTTAAGATTTTTCCCTTTTGCCCTGCAAGATATTTAACATACTCCTCAAAAATTAACTTGCCTGTTTCCTCGTCGGGTTGCGGGTTTTTAATACTCAGCAAGGCCTGTTGGTAATAAGGCAGGCGATGGGCATGCATGTCGGTTAAGGCTTTTATAATTTCTTCCGGATTTTTGCCTGCAAAAAGCGGCCGTATGAGGCCCGCATCGGGGCCAAGCCGATGGGCAATGGTGATTAATGGTACATCAAGGAAAACCGGGTAGGTGTGCCTGAGCAATAGAGCCATGTTTGCATTAAAACAGGGCAGTCCGCCGCCTGTCGCGATAATGGCAGCACCTTTTTCAATAAGATGTTTAACAGCATCAGTTTCCGTTTGCCTGAAAGCAGGTTCGCCGTAAGTGCCGAAAAAGCTGCGCACACTCATGCCTTCGCGGGCTTCTATAACAGCATCGGTATCATAAAATGGCAGGTTCCATGTTTGCGACAAATATTGCCCCAAGGTGGTTTTGCCCGAGCCCGGCATGCCAATGAGCACAACAGGAATGCTTAATGTAATTGATTCCTTATTTAAGTCTCCCATTTATAAATGAAATGCGTTTCTGAATGCGGGCTCTGCTCAGTTATTACCTGTAAATAAAGCAGAAAATTGCCGGGAACAATCAGAAAAGCCCGGAATCTGCCTTTTGAGGTGCAAATTCCGGGCTTTTATTTTATTGCCTTAAATTCCGGTTACTTAAGAATTACCATTTTCCTTGAAACCGGCGTGCTGCCGATAGTGCAATGTACAGTATAAATACCGGGCGCAAGATTTTGGTTCATGGCTGCAAGGCTGGTAATATACTCGCCGCTTTGCGGAATGCCGGTATTTAAACGCCCTATTGCTCTTCCGCTCATATCATTAATTTCTGCAACAAGCGCCTGGCCGGGCAGACCTTTAAAGTGCAGGCTTGCATTACCGTCGCTCGGGTTAGGGTACACAGATAATGAAATGCCTGAGCTCATTAAATCTGCATTGCCGGTAACAGGGAGGGGTTTAATGTATATCCTGAAATTATCGAGGTACAGGCGGTGCCCTCCGTGGGTTTTATGCACGAATTTAAATTGGACTTTCTTCGCATCGGGCTGAATAATGTACCTGATTGAATCCTGGCGCCAGTCGTTGGCTGCCGGAATAAATGTTGCGTCGGTAAGTGGCAGGCGGGTATGGTAGGTAACCAGGTTATTATTACCGCGCAGCATTACACTGCGCCAGGTTTGTCCGCAATCAGACGATGAGAAGCAGGCAAGGGTATCATTATTAGCGGTTACGCGCTTGGCCCATGCCACCCGGTACGCCAGGTACACCCTGCTGAGCGCTGAATCAGGTATAGTTGACAGGTCAACAACAGGCGACACTATTGAAAGCGCTGCACCGGCCGCCATATCGTTCATGAGCGAGCGTGTGCCTGTCCAGGCAGCATCAGAAGTGGATTCAAACGACTCCGGGGGATCCGGAGCCCAGTTCCTGAAGCTTTCAGTTGCAGAAATTGCCGGGAAATCCGGGTCTTCGAAAGATTCGGCAAAGGGACTTATGAGGCCGGCTGTTCCGCCTACTGCGCTTATAAGGTTGGTGGCGGTTGCCACGTTTGAACCGAATGTATTCCGTACTGTCAGGGTTACTGTAAACCGGCCTGCATTGGGGAAATTTATACTGGGGTTTTGGAGGGTTGAAGTTGCAGGCACTCCCCCGTTAAATGTCCAGAAATAGTGCAGGCTTGTGTCAATAACCGTGTTTTCGGCATAACCGACAAAAGTAATGGGAATAGCGCCGCTGCAGCTGAAGGTTTCAGGAGCATATATTACCGCTTTGGGCGGGCAGGTTGCAGCGGTATCATCGGCTGTGCCGGTTGCTTCAAGGTTTGAAGCCGACCAAAGGTTGTTTCTTGCGCTGGCATTTGCCGCTGCAGCTGCCTGCATACGGTCTGCCTGGCCAATGGTGAACATTTTACCGCAGCTGGCATAATCCATGTAATTTTCAACGTTGGCAATTTCACCGGCAACGCAGCCGGGCATATTGAGCGGGCAGCTTTGGTCTGCAACACCTTGGGTTTGCGGGGTATCGTCAACCCCGTCGCCGGCGTTAGCGGCACAGTTGCTTGCAACGCCCGGGCCGTTCGTGTTACCGAAAGTGTGGGCCAGGTTAAAGTAGTGCCCGGTTTCATGCGTAAGCGTGCGTGCCGAAAAGTTGTTAGAGCTGCTTTGCCCTATGCTACCAAATTGGTGACACGTTACAATAATGCCGTCGTTTTCATTTCCGGCAGCAAATGTGCCGGGGTAATAGGCATAGCCACCTACAACATCGGTACCCGACATAACTGTTTCCGCTACCCAAATATTGAGGTAGTTTCTTGTATTCCAGCTGCGGTTGCGCTTTACATTATTGCCTGCGCGGTCGGTGTTTGGGTCTACGTGGTAAACTACGCCGTTGGTACATTGGCCGTTGGGGTCTTTGGTTGCCAGCTTAAAAGTAAAGTGCGGGTTGCCCTCTATGCCTCTGAAACGGGGAATAACCACGTTGGTATCGGGGTTTTGGCGGTTGAAGTCACGGGTAAGAATGCGTATGGCATCATTTACCTGTGCCATGCTGATGCGTTCTGCCCCGTAGTTATGAACCACGTGAACTACAACAGGTATGGTAAGGTTACCATCCTGCAGTACAGATTTTTCGCCTGCTTTTTTCCTGAGCAAGTAATCGGCTGTAAAATTTTCGAGGTCGTTAAGCACCTGCCTGCGTTCAGGGTGTGCCCTAAGTTCATCTTCCATAGCATGGTGCGATCCGCAGGTGGCAAAGCCCTTCTGCGGGCCGCCTGTGGCAAAGGCATTATTCAAACCGGCAAGGCTGAGAATGGCCGCAAAAACAGATATTCCGGCAAACTTAGCTGCCTTAAAAAGGGGGTATTGGTTGCTCATAGGGAACAATGATTAAATGAAAATCAGGCTCGTTGCCGGGAGAAAAAACCGAAAATCGGCCGGAACCCGGAATAAAACACTGTAAAGTTACTGAATTTTAGAATATCGGGCAAAACCGGGAATGCCTGATTAATAAATTCCTTTAATAATTCAAATTATTAAATGGGCTGTGAAATGTGATTGCTCTCGGCCGGCATTTTTTTAGGGCTCAATTTCGCTTTAATCTGCCATTATGGCTTCAGATGCTTATTTATTATATTCCGTTCCGCATACAAAGCCTTTAAAAATTACATGCGCCGGAAGGCCCTCTTTGCCCGATTAGATACTATTTCCCAAAAAAAGCCAATATTTACCTTTTCAATTCAACTGTAATACTACCGGTTCTTCATTTTCGAAACGCCGGCTATGGAAAAACCCGATGAAGAAAGTGCTTATTGTTGCCTATTACTGGCCCCCGAGCGCAGGCTCCGGCGTGCAGCGATGGCTTAAAATGGTGAAATATCTCCGAGATTTCGGCTGGGAGCCTATAGTACTTACCCCATCAAACCCCGATTTTAATTTACAGGATCCCGGCCTTCTTGCCGATATTCCTAAAGACATACAGGTGCTGCGCCTGCCCATTTTAGAGCCGTTTGCCCTCTACAATAAATTCATGGGTCAGAAAGACGAGAGCCGGGTAAACCCGGTTTTTTCAGACCCTAACCGCAAGCCAAAGCTAAAAGAAAGGTTCGCCCTCTGGGTAAGAAGCAACCTCTTTATACCTGATGCACGCATGATGTGGATTCGCCCTGCATCTAAATATTTAATTAATTGGCTGAAAGATAACCCGGTTGATGCCATGGTGACCACCGGGCCCCCGCACAGCATGCACTTAATTGGCCTGCGGGTGAAAAAAGCCACCGGCATTCCCTGGCTGGCAGATTTTCGCGACCCGTGGACAAGGATAGACTTTTACCGCGAGCTCAACCTTGAAAAGTGGGCCGACCAAAAGCACCATCGTCTTGAACGCGAAGTTTCGCGCACGGCCGATGCGCTGGTGGTAATTGGTAATACCATGCGCGAAGAATATGAATCGCTTACGGTAAAACCGGTAGCTGTTATAACCAACGGTTACGATGATGCAGATTTCAGCTTTAAAGATGCCGCCCCTGAACCTGATAAGGAATTCTCGATAGTACATGTAGGTATGTTGGGCAAGGCCCGCAACCACCCGGTTTTCTGGGAGGCATTACAGGAGCTTCGCAATGAGTATCCGCCTTTTGCACGCGACCTTAAAATAAAATTCTACGGCAAAGCCGACCCTGCCGTTGAAGCCAGCGTGAAACAGTACAATGCCGAAAGCTGGGTGAAATTCTACCCTTATATGTCGCATGCTGAAATTATACAGGTGCAGCGCAGGGCCCAGGTTTTGCTGCTCTCGGTAAACAATACGCATAATGCGAGGGGTATTTTAACCGGTAAAATATTTGAATACCTCGCTATTCAACGCCCTATACTCGCCATTGGCCCCACCGACGGCGATGCTGCTGCCATTCTGCGCGATACTGCAGCAGGCCTCATATCCGGCTTCAGCGATAAGGAAACCCTGAAGCAGCATATTACAAGGTATTACTCCTGGTATAAAACCGGTACACTGAAAGTAGATAATTCAGGAACCGAAAAGTACAGCAGGCGCAACCTTGCCGGGCGCATGGCAGGTATGCTGAACCTGGTAAGCACCCCAGAGAAAAAGTAAAGCCGCAAAATCAGGCTTTTTTAACCGACCTTTGCAGCCAATAAGGACTTTTTATAGTCCTTTTATCTTTTGCCGGACTGTTCTGCCTTTATTTACCTTACCCTTTAATTTACCCTTTTGGACCTCATTCGTAAATACTTCCCCGGTGTAACTTCTAAGCAGATGGAGCTCTTTGATGCCCTGCCTGCACTTTATGCCGATTGGAACGCAAAAATAAACGTGATATCCCGCAAGGATATCGAAAGTCTTGAAGAGCGCCATATTCTTCATTCTTTGGGCATTGCCAAGGTAATTACCTTTAAGCAGGGCGCCGATATTCTGGATATCGGCACAGGCGGAGGCTTCCCCGGCATACCCCTCGCCATCATGTTCCCTGATAGCAGGTTCATGCTTGCCGACAGCATTGGTAAGAAAATTAAGGTTGTGAATGAAATAGTTGCAGCCCTTGAGCTTAAAAATGTAAGCGCTGTAAATGAACGTGCCGAGAAAATTGAGGAAACCTTCGATTTTGTAATCAGCAGGGCAGTGGCTTCATTAAAAGACCTGGAATTCTGGGCACGCGGCAAAATTAACGAGCATTATAACCACAAGCTGAAGAACGGCATTATCTGCCTGAAGGGCGGCCCTTTAGGTGAAGAGTTTTCAGAAGTGCGCCGCAAGCCCCGCGTTTACGAGCTCAGCGATTTTTTCGAAGAAGAGTTTTTCGAGACTAAGAAAGTGGTGCATTTGAGTATGATATAATAAACACGGGCATTTAAGGTTTTTCCTATGCGTATTTTTATAAATCATTTAAGGCAAATTCTGATGCTACTGCTTTTATTGGTGGTGCAACTCTCTGGTTCGGCTCAGCAAATAACGTATGCGGAATGGCAGGAAGAGGCAAAAACCAATATCAGGCTACTACCTAAATATGGCAACGCCGTTAAAACGCCGGGGCAAAAAGAAGCGGATGAGGAGCTTATTCTTAAATGTCTCAAAACTGACGGTACGCGCAGGCTTGCATCTGAACACCTGTATTCATTAGGGTTTAAATACCTTGAAAAGAAGGATGTAAGAACGGCCATGTACAGGTTTAACCAGGCATGGTTACTTGATTCAAATAATGAAAACGCATACCAGGGCTTCGGTGCGGTTTATTGTTGGTTCAACGACAGCCGGGCTGCCTTAAAGCAGATAGATATGGGCTTGGCAATTAATCCTCAAAGTGTTGGTTTGTTATGCGATAAAGCAGTTCTCTATTTAAATGAATTTGAGAAGAAGGAAGAAAAAGAGAAGCTTGAAAAAGCCTCTGAAATGCTTTTAACTGCGTCTAAAGTTGATCCCGGAAATAAGTATGTAACCGACAAGCTTGCCCTGTGCAATTTTTATAAATCATATTGCAGGAAAGCATTGGAGTATGTGTTATTAAATAAAGAAAGTTATGAGAGCTTTAACGAAGAATTCAGGAAAAAGCTGGAAAGTATATGTGGTAAGTAACAGGTTCGAAACACTGTTTGTTTTTGCATTTACGTACTATCAGCAGGCATAATGCAGCTCTATGAGCAGCTTCCCGTTTGCTCTCCAAAGTATCCGGCCATCGTATTTATGGTTGGTGCAGCAAGGGCTGTCGCAGTATTCAATACAGCTTATTTTGGCCCAATCGCCTGATATTTCAACTATTCGGTTTAGATCCTGAGCAGTGTAAATATCTATATAGTTACCTTTGAATAATACTTACTTTTGGCTCCGTCAAACCAATACAGGTTACCCATGAAAAAATTATTAATTTTTATAGCCTGCATACTCACCTCGCTCGGCAGCTCTGCCCAAATTGTGGGCAGCAGTTATGAGCCGAACTTAACGGTTACCCCGCCCGGCGCAACAGCCAATGCCCTGCCGAAGCACAATACATTAATAGCCGGCGTACATGCCGCAAAAAGGCCATCCGGATCCGGTACAGCAGGCCGTTCCGTAGCCGACTGCCCGTCGCCGGTAATTACGGCCTCGGGGCCGACCACATTCTGCACAGGCGGTAGCGTAATGCTTACCGCGTCGGTTTCAGCAGATGCGACCGTAAGCACATTGGCAGGAAGCACCATCGGCTATGCAGAGGGTACCGGGGCGGCAGCGCAGTTTAAACACCCCGCCGGTGTGGCCACGGATGCGGCCGGCAATGTATATGTGGCGGATTTTGATGACCACCGCATACGCAAAATTACGCCTGCCGGGCTGGTAAGCACTTTGGCTGGAAGCACACGAGGTTATGCCGACGGGACCGGGGCCGCAGCAAAGTTTTCTGGTCCGCGAGGTGTGGCCACTGATGCTGCCGGCAATGTATATGTTGGAGATATGGAAAACCAACGTATACGGAAAATTACACCTGCCGGTGAGGTAAGCACTTTGGCTGGAAGCACCTACGGCTATGCAGAGGGAAACGGGGCGGCAGCGCAGTTTGCAAACCCCGACGGTGTGGCCACGGATGCTGCCGGCAATGTATATGTGGCGGATTATGAAAATCACCGCATCCGCAAAATTACCCCTGCCGGGGCGGTAAGTACTTTGGCAGGAAGCACAGAAGGTTATGCCGAGGGAACCGGGGCCGAAGCAAAGTTTTACTACCCATCGGGTGTGGCTACTGATGCGGCCGGCAATGTGTATGTGACGGATGCTTATAACCACCGCATCCGTAAAATAACGCCTGCCGGGCTGGTAAGCACTTTGGCAGGTAGCACACCAGGTTATGCCGAGGGAGCCGGGGCCGAAGCAAAGTTTTACTACCCATTTGGTTTGGCTTTGGATGCTGCAGGCAATGTATATGTGGCAGATCGACTTAACCACCGCATATGCAAAATTACACCTTCCGGGCTGGTAAGCACTTTGGCCGGAAGCACCTACGGTTATGCAGAGGGAACCGGGGCCGAAGCAAAGTTTAACCACCCATATGGTTTGGCTTTGGATGCTGCAGGCAATGTATATGTGGCAGATGAGCATAACTACCGCATACGCAAAATTACTTTCGCCTATGTTACTGACGTTTACCTCTGGAGCAACGGGGCAACAACGCAAAGCATAACTGCAACCGCACCCGGCAGCTATACGGTGCAAACCATCAGTAACGGCTGCACATCGGCGGCAAGCGAGGCGGTAGTGGTTACAGTAAACCAAGCAGCAACACCTGTAATCAGCGCATCGGGAAGCACTTCTTTCTGCACCGGCGGCAGCGTAACACTTACTTCAGGCACCGCGAGCGGGAATATTTGGAGCAACGGCGAAACTACAGAGAGCATCACTGTTTCAGCTTCGGGCAGCTATTCGGTACAAACCATCAGCAACGGATGTACCTCGGCAGTAAGCAATGCTGTTGCAGTAACGGTTAACCCGATTCCTGCAACGCCGACAATCAGCGCATCGGGAAGCACAACTTTCTGCACAGGCGGCAGCGTAACGCTTACTTCAAGCGCCGCGAGCGGGAATATTTGGAGCAACGGGGAAACTACAGAGAGCATCACTGTTTC